>JAJXYO010000019.1 GCA_021780495.1 Deltaproteobacteria bacterium
GATTCTTTTGTAGCCGGAATACCGGCCATGTTGCAACGGATGCTGCTAATTCCGGCCTGGAAATACTGACTCAGAGCGTATAAACAAAAGCGTTACCACCGCTTATGTCGGTGCGAAAGTTGAGTTTTTAATATTACCATCAAAGGTGCCCGTCTGCAAGACCGTGAACAAAAATGATATTCGTTTGACGCACACGCAGGTTGTGTGCTAAATTTTTAAACATTTTCCTTTCTATCGAGCTTACCAATGCCTGTTATTTCATTATTGTTGTTACTTGTCGCACTGTTGTCGTCGTGTGCTGCCGTACCGGTGACGTCCCCAGAAGCATCTCTCCAGTCACCGCCAACCTATGATGGCCGGTCACGGGCGCTTTATCTTTATTCCCGTGCCCGACTTGCAGGATTGGAGGGTGATTATCCAACGGCACTCAACATCCTGCGGGATGCCGTGGAGTTGGATCCATCCTCGGCCTTTCTGAACTCAGCAATAGCTGAAATCAAGCTGAAAATCGGACAGACCGATGAGGCGCTGGAGTATATTTTAAAGGCAATCCAGCTTGATCCTGACTACCGTCCCCCCTACCTCATGGCGGGATCGATCATGGCGGCTGGCGGCAAAGATCTGGAAGCAGCTGAATATCTGCGCAAGGCGATTGCTCTGGATCCTGCCAAAGAGGACGCCTATCTGCAGTTGGTCATCTCGCTGAACCGCCTGTTTGAGTATGGGGAATCTGTCAGTACTCTCAAGTCCCTGGTAAAAGCAAATAGCGATTCGGTGCTGGGATATTATTATCTCGGAAAAACCTATGGACAGATGAAGCTCTATCGTGATGCCGCGGGCTATTTTGCAAAAACACTTGAGTTGCGACCTGATTTTGAACAGGCTGCAATAGATATGGCTGCCGCCTATGAGGCCATGGGAGATTATACCAAGGCCATCGAGACATACAAAGGGCTGGTCGGTGGTGATGACGATGCAACCGTTGTTCAGCAGAGGTTGATTCAGCTCCTTATCCAGCAGCGTCGTTTTACAGAAGCCCTCAAATATCTCAATCAAGCGGTTGAGTCCGGTTATGGCGGTCAGGAAACCATGCGCAAGATCGGCTTGATTCACATGGAGCTCGATCATTTTGATGAAGCCATCAAGGTTTTCAGTGCCATACTTGAAAAAGATCCTGCTGCGCATCAGATACGCCTGTATCTCGCTATTGCATATGAAGAAAAAGGCGACCTTACTTCAGCATACAAAGAATTTTTGAAGATCCCCACTGATTCCAGCTCTTACATCGATGCTATTGGTCATAGAGCCTTCATACTGAAGGAACAGGGGAAATCAGAACAGGCTCTTGCGGTTCTCAAAGCGGCAATCGCAGATAATCCAGACCAATTGGAACTGTATCTAAACCTATCGTCTCTGTATGAAGCTTTGGACAGGCCCAATGATGGCCTGGCGCTTTTGTTCACGGCTGAAAAACAGTTCGAATCGGATCCCCGTCTTCAATTCCGGATCGGCGTTCTGTATGACAAGCTGGGCAAACGATCAGAATCGATTGAGCGGATGAAAAAAGTCATCAGTCTCAATCCCAACGATGCCCAGGCGCTCAACTTTCTGGGGTACTCGTATGCAGAGATGGGTATTCATCTGGAAGAAGCCTTGACGTATCTAAAAAAGGCGGTTGATATTCGTCCCAATGACGGTTTCTTCCTGGATAGTCTTGGTTGGGTATACTTCAAGATGAAAAACTATGACGAAGCAGTCAGAAATCTGGAAAAAGCGGCTGCCCTGGTGGAGGACGATTCGACCATTTCCGAACATCTTGGTGATGTCTATGCTGCCAGAAAAGAACAGAAAAAAGCCCTCAAAGCTTACAGGAAGGCGTTTGAGATTGACCCTGATCATAAAGAGTTGCTGAATAAGATTCGGCGGATCAAAGGGGAGCCGGCCGAAAGATGAGAATGTCCCGGTGGGGGAAGGTGGCTGTCTTCCTCATGGCAGCATGTGTTCTGACTGCGTGTTCTTCCGGTGAGCAGAAAAACGTAGCGCGGCAGATTGGCGCCTCCTCGCCGGTTTACGGTGATGCCATCGTGGAAGGTACCATCGGCGAGGCATCCACCCTGATTCCCATACTGGCTACCGATTCAGCTTCACATGCCGTTGCCGCTCAAATCTACAACGGTTTGGTTAAATACGATAAAAATCTGGTCATTGTCGGTGATCTGGCCGAATCCTTCGATATCTCCAGAGATGGTCTGACCATCACCTTTCATTTGCGCCACGGCGTGACATGGCACGACGGCGCTCCCTTCAGTTCCCGTGATGTACTCTATACCTACCGCGTCATTATCGATCCCAAAACCCCCACGGCCTATGCCGAGGATTTCAAACAGGTTAAAACCATCACCGCACCGGATGCATATACCGTCAGGGTCACCTACGGTTCGCCCTTTGCCCCGGCTTTGGCCTCGTGGGGTACCAGTATCCTGCCCGCCCATCTGTTGGAGGGTAAGGATATCACCAAAAGCCCCCTGGCCCGCCAGCCGATCGGTACCGGCCCCTACCGTTTCAAGGAATGGATCGCCGGCCAGAAAATCGTGCTGGATGCCAATCCCTCCTATTTTGAGGGACGGCCCTACATTGATCACTACATCTATCGCATCATCCCCGATACCTCCACCATGTACATGGAGTTGAAGGCCGGGACTATCGACACAATGACCCTGACGCCGGTGCAGTATGCCCGTCAGACCACCTCCCGACAGTTCACCTCACGCTTCAACAAGTTCCGTTATCCCTCGTCAAACTATATCTACATGGGTTACAACCTGCGTCATCCACTATTCAAGGACAAACGCATCCGACAGGCCCTGACTGCGGCCATCAACAAGGATGAGCTGATCCAGGGCGTATTATTCGGCATGGGTCAGAAGGCCTACGGTCCGATTACCCCGGGAAGGTGGGCCTACAACCCGAACATCAAGGATATCGCCTACGATCCGCAGCATGCTGTTGACCTGCTGGCTCAGGCCGGCTGGCGACAGAAGAATGCCGACGGCATCCTGGTCAAGGATGGCAAACCCTTCCAATTCACGATTCTGACCAATCAGGGTAACCAGCAACGTCTGCTGACGGCTCAGATCATCCAGCAACGGCTGAGATTCATTGGCATCGATGTCAAGATCCGTATCGTGGAGTGGGCTACCTTCATTAAGGAATTTGTAGACAAAGGCAACTTCGAAGTGGTCCTGCTGGGGTGGAGTACCACGCCTGACCCGGACATGTACGACGTCTGGCACTCCAGCAAAACCAACCCGGGCGAGCTTAACTTCATCGGTTTCAAGAACGCCGAGGTCGACCGTCTGCTGGTGGAGGGACGCAGCACCTTTGATATGGAGAAACGCAAGAAGGCCTATTTCCGCATCCAGGAGATCCTGGCCGACGAGCAACCCTATACCTTTCTGTATGTCCCTGATGCCCTGCCGGTGGTCAGTGCCCGTATCCGCGGCGTGGAAGTGGCCCCGGCCGGTATCGGATACAACCAGATCAAATGGTATGTGCCGAAGAATGAGCAGGTCTACGTGCCATGAAGCTCGTCCTGACGCCCGCCGGACATCTGGTGGTGACGTCCGCGCACGATGCGCTTGAGGATGTTTCCGCTTCACTGCCATACCGATCCGGCGATCTGGAACAGGCCTTTGCCGGTTCCCAGGCAGCCGGAATCATGGTCTTGGCCGGAGGGAAAACCGCCCAGGATTGGCCGCTTGCCTGGCACTTCTGGCGAGACTTCGGTATACGCTATCTGCTCCTGCTCTGCCAGAACCAACCCAGCGCGGAGCGCCTCGAACCACTCCCACCTCCCGATGCCGCCACCCTTGCCTATCTCACCCTGAGTCTGCCCCCCATGCCGGGTGCTGAATACTGTACCCCCGACGTTCTTGCCGGTATCTGGATTGATCTCGACAAATGGGCGCTGGGTTCGATTGCACGACATCCGGAGGGGCTGGCCGGTTTTCTGCATCAGTATGCGCCGCTCTGGCGTCAGGTGGGACGGGTCTGCTTTCATCTGGCCGAAAACCGGCAGGATACCGAATTCCCCTTTGCCTTCATGGCGACCTACATACCCCGGCTCGGCAAGAATGCCCGTGCCCAGCATCTGCCGCTCAGCCAGGCGTTGAAGGAATACGCCGGAGCCGATAATCGGGCAGCGCTCCTGCGTCTGCTGGAGCCGGTCCACGATGCCGGCAGCCGTTGTCCGTGGGTGCGGGAGCTGCTGGAGAACGGCGATATCTATCATCCGCTGGCCTGGACACCGGAGGAGGCCTACCCGTTTCTGCTGGATGTACCTGCCCTGGAAGAGAGCGGCCTCGTAGTGCGTCTGCCGGACTGGTGGAAAAGACGTCCCCGCCCCAGGGTGCAGGTGGCTATCGGCACTAAAGTCGGAGAATCCCTTTCGGCGCAGGCCTTGCTGGATTTCCGGGTCCAGCTGACCCTGGAGGGCGCCGACCTCACATCTGAGGAGATAGCGCGATTGACATCGGCGGGGGAGGGCTTGGCGTTTTTGCGGGGGCAGTGGGTCGAGGTGGACGGCGACAAGCTCCGCCAGGCACTGGAACAGTGGCAACGGGTGAAGGCCGAGGCAAGCGAGTCTGGTCTGTCGTTTGTGGAAGGGATGCGTCTGCTGGCCGGAGCCCGGCGCGACCTGTCCGGCAACGATCCCATGCTGGATGAAACCGGCTGGTCCTTTGTGGAAGCAGGCGACCGCCTGTGGGAGCTGCTGGCCGGCCTGAGAGAGCCGGCACGTCTGGCCGCCGTGCAGGCCGGTCCCGATTTGCTTGCCGACCTGCGTCCCTACCAGCAGACCGGCCTCAACTGGCTCTGGTTCCTGTCGGAGATGGGGCTGGGCGCCTGTCTGGCCGACGACATGGGCTTGGGCAAGACCATCCAGGTGATCTCGCTCCTGCTGGTGCAGCGGGGACGTGCCGGAAAGTCCGTTCCCAGCCTGTTGGTGCTGCCGGCCTCGCTGCTGTCCAACTGGCGAAGCGAGCTGGCCCGCTTTGCACCGTCGCTGTCGGTTGTCTGCCTGCACCCGTCGGAGACCGAACGGACGGAACTGGCGAGCATCACCGCCGACCCCGAACAGGCACTTGCGTCCGTTGACGCGGTGCTGACCACCTACGGCATGCTCCAGCGTCAGGAGTGGATCAGAAAGCTGAAATGGAATCTGATCGTGCTGGACGAGGCCCAGGCCATCAAGAACCCAGGAACACAGCAGGCCAAAGCGGTCAAGACCCTCAGGGGACGTGCGCGCATCGCCCTGACCGGCACCCCGGTAGAAAACCGGCTGTCCGATCTCTGGTCGCTGTTCGACTTCATCAACCCCGGTCTGCTCGGGTCAGCCCCCCGTTTCAAGCAGTTCGTCACCGCGCTTGAAAACCGCGAACCCCGATCGTACGCCCCGTTGCGCTCTCTGGTGCAGCCCTACATCCTGCGCCGCCTCAAGAGCGACCGCAGTGTCATCAGCGATCTGCCCGACAAGGTAGAGATGGCCGCCTGGTGCGGCTTAAGCCCGGCCCAGGCCCGCTTGTACGGCCAAGCGGTCAATGATCTGGCCGATGCACTCAAGGAACAGCAGGAAAGCGGCATGAAACGCCGGGGTCTGATTCTCTCCGCGTTGATGCGTTTCAAGCAGATCTGCAACCATCCCGGCCAGTCACTGGGAGACGGCGATTATGCCGAGACGCGCAGCGGCAAGTTTATTCGGTTGCGTGAATTAATCGAAGAGATCGCCTCGCGTCAGGAAAAGGCCCTGGTCTTTACCCAGTTCCGGGAGATGACCGGCCCTTTGGCCGCCTTCCTGGCCACGCTGTTCGGCCGCCCCGGTCTGGTGCTGCACGGTGGCACCCCGGTGGCTGAACGGAAGAAGCTGGTGGATCGCTTCCAGCACGAGGATGGTCCGCCCTTCTTTGTTCTGTCCCTCAAGGCCGGCGGTTCCGGCCTCAATCTGACAGCTGCCGGCCATGTGATCCATTTCGACCGCTGGTGGAATCCGGCGGTGGAGAATCAGGCCACCGACCGCGCCTTCCGCATCGGGCAGAACAAGAACGTCATGGTGCACAAGTTTGTCTGCAAGGGGACGGTTGAGGAGAAGATCGACGCCATGATTACCGCCAAGGCCGGACTGGCGACGGAACTGCTGGAAGGGGCGGAAACCCTGCTGACCGAGATGGATGACGAGGCCCTGTTGAAGCTGGTTGCGCTGGATCTGGAGAAGGCGGGGATATGAATTTAACAAACCTCCGAGGTTTCCAAAACCTCGGAGGTTTGTTTGACAGACACATATTTTGCCATTATTATGTGCTTAAAGGAGGCACATTATGAGAGCCACAATTGCGATAGATGATGCGTTATTCAAAGAGGCCTTTTCACTTTCCAACGCGAAAACAAAGAAAGAGCTTATCAGCATGTCGTTGCAGGAATTTGTCAGGAAAAAGCGGTTGGAGCACCTTGCGGGCATGTATTCCTCCGGTGTGGTAACCACGACCTGTGAAGAGTTGGAGGAGTACCGCAGCGATGACAAATGAGTTGATTCTTGCCGACACCACGGTCTGGATACATTTTCTACGCGGATCAGGGATTCAGTTCCAGGAGCGCATCGTCCCGCTCATCATGGCCGACAAGCTGGCGACAACGCCGATTGTCATCATGGAGATTCTGAGAGGCGCAAAATCACTGAAAGAGTACGACAAATTGAGCAAGGATCTGGCTGCTCTGCGTTGTTTTGATCTTTCAGCGAAGGTGTGGGGGCGGGCCAACAAGCTTGGTTACACGCTCCGACACAAAGGTCTCAATGCACCGCTCACCGATACTCTGATTGCCGCCGTTGCCCAGGAACACAATGTGCGTCTGCTGCACGATGACCGGCACTTTGAAATGATCGCCTCGATATCCCCTCTCAAACATGAATTTCTCAAAGGGTAAAGTAAGAACAGCCTAAACCGAAAAGGTCAAGGGTTTTGAACTCATTTAATAGTGAAGTTGTCCGCAATCCGTTCAATGGAGGTCAATATGGACTTCGATGAAGATAAGATAGATGACTACACCTTGGCACTTCTGTATCTGGTGACACATGAAAGGCATGAAGGCCTTGGTGCGCGGGCATGGAAGGGTTTTGACTGGGATACGCTGAACAGACTCCATCAGCAGGGCTACCTGTCAAACCCTGTGGGCAAGGCAAAGTCGGTTGGAATGAGCGAGCAAGGGTTTCTCAGAGCCAAGGAGCTTTTTGAGCGGCATTTTGCCAGGAAAGCTACCGTTACAACACTTCCAACGTTTACAGCCGAAGCCAGAAAACGCTGGGACCAGATCCCTGATAAAATAGTGTACCTGGACAATGTCTGGTGTGGACAGTGCCGGGCTAGTTCTTCCACACAACTGCGCGAAGGAACAATGTCAGGGCGCTCTCTTGTGTTACATGGCACCTGCAAAAGATGTGGCGGTGAGGTTGCGCGAGTGATAGAGCCTGTTGATGAGTAATTCCAGGTTGCTCTCAAGTTGAGAATTGACAGACCATCGAGGTTTTAAAACCTCGATGGTCTCGCCTGAGATAAAGGCCATATGATGCAAATTTGATTACCAGTACCAGTATTCCATGATTATAAGGAGATATCCCCCGTGAGTTTCTATGGATATGCGCCTTATGTGTCTGTTGCGGAGCGGCGGGCCAAGGCACTGAAACAGCTTGAAAAGATGAAGAAGAAGGGACTGAAGGTGCAGCCGGTACAGCTGGCCGGGCGCAAGATCGCCGACTCCTTCTGGGGCAAGGGGTGGTGCGACCATATGGAATCGTTCAGCGATTATGCCAACCGCCTGCCCCGTGGCCGCTCGTATGTCAGAAACGGCTCGGTCTGCCATCTGGAAATCCAGGGCGGCGGCATCACGGCCATTGTCAGCGGATCGGTCCTGTACAATGTCTCCATTACCATCTCTCCGCTGACGAAAAAGAAATGGGATGCCCTCAAATATTCCTGCACCGGCCGGATCGGCTCGTTGATCGACCTGCTGCGCGGGCGGCTGGACCGGGGTGTGATGGAGGTGGTTGCGGATCGCAAGGAGGGGCTTTTTCCGCTGCCGGGTGAGATGAAATTTGACTGCGATTGCCCGGATTGGGCCAGTATGTGCAAGCATGTGGCGGCAGTGCTTTATGGTGTAGGCGCTCGGCTGGATCACTCCCCGGAGATGCTGTTCCTTCTGCGTGGGGTGAATCATGCGGAGCTGGTTGATGTCTCGGCAGCGATTACGGGTGCCGCCTCGGCAGGAACCTCCCGTCGCAGGATCGCTGCAAGCGGTCTTGCCGATGTGTTCGGGGTCGATATGGTTGATGCAGCTGAGCTGCCATCAGCTGTACCGGTCGTCGTTGCCCCGCCAATAAAAACAAAAGCGTTTTCGAAGAATCAGACCTCTGGAAAAACAGTCAACATAACAGGCCGTGCACCTAAAAAAATGCCCAGGAAAACCTCCGCCACCACATCAAAAAATAGAATTGAACAGCCCGTCATTGCTCCATTACCTGATTCATTCACCGGTAATGCTATCCATACCTGGCGGTTATCCCTGGGCGAGACACAGGCTGCTTTTGCCAAGCGCCTCGGTTTTTCGGTCGCCAGCATTTCGTTATGGGAAAAAAAGGGCAAAGATGCTATTGGAATACAGGCACGTACTCTGTCAGTACTGCGCAAGGCATGGGAGATGACACATTGACAAGGGCATGTCAGCTATGACGACATATATTCTTAAACGCATCCTGATGCTGTTCCCGCTGATGCTCGGCATCACCCTGATCACCTTCACGGTTATTCATCTGGCGCCGGGCGAGCCGGTGGAGATGCAGATGGCTATGAATCCCAAGGTCGGCAAGGATGCCCGCGAACGTATGCGCAAATTCTACGGGCTGGACAAGCCGCTGCACGAGCAGTATGTCACCTGGGTCGGCAGGTTGGTCCGGCTCGACCTGGGAACGTCCTTTTCTCCGGATAACCGGCCGGTGCTGGACAAGATCCGCGAGCGCCTGCCGGTCACGTTGTCACTTAACCTGATCGCCCTGTTGCTGGAATTCGGCCTGGCCGTCCCGATCGGCATCCTGGCTGCCACCCATCGCGATACCTGGCTGGACAAGAGCATTACGGTATTTGTGTTCATTGGTTTTGCCGTGCCGACCTTCTGGCTGGCCCTGCTGTTGATGTACTTCTTCGGCGTCAAGCTCAATTGGTTGCCCATCTCGGGTCTGCATACCCTGGGAAGCGATGGGTATGGCACCTTTCGGTACCTGTGGGATCTGGCCAAACATCTGATCATGCCGATCATGGTGGCCTCCTTCGGCAGCCTGGCCGGTCTGTCACGCTACATGCGCTCCACCATGCTGAATGTCATCGGTCAGGATTACATCACCACTGCCCGGGCCAAAGGCTTGTCGGAGCGAACCGTGATCTACAAGCACGCACTCCGCAATGCCCTGTTGCCCCTGATCACCCTGCTCGGATTTTCCATCCCCGGCCTGATCGGCGGCAGCGTCATCTTTGAGACAATCTTCGCCATTCCCGGTATGGGACAGCTTTTCTACCAGGGGGCCATGTCCCGTGATTACCCGGTTGTCATGGGCATCCTGGTGATCGGCGCCTTTCTGACCCTGGTCGGCAACCTGGTGGCCGATGTCTGCTACGCCCTGGCCGATCCACGTATCCGGCAGGGAGGGTAGGGTGCACATGTCCTTCAAGCAGTCCTTTTTTTACGCGATCTTCTGGCAACGCTTCAAACGCAACCACATGGCCTTGGCCGCCACAGGTGTCGTGGCCACACTTTTTCTGGTCTCGCTGCTGGCGCCGGTGATCGCGCCCTGGCAGCCGAACGCCATCAATGCCTGGTCCGTATTGACGCCCCCTTCCTGGCAGCACTGGTTCGGCACGGATGAGCTGGGACGCGACGTCCTCAGCCGCATCATCTATGGCGCCCGCATCTCGCTCAAGGTCGGCTTTGTCGCCGTGGGGATTGCCGTGTCCATCGGCACGGTGGTGGGGCTGGTTTCAGGCTATTACAGCGGCCTGGTAGATACGGTCTTGATGCGTTTTGTCGATATCATGCTCTGTTTCCCGGCCTTCTTCCTGATCCTGGCGGTGATTACCATCCGGGAGCCATCGATCTGGAACATCATGATCGTGATCGGGCTGACCGGCTGGATGGGGGTGGCGCGCCTGGTGCGGGCCGAAACGCTCTCCATCCGCGAGATGGACTATATCCTGGCGGCACGCTGCATCGGGTGCTCGGATGCCCGCATCATCTTTCGACACATCCTGCCCAACGCCATATCGCCCGTGCTGGTGTCGGCTTCTCTCGGTGTCGGCGGGGCCATCCTGACAGAATCAGCCCTCTCGTTCCTCGGCATCGGCGTCTTGCCGCCAACACCCAGCTGGGGGAATATCCTGACCTCGGGCAAGGATTACATCGAATTTGCCTGGTGGCTGTCGCTGTTTCCGGGGCTCTCCATCCTGATTACGGTACTGGCCTATAACCTGTTGGGAGAGGGGATTCGTGATGCCCTTGATCCTCGGGTAAAGCGGTAGCCTTACTCACGGTATTGACAGCCGAACTCACTACGTTGCACCTTGAACTGCTTTTCGTAGAGACGATCTGTTACGCCGATTCATTGAGGCGGCACCGATAATTGCTCGAACCTGTCCAACAAGTACATAGCTGAACAACACTGATAGCGAAACAACTTTAATGGAGACAATTAACGACTATGCGAATCACCCTCATCCTTTTTGTATGTGCAGCACTCTTCTTCGTCACAAACGCCTTGGCATCCCGGGCAGATATTTTTACCCGTAAAATTAATCCGGCAAAGAACCTGCTGGTCTTTCCCAATAAGAATGGCGAAGTAGTATTCAGTCATTTAAAGCACTTGAAGGCCTTGAGTGAGGATCAATGCATCCTCTGCCACCGCATTGAAAATCCTACCCTTGAAAGTATCCAGTCCCGCTTCGATGATCACCGCATTGCTCATGCCTTTTGCAAGGGGTGTCACAATAAGATGGGGAGAGGGCCAACCGAGTGTCACCTGTGTCACAATAAAAAGAAAATTGATGCGCGGCAGTAAGGCAGAAAATATGCTCGATACCAGATGTACAGTTTTAGGGGACTAGATCCATGCTTCCTTCATTTAGCGGCACGCGTCGCTTTATCCTGCTGAGCTGCATCCTTATCACTGCTGCGGTTCTTTCGTCCTGCACGGCATACCGGCGGGCTTACCCTCCTTCCGATCAGTATCAACCGGCACGCCGGCAAGCGACTCAAAAGCCTTATACCGTCAACGGTACCCGTTACGAGCCGCTTTCCAGTTATGCGGGATTTGAACAGGAGGGAATCGCCAGTTCCTATGGTAAGGAATTCCACGGCCGCAGGACGAGTAATGGTGAAATATTTGATATGAATGCCATGACCGCCGCCCACAAGACACTCCCCATGGGTGTGTATGTCCGGGTTCAGGACAGGCGCAATGGCAGAGAAATTGTCGTGCGGATCAATGATCGCGGACCGTTTGTCGGAGACCGGATCATTGATCTTTCCGATGCAGCGGCTGGTCGTTTGGGAATGCTCCAGGAAGGGTTGGCGCCGGTCAGGATTACGGCACTCGGCTATCGAGATAGTGGAGTGGCCGGCGCACCTGTCTACCGGCCACCTGCAAGCTATGATTACGGCACATTTACTCTCCAGGTCGGGGCCTTTACCATAAAAGCCAACGCCTACCGTTATGCAAAAGAACTCAAACGGACATTTGCAGTAGCCGATGTACAGGAGGCCCTTGTCGGGGGGACGAAATACTACCGGGTCAGAGTGGGACGTTACAGCTCACTGCGGGTAGCTCAGACAACTCAGGAGAAGTATGTACGTCAGGGCTTCAATGGCTGTTTTGTTGTTGCGGTAGACTGATAAGCCGACGGAAAAACGGCTCTGGTTCTGTCGCAGAAATGACACGTGCAAGTGTCTATCAAGTTTTCAGTGCGAGACCCGTTCCTGTTCCGGCAAACGGATCATCGCGATACTATCCCCATCGAGAAAAACTGCCGCTGGAATGATGGTGTCCAGCTCACTTACCGCCCTACCGAAAATTCTGCGCATGAGCTCCCTGAACAGGAGTAATTCCTGGGTGAACAGATCATTAAATGGATGCCGAATATCCACTAATCCGATGGGATCATCATCCACGAAATTCAGGCTGCACCACTCATCAAACAGTTCCTCTCCGTTTGTATCGATCATAGGGATTCCATTCAACCGGCAGGTCATGGGGCGATAGGCGTACACAAGGCAGGTACCCTGGTCAGAGAGCAATGGACAGGGTGTTTCATCCTCTTCCGGCATCATCTCGTCCCACTGAATTTCAGGGATATGATTCAGTGTCCAGGGCCGCGTGAAATTAGGCCACTGTACGGTGAGATTGTGAAGACGACCAGCCGCCTTCACCTGAATTGACTGCTGCACCGTTACGGGTAACTGGTCAAAGCCGCGCTTCAGATAGAGAGCGTCCAGCAGGGTGATGTCAAATAAACCCCGACAGCACTCCGAACAGCCATGATGGCATGCAATCACATCAGCATGCCTGGCCAGACAGGTTTCAAACCACGTGTCCACTTCTTTGAGCAGACTTCCGTATTGATCCAGAATTTGGTTCATTAAGCCTTCAGATTTTTTTCGTTGTGTTGGAACACCCGTACCGTTTCCGGTCAACAGAAGAGCGGAAGCGGCATGGGTCAGAAAAAGAGATTAATTTGCATCAAATGGGGGTAAAGCCATTTACATATACACCATGACCTTGATGGAAATGCTGCCATCAGCGGTCACAAAGGGTATGGTCACCCCTTTGCATTGAACGTTGATACTGGATGTTTCGTTGGGGTCAGGGGGGTCGGAAATGGTACGCAACTGGCCGGATACAACCAGGGGCAGTCCAAGGGCCACACTGCCGTACTGCTCGTGATACCTGGTTTTAAAGACGCCGGCGATATTGTTGGTCAGCTCTCCCACCGCATCACGGATACACTCCTCATCTGCCTCGTCAACCATAAGCAGCTCTTTGGCGACGCATTGGGCGCTCTTTTTGTCGGTAGCAATAATGATGTATCCAACGCGATCACCTGCTACCCCGACGATGCCGGTCACATCCGAATCTACGGGGGCAACTCTTTTCTCCACCTTTCCAGCCAGCAGATCGATATTCATATAGCTTTTGAAGGTGTCCTGCGTGGCAGACATGATGGTAAACATGATTTCTTCAAAGGATATGGCGCTCACAATTGATCACTCTCCTATTTATGTTTGTGTAGTTTCATCTATTTCAGAGACAGTAGATATTCTACCAGACCCTCGATCTGTTCGGGATCGATCTGGCTGCTGAAAGACGGCATGCCGCCGGGACGTCCCTCGGAAATGGTCTTGGTGATATCCTGACGGGTCTTGCCGTATTTGTATGTGGAAGCGGTAAGGTCCGGTCCGACAATCCCTTTAGCATTTTCACCATGACAGGCAACACAATGCTTGGCATACTGCAGTTTACCCGCTGCAATGTACGCTTCAATCTTATCGCCACTCCCTTGATGGACGCCCGCTGTGGCTTCAACGGCTTTGTGCGCAGCCTGTTTTTTTTCTGCAAGCACTTTTCTGGCAGCATCAGTCTCGGATTGTGAGCTCCATCCGCTCAACAGGTAATATCCCGTAAAAAGGGCAGCCCAAATAACAAGCACCGTGAAAAGGACACGGAAGATGCGGGGAGAACTCTTTTCATCGCGATACCTTATGCCATCGTAATCGTGCTGTTCTGACATATCATCTTCTCCTTGTATGAGAATCAGTCGTCCTTGAGCATCCGGTACTTGGGTTCTTCAAGCTTTTTTTTGCGTTTTTTTCTGAGGGTGGCTACAGCGATTGCCGACAACACCGCGAACAAAATCGCTGTGATCAGCAAAAACACGATCCGGGCTTCAATCATCCTGTTTGCCCAGTTTGATCAAGGTCACCAGCTTCCAGATCTTCTGCTGGTCGAGTGAACCGCTGAACCCTGGCATGCCGTTCGCTTCCACACCGGTTGAAATGATGGCAAATAGTGCGGCATCGGACTTGGAGGAACCTTTTAAAGCAGGGCCCAGGCCGCCCTGGCGTTTGTCACCATGGCAGGAGGCACAATTCTGGGCAAATATCGATAACGCCTCGGCCTTGACATTCTTGAGATCGCTGAAAGGATTCTTCTGGTCGGCTGGCGGCTGCATGGCTGCTTCTGCTTTTTTTACCGAAAGGTCGGTTCCCAGTTTGCGCATGTAGGCGATGATGGCATCCATCTCGGATTTGCCCTTGAGATCATCCAGGTCGGCCTGGGTGTAAGGGAACTTGAGCAGTTTCATCTTCCGTTCGGAGTAGGTCGTATCGAGCGGCTCATTCAGGAAGGCATAGGACGGCATATTGGAAGCCGGTACAACCGAGCGCGGGTTTTCCAGGTGCTTGCGGTGCCAGGCCCCTTTGGGGTCAGGATACTTCAGGCCGATACGGGCCAGATCTGGCCCGGTACGGCGCGAGCCCCACAGGTGCGGGCGGTCATACACGAACTCACCCGATCTGGAGTACCCGCCGCCATTACCATAGCGCTCCACATCTGCCGTAAGGGTGCGCACGGTCTGGGTATGGCAGTTGTTGCACCCCTCGCGCATATAAATATCGCGACCTTCTTGTTGCAGGGGGGTATAGGGTTTTACCTCGGCAATCCGGTCACCGGCACTGTTGATCCATTTAAAGGGGGCAATCATGGTGACCGTGGTACCGATCATGATCACCACAAAGGCCAAGATTATGAAGATAACGGGATTTCTTTCCAACATGGTGTCGTCCTCGCCTGGATTAAGTTGGTGTCAGGCCTGCGAAGCCCGGGTAGAGAGCGCTTTCCCTTTTTCAGAGGTCTTGTAGATGTTGAAGATGAACACCAGCAGGCCGGACAGGAAGATAAAGCCGCTGACCGCCCTCAGTTTATAGTAGGGGAAGATGGAAATCATCGTTTCCATAAAGCTGTAATGCAGGCTGCCATCCGGATTGCTGGCCAGGAGCATGCTGCCCTGCTGTACCCCGGCGATCCACATGGTGATGGAATACATCAGCTGACCGATCAAGACCAGCCAAAAGTGGACATCAACCAGTTTTTCGCTATAGATCTCCGTCTCGTTTGTAGTGGTTGTGATGTAGTATATGGCGGGGTAGATCACCATGGAAACCCAGCCGAGCGTTCCCATGTGGACATGCCCCGGTACCCAGTCCGTGTAGTGGATAAAGGCTGAAAAGGTCCGAATCGCCTGCATCGGACCCTGCAGGGTCTGCAGACCGTAGAAGGTGATGCCGCAGATCAGGAACTTGACCAGGTAATTCGACTTGATCTGTTCCCAGCGGCCGTTCATGGTTAGATAGCCATTCATCACCGCTCCCCAGGAAGGGGCGATCAACATGATCGAAAAGGCCATGGCCAGCGTCTGGATCCAGTCCGGTATCGGTGTCCAGAGCAGATGGTGAGCTCCGGTCCAGAGGTACATGAAGATCAGGCTCCAGAACGCGATAATGCCCATGCGGTGGCTGTAGATCGGATTGCCGGTCACTTTCGGTAGAAAATAGTAGAAGATCGCCAGCGGTGGGGCCGTCAGTACCATGGCGACGGCATTGTGACCGTACCACCACTGTACATTGGCGTCATTGGTGCCGGCGAAAATGGGATATGATTTGAAAAAATTAAGAGGTACTCCCAGGTTATTGACGACATACAGCACGGTCACCCCGACCAGGGTCGCCATGATATACCAGAGCGAGATGTACATCTGCTCTTCTTTACGCTTGAGAATAGTCATGAAGACATTGATGGAAAACAACACCCAGACAACAGCAACCACGATAGCCAGTGGCCACTCCAGTTCAGCGTACTCCTTGGTACGATTGATCCCCATGGCCAAGGTTACGGCAGCAGATGCAATCCCGATGTTGAAGAGCCATAGAGTTATCTTGGCAAGTCCCGGGCTCCAGAGCGTGGTTTTAGTCAGGCGCTGGGTGATATAAAAGAACAGGCCGATAAAGCTGCCGATGCCCCATCCGAAGATGCCGGCGTTGGTGTGAATCGGTCTCAACCTGCCGTAGGTCAGGTAAGGAGCGACATTCAGTTGCGGCCAGACCAGCTGCAGGGAGATCAGGATTCCGATCAGGACCGAAATGGTTCCCCATATGATGCTCCAGGTGATGAAACCTTTAACCGAGTCATCGTTGTACCGTGTTGGTGCATTCATGCCTCTGCTCCTTATGTGGGGAATCTCAGCGCGGTGTGCCGCCAGCCTTTCGCTCAACTACATATATCATCAATCGAATCATGTGCAATGGCAGTGCAGCATTTTCTGTCGAGGCTATTCCCACTCAATGGTCGCCGGCGGCTTGCTGGAGATATCGTACACCACCCGATTGATCCCTTTTACCTCGTTGATGATCCGGCCGCTGATACGGGCCAGATCTTCATAGGGCATCGGATACCATCCGGCGGTCATAAAATCCTTGGTTTCGACGGCCCGCAACGCCACCACATACTCATAGGTGCGGCCATCCCCCATGACGCCGACGCTTTTAACCGGCAAAAAGACCGCAAAGGCCTGACTGATCTTTTCATAATGTCCGGATGCGTAAAGTTCTTCGATGTAGATGGCATCGGCCCGGCGCAGGATGTCGGCATACTCCTTTTTTACCTCGCCGAGGATACGCACACCCAAGCCAGGTCCCGGAAAGGGATGTCTCCAAACCATCTGGTGCGGCAGTCCCAACTCCTCTCCGATGGCACGGACCTCATCCTTGAACAGCTCGCGTAGCGGTTCCAGCAATTTCAACTTCATATAATCCGGCAGTCCGCCGACGTTATGGTGGCTCTTGATGTTGTGGGCCTTGCCGGTCTTGGCACCCGCTGATTCGATTACGTCCGGATAGATGGTGCCCTGGGCCAGCCAGTTAGCGTCCTGAATACGTTTTGATTCTTCTTCAAAGATATCGACAAAAAGTCCGCCAATGATCTTACGCTTTTTTTCCGGATCACTCACGCCCGTCAGGGCCGACAGGAAGCGATCTTCCGCATCCACCCGGATAACCTTGACCCCCAGGTTTTCGGCGAAGGTTGACATGACCTGATCCCCTTCGGCCAGCCGCAGCAGCCCGTTATCGACAAAGACGCAGGTCAATTGATCGCCAATTGCGCGATGAATCAGCGCCGCCGCGACAGAAGAATCGACACCGCCCGAGAGCCCGAGAATGACCCGGTCACTGCCGACTTGTTGCCTGATACGATCAACGGCATCTTCAATGATCTGGCCGGGAGTCCATTGGCCGCTGCAGCCGCAGACCTTGCGGACAAACGTATCGATCAACATTTCACCGCGCGGGGTATGATTCACCTCGGGGTGAAACTGAACTCCGTACAGATTGCGGCTGACGTCTTGAATGGCGCAAACCGGTGCATTGGCGGTCTCGGCAACGCTTTCAAAGCCATCAGGTATTTTTGATACATGGTCGCCGTGGCTCATCCAGACCGGGCTTTTTCCTTCAATGAAAAAACCATCGAAGAGCGGTCCCGGCTGGGTGGTAACCAGCAGGTCGGCATGACCGAACTCGCGTTTGCCAGCCGCCACGACCTCGCCGCCGAAGTGCCGACTCATCAATTGCATGCCGTAGCAGATTCCCAGAACCGGAATCCCCAGTTCGAACAGTTCCTCCGCCACAGAAGGTGCCTCCGGCTCATAGACCGACTTCGGGCCACCCGAGAGGATGATCCCGCTGGGCGCCAGGGAGCGGATATTGTCCATGGTCATGTCAAACGGGTGCAGCTCACAATAGACATGAGCTTCCCGGACCCTGCGGGCGATCAACTGGGTGTACTGGGAACCGAAATCGAGGATCAGGATCTTCTGGCTGTGAATATCTGACATAATGTAAATAGCCTTTGGTTGTATTTTGATAAGTTACCAGTTGAATAGAATATGGGTATCAATGAAGGGAATGCTGGTTTTGGCAATGCAAGCAGATGCCCCGTAATACGACCGGGGCATGTCGGTTTCAAATTATCAGTTGCCTACCCGGTAGTTAGGCGCTTCCTTTGTAATCGTCACGTCATGCACATGAGACTCCTTGAGTCCGGCACCGGTAATACGAATGAACCTGCCTTTTTGCTGCAGTTCTTCAATCGAGCCGCAGCCGGTGTAACCCATGCCGGAGCGTAACCCTCCCAGCAGTTGGTGAATATTGGCCGAAAGCGGCCCGCGCAACGGCACCATGCCTTCGATCCCTTCCGGTACAAGCTTGACGTCGTCACCTACCTCCGACTGGAAGTAGCGATCCTTGCTGCCATCCTTCATGGCACCGATAGAACCCATACCACGGTAGGTCTTATAGGTTCGTCCCTGGTAGAGGACGGTGTCACCGGGGGATTCCTCGGTGCCGGCAAACAAAGAACCGATCATGATGCAATCGGCCCCGGCAGTGATGGCCTTGGGCAGGTCGCCTGAATATTTTACGCCGCCATCCGCGATGGCAGGTATACCATATTTATGGGCTACCCGGGAACACTCATGAATCGCTGTTATCTGAGGCACCCCCACGCCGGCAACAACCCGGGTGGTGCAGATAGAGCCAGGACCGATACCGACCTTGATGCCATCGACACCGGCTTTGATCAGCGCTTCCGCCGCCTCGGCAGTTGCGATATTGCCGGCAATGATTTCAACACCGGGGAATGTGGCCTTGGCCCGGATAACCGCATCGATGACGCCCTGGGAATGACCATGTGCGGTATCAATGACAATCACATCAACACCCGCCTTGATAAGGGCATCCATTCGTGCTTCCATATCGTCAGTCGGTCCTACGGCCGCACCGACCCGCAAGCGCCCCAGACTGTCCTTGCAGGAGTTGGGATATTTTTTTACTTTTTCAATGTCCTTGATAGTAATCAGACCTTTAAGGAATCTATCCTCATCCACTACGAGAAGTTTTTCTACCCTGGTATGTTTGAGGTGCTCCTTGGCCTGCTCAAGGGTAGTCCCTACCTCAACCGTCACCAGATTGCGTTTGGTCATACGTGCAGAAATGGGCAGATCATAATCGGTCTCGAAACGCAGGTCACGGTTGGTAAGTATTCCCACCAGTTTGCCGTTTGCCTTGGTAACGGGTACTCCCGAAATTCGATAGCGGGACATGATATCAAGGGCCTCGCTGATTTTTTGGGTAGGCCGCATCGTGATCGGGTCAACGATCATGCCGGACTCGCTCTTCTTGACCTTGTCCACTTCGTAGGCCTGTTCCTTGATCGTTAGATTCTTGTGGATAATGCCGATCCCTCCTTCACGTGCCATGCAGATGGCGGTACGGGCCTCGGTAACAGTATCCATGGCAGCGCTGACGAGTGGAATATTCAGGTGTATGTTGCGGGAAATACGGGTAGTCAGGTTGGCATCTCGAGGCAGAATCAAAGAATGGGCGGGGACCAAGAGTACATCATCAAACGTCAAGCCTTCCGTCAATTTATCGTAGGGCATGCATGAACTCCTCATAAAATATATAATTCTTCAAAGTTAGTACAGGGAACCATGCAAGTCAAGAGCAAAGGCACTGAAGCAACCATGCGCGAATATTTCAGGGCGGGGCGCTGACGTACCCATTACCCGGACTTTTTTGAATAGATGTGTCTGGTTTTAAGTTGGATTACCTCATATGCGACATTGGTTAACCAAATGAGGCAAACTTGAATTGTTGCCAATTCTTTAAAAATAAATAAATCAAATAAAATAAGCTGGTTAAGCTGGATTAATTTATGGCACAACAAATGCTATAGTCAAATCCAAGAAACAATACCCCCACCCAAGGAGAATGAATCATGAAAAAAGTATTGTCATCCATCGTAGCTGCTCTTGTTGCCCTTTCTTTCGCTGGTATCGTCTGTGCCGCTGAGCCAGCTGCACCTGTAATGCCTGCCGGCCACCCTGCTGTTGGTGAGAAAACTGCTAAACCAGCCAAAAAGGCTAAAAAAGCCAAAAAGGTGAAGAAAGCCAAAAAAGTGAAAAAAGCCGTTAAGAAAGAAGAAGTAAAGCCAGCTGAAGCAAAGTAATCATCTGGAAAATGAGTAGAAACGAAAAGGCCGCATCTGATCGATGCGGCCTTTTTATTACAAACTTCCGTAGTTTTCTTCGATGAATCCCTAGCCTCTGAATGACACAACTTTCTCTATCAAGACTGGGATAGCTCCAGTGCCTGTTTGATGTCGGCGATGATATCTTCTACACACTCAATACCAATCGAGAGACGGATAAAGTCGGCAGTAACGCCGGATGCTACCTGTTCTTCTTCGGAAAGCTGCTGATGTGTTGTGGAAGCCGGGTGGATCACCAGGGATTTGGCGTCGCCAATATTGGCCAGGTGTGAAAGCAACTTGACGCTGTCGATGAACTTCTTGCCGGCCTGTAAGCCGCCCTTTATGCCGAAACCGATAATGGCGCCTTCACCTTTCGGCAGATACTTGCGGGCTCTGGTATAATCCTTATGGCTGGCAAGGCCCGGATAATTGACCCATGAAACCAGAGAATGCGTTTCAAGCCATGCTGCAACGGCACGGGCGTTCTCGACATGGCGAGGCATGCGGACATGCAGAGTTTCAATGCCCTGCAGCAATTGAAAGGCATTGAAGGGCGAGAGGCAGGCTCCCATGTCGCGTAGCAGGTTAACCCTCATCCTCAGGATGTAGGAGAGATTGCCCAGCGCATCCCAGAACCTGAGACCATGGTACGAAGGGTCGGGCTCCGAAAATTCAGGGAATTTACCGTTATTCCACGGGAATGTCCCGCCATCAACCACCGCGCCGCCGATACTGGTGCCATGGCCTCCCATGAATTTGGTCAGCGAGTAGACAACAATATCGGCGCCATGTTCAAGCGGTTTGAACAGGTATGGAGTGGTCACCGTATTGTCGATGACAAAAGGGATGCCGGCTGCACGTGATATTGCGCCGATAGCTTCGAAGTCATCCACATTGTTCTTGGGGTTTCCCACAGATTCAGTATACACAAGGCGTGTGTTGTCATCGATCGCCCGGCGGACATTTTCTGGATCGGAGGTGTCAACAAACTTGACTGTGATGCCGAGCCGGGGAAGGGTGTAATGGAACAGATTATAGGTGCCGCCGTACAGATAATTGGATGAAATAATATTCTGCCCGGCCTTGGTAATATTGAGTACCGCATAGGTAATGGCAGCCTGTCCTGAAGCGACAGCAAGAGCACCGACCCCTCCATCCAATGCCGCCAGGCGTTTCTCCAGCACATCGGTCGTCGGATTCATCAGACGGGTATAGATATTTCCAAATTCTTTAAGTCCGAACAGGTTGGCAGCATGTTCAGAATTTTTGAAAACATACGAGGTCGTCTGATAAATGGGAACGGCGCGGGAAAGCGTGCCCGGATCGGGAGACTGCCCTGCGTGGAGTGCTAATGTTTCGATTGATTGTGACGTGTCTGACATGGTTGAATCCTCCTGTGTAGTATGTATGATGGACTAATGCTAAACGGTGTGTCTGCGGTAACACCACTACCTGTACCTGAGACACCGCGATCGGGCTTGGCCGCAAGGTGGCGAAGGATGGCAAAGATCACCTCGACTTCGTCCAGTTTACCAAGTTCTACAGCAATTTTTTCCGCAGTCAACTTACTTTTCTGGGCCGTCGTTACATCGGCAACCGATTTCTGTAATGGAATTACTGCGTCGGCCGCCTTTTTACCCGCTTCCACGCCCGGTTGATGATAGGCATTTGATGTTGGCCAGTCTGGCGAATAGGCCGACCTGCGGTCAAGTCCGGCCCGGTATCAGTCTGTCAAGCAGCGCACCCCGTAATTGATCCTGATCATAGGGCTTCATTAAAACCCCGACGTGTTCATCGACGAGGATATCGGCTGAAAGCTCATTTCTACTGCAACCGCTGCAGAAGATAATTGGAATGGTCCTGGAAATCTCACGAACCTGGCGGTATGTCTCAATTCCATCCATTTCCGGCATAAGCAGATCCAATAGAATCAGATCGATCCTGTCAGAGTGCTCGCGGTAGATATCGAGAGCTTTACGTCCATTAGCGGCAGTTATTGATGAAAAGCCTATTCTTTCAAGCCAGGCGGGCCCAAGAACTCGCAGTTCTTCCTCATCGTCTATCAGCAAGATCGTACCACCACGTACCTTTACACAGGGCGTTTGGCCGGTTGCCGGCAGGTAGTCAGCAACTGCAGATGGTTCTGGCACGGGGAGGTATATCTTGAATGTTGTACCGACCCCCGGTGTACTCGATAGCTGTAGCGCACCCTCATGTGATCTGATGATGCCAAGCGTGGCGGACATGCCCAGTCCACGACCTGCGAATTTAGTGGTATAGAACGGCTCGAATATACGGTTTTGTGTCACCGCATCCATGCCGCAGCCGTTGTCGGAAACCTCAAGACAGACGTATCGAGCAGCACGAATGGCCGTGCCGGTAAAATCCGTTTCCGCTCCATCGTCCGGAAGATCCACTTCAGCGAGTGAGATCCTGATGGTGCCGTTATTATCGCCGATCGCCTCGGCGGCGTTGATGATCAGGTTCATGACCACCTGCTGGATCTGGCTGCTGTCAACAATGCTCACAAGTTCGTTGTGAGTCTGTAATTCGATGGCGACATTCTTTTTGATGCCGGAATGCAGCATCCTCACTATATCTTCCACCAAGGCTTGCAGATTGGTCGGCGCGTGCTGCAGCTCATTTTTTCCGGCGTATGACAGCATCTGACGACAGAGATCGGCAGCCCGGTTGGCGGCATCTTCGATCTTCTGAATATACTCAGAATACGACGATAGTGGATCGATATCGTCCTTGATTACGTAACAGTACCCCAAAACTATGGACAGAATATTGTTGAAGTCATGGGCAATACCGCCAGCCAGCACCCCCAGACTTTCCAATTTCTGGGTCTGCTGGAAATGCCGCTCCTGCACCAGCCGTTCTTCTTCGGCCCTGATGCGCTCAGTGACATCGTCCACTGAAACCACCAGACCGCTGATGGTTCCTGCACTAAAAAGCGGTACGGCACCGCAGACGAGACTCTTGACTGTCCCATCATGACGCGGCAGCACGGTCTCGAACGTGATCTTTTCCGCACCATCTTTTATCACGGTGTGAACTTCGGCATGAACTTGCGGCCGGGTGTCATCGGTGAACAGGGTGCAAAAATGCCGTCCCAGAAGTTCCTCCCGCGAGCATCCGCTGAGTACCTCAAAGCGCCCGTTGAGCATCTGGATATTGCCGTCGAGGTCGAGGACAACCAGTGAATTGGTGCTGGCTTCCATGACCTTCAACAGAAAGTTATTAGAATCCTGAAGCATCTTCCCCGATTTGATAAGATCCTGGAATGGGAGTAAGCGATACAACAGCAGGCCAAATCCCAGGCCGATGATTGCCATTATGCCTGATTTCATAAGAAGTGGTAGAATCGAACGGCTGATTTCAATCCTGCCGACGGCCTCGCCGTTATTGCTTATGACAAAAGAAACTGTTACCTGCGGCGATTTCAGGGCGTTAAGGCTTTCTGCGACCAGTGTTTTTTCGTCAAAAATGCGGCGTATTTCAGCCGTACCCGACCTCGGCCGGCGTGCCAGGACCTCTTCGATGCGAATCGTCTCGTAACGCCATAGTTCCGGGTTGGTGCTGATCACCCTGGAGACGAGCTTCGAATTGATCTCTGCCTCTGTTTCCATGATTCCCAACAAAGACTCGTATGAGATCACAAAATATCCTACTGGTAACATGAGCGCCGCCAGAACGCAAAAAACCACCGAAAATCTGGTGGCGTTTGAGAAGCTGGCGTCGTTGACGAGTCTCATCTCACGCTCTTGTTGCTGATTATACGTTCCGGATTATCTTGGACAGCAATGCCTAAATTTGAATCTTTTACACCATAATAGAACGCGTTAAGCTCGTTTATCAACGCAATGGTTTCCTCTTTTTGCAACACAATAGTAGAAAGTCTATATTCCAGCTCTTTAACTTTGTCCGGGAGATGAGATCTTGCCGAATATTTTTTTATGAAACTGGTTATTAATAACACACATGAGACCCAGCTAAGCAATGGGGTGAATATTATCAAATCAGCGAAGTAAAAAGCCCATGTTTTCGATGGCTGCTTGTGTGTATAGAATTTTTCTGTGATGGGATCGAAAAAAAAACCTGCGTTGGTGAAATTCTGAAATCTGGCGGAAAATGTATCAATGAAGATTGACAACAACTCTAATAGACCAAAGGCTTCCACTAAAATTACACCTGTCAGATACATTTGCATGTTCGAATACCTCATTATGCTTGTTTGTTCATTAAGATATTGGTTAAAAACAGGTAAGCAATATCACGATTTCTCAATATATAAAAGGGTAATAAATTAATAGCTTTACAAAATATGTAAAATGTAATAAACGATTTTAGATTTTTATTCAATTCAAATGATATATGCATAATGTCTTAATTAAAATTAGAGGAATATAGTTTATGAATACCAAACTTATGTTGTTAATAGTTTTGTTTCTGTTTTCAGCATGCCATAGCAAGACAAAGGAAGAATTATACACGCAAGGGCTAAAACAGTTAAAAGCATCAAATCCAGGCGGCGCGGTTGTCCTGCTAAAGAGCGCTTTGGAGTTGGATGAAAATTATGTGGACGCCCGTTTTCAACTGGCCAAGTCTTATGCCATGATGGGGAAACATGAACAGGCTGAAAAGGAGTTCAACAAAGTCCTTAAATTGGATCCGTCTCGGGATGAAGTACTGATAGGGCTTGCCGGCATTTATAATGCTTCAGAAAAAGCAGATCAGGCATTCAAGCTGGGACAGCAATATCTCGTCAAACATCCTGGTAGCGCTGAGGGCCTTGAAATTCTCGGTATTTCCTGTGCGGTAAACAAGCGCCTTGATGACGCAGTGGGATACCTGTTGCAGGCAATTGCTGCTGAACCAACCCGAGAGAAAACAAAACTCGACCTGGCCTCTGTGTACGTTTCCGCCGGAAATGAACAGAAAGCAAAAAGTCTTCTGAAGGAACTGGTCCGAACGGATCCAAATAGTATCAAACCGTTATACATGCTTGCCGCTATTGAAACGCGGTCCGGCAGTATAGACAGGGCTCTGGAAATATATAAATCCTTACTGACGAATCACCCTTCCGAAGCAGTCGCCGCTTACAAAACAGGGATTCTATATATTGAAAAAGATGATCTGATTAGAGCTGATACGATTGCAGATGGTCTGCTGCGCCAATTTCCGAAGAGTGCCGATGGAAACCGGTTAAAAGGGTTGGTCAGCTTTCATCGTAAAAACTATACAGATGCAATGAATTATTTGCAAAGCTCCCTTAAAATTGCACCAACACTTGAAGCATACTATTTTCTTGGTCTTTGCTATTACAATCGCGGTGAGCTGGAAATCGCGCTGAGCCAGTTCCGCAAAATCCTCGATAATGTCCCCAATTCACGCCAAGCTCGCCTGATGACCGGCACAATTCTGCTTGCCCAGAAGCGGTTGGATGATGCCGTAACGGAAATTCAGAAAGTTCTGCAAAAGGATGACAATGATGCCGTGGCCCATAATTTATTGGGTAACGTATATATGGCTAAAGGCATGTTTGAAGATGGCATGCGCGAGTTTAACAAGGCAACAAAGATTGATCCCAAAATCGTAGATGCCTATCTGAAAAAAGGATATTTTTATTTCAGCCGCGGTAAAAACGCTGAAGGTGAAACAGAACTCGCGACCGCAGTCCACGCCGCTCCAGATGTTTTGAGCAGCAGACTACTGTTGGCCTCATACCATCTCAGGGTAGGAAAGGGTGAAAAAGCACTGGCGGATCTCAGAGCAGGTTTGATCGGTAAAAAGAGTGATGCAGTCCTTTATAACGGTATTGCCGCGGTTTACTTCACACTGAATAAGCAGACTGAAGGGCTGAAAAGTATTCAAAAGGCCAAGGAAATGGACTCGGCTTTTCCTGCATCCTAT
This sequence comes from Deltaproteobacteria bacterium, assembly GCA_021780495.1. Classification (GTDB taxonomy): domain Bacteria; phylum Desulfobacterota; class Desulfuromonadia; order Geobacterales; family Pseudopelobacteraceae; genus CAIPTY01. Next base: position 26,144 of record JAJXYO010000019.1, read on the forward strand.
CAAAATCTGGCGACATATTATTCCTCAACGGGAAAATACGACAAGGCTCTTGAGGAGTATAATGCCCTGTTGCGGAACGACCCGCAGAATTTCCAGGCAATGCTTGGAATGGCAGGATTGTATGAAATAAAGGGAAATGACAAGGAAGCCCTTGCATATTACCAGAAAGCCACAGAAACAAAGCAACCAGCCGCGTTTCTGGCAAAGGCTGGCTATCACGTAAAAACACACGAAACGGCTCAAGCTCTCAATGTTCTGAATGATGCGCTGAAAATCGATGCACGAAATGTCACCGTGCTCGAGATGAAAGGAAGTTTGCTGGTCAGCGAAAAAGAGTACAAGAATGCGATCAGAGTTTTCGATGATGTTGAATCGATCGATCCCGAAGCGGGTGTGGCACTTAAAATTGGCGCCTATGTAACTATGAAGGACACTGCCAAGGCTATTGATCAGGCGCAAAAGATAATTGAAAAATATCCGAGCTCGGCACGAGGCTATATGGTTCTCGGATCGATCTACGAAAGCCAGAAAGATTATCCCCGTGCCATCAGAGAAGTTAAAAGCGGCATCCGGATCGACGGATCAAATGCTCAGGCAATTGTCTATCTGGGTAATCTGTATGAGGCAACCAAGGATTACAAGCAAGCCATGACGGCCTATGAAGATGCCTGTCGAAAAAAGCCCGATTTCGTACCGGCTCTTTTTGCTCAAGGTGCGCTCCTCGACCAAACCGGAAAAAAGAAAGAAGCCATTGGCAAGTATAGAGCGGTATTGGAAAACTCACACAATTATGTCCCGGCGCTGAATAATCTGGCATATCTCTGCGCCACCGGGTACGGCAGCAAGACGGAAGCACTCCGGCTGGCAATTACTGCATTTAAGAATGAAGCAGGAAACGCCGGAATCATGGATACGCTTGGTTTAGCCTTGCTCAAAAACAATCGTCTGGAAGACGCCAGAAAAGTACTGGAAAAGTCAGTGAGCATGTTGCCGGGTAACCCAACCGTAGCGTATCACCTTGCTCTGGCCTACAAGCAGTCCGGCGACAAACCCAATGCCCTGAAAATGCTGCAAAAGTCCCTCAGTATGGGGGGGTTTGCCGATGCACATGCTGCTGCGTCACTTGTGGCTGAACTGAAAAGATAACCGGGCTATTTATGAAGTTTAAAGCAACTACGCTTATAGTCATTGATGCCATTCTTGCAATCATAGCCCTTTTTACAGCGGTTACAGTAAGGTTTGACGTTTCTGAATTAAGCCAGAAACTAAGTGATCCCTCCAAGATTTATATAGCAGTGATTTTTATTGTTGTCCTGCTGTTCTCAGCGCACCTGATGGAAGTCTACGACCGGAATAAAAACCTTACCAATCGAGCAATACTCATCAATATTGCTTTCGAGATGATTACCTCTTTTTCCCTGCTCTCGGTTGTCTATTATCTCGATTCTGATCTCATGTTGGGTCGCGGAGTATTAGCTGTCTCGCTCAGTTTTTTTGCTTTTTTACAGTTTTGCTGGCATTCCATCTACCTGATGGGGAAAAGCCACCCCCGTTTTTCTCAGAGAGTTATTGTTCTTGGAACCGGGCCCCTGGCAGCACAGATAGGTAAGATGGTTTCCTCAAACGAACGGAACTTTACATTGGCTGGGTATGCCACCTGTTACATCGACTCAAAAGGGGAGACCACTGACCCTGCACAACTGGATGTCCCCCAGGAAATGATTCTGGGTAACTGTGACAGTCTGCTGGATATAGTGCTGCGAGTCCAAGCTGAAGTAATTGTCGTAGCGCTCTCCGAGAGAAGGGGAATCTTTCCGCTGGCGGACGTTCTCAGGTGCAAATTGAACAGCATTCAAGTTATGGATGCTCCCTCTTTTTATGAGCTTGTACAAGGCAAGCTGATGTTGGAATCAATTACTCCGAGTTGGTTCATTTTTGCCAGCGGCTTTCGCAGAACAACTATTTTCAGCATCACCAAGCGGACGATCGATATTATATTATCCTTCTTTGGCCTGTTGATCACGCTGCCATTTTTCCCGTTTATTGCTCTTGCAATCAAGATTGATTCTAAAGGGCCGGTGTTTTTCAGACAAGAGCGTGTCGGTGACAAGGAAAAACTGTTTGTGCTGTATAAGTTCAGGACAATGAAGCAGGATGCAGAGAAAGGAACCGGCGCCGTCTGGGCCGAGAAAAATGACCCTCGCGTAACCACACTTGGGCGGTTTTTCAGGGGGTCGCGGATTGATGAAATTCCCCAACTGATCAATGTGCTGAAAGGCGAAATGAGTTTTATCGGGCCACGACCGGAACGCCCTGAATTTGTAGAAAAGCTGAAACAGGTCATCCCTTATTATTCCAAGCGGCACTTTATCAAACCAGGATTGACCGGATGGGCCCAGGTAAGGTATCGCTACGGTTCAACAGTCGAAGATGCAGTTGAAAAATTGCGTTTCGATCTGTACTACATAAAAAATATCTGCCCGTTTCTGGATACACTTATATTTTTTGAAACTATCAAGGTAGTGCTCTTTGGTTTCGGTGGACGCTAGCCAGCGAAGACACCTGTTGAATCAATTTTCTGAGACAATTATTTTTTATCCGTGAGGGAACAGATGGTAATAAAACAGATTCTTTTGGCGCTTGCCCTGCTCTTGTTGCTCTCACTCCCGGCATTTGCCGGGGACTATGTTATTGGCGCAGGCGACGGTCTTGATATTGCGGTCTGGGGAGTCAAGGAACTGTCTTTCTCTGTCAAGGTCCGCCCGGACGGAAAAATAACCGTCCCCGGGTTAGGAGATGTTTCTGTCAGCGGTCAGACCCCTGCCAATTTGCAGGCTCTTTTGTCTGTCAGGCTCAAAGAACTGGTTAAGAACCCTATCGTAACCGTCACCGTCAGGGATATTACCAATAGCAAGGTCTACATTTTTGGGGGAGGCATCAAGGCTGGAGTGTATGATCTTTCCCAAAGGACAACGCTTTTGCAGCTCCTCTGCACTATTGGAGATATAAAAACAGCCGATCTGAAAAAATCGTATCTGAAGAGAAAAGGTAAAAAAATCAAGGTAGATTTTTACAAGCTATTCATCGTTGGGGAAAGTGACGATGACCCTGTTCTTGAGTCGAGCGATTCGCTGTTTATACCGCTGCAGATGGATAAAAATGTGTATGTGCTTGGAGCGGTCAATCTGCCCAAAACCATAGAATACCGGGATGGCATGACGGTCATGGAGGCCATTCTCGAATCAGGTGGATTTACAAAGTATGCAAGCCAGAATGACACCCGGATCGTCAGGAAAGAAGGCGGCTCTGAGGTGTCAATGCCCGTTCGGGTCAACGATATAATTAATAACGGTAAGATGGAACTGAACGTCAAGCTCAAGCCTGGTGATTACGTTATCGTCAAGGAAAGTCTGTTCTGAGTTCCCTGAAGTAAATTATTGCGGAGAATTAGATGGCAACAAACGAAATGGATTATAAAAAATATATCGCCCTGGCCAAGAAAAACAAAAGGCTGTGCATAGTGAGCGCACTGGTAATTATGACGGTCGTTACGGCAATCAGCTATGTGCTCCCCAGCAAATATGAAGCCAGTAGCACCGTGTTCGTAGAAAAGAGCGTTATCGCTGATTTGGTAAAGGGGATAGCGGTCACTCCTACCGTCGAAGACAAGATAAAAGCCCTGACCTATGCACTAAACAGCAGAACCCTGATAACAAAGATAATTGACGAGCTGGACATTAAAAAAGGCGGAGTTGCTGAACAGGAAAAACTGATCAAAAAACTTCAGGACAATACCAAGATCAAGATCAAGGATAAAGAAGGTTTATTTATCATCTCATTCCAGGATCACGACCCCAAGTTGGCCCGTAACTATATCAACGCTCTGGTCAGGCGGTATATCGACGAGAACTCATCCAGTAAACGTCAGGAATCCTATGGCGCGACCCAGTTCCTTTCAGAACAGTTGGTCTCGTTCAGGGAAAAACTTCAAAAGTCAGAAGAGGCGGTTAATGCCTTCAAGCGTGGTCCGGGGTCAATTGCAACCATGGATCCGACCTCACTGTTGAAAGATATCAACGACTCGCAGCAGCGCGCGGATGATCTGAGCATAAAAGATGCCCAACTGGAAACGGTGCTTGCCAATTTGCCAAAAGAGAATTCTCCTCAATCGAACCTGCCCGCTCTGCAGAAAAAACTTCAGGAGCTGCAGCGGCAATATACCGACAAATACCCTGATATCATACAACTGAAAGCAGATATACGAGCCATCGAGGCCCAGCAGAAGAACGGTCAGGGCACACGGCATCCAGCAGATTCGCTTGAATACAAGCGGAGCCTTTCCGAGCTCAAAGCAATGCGGCAAGCTGAAACTAACCTCCGTGCTGCCATAGCGAAAAACCGCGCCTTGCTGCAAAACATTCCGGCCGCAAAGTCGAAGCTTGAAGACCTTGAACGTGATAAAGACTCACAAAAAGCAATCTACGAAACAATGGCTACCCGCCAGGGACAGTCTGAGGTTTCCAAGCAGATGGAGCTTCAGGACAAATCTACTGTTTTCAGAATTGTCGATCCGGCGGTGCTGCCAATCAAGCCAGTCAGCCCCAATCGCGTAAAACTGATACTGCTTGGTATTATTGCAGGGGTTGGTGGAGGGCTTGGATTGGCTATGCTGAAGGATCAAATGGATGACTCGGTCAAAAATGTGGATATGGCAGCAAACTTCGGCTTGCCGGTTCTTGCCATAATCCCCCAGATAGAGGATCCGCAGAAGAACAATCTGCAAGCCCGGCAGGACCGCAGACTTTATATCAGCGCCGGATTGTACTTCTCGATGATCCTTGGAGTGCTTGTTTTAGAGGTGCTTGGTGTTACAGGGGTCTCAACGCTAATGGATAAAATAACCAGCTTTAACATCTGAACAATAGATCGCTGAAACATCAACGTATCCAATAACAAGGTGGAATATGAGTAAAATAGAAAAGGCGATGGAGCGAGCAGCACAAATCAGGCAGGGAAAGGTTGCTCCAGCAGCCTTTCAGCTTCTGCAACCTGTAGAGCGTCACCCGATTCACACGCCTCCTCTGCCCGCGGCAACTCCGGTACTGGTTGTTCCCAACAGCCCCTTTCTCATCAACATGGATGACCCCTACTCATCCATCAATGAAGAATTCCGGAAGTTGAAATCAGAGCTGTTGAAAATGACCAAGGGAGATATGCTCAAAAATACGGTCCAAATCACCAGTGCGGTTCCACATGAGGGAAAGAGTCTCACTGCTTTGAATCTTGCCATAAGTCTAGCTCAGGAGTACGACCATACCGTACTGTTGATAGATGCCGATTTTCGTAGACCATCCATCCACAGCTACCTTGGAATTGAACAGAAAAAGGGGTTTTCTGATTGCCTTCTCGGTGAAGCAGAAATCGGCGAAGTACTTGTTCCGACCGGCATCGGCCGGCTTTCGGTAATTACCTCAGGACGTGAAGTCCCCAACCCGGCTGAACTGTTTGCCTCGCAGAAAACTGCGGCGCTGATAGCGGATATGAAGAACCGCTACCATGATCGCTTCATCATCTTTGATAGCCCTCCGGTGCTCCCTTTTGCTGAATCCCGTACGCTTGCCCACCTGGTAGATGGGGTTCTGTTTGTCGTCAAGGAACAGCTTGCTTCGCAAAAAAATGTAAAAGAAGCCATAAGTGCCCTGAAAGGATGCGGGGTCTTGGGCATAGTCTATAACGACGCTGTCATCGACCGACATGATGAGAAGTACGCTCCTTATCATAACGGTGCCCAAGCTGGAAGATAACACCAGTTTCCTGGTAATGGAGTTTGCACGTATGTATGAACCCTTTTTTAATCTGCATAGCAAGCCATTTGATCTGCTTCCGGACCCCCGGTTCATATACCTGAGCAAATCTCATAAAAAAGCGCTCACCTATCTGGACTATGGCATTATGGAGCGCTCGGGGTTTGTCCTGCTTACCGGAGAGGTCGGTTCTGGGAAAACCACCTTGATCCGCGACCTGCTGGATAAACGCTATGAACATGTGGTCGTGTCTAAAATATTCAATACCCGCGTAACCTCAGAGCAGTTGCTTGCAATGGTTAACGAGGACTTCGGACTAGCTGTCCGGGGAAAAGACAAGGTATCCCTGATCAGGGAACTGAACGAATTTCTGATCGAACAGTATGCCGATGGCACCCAACCGGTCCTGATTATTGACGAGGCCCAAAACCTCTCCGCGGAACTGCTCGAAGAGGTGCGCATGCTCTCCAACCTGGAAGCTGCCAACAGCAAACTGCTGCAGATAATACTCGTCGGGCAGCCGGAATTGAGGACAACACTTGCAGCCCCGGAACTGCGTCAGTTGCGGCAGCGCATTAATATCAACTGCCACCTGCAGGCGCTAACCCGTGCAGAAATTGAAGAGTATATCGTCCATCGCCTGGAGGTCGCGGGAAACGCTGAGGCGGTGCATTTCTCGTCAGATTCTTTTGATGCCATTTTTCTCTACAGCCGCGGAATTCCCCGGCTGATTAACATAATCTGCGACTTTCTCATGCTTTCGGCCTTTGCGGATGAAACCACCCTGATCACTATCGGGATGATCCACGAAGTCATCGGCGATCTGGATTTTGAAAACTATTACTGGACAACGACTGCAGATGAGCAGATGAGCAGACAAGACAACAGCCTCTTGTCCAAACCCATGCCGGAATTGCAATGCCTGCTCGCGGATATGTTACAGCGCATCGAGTCAATCGAACACACCCTTGACTCTCAGTTGCTCGCCGCGCACAAGGAACAGAATGAGAGCTTCGCCTCTTTTCAGGCAACCATACTGTCACATATCGAAACAGCACATTCAAATTATATGGATTTGACCGGAAAAATAGGAAACCTGACTGATACCGTGCACAGTTTGCATAACGGCGTGACCTCCCCCGATAAATCCAACAGATATTCCGGCCATCAGTCAATAGTCTTTAATGACACGTCGTCACCGCCTAAATGAGTAGTATCAGAACAGACCGAATATCATGCCTGGGCATGAGCATCTTACTGAGCAGCGCTGCCGTACTCTGTTCTTCCGTCCCTGTATCCGCTGCGGACAAATCGTTCAAGCCGTTCGTATCTGTCAGCGAGGAAGTAACGGATAATATTTATGAACAGCCCACCGGCAAGCGTACGGAATATACCACCAGGCTCAGACCCGGAGCCACGTTCAGCTACCTGTCGCCTTTATGGACGTGGGATGCAGCCTATACCTTCGAATTTCGTAACTATGCCAGAAACAGTAGGGGTAACGATTACAGCCATGAGGCGGCGTTGAAGGGCAATATCGCCCTGGTCGATAAATTCCTGTTTCTTGATCTCAGCGAAACATATCACCGGGTAACCCTGGATGTTTCCCGCAACTCGGCAACAGAAAGCAGTCTGTTTCTCAACCAGACTGATCAGAACATTGCCACGATTTCCCCCTATATGCTCTGGCGTTTGAGAGGGGACAGCACTCTCAAGACTGGCTACAGCTTTACCGACACACGCTACTGGGATTCTCTCGGAATCGACAAACAGGAACATCGCGGTTTTGCCGACCTGAATCATAAGGTAACCGCCAGATTCAGCCTGACCTCAGGATATATGTTCACGAGGCTGGAATCTCTGTCTACCCGGTTTAACCAGCATGATGTATACGGTGGTTTTAAATATGAATACGCCGACAAGTCATTTGTCTTCGGCCAGATCGGTAACACCTGGCAACAATTCGATTTTGGTCACAACGTTAATTATCTTTTCTGGAACGCCGGCCTTACCCATGATTTCCGCTTTGCCGTAGCAACGCTTGAAACCAAGGTGGCAACTACCGAAGACCCGCTGGCGGTATCCACCAAAGAAACCAGCTACAGCGGGAAGTTGGAAAGAGAGTTGAAGCGGGGACTGATCGGACTTTCCGCATCCTATTCGGAATATGCCAACACCATAACAAATCTCACGGACCGGCGCAGGCTCGGTTTTTCCGCAACAGGACGCTACGAAATTATGCAGGACGTAACCGTCAATCTGGGGGCAACCGGGGAGAGATTCAGCCGGACAATAGCAACCGATTATCCATATCGCTTCACCGGGGTTGCCGGACTAAGCCATACACTCAAGAATGAACTCACCGTCAGCTTGACCTATACCTATGTAATCAACATGTATGCCCTTGATACGACCGTTGGAGCAAACCAGATCAACAAGGCCGTTGTAGAGGTCAAGAAGGCATTTTAGTGTTGTTCAGTCCGGAGTGATTATGCCGCGATTATCATTTGTCATATTGACCTGGAATTCAGAGAAATACCTCAAAGCATGTTTTGAGTCTATTTTGAGATCCTGCTCAAAGGAAAGCATTCCTTTTGAAGTAATTGCTGTCGACAATGGTTCAACCGATAGTTCGGTTGCCATTATTCAGAAATATAAGGATGAATACCCGGAAAACTTTATTCTGATTGCTTTAGGCCGTAATAGAGGGACGACGTATCCTCGTAATTTAGGCCTTAAACAGGCAACGGGAACCTATATCTGTATTCTTGACTCCGATACGGAGCTGGGGGAGGGGAGCCTTAAAGAAATACTCATGATCCTTGCAACACAACATGATGTCGGTATTCTTGCTCCCCGGCTTCTTTTACCGGATGGCAGCGTACAGAATTCGGTGAAACGTTTCCCAACCATGGTTGATAAATTAATGAAAGTTCCCCGGATCATTTCCAACATCAAAACAAAGGATGCCGACTTTTACAAGGAATTCCCTTTTAATATGGAACGTGATGTTGATACGGCAATTTCAGCCTGCTGGTTCATTCGTAAGAAACACTGGGACAATGTCGGCGATCTCGATGAGATGATCTTCTACGCCCCAGAGGACCTGGACTACTCCATCCGCGTCTGGAAGGCAGGCTATAGAATTTTGTATTATCCGCTGTTTACCGTACTGCATCATACCCAGCAGATATCACATCGGAGTCCTCTCTCAAAAACATCTCTGAGCCACTTTAAAGGGCTTATTTATTACTATTGGAAGCATGGTGGCTGGATGATTCGACCCCGCTATGAAGCGGTTAGCCGGCAAGAAAACATATGAGTTTTACCCGACGTTGTCCGGTTTGGTCTTTGCATTAGCCCTGTAGGGGCGTTCGATGGTAGCTGTGGGATTTATCCCACGAGTAAAAACATCAATTATTCATTCGTCACGTACGTGACGAGGTGAAATTTGTCTCACGTTTCCGGGGAATGAATTCCCCGTCTACCATCTATCTGTCGCTATGCGACATAAGCAAAAAGCTAACCGGACACCACTGAGTTTTACCCGCCGATGAACGCAGATTGAACGAAAACATACCGCGAAATCGGGCTGATCCAAAAAGGTTAAAGAATGTAGTCAAGATTTGTTTGGTTTTATCCGCGTGTATCGGCGTTCATCTGCGGTCAAAAAATAAAGCTAAAGGATTAATCTGCGTATGCTGAACAAGATCGGCGCCACATTACAGTGGCTGCCAAATTACTATGCCCGCGAGATACGCAGAAGCATTCAGGGCGAACGGGTACCACCCAAGCACATTTATTTCTGTATCTGCGATCACTTTGAACCCTACTGGAACAATGCAGACAAAACTACCGCTCGCAAACGCATTCAATACTGGTTGAATGAATACCCGAAGATTGCCGACAAATACCGCGATTCAGAAGGCAATATTCTCAAATACAGTTTTTTTTATCCGGAAGAGGAGTACCGGGAAGAAGATCTGAACGCACTCGCGGAACTCTGCCATGCCGGCTATGGCGAGGTGGAGATTCACCTGCACCATGATAACGATACCTCGGAGAATCTCCGTCGGACGTTGATCGACTTCAAGCACAGGTTACACGAGAAGCATGGACTGTTGTCAGTTGATAAGAAGACCGGTGAGATTGTTTATGGCTTCATCCATGGTAACTGGGCACTGTGCAATTCGCGCAAGGATGGGCGTTGGTGCGGGGTGAATGATGAGATTAAAATTCTTCGGGAAACCGGCTGTTATGCGGATTTTACCTTGCCATCCGCACCCAGTGATACTCAGACACGCAAGGTGAACAGTCTCTACTATGCGGTTGATAAGCCTGGCCTGCCCAATTCTCATGATTGGGGTGTGGATGCGGCGGTAGGGCAGCGCGGGGATGGTTTGTTGATGGTGCAGGGGCCGTTGGGTTTGGATTGGGGGCGGCGGAAGTTCGGCATGGTTCCACGGATAGAGAATAGTGGGTTAATGGCTAAAACCCCTCCATCGTCAGAGCGGGTCAAGTTGTGGATTGATGCCGGGGTGTCGGTGAAAGGCGCACCGGAACATGTCTTTGTGAAGTTGTATACCCATGGGACGCAGGAACGCGTGATGAAGATGCTGTTTGATGATGGTGGGTGGAGCTGTTTATTTGACAGTGTTGAACGTTATAAGAATGAGGAGAGTGTGAAGATCCATTTTATAAGTGCCAGGGAACTTGTTAATCAGATTGAATTTATCCGCGATATAGGAATTTGTGTATGACACAACAAATCAGCCCGGTATCTAAGCGTATTCCTTGTTTGGATGGTATTCGCGCCATTTCAATCACACTTGTATTGCTTGCTCATTTTATTGGAACTGTAGGCCATGATGTACCGAAATGGATACTGCCATTCACCCAAATGGGAAATCTAGGAGTAAGAATTTTTTTCATTATCTCCGGATTTCTGATAACAACACTTCTCATATCTGAGTACAAAAAAACAGGAACAATTTCCCTATTAAAGTTCTATTTCAATCGAACATTCAGAATATTCCCCGCTTTTTATGCTTTTATTTTTGCCATTTTAATTGCAAGTGCAGTGGGCTTTATTTCACTACGTGAAGGCGATTTATTGCATGCAGTAACGTATACCACTAATTATCACCACGATAGGGCTTGGGAACTGGGGCATTTATGGTCACTTGCCGTAGAAGAACAGTTCTATCTCTTATGGCCAGCGATATTCCTTTTTTTCGGAATGCGTGGTGCCCTGCGCGTTTCTATTGCGTATATCATGATTGGGCCAGTCGTAAGGGTACTGACATGGAAGTATTTTCCAGATGATCGAATCGGGATTGGGGAAAGTTTCCAAACGGTTGCCGACTCTATTGCCACTGGGTGTGTATTCGCTTTCATAAAAACCAAGCTTGGCGAGAATCGGCTGTTTACGAGGATCCAAAGTAGAGGAATAACGATTATTGGACTCATAGTACTGATAATCACGCTTGATCACTTTAAAGGATCCATCTCTATTATGTATCCGATAGGGGAGACGGTACTCAATCTTTCAATTGTGCTTTTTATTGACTGGTGCTTGAGGAATTCAACCGGGTATTTAGGACAATTTTTGGAAACTCGACCGCTTGTTTTTGTCGGAGTATTGAGCTATTCGCTCTATTTATGGCAACAGCCGTTTTTAAACCGACATAGTAATGCCTTTGTGACAAACGCACCAATTAATCTGGTCTTCGTCTTTTTATATGCAATTCTTTCCTATTATCTAGTTGAAAAACCTTTACTTCGCCTTCGTGATGTAATGGGTAAAAAGTGGTTCAAAAAATCGACCCCAGTGACGGTAATAGTGGCCGCATCAGTAATAGATTAGACGCTAGTATTATAGGCATGATGTTGCATATTTGAGGTAAGAGGAAAGCAACTTGTATGTCACAATCACTAAAAAACACGACATTCAAAAACATAAGCTATAACGCTTTCGGTAAGGTTATTGCTTTTTGCTTTCAATCGGCGGCCAGCATCATTCTCAGCCGGGAGCTTGTTGCTGAAGATTATGGCGTTGCTGGTTTTGCCATGATATGCGTTGCCTTCATGAAGAATTTTTCCGGTTTTGGAATTAATAAGGCAGCTGTACATGCCGAGTATTTTGATGAAAAAGCGATGAATACTGCTTTTACTCTAAGGCAAATTATTGGTTGTTTAGCATTTGCCATAACAATTGCATTTTCCGGATTAGCGGGACATTTTATTGAACATAAGGCAATTACATCGGTTATTAGGGTTCTTGCCTTTGCTATCCTGATTGATAATTTTAGTTTGGTCTCAACAATTTATCTCGAAAGAAATCTAAAGTTCTCAATTATCTCATTTGCAGAAACAGGGTTGACGGTTGCAAGCTCAATAACGGCGATAATTCTGGTAATGAACGGGTTCAAATACTGGAGTATTGTATATGGTTATATTGCTGCAAATATTGTCTTTGTACTGATAACGTATTTGTACAGGCCCTACAGATTCAGGTTTTCAATTGATGTTGTAATTGCCAAACAATATTTAAAATATGGTTCAATGGTCTTTCTGACTGGTCTCTTGTTCTTTGCCATCTTTAACATGGATAATTTCATTATCGGTTCGGTAGCCGGGCTTGCCCAGCTCGGATTCTATGCCATTGCCTTCAATTGGGGCGCAATGGTTTGTTCAATCATGGGGGCGGTGGTGTTCGGTGTGCTTTTCCCGACATTTTCGAGGATGCGGGGTGATCCTGTGAGAATGAAGCAGGCATATCTGAAAATTATCCAGTACACTGCCCTGTTCAGCCTGTTGTTCAACGTCGGCCTGTTCTGTGTGGCTGACAATTTTCTGGTTACCGTCCTTGGCAAGGGAACCGATAAGTGGCTTCCTTCTCTCCACACATTACGGATTCTTTGTTTTTATGGAGTGATCCGCTCGCTTATCGAACCTGCATCATCACTATTTATGTCTCAGGGTAATACGAAAATTCCGCTCAAAGCCGCTCTGCTTGTGGCACTCATTGAGCTTACTCTGGTCTACCCGGCTATCAGGTTCGGGAGCATAGAGGTAGTGGGATTGGCGGTGTTACTTGCCTATTCATGCCAATTGCTCGTCTATCTGCCAGCATTGAAGAAGTGCAATAATATTTTGGCAGGAGAAGTATGGACGCACATCTGGCCTGCCTTGGCATCCGGTCTTGTGATGCTTCTTTGTTATTTTTCACTCACTGGGCTTTTCGGGTATGGTCTGGTGAATCTGGCGGTGAGCGTTCTCATACTTACGTTGGTTTATCTGGTTGTATATGGACTTCTGACCCGTTGGCGAGTCTATCTTCAGCTAAGAGATTTATTTCCGGTAAGCCGTGAGTGTCTATGAGGAGTATGTACTAAGGTGCTATCTTTTCTGGTTTTTAGCTATCTTGCTTTGTACTACATACGCCCAACCGAGTGGATCCCGGGGTTTATAGGAACACCGATACTTTTTGTGTTTGGAGTTATTTCGATCCTTTTTTTGGGAGCCGGAGTTATATCTAATAGATTTACCAATGTTCTCAATGGACAGACTGAGCAGATGATGTTTGGCTTTGTAGTTGCCATTGTCCTGTCACATCTAAGCCATTTTTATATAGGAGGTGCGACTGACTCTTTTAATTCGTTTCTTCCGACCATGACCGGTTTTTTTCTTGTTATATGCTTTATTGACAGCCGCAAACGTCTAAATGTCTTTTTGCTACTACTTATCTTTCTAACAACATATCTGGCTTATGAAGGCTGGCTACAGCATACAACTGGATTTGCACATGGCGGCCTGGAACCACTCTATGAAAAAGAAATGCTGCCAGAGGGTGAATCGATCCTGGTTCCCCGCATTCGCTGGTACGGAATGTTTAATGATCCCAACGACCTCGGTCTAGCCCTTGTGGTTGTTGTTCCGTTTCTGTTGGATATGCTGTTGCAACGACGCTTGATTATACCATTGGTGTCATTGCCCTTCATTACGGTTGCCATGTATTACACCAATTCGCGGGGTACTGTTCTGGCGGGCCTTGTTGCCATAGCCAGCTATTTTGTCATTCGCTACCGCAGTTTATACGGTGCCTTGGCTGGTGGACTGTTTGCTGTGGTTCTTTTCTTGTTTGGTCCCAGTCGAATGTCTTCTGTTTCGGCCTCAGAAGAGTCTGCTCATGGTCGCATAGATGCATGGTATCAGGCATATTTGATGTTTAAGAGTAATCCGCTGTTTGGGGTTGGGCAGGGAATGTTCACAGATTATAACCCTCTTACCGCGCACAATTCGTTTGTGTTGGTTATGGCTGAATTAGGGTTTGTAGGGCTTTTTTTCTTTACCGGTATATTCTATTTTCCGTACAACTGGTTATGGAATAATCTATTTAGTACAGCGGAGACCACACTTTCTCAGGAGGATGTGGGGATTGTCAGCTCCGTTTTTGCCAGTTTTAACGGCATGTTGGTGGCTATGTTTTTCCTTAGTCGATCCTACACTATGATCCCTTTCATTCTGGTTGGACTTGCCACCGCAATGACGCGTGTTTTTGATGACGAGTTGAATTTAGGTGCGATAAAAACTATAGAAGAAAAACCTCGGCATTTTAGACTAATTCTGGGACTGACTGTGCTGCAGATTATTGGCATTAATATTATTGTAAAGTTAAGTATTTGATACTAAATATATAACTGTTCAAAAATTACAACTGTAACAAATAAGTTACGTAAAAACTAGAATAACGATTAGTAGTTAACTGTTAGGGTGACAATGAGCTATTATCAAAAACAATATGAAAATTATGTATTTCCTTTTTATGAGTCTATAATTAAAGGGAGAAACACAGCATCGTACTATTATAATTCGCTGCAAACCCAAAATGTTTCGTCTGAGGAGATAATACATAACCAGTCGATTTTGTTTTGTGCACTTTTAAAACATGCGAGTCAATGCTGCCCGTATTATAAAAAAATTATACAAGATTATGGAATAGACCTTAATAATTTTACTGGGATAACTGATCTTAACAAGTTGCCTGTCCTAAATAAGGATATAATCAGAAGCAACTTTGATAGTCTCATTTCTACGCTACATAGGGATGTAATCTGGACTAAATCAACTGGTGGCTCAACTGGACAACCGCTTCATTTTGCATATACACAGGAAAGTTACGAATGGCGAGTTGCAATGTCAAAGCGTGGGTATACATGGGCCGGTGCTTTGCCAGGAGCTAAACAAGCTTATATTTGGGGCGTTCAGCTTGGTAAGCTTGGGCGAATACAACAATTAAAGGAGAGATTTCATCATTTTGTTGATCGTCAGCTTTATTTCAACTGCTTTGATTTTGATGAAAAAGCCATGACGCAATGCCTATCTGGTCTCAACCTATTCAAACCGGCAGCTGTGGTCGGTTATACTAATCCGCTGTACAACCTGGCTTTATTTATAGGTGATAATTCAAAGATCAAGTTTGCTCCACAGGGGGTTATCTGTGCCGCTGAAAAGGTTCATCCCTATCAGCGAGAGGTCATAGAACGAGTATTCGGGGCCAAGGTCTTTAATACCTATGGTTCACGTGAATTCATGTTGATTGCAGCGGAATGTGAAAAGCACGAAGGGCTTCATATTAGTGCCGAAAATCTGATTGTAGAAATTATCAAAGAAGATGGTACGACTGCGAAAGAGGGTGAAACAGGAAGGATTATTGTTACTGACCTTCATAATTATGGCATGCCGTTTATTCGTTATGAAATCGGTGACCTTGGAGTTGCAACATCAAAAATCTGCTCATGTGGTAGAGGGCTTCCACTGATTGCTGATGTTGTAGGTCGCTCACTTGATGTTATCAGAACACCGGAAGGTAAAATTGTTCCTGGAGAGTTTTTCCCCCATTTGATGAAAGATTTCTCTGATATTGCCCGATTTCAAGTACTACAGGAAAAGCTCGATCATCTTGTTATCAAGCTGGTACCAACCACAGAATTGAGTGAAGCAACCAAGAAACGTATCGATAGTGAAGTACGTACTGTTGTAGGGCCTACTATGGTTATTAAATACGAAATAGTATCTGATATACCACTGACTGCCACCGGCAAGTATCGTGTTACTATTTCCAAGCTAACTGGTGAACAGAATGGTTAACGTATTACACATAGTTCTTGGACTCCAGGTTGGTGGGCTGGAAAAATTTGTTCTGGATCTGATTGATAATTATCCGCCTGGAATAAAGACATTTATCGTCTGTCTGGAGGGGAATGGTGAACTGGGGAAACAATATAATCTTTTGGAAATTGTTGAGTTACATAAGGAGCCTGGGATCAGTCTGAAGATTATTCAACAACTTGTTGCCATTATTAAGGAATTGGACATCGATATTATACATACTCATAATCCCAGCCCCCATTTCTATGGCGCAATTGCTGGTTTTCTGACACGTCGTCCAGTGATCCATACAAAGCATGGAAGGAATTACCCTACTGACAATAAAAAAGTTCTGCTCAATAAAATTTCTTCTTTGTTAACAAAAAAAATTGTTGCGGTTTCTCGTAATGCTGCGGATGTCTGTCTGAATGTTGAGAAGATCCCTGCTACAAAAGTAACTGTGATTCTGAATGGGACAGATACAAATCTGTTCAGTCCGGGGGGCTACGAATCCGAAAAAGTGCAAGGATCTGTGCGTATTGGTATCGTCGCGCGCCTTTCTGGTGAGAAGGATCATCAAACCCTATTGAGCGCTTGTAAGCTGCTTGCCAATCAGACAACTGATTTTCATCTCGAAATTATTGGTGATGGGCCGCTCAGAGGTTCGCTTGAAAAGTCTGTTGAAACACTTGGACTTGATACGCATGTATCATTTAGTGGTATGCGTCATGATGTGCCAAAACTGCTTTGCCAACTGGATATTTTTGTACTCAGTTCAACCACTGAAGGCATATCTCTAACGTTGCTTGAAGCCATGGCCACAGAACTACCAATTGTAGCGACCAATGTGGGGGGGAATCCGGAAGTAGTGATTGATGGCGAAACCGGCTACCTGGTGTCGTCGCAGAACCCGGAGGAAATGGCTAAGAAACTATTGCTGTTGATTAATGACAAAAACCTGCGACGGAAAATGGGCGAGAAGGGGCGGGAACGGGTGATTGCAAACTTCAGTATTAAGGAAACTGCCAGGAAGTATGAAGAACTTTATTGTTCTGTCCTGAGTAAGAGATAACAATGGGCAAACGAATCCTTTTCATATCCAACCTTTATCCAAATCCTCTTCACCCCGCGATGGCTGCCTATAACCGGCAACAGATCTCTGCCCTGCGTGAACATTGCGATGTAGAGGTGATATCTCCCATCCCCTGGCCGGAGTTAATTAAGCAGTCACTAAAACAATCAGATCGAGAAGAAGACGGCATTCTAATCGATCATCCGACCTATTACTACACTCCTCGTATTTTTCGTGGATGGTATGGAGATTTTTTTTATCATTCTATTAATCGCATCGCAAAGCAAAAGCTTGAAGATAACCAGTTCGATCTCATCTATTCATCGTGGCTTTACCCTGATTCATGGGCTGCAGCCAAACTTGCGAAACGCTACAATTTGCCGTTGTTTGTAAAAGTCCATGGCTCTGACGTGAATAGATTGAAGCCTGGAACAATGGTTACCCAGAGGTCATTGCAGGTCGCCCAGCAGGCGGAAAAGGTGATCTGTGTGAGTAGGGCCTTGAAAGAACGGCTGGCTGAGCTAGGCGTGCCAGAAAATAAGTTGGAAGTCCTCTATAATGGAGTTGACCATACCATCTTTCATCCGATGGATAGGGCGGATGTTCGGAGGAAACTTGAAATTGATTCTGATGAGTTTTTAGTACTCTTTGTTGGCAACCTGAAAAAAGAAAAGGGGCTTGATGAACTGATTACAGCATTCAAGAGTATAACAGATACTGTAACGGCTCGATCACGTCTTGTCATCATTGGTTCAGGGGGGTATGGGTTATTAGCAGAACAGCTTGTATCCTCACTGGATCTGAAAGAGAAGGTGAAATTTCTTGGGAGCCTTTCTCTTGAAACTATCTCAATCTGGATGAATGCAGCCTCAGTACTTTGTCTGCCAAGTTATATGGAGGGGGTGCCAAATGTTGTGCTTGAGGCGCTGTCCTGCGGAACCAAAGTCGTTGCTACCAACGTGGGAGGGATTCCGGAACTGAACAGAGGGGATGGCATGTTGACCCTTGCTCCACCACGCGAAAGCACTCTACTTGCGGACGCTCTCTTGTCGATTTC
This sequence comes from Deltaproteobacteria bacterium, assembly GCA_021780495.1. Classification (GTDB taxonomy): domain Bacteria; phylum Desulfobacterota; class Desulfuromonadia; order Geobacterales; family Pseudopelobacteraceae; genus CAIPTY01. Next base: position 44,229 of record JAJXYO010000019.1, read on the forward strand.
AAGCCGTTCCATAGCCGGGTGTCCTTCCTCTTTTATTTCATCATGGCGGGATAATGGGCAACAACTCTATTCCTTGCTTTCCGGTGGTCTATGAAGAAAGTCCTTATCATCGCATATAGTTTTCCGCCTGTAGGTGGTGCCGGCGTGCAAAGGCCGGTCAAGTTTGTCAAGTACTTGCAAAAATTTGGTTGGGAACCGGTTGTGTTGACAGTTTCAAACCCATCGGTTCCTTTAATAGACACAACACTACCTAAGGATATTCCTGAAGGAGTTCAGATATACAGGGCGTTAACATTTGAACCTTCATATAAGGTAAAGCACGCATTTGCAGACAATCAGGGGAAACGTTCTGGTGCAAAAGTATTCTTGAAAAGATGTATCTCAATGCTGCTGCTCCCTGATTTGCAGGTGCTCTGGTGGCCTGGTCTGATCTTTAAGCTTTTCAAGGTTATAATAAATGAGAAACCTTTGTGCTTATTCGTCACTGCGCCACCATTCTCCTCGTTTATTCCAGTAATAACTTTAGGGAAACTGTTTGGGATTCCCGTAGTGCTCGACTTTCGCGATGAATGGGAGTTTTCTCGGAATAGCTGGGAAAATTCGTCCAAGACTCAATTAGCCTCCTGCTTGGATGTTTTCCTTGAAAAATATGCACTAACTAATTGTAGTGCATTTACCACAGCAACTCAGGGCTATATTGATAGCATGACAAATCATTACGGTCCTACTCTTAAAGTTAAGGGCGTGGTCATTACGAACGGCTATGATGTGGATGATTTTAACGTTACTGAGATAAAGGGTCGGGCAATTGAAGATTCTAATAGGGTAACCATTGTCTATGCTGGAACGGTAATGAAAGCCACCTCTCTTAATATATTCTGTCAAATATTGAAAAGACTGCTGGAACAAGATGAAAAAAATTATCAAAAGGTTCGATTAAAAGTTTTTGGTCGTGTCGTAGGCGATGAACAAACCTGTCTAGAGGATGAAACCTTGAAAGGAGTGATTGAGTGCCACGGTTACGTTGAACATGAAAAGGTGGCTGAGGAACTGCTAAATGCCGACTTCTTGTTATTAACCTTGAGTGATCTCCCAGGCGCAGAAAAAATAATTAATGGGAAAACATTTGAATATATGGCTTCTGGCCGGCACATATTTGCTTTGATACCAGAGGGTGAAATGAGTGCGTTGATTTCATCTAACTATGATAACGCAACAGTAGTTAGCCCGAAAAATTTAGATGTAGCGTGTCAGGCATTAATTAATGTTTTGGATAATATTGAAGAAGTAAAAAAACGACAAGGCAGAGATATTTCATGTTTTCTCAGGGAGAATCTAACGGAAAGACTTGCCTCTGTTTTTGATAGGATTGTAAATGATAACAGCTAGAATCATAAGAAAAATAATTTGTAGTTTGCAACAGGTATGGTGTTTTTTATGCTCATTAAAAGGTGAAAGGATTATATATTTGACATTTGATGATGGACCTCATCCTGTTTGCACAGAACATTTGCTTGATTTACTGACAAAGTACAATATTAAAGCTACATTTTTTTGTGTAGGCAATAATATTGATAAAAACAGTAACTTGATTTTAAGGATGATACATGATGGTCATGTTTTGGGTAACCATACTCAGAATCATAGACTAGTTACTATAAAAGATAATATTGAACTAAATTACGAGATTGATGCATGTCAAAACCTCATTGATAATTATCAGGAACACAATATACGATTATTTAGGCCTCCAGGTGGATTGATGAAAATCAAAGATGTCATATTGCTATTATATAAGAAATATAGAATTGTTTTATGGGACATAGATTCACTAGATTCTAAAATGTCAAATGTTGACAATATAATATTAAGACTTAAAATTAAAGTTAGCCGTAATTGCATAATATTGTTTCATGATGATTCGATGTTGTGCGTGGATGTATTGGTGAAATTATTGCCTTACTGGATAGAAACGGGTTATTCGTTCAAGTTAATTTAAAATTTATTTGTTATTAGTTTGCTGGAGAAATATGGATCAGCTTAATAAACAATATATTTTGATCAAGGGTAAGGCTGGACTAGGCAATCGAATTATGGTCCTCCTTGACAGCCTCATCTATGCAGATTTGTCAGGTCGAAAGCCAATTATTGATTGGTGTGATGGTGCGTATGCCCCTTATGGGGTTAATGCGTTTCCCCTCCTTTTTTCTGAACCTTCGGTTGGCAATATTCAGCCACTTACTTTAGCGGACTCGGTAACACCCGGAACTTGGAAAGGCCATCTCCAAAAATCTGTCGATAAATTATTTCAAGAAATATATCCGTTCAACGATGAAATGGATACGGTTCGCTGTGTGGCAAGACGTTATACGATAGACACGCGAAAAATCTCTTATAGTGAAACTTTTGCTGTGCGGTGGGGATGGACACATGAACTTCATAATCTGCGTCGCTTCTTTCATGGTCCATATAAAAAATACTTTTTTTTATCCGATAACGAAATATTGCGCTCTGTTCTTAAGGAGCAGGTACGTCCTGTTGAAGAAATTCAAACTTGTGTTAAGGCTTTTTGTGATGAATTTTTTAATGACAGCGTAATAGGGTTGCATATTAGGCACTCTGATAGGAAAAATTCCTATGACGGATACTTTAAATACGTCGATAGATTTTTAAGTGAGCATCCTTTCGGAGTGGTGTTTATCTCCACTGATAATAGCGATGTCGAATACAGTTTTAAATCACGATACCCTCGCGTTGTTGCTTCTGAAAAGTGGTATCCTCCACCAGGAATGCCCATTCACCGCAATCGACAACCTGAAAGAGATATGCTTCGTAATGCCCGTGAAGCACTTATAGAACTCTATTTGCTAGGATCATGTAATTCACTTATATTCAACTCGACATCTACTTTTGGCTGTCTTGCGTCGCTTCTTTCTGGTGCTCCAAGTGCTAACATTGTTGATATGGCGCCATGGAGTTTTAGAAGGTCAGTTAAGTGCTTTGTATCATTATTGCAAAATATAATCCCCATAAGCTATTCAGCCGTTTTTAAATATTGTAGTCGGTAAAGGGCTCATTAATAACTCAACTTTCGCAGAGCGAAAAATAGCATAACATATTGTTATTATTAATATAAAAGCGCCACAAACTGTGTTAAGATAGTTTTATTCCCCAACAAAACTATTAAGACAGAGAGGTGACGCTTTG
>JAJXYO010000068.1 GCA_021780495.1 Deltaproteobacteria bacterium
CAACCTAGCGGCAATACTTGCTCTGAATTCTTCGGAATAATGAGTCATAATCTTCCCCTTTCTGACGCCCCGAGATTAACACAAAATTTCGGAAGGGAAGCGACAACTATCCTGACACAGGGGGGGTTAGGCAATCCGGGCTGCCGCCCTCCTGTAATACTGTGTGGCGATTTCAACTCCCAGCCCGGATCAACGGTACTCAAGTTGATGGAAGGCAGGCTGCGAAACATCGAAAAGCTTAACGTACGTGGGAATACGGAAAAGACCTGGCCCAGCTCCCATCCGTTACTCAGCTACGATCACATCTTCATTTCCAATGATCTTATCGTGGAAGCGGTACACGTAGCAACCGATGAACTGGCAAGAGCGGCATCGGACCATTTGCCGATTATTGCGCAACTCACTCTTCCGGACATTGCCGTCAAGTAACATTCGAGGAACAACCCGGTGTGAATAAAACGACGAAAGGTAATTGCAGCATGGCGTTGTCTGCACGAGAACTGGAAAGGGTAAAAGATTTTCTTGGTACGTTTTGCCAAACGAAGACGTGTAATTCGGTCAAGCTTGAGTATCACACACGGGGTAACAGGATAACACTGGTAGAATCTCGGCCGCTGTTCATTGACCCAAGCCTTTTTAACAGTGTCAATGTAGCCCAGTTCGAATTTGATGCGGTTCAGCAGATCTGGACACTGTATTGGTATGATCGAAAAAACAGGCGGCAACCGTACCCGACCGGCAGGAACCGGGATACACTGGAAAAGTTGGTCGCTGAAGTGGCAACGGACCCAACCGGCATCTTTTGGGACTGACCGCGGGAATAGTCAGGTTGGTCAAGGTCTCATCATGGTGGTGAGAGTATTGAGGCTCACTACAACTATATGCGGCGGAAGAATCATATATGACAGCCATCTCACAAGGGGTCTGCCTTGAAGATCAATAGCATCATTAATGTTCTGGGATTGACGGTATTCGCGCTGGAGCTAATCCTGTCGATTACCAAACGGGCCAACAGCGGTCGGGACATCGTGACTGACGGCAAATCCTTGATCGTTATCTGGAAGACGATTGGAATCGGTATTAGTGCCACAGTTCTTTCGAAGCTGATCTTTTCGCATCCGTTTTTTAGCGGTCATCGCTTCGAGTATGGTGCTCTAGCCCTGCTGATTGCCGGCATGGCGCTTCGTTGGTTTGCTATTTATTACCTGGGAAAAGAGTTCACGGTAAATGTCGCCATCATCGAAGGACACCGCCTTGTTACCAGCGGGCCGTATCATCTTATCAGGCACCCCTCATACAGCGGCCTGCTGCTGATATTCCTGGGACTCGGCATACATTCTAATCACATCGTCGGACTGCTGACGTTGACGTTCCCGGTTTTTTGGGCGATTAACAAGAGAATCAGTATTGAAGAAACCGCGATGAAGGCTTTTTTCGGTATCGAATACAGCAGCTACCGGGAACGGACAAAAAAATTGATACCGTATATCTACTGACCGGCTGGGGTTCAATGTCACAACGGCGAGTTGTAAATCTGTTTAAAAATCGGACCAGCCTCAACGCCTGCCGCTTGGTGGGCAGCGATGACACTGGCCGACCAATCGCGCATTATATAGAAACGAGCAGACAGTGCACGCCGTCCTCATGGCAAATGCCAACTGAAACTGAGCGTTGATCCCTGTCACATCAATGGCTCTATCCGATCAGCGCTTGGCACAGGCCTGGCTGCCGGGCCAAGGTCTCTGACAAGAAACGGGAGGCACCGTTTCCTTCCAGGGGGAAGAGAGCGTGCCGTACCTTTTTTCCATGGAATAGACTGCACCCGTGGATGTGTCCAAAATCAGCATAGTGCCATCGCCCTGTTGTTTTAGAGGCACATACCTACCGTTTACGCTGTAATTCCGATAGAGCTGGAACGCTGCCAGCATGGCGACAAGCAGAATGAAGGCTTTCAGGATGTACACGTAGGCAGCGTTCGCTGGCGGCTTGCTTTTCGTGGCACCCTTGACCGGTTTTTGCTGTTTATGCGAGCCTATCAGAGGAGAGTAGGGCCCTGCCGCTTCGCCTTCGATATCCTCGCCGTAAAAATCCTGGTTAAAGGTGTAAAATGCCTTTTGGTAGATCGCTTCGAACTCGGCCCACGTCTGCGAGGAATAACCTGTAGCGCGTTTACGTGCATCCAGAACATCGTCATTGAGTTTTTTACTCTGCCAACCGTCGTGCCGGTATTTAAACATCTGATCGTATCTGGCCCGTTTAACGGGATCAGATAAGATATTCCACGCCTCAACCAGCTGCACCATGTCTTCATGACTGCCGCCCTTGTCAGGATGACATCGGGAGGCCTGCTGCCAGTACGCCTTGTGTATGTCACTGATTGTCGCGGATTGCGGTATCCCCAAACGGCCGTAATAATCTTTCAATTCTTGGCTATCCATGCATATGTCAAAGGCGTTGCCGCCCTGCCTCAATCTCATACCGCTGATCTGACAATACCACCTTAATTGGTATCGATTATATGCACATCCAGATTCGTTCCCGGTGGCAGTGGCGGACCTCCAAAGAGGTCGGCCGGTTCAGGGCTGGTCGCCGGGCGTGTATCACCGTAGGCATATTCGACAACGACATGACGACCGTTGTCATCCAGCCAGATACTTCTATTGTACTCAATTCCCATCACGTCACCGGCAGAATATGTTTTTGTTGCGTGGTCCCGGCATTCCAGCGGGTCGTTCACACGGAGGATCGAATCAAGACAGCGCCCTATGCGAGCGGTGCGTGCGCTGATGTCGCCTTCGGCTTGTTGAAGCGATTTCCTGTTTGCGACCTCGTGATACCCCATGGCAACGGATAACGCCAGACGCTCCCATCCGCTTTCAGAGCTGCTGCTAACCCAAGATGTGACAAAGATCCCGGACGGTCGTTTCTCCACATAGATGTCGTTACTGCATCCGACCGGGACCTTTCCGGACCAGACATGGCTGCGATTGATGCCCCTGAACACCTTGATAGCGCAGCCTGCCAAGGGTTGAAGCTCAACCGCCTGGGCAGAGAGACACATGCTAAAAGCAATACATATTGTCAGACAGATGAGGTGACGCATGGCGACTCTCCGGATAATGTTGCCCACGCTACCGCAATGGTTCACCAACGGGATGGTCAGCTACGGTATTATTATACGCCTACGCAGGTAAAAACGGCAGATCATATCTGATACTCGCGCAGCACCGTGTACCGTACAGATTCAGAGCATTCCTTGGGTGATGTCACAAGGTTACAGCTATTACAAGGCTGAAATCAAGCGTAGGTAGAAAATTGATTGCGGAGGTATTGTTTTTCCGGATATGACACGGGCAGAGATGGGCGCAACTTGGCAGGGTGGTTTCCCTGGTCTGGTGCTGCAGAGGAGAGTGAGACGACATCCTCCGGAAGAATGTGAGAAGTGCCTGGTGGTATAGTATTGGCCGTCATGGAGCTTCTTGAAGACAGCTTTATCTGTGCTTTATATTCTGTCTCCAGTGCAGTAGGAATATTTCTTCGTATTGAGGTCATTGTTTTCTACCCTCTCTCAATATTTGAACAGCGCTAAATTCTGATACTGCCAAACTATCTTCCACGACATTGTCAAATATCTGACTCAGATATTTTCTTTCATCTGATGAGAGCCCCTGATTGCTACCATTGGCTTCAAGCATTGTATCCATGACACATCCGCCTTCAAAGACTATTCCGTTCATATCCCGGACTGATTCTGATTGAGTTAGGGAACCGCACTACGCATCTCAAATTGATAAATGCAAAATAGCTGCCAACACAACCCGCTTTACAGATAGCTTTGGTCATGATTCCGGTTCATGCCGGCAATCAGGGAGGAATTGTGGAGGTGCGGAGTAAGAGGCTGGAAGAAGCGAATGCCGCCCTGTATCCCATGCGCGCTCTACACTTTTCCACCGATTTTTGAGGTCAACTATTCGAGAGAAAGCCCATGTTGCGTCGAGCTGATTGGATGGCATATCTAATACAAAAGCCCCTGATTTCTAGGGGCTTTTGCACTACTTAGGATGGTATAAAACATTTGACTGGTGCCGGAGCCGGGGTCACACTGATTACTTAACCATCTGTTATTAAATAGTTTTCGCAATGCTATTTTCAACACATACCGCCATAACTACCGCTAAATGTTTTTACTAAACCCATTTCCTGCCGTTGATGCTTTTTAAAACTACGCTATATTCTGGTCAATAAGTTGACGAATGTCGAGTACATTCCAGCAGGTCGTTCTCTCTCCCAGCTTTATCGGTTTTGGGTAACGTCCCGACTTCACACCAGCCCACCATGACGATTTGCTCACCGGTATTATAGGTGGTATTCCCTTTTTCTTGTCTCCCAGAATCTGAGACAATCTCACAAGACCCGTTTCAGGGAGCTTGTTGATCTGTGGCGAGTTTTGACGATTAGTTTCAGAATGGGAGGTCATTGTCATGCCTCCACTGTTCCAGAGTTTCTTGCGCGAGCTGTTCCATTTCATTCCGTGTCATCGTGCCTGTTTGTTTCAATTCGTTCAATCTGGCCAGGTAGATTTCTTTTTCTTCCGGTGAAATGAAGGCTGACTTCTTGGCCGGTGTCTGCTCAGAAACCCTACCACTTCCTACAACATGCGTATCATACTGAATCTGTGCAGTTTTATCAGGTAGGGTATCTGTAGGGTTAATTGAATTCCTACCACCGAATCCGTATTGATCCAGCAGGGTTTGATATTCTGGTGTTGTCAGCACTATTTCAGAGCGTCCATTTATTGTTCTGTGTCTGATGCTCATGCTTTTCAGTTTTCTGCCAACCCATTGCGGCGTGATCTGTTTGTCTGCTGGCCGGTCTTCGTTAAGTTTTTTGAGGATGGTGCTGATCTTGATGTTGATGGCAACAAAGCGGTCAAGTGCCTCTTCTGCTGTAATCTCTCTGATAATTGCCACCAGGCGCCCCTCGATTGAATCCTGATTTGACTCACTACGTTCGCCGGCAATGGTGATAATCGCGTCTTTCAGGGTGTCGCTTTCTACTTCAAGCAGGCTGTTCACCAGAAAGAGCGATTTTGCTATATCCCACAGACGGCCGGAAATGGCCTCCAATGGTTCCATTTCGGGAAGGTTTGCGTGAAGATGTTTTCCCCGCCAGGCTGTCAAGCGCGCTTTTAATTCCTGGGCGGCCTCTGGGTGTGGGTTCTCATAGCTGCCAGGCAAGTTCGGCATTGTGATCGGCAAGCAGCGGGTATCAAGAATCTTGTGGAGCTGTTCGTTGCTGACAATGATTGTCGGGCCATATATTTCATAATGCTTCATATCCCTGAATGCCCCCTTTTCAGGGTAGAGTACGCGAGAGGCTTTCTGACCCTTTTCAAATCTACCGAGAAGTAAATCTTCGCATCTGGTTTGTACCGCTTTTTTCCAGACATCCATGATGTCGAAGAAGAGCATGCTATTGAGGTTTTCGCAGTAGCGCAGAATATTGGCTTCTCTCAGTTCACTCAGGTGAATGCCCCGGTATGAGAGATAGGAAACCGATTTGCCGGTTCTGCTCTTGCCCCGTTCCGCCACGGCATGGAACAGCAGTATAGGGCAATAGGAAATATCTTTATGGTCATGCAGGTACGTGAGAAACACGAAATGAGCCACCACTGCCCATTGATGATCATCTAGGGCTGAAAAGCGTTTCAGGTATGCAATAACATCATCGTACAGAGCTGCATCATCCCGGTTGATATATTCCATGACGCTTTCAGCTTGAGGCAGCAGGAAGGGGAAATGCTCTTTTTCGGGGGGCATTACTTCTGAGCCGTTTACCATAGCTGATTCCAATAGCAGAAATTCGCCGTTCTGGCATACCAGGTAAAGCAGTTGTCCATCTTCCGTTTCGCATACGTCGATAAGACCAGGGAAGCAGGCAGCAAGTTTGATATCCTTTTGGTTGCTCATGAGATCCTCCCGAAAGCTTCCGAATCGGCCAGGATTTTTTCATGTTTGGCACCCATCCGTTCTTGTCCGTCTTCCAGAATATCATCCATGAAGCCTTTGAACGGAGCAGCACCCAGGAATTTCCGGATCATTGCTATAGAGGGGGCATATTGCCGTTTGATGAAATCCATTGAATCTGGGACGAGCTTGATTGACTGCTCGGTGGTAAGCTGGATTTTCTCAGTGGATTGCAACCACTCCAACCACCAGGCTTGCAGAGTGCAGCGGCTTATGTTGGAATCGTCATTATTTATGATGGAGAAATAGTTGTTGATGATCCCGCTTGCAAGGCTGCCGACCGGGACACCGGAGGCGAAGTGCTTTGCGGCTTCATGTGCCCGTTTGTCGCGGAGCTGGATTTCAAAGCGTATCCAGTGACCATCTATTCCTGATTCGTCGGCCTTATCATATATTCTGAATTGTACGTGGGACTTGGTGGAGCCGAGATAGATAGTGTCGCCGGTTATCATTTTGCCTGTTTCAAAGCTCCCTTTCTGGATTCTACGCCATTCGCGGAATTGTGTTCTGATGGATGTTTCATGTTCCTGGATAGCACTCCAGACTTTATCAAGAGTCAGGGTGCCATCCACGTTATCTATGGCCAGATCCAGGCGAGTGAATTTGGCGTTAACGGATAAGACCTTTTCAAAAAGGGTTTGCCAGGGAAGATCGGGGAAATATCCTTCATAGTGTCGGCATCCCTGGCCGGTCATTTCGACATGACACCCCATATCTTCGCGCCCTTCAAAGTAGATGCTGATATTGCCGAGTTTGAGGGATTTGCGATACCCGGAGAAGCCGAAAGGCATGATAGAAAACAGGGCCGGATCAAGACCTATGATTCTCGCGGCTTCATGGGGATCTTCCAGCTTGAGGGTAAAAGAGACCCAATCCAGGAGGGAACGGTTTTCTGTAGGAATTGTAATATCTACCTCCCTGTTAGCTATAGGAAGTAGATCAGGGGAAGTGCGTTCCGGCATCCCGCCGGGGATAACGGCAGAGCCGTCACACCCCGCCGGGCTGTCGGTACTGTTCTTGGATGTGATTAGGTTTAATTCTTCTTTATGAAAATCGTCTGTAGATACAAAAATAGCCATAACAACAACTCCTTTTCTGCGCACTGTGCGCATTGGATGTTGCCCATGGCTTGGCTTACTACGTTCTAAGACGATTGGCTGGCTTACGGGGCAGAGATTGATTTTTGAGTGACCGGTGGAACCAGGCAAAAGCTGGTATCCACCGGCCAGGCCTTTTTAGTGCTGTTCGAGCAATTGCGCCATGCCTGGATCAAGCTTAATGAGTTGAGCGCCGAGTTTTCGGCCAGCTGCTCTAAGAATAAACTGCACATGGTCTCCTTGGTCTCCTTTGATCTTGATTAGCATTGGTAACTTGCTACTGTCGATTGTCATCATTTCGTATTCACCTCCTTTTTGTTTAGATTTGCCGCATTTTTCAGGGCGTTCACGGCATTCTCTCCATCCTTGCAAACTGACCTGTAGTAGTCAGGGAGTTCGCGGATTATCGTTAATAATTTTAGTATGCCTACCTTATCCATTGTTTCCAGGCCCTCAACGCCGACACGAACCAAGTTTCGCATAAGTTGTGCTCTGGAAAGATCGGCCTGATCAGCAAGATCATCCAGGATGGCTATAAAGGTTTCATCCAGTGTGACCGGCACTGACTTGTCACCGGTAACAGGGTCAGTCATTTTTAGATTGCACCAATCGGCAACATCTCTTGCAAGAACTCCCAGCTTGAACAGACCAATTTTTTTTAGATCCTTCAATTCGTCTACCCCGACGTCAAGAAGGTTCTTCAAAAGGCGGTGCCGTGACAACTTGGCTTTTTTGGCGAGGTAATCCAGTCTTGAAATGAAAACATCATTCATTTTGATTGTGACATTTTTCTCGTTTGATGCTGGACACATGATAATCACCTCCATAGGCATATTGTATTTATACCTTTAAAGGTACATTTGTCAATTTATAAAAGCATATGTTTGTACTTTTTTCATATTAATGCTGAAAGCACTCCAGGAAGACCACTATAGTCAGCCAGCGCAGGGGAACGCGCCGTCTAACTTTCGCCAGGATAGAGTCAGAGGATGACGGCAACTCATTGCACACCGCGCTTCACTGCACGCCGTTTCACTCTGTTCCGTTACGGCGGCGTCATATTCGCTTAAGATAGGGGAAGACGTCACACATCACGCAAAAGGCGCGTCATGCATGACAGAGGCAGGGGCGTTGGGTTATATGCGTTCGAATACGCATAATCAGGCCTTGCAATGGGAAAATTAAATACGTTTATTGTTTTTGGATACTATGATATGAAAATCCATAATTACCGGAAGATTACCGGAGAAGGCATGAAGACACGATTGATTCTAAAACCTGGGCAAAAGGGAACTAAAAAGCTCACTGATAAGTACGGCGATGCCTTGGTATGTGTCCGGTATCGATATGATGCAGATTCACGGCAACGGTTGAAAACAGTTGAACTGATCGTAGACAGGACGGATTGGACGCCACCAGCAACCAAATATTCTGCGGATACTCTGGTTCCTGTTCACATCGAAGGTTACGAAATAGAATTACGAGCAAAGGCAAAAGCGGCTGGTGGACGATGGAATCCGGAGAAGCAAGTTTGGTTTGTGCAGTACGGTAAAATTGCCGGTACACAGCTGGAAAAGCTTATTCAGCCAGATAAAAAGGATAACAGCGAGAAACCGAAAAAGCGTCTATATGTATATACTTCTTGAGCATCTATTTATAGATACATGCATCTATGGGTAGATACTTGTTTATACATATATAAACCCGGCTCTAACCGGTGATTAACGAGTTGGGCGAGGGAATGACGATGAACGAAACTCAATTTAATGGAAACCTTACCGTTGAAGACGCATTAAGGATTGACCGACTTCTTATGCCACCAGAGAAAATCTGGTCTCGTGGAGGAGTCGTCACTATTGCTATGCTTTTTGCTATTGGTATGACGTTGGGCAAGGCTCTTGGATCTAGTGTAATTGCAATAGGAATCACCTGCATTTTGGGCATTGTCGTTATTGTGATGATCCCCAAAGCAATGGAAAAGTCTTCAACAAGAGCGAAACGAAAGTACTACACAGAAAATTTGAAGAATAAAAAAGGTGCTCTGACACCAGAAAATATCATTGTAATTACTGATGAAGCGTCGAGCGAATTAAAGTGGAGCATGTTCAACAGACTTGAAGTTATGGAAGATATTGCCTTCGTTGCCAAAGGCCAAGAATATTTGGGTTTCGCGGCGTACATGTTTCAATCTCCTGAAGATTGGGAGAACTGCAAGAACCTTATAAACGAAAAGAAGAAGGCCCAACCAGCCCCATAGACGCCGACCGCCCGAAAAGACACGGCGGGCGGGTCATGGGGGCACCCCGTTGAACAGAGAGAAAATAATGAATAAAGAGAAACTCAAAATTATCGGTATCATTATTCTTGTACTTTCAATGGTTGCTGGGACTTTTGTCGGAAACGTCTACTTCAACATTCCCATGGAGAGGTTTCCATACATCTTTTCATTCGCATCGGTGGTATTGGTCGGGATCGGCAGAGTATTTTCGAAAGGTGATCAAAAACCACTCCCAGAACCATCAAAAGAAAATGTTTTGCGATCAAAAGTTGCTGGATGTGCAGGATTATCAGGTTTAGCGGTAATCTTGGGGATTGCAGTGGGATTCAATATTATCAGCTACTTTGAAAAAAGTGGAAATCAACCATCTATATTTTGGTTGTTTGCAGTTTTGATTGGGATTCCAGCGGTTGGAATTATCTTCTTCCTCAAAAAACGAGCGTCCATAATCAGAACAATGAAAAGCGGAAAAGGCTAATTAACCCATGAAGTCAGGACAATCCAAGCGTTGCAAGACTTTTAAAAGAAAGTGTCGATATCTCTCATGCCATGCAGAACCCTTACAATATTAATACCGCCGTTGATTGGCACATAAAAAATCAGGTACATGCCAACAGGGAAACTTTGCAATCCGAGATGTAGTTCATCCCGGTTTCTCCCCATATTCGGGAACCGTGCGAGTTTTTGGCTTGTTTCCTCAATTTCATCAAGGAGTTTGTCCGCACAGTCAGGATTATCTTGGGCAATATACAACCAGATTTCGTCAAGGTCGTTTTCAGCCTCGGGGCTTTTGAGGACTCTCAACATCAGGCGTTAGCCTCGTTCAGTTGTGCAGCAAGCCGCTTACGACCTCGCGCCTTGATAGCACTCACGTCTAAAGGTGTTGGCTCACCGCTATCCAAGCCTTTCTTGATTTCGGCTCTGAGTTCTTCAACACGCAGAACCTGTCTCCGATCTCTTACTTCAAGAAGACGTAGTGCATCGCGCATAACTTCGCTTGCAGAACCATAAAGCCCGCTCTCCACCTTGTTTTTTACCAGTGCTTCGAGTTGCGGTGTAAGTGAAATGTTCATTTTTTGCACCTCCCTTGGCTTAAATAATAACAGAGAATAACAAGCTTTGTTATAAAAAAGTGAAGTCAGAAAATATTTTGAAACTTGTAAACCGGGAAAGCTGAATGTCCAACAAGGCTTACGACCTGCCCAAAAACCCGGCAGGTCAAAGCCATGCCCGTTGTCGCGACACGATGTCGCGTTGAAGACTGTCTGGCTGTGGCTTTTATAGCATTGACCAGACCCCGCATTCCCCTGCGGGTATCCTAGGAAGGCGTGCTGTCATGGTGCATCCATGCTGGTGC
>JAJXYO010000039.1 GCA_021780495.1 Deltaproteobacteria bacterium
AGAGCTGAAAGAGCGGATACTTAAAGGAATTGCTGAAATCAATGAAGCACCAGTTCCATTTCGTTGGAAAAAATTCGATCTGGAACTGACCTGATATGTAATGCTATTTATGAAACTAACTACTAGTTACCGGAGGCAATGCATGAAACATGGCCAGCCCGACTCCTTCTGGGGCGGCATCATAAAATCTATGGGCCTGGTGTTCGGAGACATCGGCACCAGCCCGATCTACACCCTGACCGTCATCATCGCCCTGACCAAGCCAACCCAGGAAAACGTTTTCGGCATCATCTCACTGATCGTCTGGACCCTGATGATCCTGGTCAACATCGAGTATGCCCTGCTGGCCATGAGCCTCTCCCGCAAAGGCGAAGGGGGCACCATTGTGCTGCGTGAGATCCTGGTCCGCATGATCAAGCCGGGCAGACAGATGGTCTTCGTCTCCTTTCTATCCTATCTGGGGGTGGCATTACTGCTGGGCGACGGCGTCATTACCCCGGCCATCTCGATCCTGTCGGCGGTGGAAGGGGCCCTGCTGATCCCCTCCCTGAGCGGACTTTCCCAGGGCGCCATCATCCTGATCGCCGCCATTATCGCAGTTTGTCTGTTTGTCTTTCAGTTCAAGGGCACGGACAAGGTCGCCAATGCCTTCGGGCCGATCATGGTGGTCTGGTTCGCCTCCCTGACCCTTTCGGGCATTATCGCTCTGTACTCGTTCCCCGGCATCCTTGCGGCCATCAGCCCGCACTATGCCATTAAATTCCTGGTTCACAACGGCATGTCCGGTTTTTTCATCCTGTCCGAGGTCATCCTCTGCGCCACCGGCGGCGAAGCGCTGTACGCCGATATGGGACACCTGGGGCGCAAGCCGGTCAAGCGGGCCTGGTATTTCGTCTTTGTGGCCCTGGTGATCAACTATCTCGGCCAGGGAGCCTTTATCCTGACCCACCCGGATGCCAAGAACATCCTGTTCGGCATGGTTCAGTCCCAGTCGGCGACGCTCTACATACCGTTTCTGATCCTGACCGTCATGGCCACGGTCATAGCCTCGCAGGCCTTGATCAGCGGGGTCTTTTCGATTGTCTACCAGGGCATCACCACCCGCATCCTGCCGCTCTTCAAGGTTGACTACACCTCGCACCAGCTTAAATCCCAGATATATATCGGCGCGGTCAATTGGATACTGCTGGCGCTGGTGATCATGATCATGCTGATCTTCAAGAAATCCGAGAATCTGGCGGCGGCCTATGGTCTGGCGGTCACCGGAACCATGACCATTACCGGCATCATGATGGTCATGATCTTTTCCAGAACCAGGAAGAAATGGAAGGTACCGGTGGCGCTTCTGGTGACAATCGTCGATGCCATATTCCTGATATCGAACCTGAACAAGCTACCGCATGGCGGCTACTGGTCCCTGATCCTGGCCTCGATCCCGCTGTCGGCCATCCTGATCTGGACCAAGGGACAGCGGGCGCTGTACCTGGCCCTCAAACCGCTCGATCTGGAAACCTACCTGATAAGCTATGAGCAGATCTACAAAAAGGGACATATCGCCGGAACCGGTCTGTTCTTTGTCAAGGAGTGGAACACCATTCCCCCTTACCTGGTACACTGCACTATCCGCAGCAACATCATCTACGAGCGCAACGTGCTGATTTCCATCGTGCGCACCGACGACCCCTACGGCTTGGAGAGCAGCATTACAGCCGCCCTGGGAACCGGGCTGGATGCGTTTGAGATCAGGGCCGGTTATATGGAGATATTTGATATCGAGCAGTTGCTCAAGGATAACGGTATCGTGGAGAAGGTCATTTTCTACGGCATTGAGGACATCGCCACCGGCAACCCGGCCTGGAAGGTTTTTTCAACCCTCAAAAAGCTGACCCCCAACTTCGTGCAGTTCAACAAGCTCCCGGCCGCCAAGCTGCAAGGAGTGGTAACCAGGGTGGAGATGTAATGGTCAACTGGATTGTGCTGATTGTCGCCCTGGGGATCATTCTGCTGGGCGCGACGGTCTTCACCAACGGACTGGAATGGTTCGGCAAGAAGATGAAGCTCTCGGACGGCGCGGTCGGCAGCGTTTTTGCCGCAATCGGCACCGCTCTGCCCGAGACGCTGGTCCCGATCGTGGCCATCTTGTTCGGCACGCCAGAGGCGGGACACAAGATCGGCGTCGGCGCAATCATCGGCGCCCCGTTCATGCTCGGCACACTGGCCTTCTTTATCAGCGGGCTGGCGGTGATCCGGAACAGGAAGAAACGGGACGACTACCCGGTCATGCGGGTCGATACCATCGTCATGCGCCGCGACATGGAATACTTCCTGATACTGTACGCCGTGGCCATCGCCGCCACGTTCCTGGGCGGTCACCCGGTGATCAAGACCTTTATCGCCCTGTCACTGGTTTTGACCTACGGCGGCTATGTACTGAAAACCCTCAAAGGGGGCGGCGAACCGGAAGCGCATGAGATCGAGGAATCGGAGATCGATCCCTGCTACTTCGCCCCCAGGTCCCACGATCCCCATATGGCGGTTATCGGCTTTCAGGTATTGAGCTCACTGCTGCTGATCGTATGGGGTTCCTATATCTTTGTGGAAAAGGTGCAGATCATTTCCGTGCTGATGGGCATATCGCCGTTCATCCTGGCTATGATCATCGCGCCGATTGCAACGGAATTGCCGGAGAAGTTCAACAGCGTCATCTGGATCAACAAGGGCAAGGATACCCTGGCGATCGGCAATGTCACCGGCGCCATGGTCTTCCAAGGCTCGATCATTACCGCCATCGGCATCATCATGACCGACTGGCAACTCAACACGGCTGCCCTGCTGACCGTGGCCCTGACCTTCGCCTCGGTCGGCCTGGCCTATCTGCAGATCCGCTGGAAAAAGCACCTGACACCGGGGACTCTGCTGGCGGGAGGGGTGTTCTACTTCGCCTTCCTGGTGCTGATCGTCACGGGGATAATCTGATTCCCTGGTGCGTTCCGCGCCGCTCCAACTCGGCGTCGATCAGATTGAGGATCTCGAATTTCTTCAGCGACCATAACGGCGCTACCAGGTTATCGTGGCCGCCGTCACCGGTCAGGCGGTGGATCAGGATACGCGCATCCAGCCGTTCTAGGAAATCACAGACCATTCCGGCGTACTCATCGCGCTCCAGCACCTGCAGCTCGCCTCGCCCGTACATCTCTGCCAGCACCGTCCCCTTCATCACATGCAGCAGGTGCAGCTTGACGCCATCCACCCTAAGCCGGTTCAACTCTCCTGCCATGGCCAGCATCTCCTCCCCTGTTTCGCCCGGCAGGCCGAGGATGACATGGGCACAGACCCGCAGGCCCCGTGCCTTGGCACGTTCAATGGCATCCACGGAACAGCCGTAGTCATGACGGCGATGGATGAATGCCAGGGTCCGGTCATGAATGGATTGAACCCCCAGCTCAAGCCAGAGATAGGTCTGAAGGGAGAGGTCCCGGAGATAATCGAGAACCTCATCGGGAAGACAGTCCGGGCGGGTGGCGATAATCAAACCTACGACGTCTGGTACTGTCAGGGCCTCTGCATAGAGCGTCTTTAGGTGTGCAAGCGGGGCGTGGGTATTGGAATAGGCCTGGAAATAGGCAATGAAGCGCTCGGCCTTGTACTTGCGCCGCATGACCTCCTTGCCGTCTTCGATCTGCCCGGCTACTGCCAGATCACGGGGGATGCCATGGGAACCGGAGCCGTGGCCGCCGCAGAAGATACAGCCTTGGGTATCCAGCGTACCGTCCCGGTTGGGGCAACTGAAGCCGGCATCGACCGAGATGCGCTGCACCCGGCAGCCGAAGAGCCGTTTCAGTTCTTCTGAAAATGCGTTGTAGCGCTTGGCCCGTGACATCAATGACCTATATTCCGGTAAACGGGCGGTATAGCAGTTTCACAGAGGGCTGATGATATCATTGAAAACCTGATGTTCCATAACATGTATCCAGACCTTACATCTTACAGCCGCGAATCACACCGGAACCATTGGGAAGTTCCAGCGCAAGCCTGTGTACCTCTGTCAGTCCCGCCTCCGTCATCATGGCGAACAGCTCACGTTCGGAATAGGCCTGCCCCGATTCGGTTCCGAGCAGCATATTGAGTGAAAAGAGCGCCGGGAAGAGTGGCCCGTCCTTGGCATCATCCAGGATAAATTCCTGCAGCAACAACATTCCGCCCGGCTTGAGAGCCGCAGCCGCCGTGCGCAGAAGCGCTCTACAGGCGGCGGGGCCATCGGCATGGAGGATATGGGACAGCCAGGCTACATCAAACCCTGCCGGAACCGGGTCAACATGGTAATCACCGGCTGCAAAGCTGATTCGCCCTGAGAGATCAAAGCGTTCAATGGTACTCTCGGCAAAGATCCGCGTGGTAGGCAGGTCGTACACGACGGCCGTCAGGTCCGGGTTGGCGAGGCAGAAATGGATGGCATAGCTGCCGGGTCCTCCACCAAGATCCAACAGCCGCCGGCTGCCGGACAGCTCGATAGCGTGGGCGATACGGGGCGCCAGCTGGCTGGCCAGATTGAACATCCCCATCAGGAAGCTTTCCCTGACACTCTCGTCATCGCCGTGTGCAACCCGCTCACGGATAGGTCCGCCACTCTGTACCGACTCATGAAGCCGCGCCCAGCCGGCCATCAGGTGATGATGATGCAGGAGGATGTGCCCCATGTAACCGGGAGAGGTTTGGGAGAGATTTGCGGCTGCAAACTCCGTCGAGATATAGGTATGATCCCGTTTTTCCAACAGGCCGAGTGCGGTCAGGGCATCCAGCAACATGGCAGTGCCGCGCTGGTCGCTGTCCCGCAGCTGCGCGACCTCCGCAGCTGAACGTGGCGTACCATCCAGCACGCTGAAGACATCCAGCTTCACGCCGGCATGCAGTGCGCAGGTACTCCAGTAGCCTCCTGACAGTTGCAGCAGATCGGGTATGGTCCATTCGGTCGTTGTCATATCATCACCTCCTGCACAGAGTGAATTGTGCCTGTTATGTTGGCCTGCTACAAACAAAAAGAGCGGCATCGCTGCCGCTCCAGATACTGTATGATGATTAAACTATTTCCTGACGGCCTTACCGGCCACCTGCATTCGAATGACTGCCCGCTCAAGGGCCGCTTCGTAGACCTTATGCTGCTTATCCTCGGGGGTCAGCTTTTTGAGAGCTTCTTCTGCCCTGCCAAGGGCAGCCTTGGCACGCTCCACGTCGATCTGGTCGGACGCCTCGGCGGTTTCGACCAGAACGATAATCTTGTCGTCCTGGATTTCGAAATAACCCCAGTTGAGCGCCATATGCTCGGTGATGCCGTTATTCTTGTAGGCCAGCTCGCCGATCCGGAGCGAGGTCAGAAAAGGTGCATGACCCGGAAGAACACCGAACTCGCCGATTTTACCGGTGGCGGTGACTTCTTCCACCTCCATATCCAGAACCTTGCTATAGGGTGTGACTATTTCGAGCTTCATCTTTTCAGCCATATATCATTCCTTGAATGGGATATGCTCCCGTAAGGTTATTTTATACCGCAGCCAGCTTGGCGGCCTTTTCGATAGCCTCTTCGATCGAACCGACCATGTAGAAGGCCTGCTCGGGCATACTGTCATGCTTACCGGCAACGATCTCCTGGAAGCCTTTGATGGTGTCCTTGAGCTCAACATACTTGCCGGGTGAGCCGGTAAAGGCCTCGGCAACGAAGAACGGCTGTGACAGGAAGCGCTGGATCTTGCGGGCACGTGCCACTACCAGCTTGTCTTCCTCGGAGAGCTCATCCATACCGAGGATGGCGATGATATCCTGGAGGTCCTTGTACTTCTGGAGGACATACTGAACCGAGCGGGCAACGGCGTAATGCTCCTCGCCGATAACCTGCGGGTCGAGGATACGCGAGGTAGAGTCGAGCGGGTCAACAGCCGGGTAGATGCCGAGCTCGGCGATCTGGCGTGAAAGAACCGTGGTGGCATCCAGGTGGGCAAACGCGGTTGCCGGAGCAGGGTCGGTCAAGTCGTCGGCAGGTACGTAGATGGCTTGCACCGAGGTAATGGAACCTTTTTTGGTCGAAGTGATGCGTTCTTGCAACTCACCCATCTCAGTGGCCAGCGTAGGCTGGTAACCAACGGCGGAAGGGATGCGGCCGAGAAGGGCCGAAACCTCGGAACCTGCCTGGGTAAAACGGAAGATGTTGTCGATGAAGAGCAGAACGTCCTGGCCTTCTTCGTCACGGAAGTACTCAGCAACGGAGAGCGCAGTAAGAGCAACGCGGGCACGGGCCCCGGGAGGCTCATTCATCTGGCCGTAGACCAGAGCGGCCTTGTCGAGAACGCCGGATTCCTTCATCTCCATCCAGAGGTCGTTTCCTTCACGGGTACGCTCACCGACACCGGCAAAGACCGAGTAACCACCGTGCTGCTTGGCAATGTTGTTGATCAGCTCCATAATCAGAACCGTCTTGCCGACGCCGGCACCACCGAACAGGCCGATCTTACCGCCACGGGCATAAGGGGCCAGCAGGTCAACAACCTTGATGCCGGTTGTGAATGCCTCTACCTTGGTGGACTGATTTTCGAAAGAAGGCGCCTCACGGTGGATGGCGTACTCTTTTTCATTACCGATGGGACCCATTTCGTCAACCGGTTCACCGATGACGTTCATGATGCGCCCCAAGGTCTTTGCGCCGACCGGTGCACAGATCTGCTTGCCGGTATCGAGGACAACCTGGCCACGCTTGAGACCATCGGTCGAGTCCATGGCGATCGTACGGACCGAGTTCTCACCGAGATGCTGGGCAACCTCCAGAACCAGATTGTTTTCACGGTCGTCAATGGCCGGATTTGTCACGCGCAAAGCGTGGTAGATCTCCGGCAGTTTGCCGGGCTCAAATTCAACGTCAATAACGGCGCCGATGACCTGCGAAATTTTACCTGTGTTTTGACTCATGGAACGGTGTCCTCCTGCGGCCCTGCGGCCTCATATAGTGTTTCGTAATAGTGGATTAGCCTTTAATCGATTCAGAGCCGGAGATGATTTCCATCAGCTCCGTTGTAATGGCAGCCTGACGCGCACGGTTGTACTGGAGGGTCAGCTTGCCGATCATTTCGTTGGCGTTCTTCGAGGCGCTGTCCATGGCGGTCATACGGGCACCGTGCTCACCAGCCACCGTCTCCAGCATGGCTTTAAAGATCTGCACCTCTATGTTCTTTGGCAGTATCTCAGCCAGCAGTTCGCCCACCGATGGTTCATAGATAAACTCGACCGGTGTTTCGTCAGAAATGCCCTTTACTTCCGGCTCAACCGGCAGCATCTGCTGAAAGGTGATGTCCTGCGTCATGACCGTACGGAATGAGTTATAGAGCAGTTCGACCTGATCGTACTCGCCCGCCACGAAACCGTCGATCACTTCCTGAGCCAGCATGACTGCCGTCTGATAGTTAGGTTTGGCCAGTACATTGGAAAAGTTCTTATAGACCGTGTAGCGGCTCTTGAGGAATTCATATCCTTTGCGGCCCACCGTCATGACACTGATCTGCTCGTAAGCAGCGGATTTTTCCTTGATATAACGATCAGCAGCCTTGCAGAGGTTGGTATTGAAGCCGCCGCACAAACCCCGGTCCGATGTCAGTACGATCAGAAGAAGTTTCTTGGCGTCACGCTTTTCGAGCAAAGGGTGAAGATCACCCTCAAGGTTTGCCGACAGTGTCTGCAGGACTTCACCAAGCTTCTTTGCATATGGCCTGGCCGCTACCACATTTTCCTGGGCACGGCGCAACTTCGCAGCCGAGACCATCTTCATGGCCTTGGTGATCTGTCGCGTATTTTTTACGGAGACAATCCGTTTTTTGATGCTTTTAAGGCTTGCCATAGCTCAAACCGTCCTTGTTTACGCGGTAAATTCCTTCTTGAACTGCCCCATTGCGGCAATGATCTTACCCTTCAGATCGTCATCAATAGCCTTTTTGTCGCGCAGTTCCGCAACCAGTTCAGCCTGACGGTTGTCGAAGAAGGCGTACAGCTCTACCTCGAACTTTTTGAGGGCGGAAACAGGATACTCATCCAGGAAGCCGTTATTGGCCGCGAAAATAATCAGGACCTGTTTTTCGTTGGGGATCGGACGGTACTGGGGCTGCTTCAGGATCTCGACCAGGCGCACGCCGCGCTCCAGCTGCATCTGGGTTGCTTTGTCCAGATCGGAGCCGAACTGGGCGAAAGCGGCCATCTCACGGTACTGGGCCAAGTCAAGGCGCAGTGTACCGGCGACCTGTTTCATGGATTTGGTCTGAGCGGAACCGCCAACGCGGGAAACCGAGAGGCCGACGTTGATGGCCGGACGGACGCCGGAGAAGAACAGGTCGGACTCCAGGTAGATCTGGCCGTCGGTAATCGAGATGACGTTGGTCGGAATGTAGGCGGAAACGTCACCGGCCTGGGTCTCGATGATCGGCAGTGCGGTCAGAGAACCGGCACCACGGGCATCAGACAGTTTACAGGCACGTTCCAGCAGACGGCTGTGCAGATAGAATACGTCGCCCGGATAGGCTTCACGACCTGGCGGACGACGGAGCAGCAGTGAAAGCTGACGATAGGCAACAGCCTGCTTGGAGAGGTCATCATAGATGATCAGGGCGTGCTTGCCGGTGTCGCGGAAGAACTCGCCCATGGTCACACCGGTGTAGGGTGCGATGAACTGCAGCGGTGCCGACTCGGAAGCCGTAGCGGCAACGACGATGGTGTAGTCCATGGCGCCGTGCTCGGTCAGCTTGGAAACGACCTGGGCAACGGTGGAACGCTTCTGGCCGATGGCAACATAGATACAAACCACATCGCCACCCTTCTGGTTGATGATCGTATCGATAGCAACGGCGGTCTTGCCGGTCTGGCGGTCGCCGATGATCAGCTCGCGCTGGCCGCGTCCGATTGGAACCATGGAGTCGATCGCCTTGAGGCCGGTGGCCATCGGCTGATGAACAGACTTGCGGTCAACAATGCCGGGGGCCTTGATCTCGACCTTGCTGAAGCTGCTGGTATTGATCGGGCCTTTACCGTCGATGGGTTGTCCAATGGCGTTGACAACGCGACCGATCAGGGCATCACCAACGGGAACTTCGGTAATGCGGCCGGTGCGTTTAACGGTGTCGCCTTCTTTGATCTCGGAAAACTCGCCGAGAATAGCGGCGCCGACATTGTCCTCCTCCAGGTTGAGAACCATACCGGTAACGCCGCCGGGAAATTCCAGCAACTCACCGGCCATGGCGCCAGCCAGGCCGTGGATACGGGCAATACCGTCACCGATGGAGATGATCGTGCCGGTTTCCGACACCTCAACCTCCTTGCCATACTCCTTGATCTGTTTCCTGATGATCTCGCTGATCTCTTCGGCTCTGATTTCCATGGAAGAATTTACCCCTTCTGTAATATATCTTGAATCCGTTTAAGCTGAGTCTTTACACTGCTGTCAAATGCTGTATCGCCGATCTGTGTGACCACGCCGCCTAAAAGACTCTGGTCGACGGTGACCTGCGGGATGACCTTTTTACCGCTTTTCTTTTCCAGCGCACTCTGAATGGATGCCACCTGACCAGCATCCAGCGCAAAGGCTGTTTTGATAATGGGCCGGATGATTCCGGATTGCTCGTCGGCCAGCGTCTCGTAGGTATGGACAATCTGGTCAAGAAAAGCCACACGGTTTTTGTCCACCAGCAGCAGCAGGAAGTTGCCGACCAGCTCTGAACATTGCGACTTGGCGATGAGATCCTTCATGATCTCTTTTTTCTGTTCGGCAGTGTAGGCGGGATTGGCAAAAACAGCTTTCAGACCGGCATTGGCAGAAAAAACGCGCTCAATGGCTGTCAGCTCATCGCGAAAACGGTCAATCAGTCCGCCCTCGGAACCTATCTGGACCAGCGCCTTGGCATAGCGCCGTGCTAACGTATTATTGATCACTGGATCTGTACCACCTTGTCAAGATATTCACCGACAAATCGGTCGTGGTCGGCCTTCTGTATGGCGCCGGTCAGTTTGCCGGTGGCAATGTCAACTGCCAGTCGAGCTGCCTCGGCACGCAGCTCGGCGCGAGCCTTGACCGTTTCCTGCTCGGCTGACTGGACCGCCTGGGCAGCGATCTTCTGAGCAGCGATCCTGGCCTCGGCAATGATGCGTTCCTTTTCCTGTTCGCCCTCGCGGATAATGGCCGCCTGAAGATCGTCGATCTCTTTCGTGGCCTGATCAAGCTTGCCGGTATATTCAGCCAGCTTGGCTTCTGCGGCAGCCCGGCCGTCCTGGGCATCCTTCAGATCCTTTTCGATCTGAGCCTGACGGGCTGCTAGCGAGCCCTTGACATCAGCCTTTTTCAGGGCAAAAACAAGTATCCCAAGCAGAACGACAAAGTTAAGTACGCGCCAGCCAAGATCTTTCAGCTGGGCGCCCTTATCAACGTGGTGCGCGCCTTCGCCGCCTTCGTTGGCAAAACCAACCGATGCCACCAGCACAAGAGCGGCAATACAGGTCAGCGAGAAAACGATTTTTTTGGTGCGATCGGATACCTTCAGCATGGTTACAGGCTCCTCCCCAGGATTTTTTCACAGATGTCGCCGGAAAGGAGTTCAGCTTGTTGCTTCAGCAGGACCCTGGCATCAGCCGCCTCTTTGGCCACACGGTCACGGATCGTACCGAGCGAAGCGGTCGCCTCTGTGCGGGCTTTTTCCAGCAGGGAGGTCTCTTCAACCTGCGCCTGTTTGAGGGACTCGGCCCGGCGTCCGGTCGCTTCAGCCTTGGCATCACGCAGCCTGACCTCGTACAGAGCCATTTTTTCCTGTACCTCAAGATCGACAGCCGCCGCCTTGTCACGGGCACCGTCAACGACCTGACGACGATCAGCCAGCACCTTGCGGATCGGCTTGTAAAGGAAGATGTTGAGGACGAGGACGAGAATCCCGAAGTTAACTACCTGTACGAAAAATGCATAATTTAATTCAATCACGACCTACCCCTTGCAGGTATGCTGAGTTGTATACTGTATCCCAGATACGGGCGTAAAACAGTGGTTAGCTATCACGGTTGCATCGACTGTGTCAAGTAATTTTCAAATTTTTGTATACTTTATTTTCCCCAAAAGCTGTCGCGAATCCCTGTCAAATGTCGAGCAGATCGATGATGCGGGTCAATTCGTCCGAATCGCTGAAATGTATCTCCAGCCGGCCACCCTTTGTCCCGACCCGGCGAATGGCGACCCGTGACTGAAAACGTTTTTGAAGCTGTTCTTCAAGGGAACTCATCAGCAGGTCCGGCTGCTGAGGCCGCTTGTGACTGGCTGAAGGGTTGGGATTGATCTTGAGCCGCCGCACCAAATCTTCCGTGGCCCGGACACTGAGCTGACGGTGCAGGATTTCGTGACGGGCCTTTTCGATCAGATCCGGACTCTCCAGGGCCAGCAGGGCTCGGGCATGCCCCATGGAGAGCCGTTCTTCGACGATGTCGTGCTGAATCGCATCGGGCAGTTTGAGCAGCCGCAGGGCGTTGGTTACCGTCGTACGATTCTTGCCGACCCGCTTGGCAACGTCCTCCTGGGAGATGTTAAAATGTTCCACCAGTGAGCGATAGGCGTGGGCCTCCTCGATTGCGTTCAAATCCTGGCGCTGAATGTTCTCTATCAGCGCCAATTCCATGACCGCATCGTCACTGGCTTCGCGGATGACCACCGGCACCTCGTGCAGACCGGCCTTCTGGGATGCCCGCCAGCGGCGCTCACCGGCAATGATCTCGTAAAAGCCGTCCTTCTTGGTCACCACCAGCGGCTGAATGATCCCTTTCTCGCGAATCGAGGCAGCCAGCTCCTCCAGCTTTTCGGGGGCAAAATGCTTGCGCGGCTGGTTCCGGTTGGGCCGGATCTGCTCAATGGGACACACGAAATAGGCTCTATTGTCGTCGTTCGTCTCCGTTGCCTGCAGGAGCGCGGCCATTCCTCTGCCGAGGCCACCTATTTTAGCCATTGGCTGCCTCCCTTTGTATGATCTCGCGGGCCAGCTGCAAATAGCTGGCGGCCCCGCGCGATGAAATATCGTAATATATGATCGGTTTGCCATGGCTTGGCGCTTCCGCCAGCCGCACATTACGAGGGATAACCGACTGGAACACCTGGCCGGGAAAATGTGTGCGGATCTCTTCGGCCACATCCTTGCTGAGATTGCCGCGGGCATCATACATGGTCAGCAGGATCCCCTCGATTGACAGCAAGGGGTTGATCATTTTCTGAATCAGCTTGATGGTTCGCAGGATCTGGGAAAAGCCCTCCATGGCGTAGAATTCGCACTGGAGCGGAATCAGTACCGAGTTAGCGGCGGTCATGGCATTGATGGTCAACAGACTCAGCGAGGGGGGACAATCGATAACGATGTAGCGGTACTGTTCTGCCAGCGCCGCCAGAACGAACTTAAGCTTATGTTCACGCCCGATTTCAGTGGCCAGTTCGAGTTCGGCACCAGCCAGATCGGAATTGGAAGGCAGCAGATGCAGGAACGGGTGGCCCGTATCAACGATCATTCCGCAGGGGTCAGCTTCATTGATCAGGGCGTCATAGACGGTCTGCTTGAGGCCGGATTTATCAACCCCCACGCCACTGGTCGCATTACCCTGCGGGTCGATATCCACCAACAGGGTCGGCCGTTCGGCAGCCGCCAGCGATGCTGCCAGATTGACAGCGGTGGTCGTCTTGCCGACACCACCTTTCTGGTTGGCGATACAGATAATTCTGGACATGTAGGTGGTTTCCTGCCTTGGTGTAGTGAGATTACACGGTAGAGCGCGCTGTGCGCCGGGGAGCAGGAAAATTAGCACAACCGGTCCGGTATTGGAAATTATTTTTTTGACCTGCGTCGCCTACGGCTGAATACAGCCCAGCCGGAGCGGGCACTCACACATGGCTATCCGATATGCTTGCGGGTCTCTGATCAGGCCGGGTCGGCATACATCCGATGATTCTCCTTCAACATCCCCCCGAAGGCATGATCAAGCGGGGCGGACACGCGAATCTCCCGCGATTGTTCATCCTTGAACACCAGCGAGACGCAATGCAGCATCATCCGCTCGGCCGGAGTTCCGCCATAGGTCGTATCGCCCACAATCGGCAGGCCCGACGCAGCCAGGTGGACACGGATCTGGTGGGTACGCCCGGTGTGCGGACGGGCCTCGATCAGCGCACAACCGTCAGCGGATGCCAGCAGACGGAACTCCGTGACTGCCGTTCGCCCGCCGGCCATGATGCCATAACGGGCGCTGCCGATCTTGCCGATCGGGCCGTCCATGGCCCATTGGGCCTGTTCCGGCTGGCCGCTGACCAGTGCCCAGTAACACTTCTCCACCAGGTTGTCGTGAAAACGGGCTGATAACCATGCCGCCGCGCGCTTGTGTTTGGGGAACAGCATCACACCCGAGGTGCCCCGGTCGAGTCGATGGATCACCCGGCAGGGCTCATGACTGCCCTGTTTTCTGAAATATTCGGACACCCAGTATTCAAGTGTGCCTTTGAGCTGATAGGGTGTGCGCTGGGTGTTGACGCCGGCCGGCTTGTTGACCGCAATCAACTCCCCATCCTCATACAACAAGGATTCGGCCGGCATCACCAGTTCGCGGAAGCGTCCCGCCTCCATCACACCCACCTCGATGACATCACCGGGTTTGATCAGGCGCGAAGCCACCCGCACCATGCTGCTGTTTACTGCGCAACCGCCGCGATCGATAATCCGCCGCGCCTCGGACTTGCTGAGCGCCTCAAACAAGCCGGCGACCACCTCATCCAGACGCTGCCCCCCGTGCTCCGTATCTGCCGTTTTCCTTAGGATCATGATCTAGTTACTACCCTGTTTTGCCGCTGCTATGCAAACAAATTCAGAGTGGCGAAACCTCATATTTTCTGATACTGTCGTGCGCCATGAATCTCACTCCTGCACATGATACGCCGCAGTTACGCGGCCCGGTCCCGCTCTCGCACCTCCTCATCCGGCAGTTCACCGGCAGCGGAGATCATGTCGTCGATGCCACCTGCGGCAACGGTCACGACACCCTGCTGCTGGCGGAGCTGATCGGCTCGCAGGGACGGTTGTGGGCCTTCGACATCCAGCAGAAAGCGGTGGATGCAACTGCCGCGCGGCTGGCCGAAGCGGGGTGCACCGCTGCTGTTGAAATCATCCGGGGCGGACACGAAACCATGGCGCAGCATTGCAGCGGGCCGGTCAAAGCTGTTGTATTCAACCTCGGCTACCTGCCGGGCGGCGATCACGCGCTTGTCACCCTGCCCGAATCCACGCTTGCCGCTCTGGAGCAATCCTATGCCATCCTTCAACCGGGCGGGATTGTGGTCATCACCCTGTACCCCGGACATGAGGGGGGCGCACAGGAACGCACGCTCCTGGAGGCTCGGCTGGCTCAGCTTCCCGCCGCCGGCTTCCATGTCTGGCGCATGGGGCAGATCAACGTTCCCGCCACAGCCCCGTACGTCGTTCTGGTCCAGAAGGCGCTTTGATGCTGCGCACGTTGCTACCGTTCACCATCGTCCTGCCCGCCACGATCTACAGCCTGATCTCACTGGTCTGCGCCCGGAAGTTCTTTAGCGGCGCGGCACCGGCCTCCGCGCGCTCTGCCGCAGAGCCGGGCGTCACCATCCTCAAACCGGTCAAAGGCATGGATGCCGGCAGTTACGACAACTTCGCATCCTTCTGCCATCAGGAGTATAACGGTCCGGTGCAGATCCTCTTTGCCGTGGCCTCGCCGGATGACCCGGTCATCCCGGTCATTCGAAGGCTGATTATGGATTTCCCGCAGCATGACATCTCGCTGCTGGTCAATCCTTCCATCCACGGACCAAACTACAAGGTTTCCAACCTGATCAACGCCTTCCCTCAGGCAAAACACGACCTCATCATCGTCTGCGACAGCGATATCCTGGTCACACCGGACTACCTGCAATCCGTCACGTCACAGTTTATCGATCCGCAGGTCGGGCTGGTAACCTCACTCTATCGCACCTCCAACGTCCACAACATTGCCACTGCACTGGAGGCTACCGGCTTTACCGCCGAGATGATACCGAACGTCCTGGTAGCGCGGCAACTGGAAGGGCTCTCCTTTGCACTGGGGGCCTCGATGGCGGTCAGGCGAGAGGCGCTGGCATCGATCGGCGGTTTTCAGGCGCTGGCCGATTACCTGGCTGATGATTATCAGCTCGGCAACCAGATCCATCGGACCGGTTGGCGAATTGCACTGGATGGTTGTTTCGTGGAGAGTATGATGAAGCCCGAACGGCTGATGAGCGTGCTTTCCCGGCAACTGCGCTGGGCACGGACCATGCGGGCCAGCCGGCCGGGCGGCTATCTGGCCTCCGGCATTACCCTGCCCTTCCCGGCCGCTCTGCTGGCAACGCTTCTGGCCCCTTGCCTGCTCACGGGCTTTATTGCCGCAGGCAGTCTGTACATGGTTCGACTGACCGTCAGCACCATCTTCAGCCGGCGTTTCGTCCGGGATGGCTTGTTACCCCGCTGGCTCTGGCTGTTACCGCTGCGGGATATGCTGGCCTTCTTCTGCTGGGCGCTTTCCTTTCTGGGCAACCGGGTCGAGTGGCGCGGCAGCAGGTTCATTCTCAAACCTGGTGGAAAAATCGAAGAAACTGTCTGAGCAGGGCACTTTGTTGATTGACGGCGGAGTTGTTTTGGAATAAAAGGAATGAACGTTCATTCCTAATCATACGAAGGGACCTGCATGTCGAAGCCGGATAAAAGAGACGAGATCGTTCGTGCCGCTCTGGAGCTTATTGCCGAAAACGGCTTTCACGGCGCGCCCATGGCAATGATCGCTGAGCATGCCAATGTCGGCGCAGGCACTATCTACCGTTATTTTGAGAACAAGGACGTGCTCATAGCCGAGCTGTACCAGGGACTCGAAGCGAGGCTGTACCCGGTGATACTGGAAAAATACGCGCCGGACAAGCCCCTCCGGGAACGGTTTCTGCACCTCGGCACGGCCCTGCTGCGCTACTTCATCGAGAACCCTCTCGATTTCCGCTATCTGGAACAGTTCCACAACTCCCCCTACGGCGTGGAGTATCGCCGGGACAAGATGCTGGGGGAGAAGGAAGGCTGCGACATTTTCCGAGATCTTTTCGAAGACGGGATATCCCAACAGGTGATCAAGGATTTCCCCCTGGTCATACTTTTCGCCCTGTCGTTTGGCCCGCTGCTGGCAGTGGCACGCGACCATATTCTCGGCTTCGTTGAATTGGACGAAGCCCTGATCACCTGGACCATTGAAGCGTGCTGGGATGGGATCAGGAGATAAGCTGGAACGGCTGGCTCTGTCTTTTTTGTTTGCCGATAGTAAATGGACTTTTCATTCTCGTAATAAACCTAAGAGGTGTTTATGCAAGCCAACCACGGAACCAAATTGATTGCCGCCACCGTAATTCTCATCGGCGGCCTGATGACAGCATCCTGCGCCAAGCCGCCGCAGGCTCCGCCAAAGGCCGGCCCGCCGGAAGTCGGGGTGGTGGTGATACAGCCGCAGCGTGTAGCGATTACCACCGAATTATCGGGGAGAACCTCGCCATGTATGGTGGCCGAAGTACGGCCGCAGGTCAACGGGATCATCCAGAAACGGGTATTTACGGAAGGAAGCGACATCAAGGCCGGCCAGGTCCTGTACCAGATCGATCCGGCCGCCTATCAGGCCGCCTATGCCAGTGCCAAGGCGGGCGAGGCCAGGGCGGAAGCCAATCTCATCCCGGCCAGGCTCAAGGAGCAACGCTACAAGGATCTGGTAAAGATCAAGGCGGTGAGCCAGCAGGACTCTGATGATGCCTATGCCGCGTTCAAACAGGCTGAAGCTGATGTGGCGGCCACCAAGGCCGCCGTGGAGACAGCCAGGATCAACCTGGCCTACACCAGGGTAACAGCTCCGATCTCCGGCCGGATCGGCCGCTCCAGCGTGACCGACGGGGCGCTGGTAACCGCCAGCCAGCCAACGGCACTGGCCACCATCCAGCAACTAGGTTCCATGTATGTGGATGTCACCCAGTCCAGCGCCGAAATGCTGCAGCTGAAACAGAATCTGGCCAGCGGCCTGTTAAAAAACAGCGGGAAAGATCAGGCGCGGGTCAAACTGTTGTTGGAGGACGGCAGCCCTTATCCGTCACCAGGAACCCTGAAGTTCTCCGAGGTCACCGTGGACCAGAGCACCGGCTCCATCACCATGCGGGCAATCTTCCCGAATCCGAAACAGACCTTGCTGCCCGGCATGTTTGTCCGTGCGATCCTGGAGGAAGGGGTCAGCGAGCATGCCATTCTGGTCCCGCAACGCGGGGTCAGCCGTAATCCGAAAGGTGAAGCCACTGTTTTGGTGGTAGGGGCTGAAGAAAAGGTTGAACCGCGGGTTATCAAGGTTGTCCGGACGTTAGGAGACAACTGGCTGGTGAGTGATGGCCTGAAAGCCGGTGACCGCGTTATCGTGGAAGGTCTCCAGAAGGCACGGCCGGGGACACCGGTCAAGGCGGTGCCCTTCGGAGCCAAACCGGCAGCGCCTCCGACAGGAAGCCAACAACCAGCCACAGCCAAAAAGTAAAGGAGCCGCTTCATGCCCAAGTTTTTTATAAATCGCCCGATTTTTGCCTGGGTGATCGCGATCATGGTGATGCTGGCGGGCCTTCTGTCGATCAAGAGCCTGCCGGTCTCCCAGTATCCGGCCATCGCACCGCCGCAGATCGCCATCAACGCCACCTATCCGGGCGCCTCGGCTCAGACCGTTCAGGATACGGTTACCCAGGTCGTCGAACAGAAACTGAACGGCATCGACAACCTGATCTATATGTCGTCCACCAGCGACTCCACCGGTGCCGTGTCCATTACCCTGACCTTCAAAGCCGGCACCGATCCGAACATTGCCCAGGTCCAGGTGCAGAACAAGCTGCAGCTGGCCGTGCCGCTCCTGCCCCAGATCGTGCAACGGCAAGGTATATCGGTCGTAAAATCAACCAGGAATTTCCTGATGATTGTCGGGCTGGTATCGGAAGACGGCTCCATGGACCGCAATTCCCTGACCGACTACATGGTTTCCAACCTTCAGGATATTATCAGCCGCCTGGACGGCGTGGGGGAACTGCAGCTGTTCGGCACCCAGAACGCCATGCGAATCTGGGTGAACCCGTCCAAGCTGAACAACTACCACCTGACCACCAACGATGTGATTGCAGCGCTACAGGCCCAGAACGCCCAGGTATCGGCCGGCCAGTTCGGCGGCACACCCGCCGCGCCGGGACAACAACTGAACGCCACCATCACCGCCCGCACCCTGCTCAAGAGCCCGGAGCAGTTTGACGCCCTCATCCTGCGCACCAACAGCGACGGTTCCACGGTCAGGCTCAAGGACGTGGCCGAAAGCAAGATCGGCACCGAGAACTATGATATTCAGTCGTTCTACAATGGAAAACCGCTGGGTGGCATGGCCATCCGGCTGGCAGCCGGCGCCAACGCACTGGATACGGGCAACCGGGTCAAGGCCAAGATGGCGGAGCTGTCCAAATACTTCCCCCCCGGCATGAAGGTGGTCTATCCCTACGACTCAACCCCCTTCGTCAAAATCTCTATCGAAGAGGTAGTCCAGACCCTGTTTGAAGCGGTTTGCCTGGTCTTTATCATCATGTTCCTCTTCCTGCAGAACATCCGGGCCACCCTGATTCCCACCATCGCCGTGCCGGTAGTTCTACTGGGGACCATGGGTGTGCTGGCGGCCACCGGTTTCTCCATCAATACCCTGACCATGTTCGCCCTGGTGATTGTCATCGGCCTGCTGGTGGACGACGCCATCGTCGTCGTCGAGAACGTGGAACGCATCATGACCGAGGAAGGGCTTCCGCCCAAGGAAGCCACCATCAAATCCATGGGCCAGATTACCAGCGCCCTGTGGGGGATCGCCACCGTACTGACGGCGGTCTTCCTGCCCATGGCCTTTTTCGGTGGTTCCACCGGCGTCATCTACCGCCAGTTTTCCATCACCATCATCTCCGCCATGATCCTCTCGGTACTGGTGGCCATGATTCTGACCCCGGCGCTCTGCGCCACCCTGCTCAAGCCGGTGGCAAAAGGGCATCATGCCGGTGAATCCGGCTGGTTTGCGAGTTTTTTCCGTTACTTCAACAGGGGGTTCGACTTCTGCAGGGCAAAATATGAGGGGATCGTCGGCCGCTCCTTCGGCAAGCCGCTGCGTTACCTGGTGCTCTACGGCGCCATCGTCGCCGCCATGGTGTTCTTTTTCCTGCGGCTGCCCACATCATTCCTGCCTGATGAGGACCAGGGGTTTCTCATCTGCCAGGTCCAGCTGCCGGCCGGTGCGACCCAGGAGCGGACCTTACAGGTCATGCGGCAGCTGGAGCAGCATTTCCTCAAGGATGAGTCCAAGACCGTGGAAGGCGTCATCACCGTGGCCGGATTCAGTTTTGCGGGCCGCGGCCAGAACATGGGTCTTGCCTGGGTGAAGCTCAAGGATTGGAAACTGCGCACAAGCCCGGACATGAAGGCACCGGCCGTTGCCGGCCGGGCCATGAAGGCCTTCTCGCACATCCGTGACGGTCTGGCATTCGCCTTTTCTCCTCCGGCTGTGCTTGAACTGGGCGTAGCAAACGGCTTTGACTTCCAGTTGCAGGATCGTGGCGGCCTGGGACATGAAAAACTGATGGAGGCCCGCAATCAACTGCTGGGTATGGCCATGAAAGACCGGAAACTGGTTGCGGTGCGCCCCAACGGTCAGGATGACTCTCCCCAGTTCAAGCTGGATATTGATGATGTGCGAGCCGGCGCCCTCGGAGTATCGCTGACGGATATCAACACCGTCCTCTCCACGGCCTGGGGGAGTACCTACGTCAACGACTTCATCCAGAACGGCAGGGTCAAGAAGGTCTACCTCCAGTCGGATCCCCGCTACCGCATGTTGCCGGAGGATATCAACAGCTGGTATGTCAGCAACAAAAACGGTGAGATGGTGCCGTTTTCCGCCTTTGCCACCGCCCGCTGGCAGTACGGCTCACCCCGTCTGGAACGATACAACGGCATTCCGTCCGTGGAGGTCCTGGGACAGGCGGCTCCGGGGCTAAGCACCGGTGAGGCAATGGCCGAGATGGAAAAGATGGCGGCCCAGCTGCCGGCCGGATTCGGGTACGAATGGACCGGCCTCTCCTACGAGGAGCAGCACGCCGGCGCCCAGGCGCCGGCGCTCTATGCCATTTCGCTGCTGGTGGTGTTCCTCTCCGTGGCCGCCCTGTATGAAAGCTGGACCATCCCCTTCGTCAACCTGCTGATGCTGCCGCTGGGGCTGGTGGGTGCGGTTACGGCAGTTACGCTACGGGTATTGCCCAACGACGTCTATCTGCAGATTGGCCTGCTCACCACCATTGGACTGTCCACCAAGAATGCCATCCTGATCATCCAGTTCATCAAGGAGCAGATGCATCAGGGGCATGAACTGGTTGAAGCCACCCTGGCAGCGGTGAAGATCCGGCTCCGCCCGGTTATCATGACCTCGCTGGCGTTCTTCTTCGGCACCCTGCCACTGGCCTTGACCCGCGGGGCCGGCGCCGCCGCTCAAAACGCCATCGGCACCGCCGTGACCGGCGGACTGCTCTCGGCCACCTTTATCGATCTGATCTTTATCCCGTTTTTCTTCGTCCTGATCTCGCGACTCTTTGCAAAAAAGCCGCCCAAGCTCCCCCCTCCTCAACCTGACGTTTCTACCACCACACCGGAGGTGCATTGACATGAAACAGCTACAACGCATGACAGCTTTGTATCTCCCGCTGGGAACATTTCTCTGCCTGGCCGGCTGCACGACCATGGCTCCCGCCTACCATCAGCCGGCAGCCCCTGTGGCGGCTGCATGGCCACAGGGACCGTCGTACAAAGTTGCGCAGCCCGCAGCCGGAGAAAAAAAAGTTGCTGACATCGTCTGGCGGGATTTTTTTGTGGATGGGCAGCTGCGAAAGCTGATCGCCCTGGCGCTGGAGAACAACCGCGACCTGCGCGTTGCGGCGCTCAACATCGAGAGATCCCGGGCCCTGTATCAGATCCAGCGCTCCGACCTCTTCCCCAAGATTGACGCATCTGCCAACGCCAACTTCCAACGGGTCCCCGCAGGGCTCTCCGGCTCCGGCTCCGGCAATGCCACGACGCTTGAGCAATATAGCGTCGGACTCGGCGTCAGCTCCTATGAACTGGACCTGTTTGGCCGGGTGCAGAGCCTCAAGGATCAGGCGCTGGAACAATATCTTGCCACCGAGCAGGCCAGGCGTAGCGTGCAGATCAGCCTGGTTTCCCAGGTTGCCGCCACCTATCTGGCCCTGGCCGCCGACCGGGAGCATTTGCAGCTCGCCACAGACACCCTGAAGAGCCAGCAATCCTCCTACCAGCTTACCCGGAGCCGCTTCGAGGCGGGTGTTTCCTCTGCCCTCGATCTCAACCAGTCTCAGACCAGCGTTGACACGGCGCGGGTGGACATTGCCCGCTATACCACCCTGCAGGCCCAGGATGAAAATGCCCTGACCCTGGTGGTCGGTTCAACCGTACCGCCGGACCTGCTTCCCCAATCGCTTTCCGAAACGATGACAGCTCTCAAGGATCTCTCTCCCGGCCTTCCGTCCGATGTCCTGCTGAACAGACCCGATATCCTTCAGGCCGAAGGCCAGCTCAAGGGAGCTAATGCCAACATCGGCGCGGCACGAGCGGCCTTTTTCCCCCGTATTACCTTGATTTCAAACATTGGATTTGGCAGTGACGACCTGGCCGGCCTCTTCAAGCCCGGTTCCTTTGCCTGGAAATTTGCACCTCAGATAACACTGCCGATCTTCGACGGCGGCAGCAACCGGGCCAACCTGAAGGTGGCGGAGGTGGACCGCTCCATCGCCGTGGCCCAATACGAGAAGGCCATCCAGACCGCCTTCCGGGAGGTAGCCGACGCACTGGCCCAGCGGGGGACTATCGACAAACAGCTGGCGGCACAACAGTCGCTTAGCGACGCCACGGCTGAAAGCTACCGGCTCTCCCGCGCCCGCTACGAACGAGGGGTGGACAGCTACCTTTCCGTTCTGGATTCTCAACGCTCCCTTTACGCTGCCCAGCAGAACCTGATCAACACACGCCTGACCCGGCTGGCCAATCAGGTAGTCCTTTACAAGGCATTGGGAGGTGGAGGTTATACAGATTGACTGTCCGGGAGCGGATGATTTAATTAGAATTCCATCACTACAACACTAACAAAACTGCTGCAGCACGATTCCTTCTTTACAACTTCAAATCATGTGCTGTATAAATTGCAGTTACTTATTTTCGAGGTAGCAATGTGTTAGGTATGGTTCAGTCTATAGGGCGTCTTACGATCATAGGCCTGCGTGATTTGGGGAGAATCGGATGGTTTCTCGTCTATTCTCTCTACATGATCGTCCGCCGCCCCGGCAGTCCGCTCCAGATCCTCAAACAGATCAGGTTCATCGGCGCCAAATCGCTGTTCGTTATATGTCTGACGGCCGCCTTTACCGGTATGGTACTTGGCCTGCAGGGCTATTACACCTTGACCAAATTCGGTTCTGAAGGCATGTTGGGAGCTGCCGTGGCGCTCTCACTCATCCGCGAACTGGGGCCGGTGCTGACGGCACTGATGGTGACCGGCCGGGCCGGCAGCGCCATTACGGCTGAGATCGGCATCATGCGCATCACCGAACAGATCGATGCCCTGGAAACCATGGCATTGGACCCGTTTAAATATCTGGTCACTCCCAAATTTATTGCCGCCATGCTGTCGCTGCCGCTGTTGTGTGCCATCTTCGACGTAGTCGGCATCTACGGTGGTTGGGTTGTA
The DNA here is from genome assembly GCA_021780495.1 of Deltaproteobacteria bacterium. GTDB lineage: Bacteria > Desulfobacterota > Desulfuromonadia > Geobacterales > Pseudopelobacteraceae > CAIPTY01. Next base: position 22,891 of record JAJXYO010000039.1, read on the forward strand.
GGCGTCAAGCTGCTGGGAGTCAATCCGGGGGCCTATTTCTACGAGATGGGAAAAGCGGTGGTCTGGCGGGATGTCTACTCCGGCATCGCCAAGTCCTTTTCCTTCGGCGCAATTATTGCCTGGATTGGCTGCTACAAGGGCTATTACGCCGGGCACGGCGCCGAGGGCGTTTCCAAGGCAACCACTGAATCCGTGGTACTGACATCTGTCCTGATCCTGGTGTGGGATTACTTCCTCACTTCGATCCTGCTGTGAGCGCACCATGATCCAACTGACCAATCTCCATAAATCCTTCGGCAGCCAACACGTTCTCAACGGGCTGAACTTGACGATCCCCGATGGCCAGATCACCGCGATCATCGGGCCCAGCGGCGAAGGCAAGAGCGTGCTTCTCCGGCATATCATCGGCCTGATGCAACCCGACAGTGGGCAGATAAGCGTTGACGGCGAGAACATCATCGGCATCCGCCGCTCCGAGATGAACCGCATCCGTGAAAAATTCGGCATGCTCTTTCAAAATGCAGCCCTGTTTGATTCCATGAATGTCTTCGAGAACGTTGCATTTCCTTTGCAGGAGAAGACCACCTTATCGAAAACCGAGATCCGCACCAGGGTGCTTTCGGCACTTGAGGATGTGGGGCTGAAGAATGTGGAACAGAAATTTACGGATGAGCTGTCCGGCGGCATGAAAAAGCGGGTGGGACTGGCACGGGCACTGCTGCTCAACCCCAGGATTATCCTGTTCGACGAACCGACCACGGGTCTGGACCCGATTATCAAGCGCGCCATCCACCAACTGATCCGTGACACCCACGCGAAATTCGGTTTTACGGCGGTGATTGTCTCCCACGAGATTCCCGACATCTTCGAGATTGCCCAGAATGTGGCCATGCTCTACCAAGGGGAGATCCTGCAGTTCGGTACGGCCGATGAGATCAAAAATTCCACTCATCCGGCGGTAAAACAATTTATAAGCGGCAGCCTGGACGGGCCGATTCAGATGATTTAGCGTTTACACTGGTCAAAGAGCAAAGAGGTACATCATGAACATGGCAAAATTGGAAATGACCGTCGGTATCTTTATGCTGATCGGCATGCTCTGCCTGGGATACATCTCCATCAAGCTGGGCAAGCTGGAGATCATCGGGGGCGATTATTACACCGTCACGGCTCAATTTGACTCGGTTTCGGGGCTAAAACCGGGGGCGCGGATCGAGATAGCCGGGGTGGAGGTTGGCAAAGTTGACCGCATAACCCTGGATGCCAAATCGGACGACCAGGCTCTGGTCTACATGAAGATCAAAACCGGCGTCAAGATCACCGACGATGTGATTGCCTCGGTCCGTACCAGCGGGATCATCGGCGATAAATTCATTACACTCAAGCAGGGCGGATCGGACACCTTCCTGAAGAACAACAGCAAGATAACCGAGACCGAATCAGCCATCGATATCGAGGAACTAGTCAGCAAATTTATCCACGGAAAGGTTTAACGGCAGGAATACAACATGAGATTATCCATTATCACTATTTTACTGGCCGGGGCACTGTTTGCCAGCAACCACGCAGCCCAAGCCGCCGAAAATGCGGCCGGCAGCAAGCTTGTGCTGGGAGTTGACGATTGCATCCGTATCGCCCTGAAGGCTGCACCTGAACTGGGTGAGGCCCAGGCCGACATTGACCTTACAACCAGCAAACTGAATGAAGCAAAATCGAACCGCTACCCCCAGCTTGAGGTAACCGCCCTGTTCGGTCCGGCACCTCAGGCGCACCTACAGGATATTTCGCCCGCAGTAGCCACGGACAAGCCCTTCAGATTGAACGACCTGACCTGGTTCACCAGCACGGATGCCACCCTCATCCAACCGATTTTTACCTTCGGGAAGATCTCTCAGAACATGAAGGCCGCCAGCCATGGCATCGAAGTCGACCGTTCCCGTAAGGAGCAACGCGCCAACGAAATTACCCAGAAGGTTCGCGAATATTATTATGGGTTGCTGCTGGCACGGGAGCTGAAAGAGTTGGTGACAGAGGTTCAGGAAAGCCTCGCCACTGCCAGGGTCAAGGCTGTCAAGATGATCGATCAGGGCTCAGAAGGCGCCGACGAGATTGATCTGTACAAACTGGATGCCTTTTCAGGGGAGGTTGCCAAGTATCTGGCAGAAGCGCAGAAAGGGGAGAAACTTGCTCTTTCCGCACTCAAGACCCGACTCGGCCTTTCCGCCGACACCCAGCTGGATATCAGCACCGAGCGACTAACCATGGATGAATCAGAGGTACCGACGCTTGAATCCTATCTGGATAAGGCCCGCATCCATCGGCCGGAATACCGCCAGATCAGCGAGGGACTTAAAGCCCGTTCCGCCCTGGTCGAGGCGGCCAAGGCCAACTACTATCCCGACATCTTCCTGGGCGGATTGTTTTCGTGGGCCTACGCCGATGAGCGTGACCGCATCAACAACCCTTATATCACCGACCAGTTCAAGCATCTCACCGGCGGTGTTGCCCTGGGAGCCCGCTGGAAGCTGGACTTCGGCATCACGAGCGCCAAGGTTGCCGGCGAGCAGGCCCAGTATAACCGCCTGCTGAGTACCAAGGCGTTCGCTAATGCCAACATCCCGCTTCAGATCAAAAAATATTATCTGGATCTGCAGGAAGCACGGAAAAGCGTCGCGGATACCCAAAAGGGCTTTACCAACGCAAAGAAATGGGGCATGGCGGCTATCGCAAATTTCGATTTTGGCGTCGGGCCAGCCAAGGATATTCTTGAGGCTCTCCAGGTCTATGCCCGCATGAGAGCAGCCTATTTCCAATCCATCTATAACTACCGTATCGCCCTGGCAAATCTGGATTTCGCTACCGGCCAACCACCTGCAGCAATCGACACATCAAGGGGGAATTAATGTTTAAGCGTTACATACTGTTTGCCGTCGCCGGAATGTTTCTGGCAACCAACGTCCTTGCCGCAGCTGGCAACGGGGTTATCAACGATGTAAAAAAGGCTGTGGATGAAGTCGTCAAAATTGTCTCCGACAAAAACCTGAAAAAGAACGACCATAAGCGTCGCCAGGAACTGAAAAAAACCATCAGCACGATCTTTGACTACAACGAAATGGCCAAGCGCTCACTGGGAAGGCACTGGAACCAGCGTTCTGCAGCCGAGAAGAAACAGTTCGTGGAACTGTTCGCTTCGCTGCTCGAAAACTCCTATGCCAGCAAAATTGAATCCTATAACAACGAGAAGATAGTCTACCTGAAAGAGATTCGTGACAGTGACCATGCTGAAGTCAGATCCAAGGTAATTACAGCCAAGCGCGACGAGTTCACCCTGGATTACCGTATGATCAACGAGAACGGCAAATGGATGGTCTATGACGTGGTAATTGAAGGGGTCAGCCTGGTTTCAAACTACCGCACCCAATTCAACAAAATCATTACGTCGCATGGCTATCCGGAGCTGGTGAAAAAGCTCCAGACCAAGACCAATGAATTGAAGGCCCCCTGACCCGATATTTTTACTTGACACCTGTTTTATGCCTATGTTAAACGACACGAGCAGCAAGTTTCGGAAGTTTTTGCAGAACGTTGAAGCAGCATGTTTGACCAGGCTCTGCACTTTTCCTGCATCAGACTCCGGAAACTTAAGCGGTATCTCATAGTTCCGGGTACTACCGGAGAAAAAAGGAGGTAGGAAAATGGCACAGGGCAAGGTTAAATGGTTCAACGATACAAAGGGTTTCGGTTTCATCGAGCAGGAGGGGGGCGAGGACGTCTTCGTTCACTTTTCAGCCATCCAGGGCGACGGTTTCAAATCGCTCGCCGAAGGCGACGCGGTTACGTTCGACATCACCCAGGGCCCCAAGGGTCTCCAGGCTGCCAACGTTCAGAAGGCCCGCTAGTCAACAAATTATGCGGTACAGCTAAAATCAAACGCCCGCTGAGTCAATCAGCGGGCGTTTTTGCGCTAACCTTTCTTCGACCGGGCGGAACGCTGCTTTGACACACCCTGCTTGCGAGAAGATTCTCGTATTGTCGCCTCCTGATCGTTACGCTCCTTAGCGCACCCTCCAAGCAACTGTGCAGCCATGTTCTCTTTGCCCAACTCCCGCAGCGCCTCCAGCACCTTGTTGCGTTCCTCCGGCTGATGCCAGAGCAACAAGGCCTTCTGCAGCCCTTTTTCACGATCCGTGCGCGGCACGTGGAGTTTCTTGCCGCTATCCGGGTCTATCCCCGTGTAATACATGCAGGTCGATAGCGAGCCGGGAGTCGGGGTAAAGTCCTGTACCTGCTCAACCCTGAATCCCAGGGTTTTGAGCGCCAGGGCCAGCTCCAGCATATCCGCAAGCGTGCAGCCGGGATGTCCGGAGATCAGATAGGGTACGATCTGTTGTCGCTTGCCGACCCGGTCGCTCTCATCACGAAAACGTTTCAGAAAGGCCTCGAAGGCCTTTCTGCCCGGTTTGCGCATCAAGGCGGTCACATGTTCTGCAAAATGTTCCGGAGCGACCTTGAGCAGCCCGCTGACATGATGTCCGACCAGCTCCCGGAAATAGGCAGTTTGCCGTTCCATCAGGTCATAGCGTACCCCGGAGGAAACTGCGACGTGCTTGACACCTTCAACGGCTCGCACCTTTCGCAATAAACCGACGGCACGTTTGTCAGTGCTGTCAAGTTGCTTGCAGATAGCCGGGAACAGGCAGCTGGAGCGGCGGCACGTCCGTTGTGCTTCGCTGTTTCCGCAGTTCAGTCCGTACATGTTGGCGGTTGGACCACCCACATCACTGATGCTGCCCCGGAACCAGGTTTTTTCAGCCAGCGCTCTGACCTCAGACTCAATGGAACGCTCGCTGCGGGACTGGATTGTTTTGCCCTGGTGCATGGCAATGGCGCAGAAGGCACATCCGCCGAAACAGCCGCGATGACTGGTAATGGATGTCTTGATCTGTTCCCAGGCCGGAATCTGTTCCTGATACGACGGATGCGGCGCCTTCTCAAACGGCAGGGCATAAATCGCATCCATCCCGGCCTCGGAAAGTGGCAGAGCCGGTGGCAATGAGATCAGCAGCCGATCGCCGTGTCGCTGGACAATCGACCGGGCCGAGCAAGGATTCTGCTCGCGGCTTACCAGCCGGTACGCCTCGGCAAACGAGGCCGCATCGGCAGCAACCTGCTCGTAGGAAGGAATTTCGAGCACATCCTCACGCTGCGCTCCTGCTTCTTCACCAGAAACGGGAGTTGGACACTCGAAACATTCGCCCTTTCCGACCACCCGGCATGTCCCTCGCACCGTACGGATGTTGTGGATCTGCTCGCCTCTGTTCAAGCGCTCAACGACTTCCAACAGCGGTCGTTCGGCCATGCCATACACCAGCAAGTCGGCCTTGGCATCGATAATGATTGATCGGCGGACCTTATCCTCCCAAAAATCATAATGGGCAAAGCGGCGCAACGAGGCCTCGATACCGCCGATAATCACCGGCACATCCCGGTAGGCCTCTTTCAGACGGGACGTGTAGATAATGGTCGCACGGTTGGGACGTGCGCCATGCCGGTTGCCGGGCGTATAGGCATCATCGTGGCGCAGCTTGCGGGCAGGGGTATAATGGGCAACCATCGAATCCATGGCCCCGGCCGATACGGCAAAACAGAGACGCGGCCGTCCGAGGGCCATGAAGGCGTCCTTAGAACGCCAATCGGGCTGGGCAATGATGCCAACCCTGAAACCGTGCTTTTCGAGCCAGCGGGCCAGGAGCGGGACACCAAAAGAGGGGTGGTCGATGTAGGCATCTCCACTGATAAAGATGACATCCAGCTCACCCCAGCCGCGCTTGGCGACCTCTTCCTGGGTTGTGGCAATAAAGGGCATGCGACTCTCTCTCCAGGCACCGGGCCCTGCAATGCAGGATAGGTGCTTTCAGCCGGTTAAGGTGTTCCGATTACCCGAATTCAGCAGCCAATCCACGTAATCGATATTAAGCTATTGATTAGCCTCTACGACATATTGTATGTATGTATTCATGAATTTACCAACACGATTTGCACCGGCCCAGCTCACAGCCTGTTTCATTACGATTGCCGTATTAGCCTTCTGGCCACAGCCGCTTTGGGCCGATAACCGCCAGGTTGCCGTTTCCGAACTTGAGCGTCTGCACCAATTCGCTTTTGCCCGGAAGATGACTGACGAGTTAAAAAGCACCGACGCAACCTTTGCCATTGCCGAACACTACTTCCTGATCAATGACATCGAGCAATCAGAACGTTTCTATCTCCTGACGATTCAAAAAGCCCGCATCATCCTGGATGCTTTATCGCATACGCCTGCGGATTCGAGTCCATCACCGGTATCCGTTTCGTCACCACCTGAGGTTAGCGACGCCTCTCAGCAAACTATACCAGCATCTGCCGTGGAACAATCATCACCTGGTGCCGGGACGGAACCCTCTGCTGTTAGCCAGAAGCTGCGGACACCATCTCCGGAGTTGGAGAGACGGCATTTTCCCGACGACGCAAGGTCGGAAAAACTCGTAGGTACTGCCGGCGCCTATGCCGTGGTCAAGGGCGACACCATCCGCTTGATCGCGGCCAAGCTGGGGGTCAACCGCCGGCGCCTTATACAGGCAAACAAGCTTGACGAGAAGGCCTATCTCAGAATCGGACAGAAACTTTTTTACAACAATCGCAGAATTGTTCCCCAGCGGATGAAAAACGGTATTGTCGTCAACATCCCTGATCGTACACTCTATTTTTTCAGACAGGGTAAGCTGGCCGTCTCGCTTCCGGTTGCAGTGGGCATTGCAATGAAATCAGAAAGATTCGATTGGAAAACCCCTACCGGTAAGTTCAAGATCACTGCCAAGCTGAAGAACCCCACCTGGTACGTACCTTCGTCGATCCAGTCGGAGATGGAGGAGCACGGCAAGGAGGTCATCACCAGTGTCCCTCCGGGCGATGGCAATCCGCTGGGTAAATATGCCATCAGAACATCCATCCCCGGCATCCTGATCCACAGCACCACCAAACCCGGGTCCATCCACAGTTTTGCCAGTCATGGCTGTATCAGGGTCTTTCCTGATCAGATGAAGGAGTTCTTCAAAGAGGTTAAGGTCAACACCCCTGGAGAGATCATCTACAAACCGGTCAAACTGACAGTCACCGAGGAAGGACGCATATTTCTGGAAGTCAACCGGGATGTATACCACAAAAGCAGCGGACTGGCAGCGGAGGTCAGGCGGCTGATAGAAAAACAGAACCTTTCGGGACAGGTTAACTGGAAGAGAGTTGAGTCGGTCGTCCGCATAAAAGCGGGGATTGCCGAAGACATTTCACTCTGAGCGGAGAATTTTCTGCAGAAAACATCTTGAATACAACGGGGCGCAATTACGCCCCGTTGTGCAGGTAAGGTCCTGTCGTCACGGCTTGGCTGGAACATCGTCGCCATCGTAACTGGTAGGTTCGCTGCCTTTGATGAAACACTCCATCACCGCTCCCGGCGTGCCTTCACGCGCCAATTTGCCGGTTCGAGGATTGATCAATACAAAAGAAATGTTCTCCGGTGCCTGAAAATCCTCTACCGGCATCGACGCCGTCGCCTTTTGCATGAATTCTCCCCAGATAGGAGCAGCTGCCTGGCCACCCGTGCCACTCGCCCCAAGTGAGCGTTCCTGATCATAGCCCACCCACACACCGGCCACTAACTGGGGAACATACCCGACAAACCAGGCATCCTTGGCATCATTGGTAGTTCCGGTCTTACCGGCCACAGGGCGGTTAATACTGGCACGATGACCGGTACCACTCATCACGACACTCTGCATCAGGTTGGTAATGACATAGGACACTTCCGGAGAAACCGCAGGGACCGCCACCGGAGGTGGTGTCTCCTGGAGTACCGTACCATCGTTATCGGTCACCTTCGATATAAAATACGAGGGCAGCAGCATGCCTTTATTGGCAAACACGGCATAGGCGCTGGTCAACTCGAAGGGTGAGACACTGGTAGCGCCCAAGGCCAAAGCCAGATTGGGCTCGATTTTCGAGGTAAAGCCCATTCTTTTGGCAAAATCAACCGTATATGGCACGCCAACCTGTTCCATGATCTTGACGCTGACAACATTGATGGAATCGGTCAGCGCCTCGCGCATGGTTACGGGACCACGGAAGGTATTGTCGTAGTTTTTGGGCTTCCAGGTCTTACCGGTCCCGTCCGGATATTCCACTTCGGCATCATCAATAACCGTAGCCGTCGTCAGCCCCTTTTCCAAGGCCGCCGCATAAATAAACGGCTTAAAGGCCGAGCCGACATTTCGTTTGGCCTGGATGGCACGATTGAATTGGCTCTTGCGGAAATCATACCCCCCGACCATAGCCTTGACAGCGCCAGTGCGGGGATCGATTGCTACGAGAGCGGCCTGGACGTCGGGTGTCTGGTCAAGGGCAAACTGGGCACCTTCCTTGTTGATCTCGGGGGTAACGACCGTAACCTCGATGACCGAACCAAGGGCCAGAGATTTGTTGGCTCTCTCCGGCTTGCCATAGCCGTTGATCAACCGGAGCTTGCCGGCCCAGGACATGTTTTTACGGTTCAAGATACCTTTGCGATCCCCCACCCTGACGACCACCTCACCCTTTTCGGGATTGATGCCAACCACAACCCCCTGGTATGTCTCGCCGGTCTTGAGCACAGCAGAATCGATCCCGTCCTCGACCTTGTTGCAGAAATCTTCCACCTCTGCTTCCTTCAGGTATTTAACAGGGCCCCGGAATCCTTGCCGCTTGTCCACCGCCTTGAGACCGTTGCGCAGGCTTTCATAGGCTGCCCGCTGCATATCGGCGTTCATCGTGGTATAGATCTTCAGTCCACCCTTGTAGAGCTGATCCTCGCCGTATTTTTCCTCCAGTTGAATCCTCAAATGCTCGAGAAAATAGGCTGATTGTTCGCTATTGATCTTCTTCATGGGATGAATCGAAATTACGGTAGTCTTGGCGTGTTCGGCCTCGGCCGGGGTAATGTAGCCCTCCTGAACCATCCGCTCCAGGACATAGGCCTGCCGTTCGCGGGCCTTGTCCAGATGTTTAATGGGGGAATACGTGTTGGGCGCCTTGGGAAGCCCCGCCAACATGGCAATCTCGGCCAGATTGAGTTGATCGACATTCTTGCCGAAATAGGCCTCGGCAGCGGCCTGAACCCCGTAAGATCCTGCGCCAAGATAGATCTGGTTGAGATACAGGTAGAGGATTTCGTCCTTGGAGAGTTTTTCCTCCATGCGCTTGGCCAGAATAGCCTCCTTGATCTTGCGGGAGAACTTCTTTTCCGAGGTCAGCAGCATGGATTTGGCCACCTGCTGGGTAATGGTGGAAGCACCCTCCTTCTTGCGCATGGAGATCACGTTCTTTACCGCCGCGCGGAGAATGCCGAAATAATCTATGCCCCCATGCTGGTAAAAACTGGCATCTTCGGCTGCAATAAAGGCTTGAATCAGCTTGCGAGGCATCTGGTTGACCGGCACAACGATGCGGCGTTCCAGATAGAACTCTCCCACCAGGCTGCCATCGTCGCCAAAAACCTGAGAAACGATGGGTGGCTTATAATCGGCCAGGCGATCAACCCGAGGTAACTTTGCCATCAGATAGAATACATAGCCCGATCCCCCCAAGATCGCCACCACTCCCAGCGTCACGGCAATCAGCAGCAGGGAAGACAGAAACCCTTTGCCTTTGGGGGGGGGTGTTGGTGCCATCCCGTTCATGTGTTCACTCCCCGATCTACCATCCAAAATTGAACTCCGGCGTATTCATCTTTTGAGCTAGCCCCGATAAAACAGCCGATAGTGCCTGCAAAAATACATACAGTCTTTGCAAAATAGCCCATATCAGCCTGACAATTCAAGCATAATCAATTAACGCATCCATGGACGGGATAATTCAAGCAGAGCAAATTTCCATACCATCTTCGGAGGTCAGCGCACGTATTCTACTTGTAAAGCGGCCCAGGCTTCGCTATAAATGCAACCCGTATATTTCCCTCTCCGAGTTGCTGGATTGCACGGCAAAAGGATGCGCCATGAAAATGCTGTTGGGTGCCACACCGATCTTGACCCTCAACCGGAAGTGAGAATCCCTTCCGCCTGCACATTACTCTCCGTTGAAGAGCTGCGGATCCGGCGCGGTGGCGTACTCGTGCTGAATGTGCCACACTTTTCCATCAACACCGAGGAAAAAGTCGCAGTAATCGGACCGAACGGAGCCGGTAAATCCAGCCTTCTGCTCGGCTTGGCCTGCCTGATCGGTCGCGAAAGCGGCAGAATAGTATTCAGAGGTGAGGAGATCACCCCGCGCGATGAAATTACGTTCCGACGCAGGATTGCCATGGTTTTCCAGGAACCGCTGCTGTTTGACACGACGGTGCTTGACAATGTTGCCGAAGGGTTGCGCATACGAAAAATCAGGCGCGACGAGGCGCGAGACCGGGCAAAAGAGAGCCTCGACCTGTTCAGGATCGGTCATCTGGCCGGGCGCTCGGCACATAAACTGTCGGGAGGAGAAGCACAACGGGTCAGTCTTGCCCGGGCCTTTGCCGTCAGACCCGAACTGATCCTGATGGATGAACCCTTCTCCAGCCTCGACCTGCCGACCCGGATAGAACTGGCCGAGGATCTGGGCCGCATCCTGCACGAATCAGGCACAACAGCCATTATTGCGACACATGATCGCATTGAAGCTTTCCGGGTAGTGGACCGGCTGATGGTAATGGATGACGGGGCAGTGGTTCAGGAAGGAACGCCGCGAGATGTCATTGCTCATCCAGCCAATGGATTTGTGGCAGCGTTTCGCAGAACCGGCCACTCGACGTTGGAATAAACGGGGGCAAGGGTTGCAGGATCAAGAGCATCCAAATACCTCTGAATCTGTTGAACTCTGCACCCTTGGCCTGGATTATCAGTCTCTCGGCAGGATGTTGGTCTGAATCCACTTGACGATATCTTCGGTTGATGTACCGGGGGTAAATACTTCGCAGATACCCGCAGCCTTGAGAACGGGAATATCGTCCTCGGGGATGACGCCACCACCAAAGACCTTGATGTCACCGGCGTTTTTCTCCTTCAACAACTGGCAGACACGAGGCAGCAACGTGTTGTGGGCACCGGACAGGATCGAGAGACCGACACAGTCAACGTCCTCCTGGATGGCGGCCGCGACTATCTGCTCCGGGGTCTGATGCAGACCGGTGTAGATGACCTCAAATCCGGCATCACGGAAAGCGCGGGCAATAATCTTGGCCCCACGATCATGGCCGTCCAGACCCGGTTTTCCGACAAGTATACGCAATGTTCTTTCAGCCATCACACACTCCTCCTCGTAAGACAGTTAATAGATATCATTCTCACATTTCAATTCCGCTGCGCGCCGGAACGCCTGCTGCGTAATAATGTTTGACCTCGCGCATCTCGGTCACCAGGTCAGCCGCCGCAATCACCCGCTCGTGTGCATTCCGGCCGGTCAGCACCAACTCGACCCGCTCCGGTTTCAGGGCAATCAGATCAAGCACCTGCTCCACATCAACCAGGCCAAACCCCAAGGCGCCATTGATTTCGTCCAGGACAACCAGATCATAGTCACCCGATTTCAGGAGCCCCTGTACCCGCACTAATGCTTCTTGAGCAACCCGCCGGTCCTCGTCGATGTCCTTGGTATTGACCCAACCCGGCCGGCCACTCTGGATGATGGTAAACAAGGGGGCCAGCTTCTCGGCCACCAGATGCTCGCCGTACGGACCACCACCCTTGATGAACTGAAATACGCAGACCCTCAGTCCCCGGCCGACAGCTCGCAAGGCCAGCCCGAGTGCAGCGGTTGTCTTCCCCTTGCCATTTCCGGTATAGACTTGTACACAGCCCCGCTCCAGCCCCATCTTCGCCCCTTGGCCCGCTTACGTGAAAGCTTGTGATTACAGTGCAATAAAACAGCGGTGTGACTATAGCAATTCGGGTGTGAGTCAGTCAAGCAAAGCTTTAGCAGTCGGGGATTGCATTAAAGCGTTGCCGCAACCGGCCCCGCCAGTATACTATCGAGTGGAACGCGTATTTTAAATCACCCAACCGGACTTCAATACCGGCCCGTCCCAGGGAGAATAGGGAGATGAACTAATGAACCTGCCCGCCATCATCAGACGAAAGTCCGCCTCTGAACGCATAACGACACGCGAGAACGCCCTTTGGCTCCAGCAGCATATGAGCCCGTTCTTTTTTCAGGCCATGGCCGATGAAGAGGATGCCGTAGCCTTGCTTGCGAGGGATATGGTCAGCCTGCGGCGCAATCAACGCATTATTATGGTTGATCGGGCAAAACTGCTGATTCTGGCCTCCGTCAATCGTCCCGGTTCGCTCTACGACACCCTGCGGCGCATCGGCGAACGGGAGATTTCCTATGCCATGTTCTCCCACTCCAATGCACCCATGCCGGGCATGGCAGACGAGCTGGAGGTACAGCGTTTTGAGTTCGAACGCCGCCAGAACCATGAGATCGACCTGGAACGTGAGGTGGCGATACCGGCTTTGCTGCTGAAAAAGGTACGTTCTGAACTGCGCAGAACGTTCCCTGATTTCGACCTGACAAAGCTCGACCGCTTAATGAAGATTCTCTGGCTGAACAATGAAAACAACCTCCGCATGTCGCCGATAAGCCGTATCGCCTGGCTGGTATGGCTCTTTGATCGCGGCAACTCTTCAGGCGGGCTTTTCCTGGATATGGTCAATGTAGAACGCGAAGGCCGCATCGAGACCCGCCTGCTGTTCGCCGTCGGCAACCCGCCCCAGGATGAGTTTCTGCTGCAACTGCTGGAGGTCTTCAACCGGCTGGGGATCGGCATCCGGCGCGCTTACTGCCAGACTATCTCCAACGGCATCCACCCCTATTTTCTGGGGGCGTTTTTCGTCACCAGCCGTGACCAGCAGGAACTGCTTCCCGGCAGCCAGCTGGCCGACAGCTTGCGGCGCGAACTCTGCGCAACCCAGCTGCTGTCCGTATCGTCGGAGATCTATCGCGAGGTCGTCACGGCCGGTCTGATGTCCGGTGAAGATGCCGCTCTGGTGAATGCCTTTATCGCGTTCTGCTATACCAGCCTGGCCCACAACCAACCCGAACGTTTCGGGCTGGAGGACGTCCAGCGTGCATTCTACGATCACCCTGAGATGGCCCAGCTGCTGGCCAGGTTCTTCCGAACCCGCTTCGACCCCGCCCTGGAAGACCGGGAAACGGTGTATAATGCGCTGTTGATCGAAACGCTGGAGGCGGTGGAAGGATACACAACCGGGCACCGCTGGCTGGACGATATCCGCCGGGCGGTCTACCGCTGCTGTTTCCTGATGATCATGCATGCCCTCAAGACCAATTTTTTCGTGGCGGAGAAACAGGCCATGGCCATCCGCCTGAATCCGGCCTATCTGCGCGACATGGGCAACGAGTTCACCGGAGACCTGCCCGAAGTGCTCCCCTTCCGGGTGACGTTTTTCTTCAGCCGCTTCGGCGCCGGGTATCACATCGGCTTTTCGGACATCGCCCGCGGTGGCTGGCGTACGGTCATCGCCCACACCGCCGACGATTACATCACCTCGGCCAACACCCTCTTCCGCGAAGTCTATGTGCTGGCCCACACCCAGCACCTCAAGAACAAGGACATCTATGAAGGCGGTTCCAAGATGGTGCTGGTACTGGATGCCTCCGATCTGGAACAGGCCGGGAGCGAGGCGGAGCAGTGCCGACTGTATAAACTGCAGTATGGTGTCGCCAACGCCTTTCTGGATATCTTCATCACAAAAGACGGCCGGGCGACCAATCGTCGGGTGGTGGACTACTACGGCGATGACGAGCCGATCGAGATCGGACCGGACGAGAACATGCATGACGGCATGATTGAGGCCATTGCCGCCCTGTCAAGAAAACGTGGCTACATGCTCGGCATCGGCATCATCTCCAGCAAACGCATCGGCATCAACCACAAGCAGTATGGCGTCACCTCCACCGGCGTCGTGAAGTTTGCCGAGATCACCATGAGCGAGGCAGCCGGCATCGACATCAAGAAAGATTCCTTTTCACTTAAAATGACCGGCGGCCCCAATGGTGATGTGGCGGGCAACTCACTCCGTATCATGCTTGCCCGCTGCCCGGGGATGAAGGTGCGGCTGGTTCTGGATGGCACCGCCGCCCTCTACGATCCGAATGGCATCCATCGTGAAGAACTTGGCCGCATCGTGCTGGCCAACGAACTGGACGCGTTTTCCCCCCGCTATCTGGGAACAGGCGGCTATATCATCTTCCGAACCGGCAGGCGGATGGAGGGTCTGCGGGAGCTGCACCGCAAGGTCAGCCGGACAGAGACCGGAATTACAGAGGAATGGCTCGATATCGATGATTTTTATCGTGAGTACAACAGCCTGGTCTTTACGGTGCAGACGGATCTTTTCATCCCGGCCGGCGGCAGGCCGGAGACCATTGACGGCCTGAATTGGCGCTCGTTTCTGGATGACAAGGGCTTACCATCAGCACGAGTCATCGTGGAGGGGGCCAATTCCTTCATCACACCCGAGGCGCGACTGCTGCTCCAGAAAGCCGGTGCGGTCATCATGCGGGACGCCTCGGCAAACAAGTGCGGGGTCATCTCATCTTCCTACGAGATTATTGCCAACCTGTTGCTGTCCGATGCAGAGTTTCTTCAGCACAAGGACGCCTATGTCAGAGATGTCCTGGCCATCCTGGAAAAACGGGCGGCCGACGAAGCCCGCCTGATCCTGCGACGCTATCGCGAAGCGGGCGGCAGCCTGATGTGTACGGAGATCTCCGACGCCATCAGTCTTGAAATCAACGGACTCTATGCCCGCCTGTTCTCCTTTTTTGAGAGTCACCCCGATCTGCGGCTGAAAGCCCCCTTTTACCGGGCCGTACTCAGTCATCTGCCGCACATCCTGCGGGAGAGCCGAATCGTCCGGCAGCGCGTCAAGAGATTACCGGGCAAGTACCTTTCCGCTGTTCTGGCAGCCGAGATAGGTTCATCTCTGGTCTATGCCGGTGATCGCGAGGCAGACTTTGAAGGGACGATCAGACGGCATCTGTCAAAGACACTCCCGTGAAAAAACACTTTTACTCGGCTCTCCGGATGTGCTAGAAAGATTGGCACTTCAAACCGGATTCCAGATCTCACTACCAAGGAGTTCATCATGTCAAACAGCAACAGTAATTCAGCGGCAGCGGTTATTGCCTTTGCCTCGGGAGCGATCATCGGCGCCGTCGCAGCCCTCCTGCTGACCCCCAAACCGGGTCGCGATGTACGCGACAAGCTGTCAGACATCGGTGAAAGTGCGGCCGATAAAGTGCGGCGCATGGCCCGCGAAGCCAAGTTCAAGGTAACCCCCCGCACCAAAACCGATGGTTATCAGTACGATGGCGGGGATGCCTGGATTTAAACCCATACACAGTGAAACGCCTCAGGCGTACGGGACGATGCCGGGGTTACACGATTGTTCCTTTGCGCCTGCGCGTCATACACCGATTGTGCCATGAACCTCAAATACGGCTCGACAACATTTCCACTCGACCTCCCACCGGAGCGGATTGCGGGCGTTATTGAGGCTTCCGTACCCACCCCCCAGGCCTCTCCCGAAGAGATCATCGCCACAGCGCTTGATGGATGCCAAGCCGCCATTTCCTGTTTCAATCGGGGCGACAAGATCGTCATCGTCACCTCTGATATTACCCGCCATACCGGCAGCGAGGTCTATCTTCCCTTGCTGGTAAACCGGCTCAACCTCCAGGGCATCCCCGACCAGGACATCGAAATATTGATTGCCCTCGGCATCCATCGCAGCCAGAGCGCTCATGAACATGAAAAGATCCTCGGCGCACTGTCCGGACGCATCCGCGTACGAGATCACGACTGCGACAATTCAGCTGAGCTGGTTTCCATCGGCCGGACCTCCAACGGGACGGATGTCCGCATCAACCGTCGGGCGGTCGAAGCGGACCGTCTGATACTGACCGGTGTCATCGGATTTCACTATTTTGCCGGTTTTGGCGGCGGTCGCAAGTCGGTTCTGCCCGGTATCGCCAGCCGTCAGGCCTGCATGGCCAGCCATTTTGCCGTGCTAAACCCCGGTCAGGGAAGCGGAAAAAACCAGCTGGCAGTCACCGGGAACCTGGACAACAACCCGGTCCACCAGGCCATGAACGAGGCCTGCGCCCTGGCCGACCCGGATTTTATCCTCAATACCGTGCTGGCACCCGATAAACGCATTATCGCCGCTTTTGCCGGTCACTGGCAGAAAGCTCACGAAGCTGGCTGCCGTTATTACCGGGAGCATTTCTCTTATCCGGTTCAGCATAAAGCTGATGTCGTGTTTGTATCCTGTGGCGGTTTTCCCAAGGACATCAACCTGATCCAGGCCCATAAATCCATGGAATACGCTGCTCAGGCTCTCAAAGATGGCGGTGTCATGGTCCTGTTGGCCGAATGCCGCGACGGCTTTGGTAACGCAACCTTTTTCAACTGGTTTCGGCATAAGCGCCTGGACCAGTTTGAAGCGGCACTGCGGGAACAGTACGAGATTAACGGACAAACCGCCTATTCGACCATGCAGAAGGCGCAACGCTTCAGAATCATCCTGGTATCGGAATTTCCCGGACAACAGGTGGAGGAGATGGGGATGCTGCCCGCCAAAACCCTCGACGCAGCCCTGCACATGGCAAAACGATTGCTGCCGGAGGACTGGAAGGCACTGGTCATGCCCGAAGGCGGCAGTGTCCTGCCGGTGTAGATTCACCGGTAGACGCATGAACGGCAACAGCCCTTCCGGATTCATCCGGAAGGGCTGTTGCCATTCATGCGTGGTCAGATTGGCCAGTTACCTTAATCGCAGCTGAAATTGGTCTCGATACGCCGATTCTGCTGCCGGCCCGCTTTCGTCTTGTTACTGGCGATCGGCCTTGTTTTTCCGTATCCTGCTGTCGTAAGCCGGTCCGAAGCGATGCCAAACTTCTCGACCAGATACTTTTTCACACTGGCGGCGCGATGCTGGGAAAGCTTGAGGTTGTATGCAGCAGAGCCGACATTATCAGTGTGTCCTGAAATTTCGCCCTTCGCTTGCGGCCATTCCTTCAGAAAGGTCCCCAGACTGCTGAGGTCCTTGTCGTATTTCATCTTAATGTCCGATTTGTTGGTATCAAACTCGACCACAACGATTGCTGGCTTGCCGCAGAATCGCTCCGCGGCACGGGGTTTAAGCGGGGCAGGAACAGCGACCGCGACAGGCGGGGGAAGCACCACCGTTACCCCGGCGGCACTGGATGTTGCTCCGCCCGCTCCGGAGCAGGTCAGATTGTAGGAGGTGCTGGTTGCCGGCGTAATCGGACGGGCGCCCTGAGGCGGAACCGGCCCGACACCTGGTTGGATATCGCATCGTTCTGCATTCCGGGATTTCCAGTTCAGTATGGCGCTCTGACCTTTGGTTACGGTTGCAGGGGTTATCGTCAGGGTTGCTGTCGGAGCCACAGCAGGAGCGGGTGCCGGGGCAGGAGGCTCGGCAGCCTTGGGAGCAGGTGGCAGTTCGACTGGTGCAACGGGCTTTACGGCCGGCTTGACACCTCCAAAAGGAATGTAGGCGCCCAGGGTGTATTCCAGGTTACTGTTTGTCCGGTCATTCATCGTATACAGGATATGCCGGACATCCCCTCTGAGGGCAACGCTGTCATTCAGGAAGTATTTTACACCTACCCCGTAATCAAACGCGGAACGTACCCGCCCTTCATTGAAATTCAGTCCGGCAAACCCGCCGGCCACATAAGGAACTAATTGATTGTCGGGGAAGAAGTGATAGAGCACTTCGCCGCCGTAGCGATACATATCAACCTTTTTTTCATTTTTTTCCGTATTGACATAATCAAAAAGAGCCTCGACGCCAAGATGTTTGGTAACATTGTAACCGCTACGCAGGCCATAGACCAGACTGGTGTCCAGATGCTGTCTGCCTTCGTACGTGTAACCGCCCAGGAGCGGCGACACCGAAAACTGACCCTCCAGATTGGCGGCCGAAGCAAATGATGCGGCGGCTAGAATACCTGCTGTTGCGAATAGTAGCGTTTTTTTCATACGCTTTCCTCCTGTTGAGTGATGTAACAGCATCGAATTGTTGTGTTTTATAGCATAGCGGCCTTTAAAGCACAACCAAAAAGACAAGTTTGATCCGATTTGACGCATTACTGCGCTCGGATGATACGTAACTATTGCACCGATTCTCGAAATTGCAAGTGGCGGCATCAGATTCAGATAGCAACGCGTGCAGATGCTTGCATTTTCATGGCCTGTTGAGTACTATTTTGAAAACAATTCATGTAGAGCTTGAGGAGGACACATGTTTTTCCCGCAATTCAGGGCACGCAGGATCCGTGGCAACGAGGTATTCAGGCGGATGGTGAGCGAAACAACACTTTCAGTAAGTGACCTCGTATACCCGATGTTCTCGGCATTCGGCACGGGAATCAAAAAAGAGATCTCCTCCATGCCGGGGATCTACCAGCAATCCATCGAACATATCGTGGCAGAGGCCAAAGAGGTATATGCCCTCGGAATTCCGGCGGTGTTGCTGTTCGGCATTCCCGAAGCCAAGGATGCCATCGGGAGTGACGCCTATTGCGACACCGGCATTATCCAGGAAACCATCCGCGCCATCAAGCGTGAGGTACCCGGTCTTGCGGTCATCACGGATGTATGCATGTGCGAATATACCGATCATGGTCATTGCGGGATTATCAAAGATGGAGACGTCGATAATGATGCGACGCTGGAGTTGCTGGCACGGGAAGCGCTGTCCCATGTCAGGGCGGGTGCAGACATGGTGGCGCCGTCGGATATGATGGATGGCCGTGTAGCAGCAATCCGGGAGGAGCTGGATGAAAATGGTTTCGACACGATACCCATCATGAGCTATGCCGTCAAATACGCCTCCGGGTATTACGGGCCATTCCGCGAAGCGGCCGAATCAACGCCTCAGTTTGGCGACCGCCGCAGTTACCAGATGGACCCGGCCAACCGCCTGGAGGCGTTGCGCGAGGCAGCTTCAGACATCGAGGAAGGGGCCGACATCATCATGGTCAAACCGGGCCTGCCCTACCTGGATATCCTGCGTGACCTGCGCAACGAATACAACATGCCGCTGGCGGTCTACAACGTATCGGGCGAATACAGCATGATCAAAGCCGCAGCGGCCCATGGCTGGATCGACGAGGAGCGGGTCGTGCTGGAAACCATGCTCGGCTTCAAACGGGCCGGAGCCGATATCATCATCACCTATCACGCCAAGGACGTTGCGGGCTGGCTGAAAAAAGGATAGTGGCGGCTCTACTCAGCCAGCCTTTCTGACATTTCCTTTCTATACTGCTTGATAGACCCGCCACCGCGTGATGGTGTCGAACTATCGGTCGGCTGTTCCGGCATGCTGCGAATAATTATTCCGGCCTTTTTATCGGCTTCTTTTTGATTTGCGGCTGCTCCATTCGGGGCAGCCGCAATCGCATGAGCCTGCGGCAGGACGGCGGAGATATGCCTTCTAACCCGGTGACGCTGGTGACGCTTTACAAAGGTCCGCTTCAGGTTGACCTCGGAAGGCTCGAACGATGTCATGGTATCGCGGGTAGCCAGCACATACACCCTGCCCCCTGCCCGCCAGACCCGTTTTGCCTGAATGAAGCCGCCGTCCTTCAGGTACAGCTTTGCCGCAAACGCCGGTGCTGCAAGAACCATCGCCAACAGAGTTGCACAGAGTATCCGTTTCATATTCTCCTCCTGTCTCCTAAGAGTGCGTTCCACCAATGCCGGGACTCCGGGCCAGATAGCGCGGCAATCCGCCGCGCACCTCAACTGGCGGACCATCCTCCAGCTCATCCAGTTCTCCAGAATCGTCGTCATATTCATTCTCGCCGGCGACCCATTCGTAAAGTTTTTGCGAATCCATCAGCACCGGTTTTTCAGGCACCCCAAACACCCTTTTCTGCATCTCTTCATCGAAAAGCCCGATACAGCCGTGGGAGGCGGGGCGCCCCGGAAGATCCCGGGCATGAATCCAGTAGGAAACATTATCCGCACCGATATAAAAGCGCAAGGCGTTATCCATCGGATACTGTTCCTCATCATCCGCGGTCTTGTACAACGATGAGGTGTGTGTCTGGTCACGGGCATCGATGCGAAACAGACCAGTGGGGGTTTCCTTGCCGGGCTTGCCAGTGGCCGCCGGAGCCGAAAACACAAGAACACCATGCTGATAGGCGCCCAGCCATTGTTCGGTAACATCCACCAGGATGTATTTATCATACCGTCTGGCCGGTTCATAGCGGTGAGGCAATGGTACATAGTTGCGGGCATCTTCGATCCGGTCAGGCACCTTGATGGTCATGCCGGGATACACATGGCGGCGGTCAATACGGTTAAAACGGGCAATCCAGACCCAGTCTGCGCCGAATAGCGATTCCAAGGTCTGATTCGGGCGTATAAAGTGGGAATGCCAGCGGATGTTCTCCAGGCTCGGGTATTCAACACGGGAAAGATCTTCCTGCGCTTCGTCGGCCGGGGAAGCCGCAGGAATGTCGATCGACGATGGCGTTCGCAATACGGTAAGCCCTACCAGCAGACCGGTAAAGAATATCACGAGAGCAAACTTGTGAGAAAGCCGCATACGGCTCTGACGCATAGGGGTATCCTTATCCGATAATTTACGTGCCAGGGTATACTAGTCATTTTCGTCGAGATATTCAACTACTTGTCATACAATTGATGATCAAAGTCTGGTAAACTGCACGGCTGCATGCTAATGTCATGCTTTAAATAGCAGTGATCGGGGGAGATAATGGCTATAGATACCAACGAGATACGACAGCCGGTGTTCAACCAGTTTGCCAGCGACAATTATGCCGGCATCTGCCCTGAGGCATGGCAGGCGATGGACGAAGCCAACCGTGGCTTTGCCCCTTCGTACGGAGATGATGTCTGGACCGAACGCGCCTGCGCCAGCATCCGTGAGGCATTCGAAGCCGATTGCCAGGTGTTTTTCGTCTTCAACGGCACAGCGGCCAATTCTCTGGCCCTGGCGGCCCTCTGCCGCTCCTATCACAGCGTTATCTGCCATGAACTGGCCCATGTGGAAACCGACGAGTGCGGCGCCCCGGAGTTTTTCTCCAACGGCACCAAGATTCTGCACATCCCCGGTCCGACCGGTAAACTCGATCTCGAAGCCGTTGAACAGGCCATCGTTCGCCGCAGCGATATCCACTACCCCAAACCTCGGGTCCTCAGCCTGACCCAGTCCACCGAGCTGGGCACCGTCTACACACCTGACGAGATCGGAGCCGCCGGGGAACTTGCCCGCCGTTACGGCCTGCGGGTGCAGATGGATGGCGCCCGTTTCGCCAACGCAGTCGCCGCCCTGGGAGTGTCACCCGCCACAATCACCTGGAAAGCCGGTGTGGATGTCATCTGCCTGGGGGGGGCCAAGAACGGCATGGCCATCGGCGAAGCGGTGGTTTTCTTCAACCGGGAACTGGCCGATGAGTTCGAATATCGCTGCAAACAGGCCGGGCAACTGGCCTCCAAGATGCGCTTCATCTCGGCCCCCTGGATCGGGATGCTGGAGGGTGGCACCTGGCTCAAAAACGCCGCCCATGCCAATCGGATGGCGCAGGTCCTGGCGGGAGAGCTGGAACGGATCCCGGGAGTGCGCCTGATGTCTCCCTGTCAGGCCAATGCCGTCTTTGCCGAGATGTCCGCTGATGCCGCCACCACCCTGCGCGCCGCCGGCTGGCATTTCTATTCCTTTATCGGCACCGGCGGCGCCCGTTTCATGTGTTCGTGGCAGACCACCGAGGCGGATGTAAACAGGCTGGTCGCCGCGGTGCGCGCAGCCGCAGCTCAGTGATGGCTTGAGGAGGTGAAGACATGGTAAAGACAGCTACATTCGAAGCGTTGCTGGAAGGCGCCAAACCGGTTGAAACGGGAGGGTATCTGTTCACCCTGGAGGGGAAGAGCTACCACATCACGGATAAGGATGAGGTCAGAAAGATTGCCGAACAGCACGGCTATATCATCATCTACTGAAAGCTTTGCACGCCTGTACCGTCGCGCGAGTCCACATCCGGCAGGAGCTGTAGCGCTGCATAAAAGGATTCGTGTTGGACGGGTTGGGCGAGGAGCGCCGCCCCGAGCTCCATGGCGCGGGCACAGATGCCCGGCCATTTGGCGATGATGTTTTTATGAAAAGATGTCTTACCGGCTCAGAGCTGATGCCGACACAGCTGACGGTAAAAGACATTGCCGCTTTGGTGATCCCAAATGTTTTTCCGCTACTACCCCTTTTCCCACACCGAGTTCACCTGGAAACAGATGGATCCGGGACCCTGCTCCCCCTCTCAGACAGGTTTCCATCCCCGCCAACCGCACAGACTATCTACCCTAGAACAAGCAGTTAAACGCAGATGAACACCGATATTTCAGAAGCATACGACTAAATCAGGGTTAACCCAAAAGGTTAAACATATTGTCAGGATTTTGTTTGGTTTTATCTGCGTTTATCCCATGTATTACTCCGGCAATTAAACAGCTGAATTCAGCTGAATTAAGCTGCATAGGTGATACATGGATGTTTGAAAAAATTCTTTGTTTTGAGTCGGTCGTTTTGCAGGGTTCGCATATGCTTCCTGGCTT
>JAJXYO010000061.1 GCA_021780495.1 Deltaproteobacteria bacterium
TAGACGAGATCAAGCATCTTTGGCAGAGCATCAAGGATCTCTGAAAATGCAGCCAGTTCTTTACCAATATCATGACGCATCGTGACGGAGAAAATGCTCATCTGTCGTGTCTGTTTTTGCCGCATCCGGAACACTCCTGAAACCATAATATGTAACAGTTACAAGCTGTTATGGTTTACAGGATAGCACAAACAGAGCGAAAACAAAACCAATTTATGCAAGATATGTGAACAAATCCGGAATGTTACGGTTCCGGATGGAAACTAGGTATGCACCACTGGTATGCAGATTATGAAAACTAATGAGAAACAATGAGTTGAATACGGAAAAGAGAAAAAAGGATAAGTATTTCTGAAGATGTCCTGATATGTCCGGGAATTCTTGCAAAATGCTAACTATTGCTAACCTTGTGTCGGTGGTCTCAGGCTTTCGGCTATAAGATATCTTGACGAGATACAACACTAAATCAGCTTGTAGGTGGTAACTATTTTTTTGCAAACTGGCGGATCACCTTAACAGCAAGGCGTTTCTCTGCTTCGTCTCCAAGTTCACGGTAATATCGTAGTAGCGTTTTTTCATCAGGGTTCGGATACTGAACGGTTTCATCGGTATATGCAGAAACAGAAGGTGAAAACAATACTGTAACCGGGATTGATAGTATATCGGCAATTACCTGGACATTCTCAACATTGAGCATACTCAAGCCGTTTTCGTACCGCTGCACCTGCTGATGTGACACGCCAACTGATTCGGCCAGTTTCTCTTGTGATATGCCAAGTTCTTTCCGGCGTTTTTTGATGATCGCTCCGATTTGAGAGCTTGTAACTATCTCCTTATTTATCATTCCAAGAATATATCAGAGTGGGTATACGCCCACTAGTTCATCTAATGTGCTAAAAACAGTTGTTTATAGCACATTTTATGTGTAATTTAGGCCATTAAGACCTCATTTGATATTTCATGGAGCGACTTGTGGCCAATGAGCGCAAAACAGAAAACCTGGTACGAGACGACCTACGGCGGCTTGGCTATTACGACAAGGCAAACACCACACGTGTTGAAGAACAGAAAAGTGAAATTGAGGCCGTCAAGAAACTGCTGCGTGGTGCGAGCAAGACCGGCAAGGGTGGGATAGGCGCACCTGAATTCATTATATCCGACTTGAGTACACCGGATTTTATTGTAGTGTTCGAGTGCAAGGCAAATACGAAGAACCACGCTAGCGCTAAAGGCGAGGACCCAGTAGGTTGTGCCGTCGATGGAGCACTACACTATGCGAGTTATTTATCCAAAGAATATAACGTGATCGCTGTTGCCGTGTCCGGACAGACAAGGACAGGGCTAAAGATCTCTACATTTTTGCACCCGAAGGGCGCACTCAAGGCAAAAGAACTTCAAACAAAGGCCGGGACAGCTATTGAAAGCGTTATCCCCTGGGCAGACTACATAGAGCACGGAACATTCGACCCAGCTGTTCAGCGTCTGCGCCATGAGGAGCTGATGGCATTCTCTCGCGAGTTGCACGATTTTATGCGAGACCATGCGAAGTTGACAGAAAGTGAAAAGCCGTTGCTCGTAAGCGGAACATTAATTGCGCTTCAAAACGCAGCATTTGCTAAATCGTTCGACGTTTATAAATCCGAGGATCTGCAAAAAGCATGGCTTAAGTGTATAAAAGAAGAAATCGACAAGGCTGATCTTCCACAAGCAAAAAAGTACAACATGGCGCAGCCATATTCAGCTATTGCGGTTGCGCCAGCTCTTGGCAAACCGACCGATGCCAAGACGGCATCGAAGTTCCCAAAAGGCGTTCTGTATGAGCTTATAAAGGAGCTTAACGAAAAGGTATGGCCGTTTATCAGTGTTTATCATGATTTTGACGTTGTAGGGCAGTTCTACGGCGAGTTTCTGAAATATACCGGCGGCGACAAGAAGGCGCTAGGCATTGTATTAACTCCGCGACACATAACAGACTTGTTTGCACGGCTGGCAAACGTAAATAAAAAAAGTACCGTGCTTGATATCTGCGCAGGTACTGGCGGTTTTCTTGTATCCGCCATGTTTCACATGATGAAAAATGCCGTAACGCAAAAAGAGAAAGACCGTATCAAGAGCAGCGGGTTGATCGGTGTTGAGCACTTGCCAAACATGTATGCGCTGGCAGCAAGCAACATGATTTTGCGTGGAGACGGCAAGGCTAACTTGCACCAAGGCAGCTGTTTTGACCCCGGCATAGCCGCCGCTGTAAGAGAACACCATTGCAATATTGGCGTACTTAACCCTCCATATGCACAGGGTGACCAAGACTTGCACGAGCTGGTTTTTGTAAAGCAGATGCTTGATTGCCTTATGCCTGGTTCTATTGGTATTGCCATTGTGCCCATGTCGTGTGCCATATCCCCGCATCCGCTACGCGAAGAGCTGATGCGATACCACACGCTTGAAGGTACAATGTCAATGCCGGACGATTTGTTTTACCCTGTTGGTGTAGTAGCCTGCATCATGGTCTGGACTGCTGGCGTACCTCATGGCGTTTCAGACAAAAAATCGTGGTTTGGGTTCTGGAAAGACGATGGTTTTTTAAAAACGAAACACAAGGGCAGAATCGACGTAAACGGCACATGGGAAGTAACCCGCGATAAATGGGTTGAGATGTTTAGAAATCGTGAGGTTCACCCTGGCTTGAGTGTACTGCAAAAAGTCGGTGTTGAGGATGAATGGTGTGCAGAGGCTTACATGGATACCGACTACGAAAAAATAACGCAGGCAGACTTTGAGATCAAGGTTCGCAATTATGCCATGTTCAAGTTGTTGGGCGCTCAGATTACCCCTGGCGATGGTGATGACAATGGCTAAAGTTTCGGAGCTGTTTGAGGTACGCTATGGCGTAACCCTTGAGCTAAACGCGCTTGAGAAAGATCCTTTCGGTATAAACTTCGTATCGCGAACAGCTAAAAATAACGGCGTCGCGGCCCGTGTAAAGCTCTTAGACTGCGTTGAACCTAACCCGGTAGGCAGTATTTCTGTAGCTGGAGGCGGTTCTGTTATGGAGAGTTTTTTACAGCCAGAGCCGTATTATTCAGGGTTTCATCTTTTTTGTTTAGTGCCTCATGAACCTATGACCGACGCGCAAAAACTGTACTATTGCACCTGCCTACGTGCGAATAAATACCGCTTTAATTATGGAAGGCAAGCAAACCGGACACTGCGCGATCTGGTCGTGCCAGAACTCGCTGATATCCCTGCATGGGTTGACTCTGCAAGCGTATCTTTATACGACGGAGCGGACGCACCAGCTACCGCCGAAGCTGTACCGGTGCTTAATCCTGAAAAATGGGTAAGTTTTAAATTCAGCACACTGTTCGATATCAGAAAGGGCAAGCGGCTTACAAAAGCGGATATGCTACCCGGCACTGTGCCTTTTATAGGCGCTACCGACAGCAACAACGGCTTTACCGCTTTTATCGGTCAACCGGCAATTCATGAGGCGGGTACGATCACCGTCAACTATAATGGCAACGGTGTTGCGGAGGCGTATTACCAGCCTGTGCCTTATTGGGCAACCGACGATATAAATGTCTTGTATCCTCGTTTTACTCTTTCACCGGCGAGAGCCTTGTTTATTGCAACAGTGATACGCATGGAAAAATACCGTTTCAGTTATGGTCGCAAATGGCATCTTGAGCGCATGAAGGAATCAACCATAAAATTACCAGTTACTGCCGATGGTAACCCTGACTGGCAATATATGGAAATCTACATCAAGGCACTGCCGTTCAGTTCTCAATTATAGCAACATAAACGACAAAAGCCCCATAACAAAAGCCTTGGCAGCTGACATATTGCCAATATTTCCAGAGGTCAATATGCTCCGCCGTATCTTGGTAACGACTCATTTTGAACCTGAAATTCCAATTACTAAAAATTCTGAATTGGATATTGCCTTGTTGCGGGCTGCGCATCAGGCGCTTTTACGTCAACAACAATGTGTTGCTGAGGCGTGGCTGTTTGTAATCAGTGGCAATACAACTAACGAAGAAGCCGTTGATGCAATTGCCGCTTATGGTTTCCCCGACGTACAGATTCTTACGGCCTCAACCACAACAAGTGACGGAGAAACAGTCGATTATTACAGCCACCGAGAACAAATAGGCTACTTGATTTCTCAATGGCTCAAAACGAATCATCCGGGAGCGGTTCCATTCCTTTATAAGGATGAACATGATTGTCATGATATATGGTGGTCTGGTGTTGAAGCGATAGAGGATGAATGGGACTTTGTTGATGATTACGGTGCGACTCTTCCGGGGGCACACCGAAAAACTGCTGGGACATGGCTGGAAATATTGGCCCTAATGCTGGATTTGGAAGTGCCGTGCTGGGCAAGTGTCAATCAGCTTACACTCTATGCTGCCACCTTATGTGAATGGCTGCATGGCTTCGAGGCCGCCAGCGGCAATTCTTGCAACGGTTTTGAAGCTGATGCTGTCTGTGAAGCCCTGAAGATTGACGACTTCTATCTTGGCTTCCTGCTGGGGCAAAGCTCAACTACGGAAGCATTTGATGAAATCCTTTACGACGCAGAAACCGACGATCTTGTGGGGACACGGAATTATGCCCTTAAACAGTTAATCGCCAACGAACGTGCAACTCTCCGCAATTTGTTATCCAAATACTTTGGTTCAGATTGCGCCTTGCTCTGGGCTTTGCATAGTGCAATCTGGCAGAAATTCAACGAGCCTGCCGCTGATCTATGCAACACTCTGGTAAATCCCAGTGCATGGGAAGACATGGCTGAAATTAATGATTCTTGGGAATTTGTCACAAATGGATGGACGGACAGCGCAGACGAATAGAAACCAGAATTTATTGTTTTCTAATCGTGTCTAAGTGACGTCAAACAAAACCCGAATGCATCCCGCAAAGCCCCATTCTCCCGATAATCATCAAAGTCATGCCCACCCGGTCGCTGATCGACTGCCAGCGAAATATCCCGAGACTCCAGAAATAATCTAAACTGTTCATCCTCGTATTCTGTCCCGTCATCCAGATTGCTGAACACCATGAAACGCTTGCTCTCCAGATTCAGTAGCGGTGTCTCCCGTGCCGCTTCCGACATGCCGCAACCGGCGATAGTAGCCAGTGCCTTGGCACCGGCCAGGGAAAAGGTCAGATAGCTTGCCAGGTGTGCACCGAAGGAATTGCCCACAAAGGCCAGGGCAGGGGGGCGCGGGTTATCAGTGCGGGGCAGTATCTCGAACAACAGGTGGCTGAAGAAATCCTGGAGAATGCCGTTTTGTCGCGATTCACCGCTTGGTGGTGACGAAGAGACCAATAGGTCAATCGCAGGCTTCCCCGCCATTTCCCAAGCCAGTAGAAATTCATCCGCTACTGGGGTCGGTTCACCGTGCAGGCGTGACAGATACACATCTCTGGTGATGGAGCCGCCGATGTAGTGGATCAGCGGTCGCGTCCCTTCAGCCGGATCGCCGAAACGATACCAGTCTGCAAAGGCCACGTCTCCCAGTACAGAATCGTCGATGATGATTTTCTTGTGTGCAACTGTTTGTTTTTCCGCTGGTGATGGTTTCTGATTCATTCCCTTGAGGAAGGCCTTTAGTCTGGCACTCTCATCAATCCACGGTTGAAACGTAAGCTGCATCTCATCAAGATTGAGTGCAACCAGATTGCCAAGATCGGGAGGGTTGTTCGAGAAGGCCCCGTTATCTATCTGGATATGTGGCTGTGCCAGAGAATCCATGATCTTACTCACGGAACGGATTTTATGCCCACTGACGATTACTCTGCCGGGAATATGATTGTCGCTAAGAAATCCACCATTTCCCCACATCATGTGTTCAGGTTTTGTTTGTGTGATTGGATCATCCTTTGTCATATCCAGGCTGGCATGCACAAAGATGAAATGACCATCCTGCAAAGAGTAGGGTAGGGCAAATAGAAAATTCTTGTATTCATCCTGTAGTTCACCCGGATTTGAAACACCGAAACTCTTCAGTGTTTCCGCCCCCCAACCAATCTTGTAGTACCGTGCCCATTCGTCATGTTCGTTGATAATGTTACGAATGAGCATATCTTCGTGGTTTCCGCGTATCGGTCGGATATCAAATCCATCAGCCTGTAGTTGCATGATGGCCCCGAGTACTCCCCTGCTGTCCGGTCCACGGTCGATGTAATCCCCCAGCAGGTAAACCCGGTCCTCACGGCTTAGGTTGATTTTGTTCAGCAGGGCCTGGAAAGTCTTGACACCACCGTGTATGTCACCTATGGCGTAACGGGTCATGGTAAACTCCCATAAAAATTAACAATATACCAAATTATCAGTCAGTTACAGATGCCTCTTTGTAATGAATGTCACCGCAAAATTAGCATGGCCGCCACTATTATGCCGCCAAAGCTGGTAACAGACCTTCCATCTCTCTTCCCTCTTCGTGTGTCGATACCTTGCGCATCTGACGTTCATGTCGAACTGTCCTGACTAGTTCCTGATTATCTTTCATCTCCGCCATAGCCTGATACCAGGACAAATCCCATTCGTCCACTTGTTCCAGCGGACGGAAGCGTTTCATGGCAATCTCCAGGAATTCGTGCATGGCAAACTCCTTGCCCATATCCCGGACGATCTGACCTTGTAAAACGTACGAAGGCGCGGATTCCGGCTTGAGCGCTATGGCTTTCTCAATTGCACTCTTTGCCTCATCAAGCCGCTTATGATTTTTGAACGCATGAGCCAGATTAAACCAGGGAATATTCCAGCTCGGATCGATTTTGCTCGCTTCGCGGTAATAGTACTCTTCCTTTTCTCTATTCCCCAGATTTCCCCAGTACAACCCCATACGGTTAATAATCACGGCGTCCGGTTCGCAGCGCTTGCGTTGCAGCTCACTAAGGCGTGAAATTGCCTTTTCGTACTGGCGTAATTCGGCGCAATCGCTTGCCAGGGAGATGATGGTCTTGTAACGCTCTTCTGGTTCAATTTCACCCGTACGAAGCTTTTCCTCGGTATCTTCTATGCGTAATTTTACAGCCTGGGGATTGACAATATGGGTCAGTGGGTGATCTTTCCTTTCAATAAAGGGTTTGACGTCATCCCGCTCGGAATGGCTCAGGCGAATTTCCAGTACCTGATTTTCATCGTAGCGATATTCAAGCCGGATGCCTTCACCTGCCGAGACCGGAGCCGGGATCTGCCACAGCTCGCTAACCAGTGGGCGTGAACCACCTTCCTCCTGTGCCACAACTTCAACCCTTACCGAGATTGGATCCTGAAGAGATGTTTCAGGCATAGTCAATGTGGTAACTTCTTCAAAGCCACCGTTTGATGGCCAAGGAAGCGACGCACCTTTCGGAACCAGTTCAAAAGGACCGTTGCTGGTAATTATGGCAATCGTTTCCTGGCAGACCGGCTGTATTATGGGAAAGCCTGTCAGGGCCAGGGAGAGAGAATTGAGAGCAGCCCCGCATGCTATGGCTGTTTGCATGGTGTCCGGGGTGTCCAGATTTAGTATAGTAGAATCGGGGAAAACGTCTTGCACCATGATAACGACTTGCGGAATCAGACAACTGCCGCCAGCCAGCAGGCAGATGTCAATCTCTTCTGTGGTCAAACCGCTCTTTTCTACTGCATCCTGAATAGGAGCAAAGATGGAAAGGGTCTGGCGATATTCGGTTTCAGAATTGAAAAGCAGGTATGGTTCCAGAAACGGGTACATGATTTCCTCAAATTGGGCAACGCTCAACACGGGATTGCAGAGAGTCAGAGTCCTGCCGTCCGCTAGCCGACATAGATATTCGCCGTGACAGGTATGTGTGAACTTGTCATAGTTTTCTCCCTCTCGAAGGGCTTCAAACACCTTGTCACACAATTCTATTTTCAATTTTTCCGCTACGCCTATCAAGGCTGGTTCGATAAAGTCCTTTTTCATGTTGAAATCCAGGTCATTGCGATGAAGATCATTCTGCTTCAACAGTTGCGGCATGAGGATTTCATAGAGAATTGCTTGGTCTATATCGCCACCGCCCAGACGGTGGTAACGTGAGACGGAGAGCGTAGCAATAGAGAGACGTTTATTTTTATCCTGTCTGGATAAGCGTAGGATCGCCACGTCACAGGTGCCGCCCCCGAAGTCGAACACTAAAAGATTTTTGGTCTGGCCAGGTCCAACCAGTTCTTCGTCAGGATTCTCCGACAGATACCCGATAAAAGCTGCCACCGGCTCGTCAAGCAGATCGCCACCCTTGAGCGTCATTCCGGCAAGGGTAGCGGCTTTAATAGTATCGCTGCGTTGATCCAACTGAAAAGAAGCCGGTACGGTAACAATCGTACGCTCCGGTAGTTGGGACTTCTCCTTAAGAGCCGCTTCTTTGAGAAATCCAAGGATTTTCCCACTTACTTCTGCTGCTGATCGGTAGCCTTCGGGGGCCATGTCATAGGTGCGCCGTAGCCCCATGTCGTTTTTTACCGATGAAAACAGGTTACGTTTTTCCCCCAGTCTCTTCATGCGTCCATTGATACGCAGTAATCGCACTCCCTCGCCGATAAACTCCTGTCCATCATGCAGCGCCACCATGGATGGCACCAGCGGACTCCAATGACTGCGGCCGCCGGTAGGCTGTTCAACTGCCAGGCATCTCACGCTGATTTCTTCATCATTTTTCGGGTCGTAGACGATCTCTGCCACGGTAGAGTTAGTAGTTCCCAGGTCAATTCCCAGCACCCGTAGCGCTGTTTCCGGTTGTTGATTGGAGCTTCCTTCAGGAAAGATAAGGTCTCGTACTCTCATGCTGCACCTCCTGATCAATTTAGTACCTGATTCCGCATGATTCCAGGCTATCACATGGTTGCGACACAATAAGTCGTGACAGCGATTTAAAGAGAAAAATGACTTGAAATTGATCTTAAGTATGGAGGATCACCACCCCCGTCCAGCGTCATAGGTGTAGAAATTTTAGCGTTGAAAAAGAAACGACGCTCTCTGATGAATTCAGAGGAGCGCCGCATGGGTGGTGGGTATAAAATTTAATCCATTACTACCTATATCCTACCTAATAATAAGTATCTAAAACAATAACTTTAATAAACAAAGTGTTATAAAATGTATCTTTTTATAAGGCCTACAAAGATAAAAGCTGACGGTGTCTTTCGGATAAACGTTTCTTGAGGGGGGCGAGGATGGCGTCGCTAAAGCGGATGCCGCCCCGTCCCTTTCCCATTTCCAGCCCTTCTTCGATGCCGTGGAAATCAGAGCCAGCGGTCATCAGCAAGCCTGATTCCAATGCATACCGTCGCAGAAACTCCATTTCATCAAGGTGCGCCATGTTATTAAATACCTCAATGCCATCAAGACCCGTCTCGGACAATGCGCTGATAATTTCCTGTAATTCCTGACGATCGGCGCTGACAGAGGTAGGGTGCGCCAGCACGGCAACGCCACCAATACGCCTGATCTCTTTAATGGCATCATCAATGGGCCAATAACATTTGGGGACATTGCACGGGACCAGATAGCGATTGAAGGCCTCTTCGACAGTGCCGACATAACCGCGTTCCAGCAAGGCGCGCGCGATATGTGGCCTGCCGATAGCGTCCCGGGCGAACACCAGTACCTCTGAAAGATCGATAGCCGCACGACTTTCTTCAGCCAGCATGTCGTTGACCCGCTCCAGGATATCAATATTGCGATGCTCCCGCCGTTCACGAAATCCATTCAGTTTTTTCAGAAACGTATCGTCGCTCACATCTATGCCGTATCCTAAGAGATGTACATCCTGCCAGGACCTGAACTGTACCGAGAGTTCCACGGCAGGAATAACCTCAATATTGTTCAGCGTTCCGGCTGAGATGCCCTCGCTTACACCTGCTACAGAATCGTGATCGGCTATGGCGATTATACTGAGTCCTGCTGCAGAGGCGCGCCGAACCAGTTCATCTGGTGAAAAAGCGCCATCTGAGTAATTGGAATGAATGTGGAGGTCAACAAAATTGGGGGTATCTGTTTTCATGACTGCATCATAACGGTAAAATGCCGAAAAGTAAAACCGGTCTTGCGTGATGATAGGTGTTAGGGTACTATTTTTCGCATGAAACCGGATAATATCCCTGCTGCCATCTCACTGTTGCGTGAGGAGTACCGCTCTTGGCAGACGCCTGCGGTGACGATTGTCGCCCAATGTGAACGCAGTCCCTTCAAGGTACTGGTCTCGTGCCTGATCTCATTGCGCACCAAGGATGAGGTCACGGCTGCGGCTTCGAAGCGGCTTTTTGAAAGGGCCGGAACACCTGCCGAGATGAAAGATCTGCCGGTTGATGAGATTGCCCGCCTGATTTACCCTTCAGGTTTTTACCGCAACAAGGCCGCCCAGATTGCCGATATTGCGCAAAGGCTGGAAAACGACTTTGGTGGGAACGTTCCGGATGAAATCGATGAACTGCTGAAATTCAAAGGGGTGGGGCGTAAGACAGCCAATCTGGTGGTGACACTTGGATTCGGTAAACCGGGGATCTGTGTGGATACGCATGTCCACCGAATTTGCAACCGTTGGGGCTATGTCTCAACAAAATCGCCTGATGAGACCGAGCGAGTCCTGCGGCAGATACTGCCAGCCGAGTACTGGATCGAAATCAACGATCTGTTGGTGGCCTTCGGCCAGAACCATTGTCTCCCGCGGTCGCCGCGTTGTTCCTCCTGTTGTCTTGCCGGGATGTGTGACAGGGCCGGGGTTGGTTTGTCACGCTGATGATCTGGTTTAGAAAAGTGTTATTTTCCTGAACTAGACAGTTGCCAGCGGCATAAATACCATGTAATATTGCGTGAAAATCAATCGAATTATTATCCTATTTCAGGAGGCTGAAGATATGTTGCAAAAGATCGGTTTTATCGGATTGGGGACTATCGGGAAGCATATGGCTGCCAATCTGACCAAGGGGAACTATGAATTGACGGTTTTTGACAGCAACCAGGCCGCCGTTGCAGAGGTGGTAGCCCTGGGGGCAACCGCCGCAGCGTCGGCGGCAGAGGCTGCCAAAGGCCGCGATCTGGTGATCGCCATCGTGCCGGAAGGTGATGAGCTGGGCGGTCTTTTCTTCGGGGAAAAAGGCATTCTGGCCGGCATTGATTCCGGTACCATTTTTGCGGATATGGGCTCGCACTCGCTGGAGACCACCATGAAGATGTCCGAGGAGACCGCCAAGAAAAAGGTGCAGTACCTGGATGCGCCGGTGTGGGGCAATAAGGACCATGCCGCAAACGGACTCTTGACGATCGTTATCGGCGGTGACCAGTCACTGGCCGGCAAGTGCCGCGAGCCGTTCTCGTTCTTCGGTCTTAATACGATTCATGTCGGCAAGATCGGTGAAGCCACCAAGATGAAATACGTTGTCAATATGGTGCAGGCGGAGCTGGTGCAGGTGCTGGCGGAAGGCATTGTCTTTGGTGAGAAAATGGGATTCACCGCCGATAAGATTCTGGAGGTCCTTGATACACGCGGCGTGGCTTCACCCCTGTTTCACTCGAAGGGTCGCGCCATGGCGAGGAATGATTTCACGCGAAGCCTGGCACTCAAGTACGTGCATGAACAGCTGCAAATTGTCATGAGCGCCGCCCGGCTCATGGGACTGAACCTGCCGGCTGCAGAGGCGGCATTCAACGTGTATGAACAAGGGGTCGATGCTGGTTGGGGCGAAGAGGATTTTTCGGCAGTCATCAAGGTCTTGCGCAAATAGAGCGGTGTCATCTTCTGTATCTGCTACGGTTAGAGGCGTCCGATGGGTTGGACGCCTCTTTTTGTGAAGGAGTGCGTATATGAGCACATTGTTCTCTCCCCGTCAGGTGTATCTTGCCGCTTCCTGGATGGCCCCGGTAGGTCGCTACAATGGCAAGGACAAGGAAAATCTTTCCTTTCTGGAGATGGCCGAACGTTGCGGCGAGGTATTTGCCGCCGGCCCGGTGCGGCGGCGTGAGATCGAGGCGGTCGTTGTTGGCAGCCAGAATCCGTCCGCCTTCTCCGGGGTGGACAATACCGCTGCCAAGATTGCCGGCATCCTGGGCATTTCCGGCGCCAAATCGGTGCTGATCGACACGGCTTCATCCTCGGGGGCATCGGCTTTCGAGAATGCCTACCTCGAAGTGGCGTCCGGCCGCTATGACTATGTGTTGGCCATCGGCATCCAGAAGATGAGTGACGTCTCCACATCGGAGTCAACCCGGATCATTGCCGGGGTGATTGATCGCGACGAATCGGAATTTGGACTGACCATGCCGGCCTGCGGCGCATTGGTGGCACGGGCTCTCAAGGAGAAACTCGGTCTCAGCGATGAGGAATGGACGGCCTATTCGGCGTTGTTAACCCAGCGCAGCCAACGTTTTGCCGCCCAAAACCCTGACGCCCACAACAATTACACGCTGGACGTGGCCGACTATTACCGGCAGATTGCCAGCAACAAGAACTACCGCTATTGGGCCCCTCTGCGTTACCATGATTTCTGTCCCATGTCCGACGGCATGGCAGCGGTTATCCTGACGTCAAAACCCCAGGAGGTGCTGGTCAGCGGTGTGGGAAGCGCTACCGATATCCCGACCATCGCCGACCGCAATTATTTCCACTCGTTTCCGGCCACGGTCATTGCCGCCGGTTATACCTATGGCATGGCCGGCATCAAGGACATCCGCTCCTTTGCGGGCAAATTGCACGTCAATATGCACGACCCCTTTAACGGGTTCGGTCCCATAAACATGGTGGATCTGGGGATTGTCAGTCGTATTCGTTTGTTGGATGCACTGCTGGACGATGCCTTGACCGGGCCGGGCGGTGAGTTTCCTACCAACCTGACCGGTGGGTTGAAAGGTCGTGGTCATCCCTTGGGAGCCACCGGTATGGTGCAGATTGTAGAAAACCATCGCCTCATCCGTGAACACGGTTTTGCCGCCGGCCTGTCACATTCAATCGGTGGGCCGATCAACAATAATGTGGTTGTGCTTTTGGAAAAGAGCGGGCATTTTCGAGCCCGCCGCCACGACCCCTACAAGCCGTGGGGCTTGCCCTCCCTGGGGCACCTCAAGCCCAAAGGCGTCACGATCGATGCGCTGCTGGCATCAGGAAAAACGGTTAGCGGGGCGTTTGTAACATCGACTGCCCGTTTCAATTACAAAAGCGGCGTCCCGGAGGTGATTGTTCTGGTTGTCTCCTGTCGCTTCGACGGGGCCAGGTACCGTTTCCTGTTCGGCATCGATGGTGAGTATTACGAACAGCTGGCGGCCTTCAACAGCGGAGATCCGCTGTCCGTGGAACGGATTGGCGGAGCCATCATGGTCAATCGTATGCCGGTGCGCAGGTTCTATACCCGTACAATCAACGGCCTGGTTGAACTGGCTGGCAGCGGTTGGAAAAAACTGACCGGAAAGAGGTAAGGGCTGGGGCGGGAGCACCTGCCAGGTGTCCTTCGACTCCGCTCAGGGAACAAAGACGCGCACTGAGCGGAGTCGAAGCGAGCTACTTTACGGTGTACCAGAACTTTGTCTGACGCACCTTTCCATCCGCCAGCTTGAACTTGCACATCACCCCGTATTTACCCTTCTTCGGCATAATGAAATCGGAACCGAACCCGCCTTCCATGCCCATCAAATTCTTTACTTGCGCTGATTTGTCCGGAGCCATGATCTTGATCGTTGCTTCACCGCCGCTCAACATTTTGCCGGTTTTGGCATCGCTGAACATCACCATGATATGATGGGTTTCCTGCATGCCCATCTTCTTCATCTTTTGTCCGATATCGATCACCCGGAAGGTCGTCTTGACGCCGTCAACAACACCCTCATGCGCTAACTTGCCCATGGACATCATGCCGCCCCGTTCCATCTTCATGGCTCCCTGGCCGTGGTCCATCGGCATGGATGGATCCATTGCCGCAAAAGCCGCGGGCGCTGCAAAGGCCAAGGTTAGTGCTGCCATAATTACGGTTGCTTTTTTCATGCAATTGGTTCTCCTTTAAAAGGTGATGTGGAACTGATTGAATTAAAAGCATGCTCCATGCCAATGTGCAACATGCTGTTTATACGATAGAAACTTCGACTGACTCAGCTGGTGTGCAGAATAACCTACATCGCATGCAGGATTTTCTGCACCTCAGTGCTTCATCCCCGAATACTTCAGCCTGCCTTTCTTCAAATCCCGAGTCTTCATCAGCACAAATATGACCGGTGTCATGATCAGCACATGCACCGCCGAGGAGATCATCCCGCCGATCATGGGCGCAGCGATCGGCTTCATCACATCGGCGCCGGTACCCGTCGACCACATGATCGGCAGCAGCCCCAACAGGGCTACGGCCACGGTCATCAGCTTGGGACGCAGCCGCAGCACCGCCCCTTCGAAGGTGGCGTCGTAGATATCCTGCTCGCTGCAGGGGCCATTGATCAGCTTCTTGTCCAGGGCCTCGTGCAGGTAGATCACCATCACCACCCCGGTCTCCACGGCGATGCCGTACAGGGCGATAAATCCGACCCATACCGCCACCGACAGGTTGTACCCCAGGGCCGAGACCAGATAGACCCCGCCCACCAGGGCGAAAGGTACGGAGAGCATGACCATGCTCGCTTCCAGGGCCGAGTGGAAGGTGAAGTAGAGCAGGATGAAGATGATCACTATGCCTATCGGAACCAGAATCTGCAGGCGAGCCTTGGCCCGGACCTGGTTCTCCCACTGGCCGGACCAGACTACGTAATAACCGGGGGGGAGTTTAAGGTTTTTTTCCAGGGTCTGTTTGGCCTCGTTTACAAAGCCCCCCATATCGCGGCCGCGCACGTTCAGGAAGACCAGCGAACGCAGCAGGCCGCCCTCGCTGTTGATCTCCGGGGCGCCGGTGGAGATCTTCAGCCGGGTTACCAGCGAGAGCGGCACCTGGGCGCCATCCGAACCGGCCACCAGGATCCGGCGGATGGCCGGGATGTTGTCGCGGTAGTCCCTCAGATAGCGGATGCGGATCGGAAAACGGTCGCGCCCCTTAACGAAGGTTGAGAGCATCTCGCCTCCCAGAGAGGTCTCGATGACATCCTGGATATCGCCCACGCTGACGCCGTAACGGGCGGCCGCCTCGCGATCGATATCGATATCGATATAGTTGCCGCCGGTGACCCGTTCGGCCACCACGTCGGCGGCGCCCTTGATCGGCTTGAGAATCGCCTCGGCCTGGATCGCCAGATCCTTGAGCACATTCAGGTCATTGCCGAAGATCTTGACCCCCAGGTCGGTGCGCACCCCGGTAGAGAGCATGTTGATGCGGTTGATGATCGGCTGGGTCCAGCCGTTGCGCACTCCGATCTGCTGGAGCTTGGCGTCCAGCTCGGCCACGATGTCGGCTTTCTTGATCCCTGGTCGCCACTGATCCTTGGGTTTGAGGATGATGATGCTCTCGAACATGGATACCGGGGCCGGGTCGGTGGAGGTCTCGGCCCGGCCGACCTTGCCCAGGACCTGCTCCACCTCGGGCTCGCTCTTGATGATCGTGTCCTGCACCTGGATCAGCCGCTTGGCCTCGGTAATCGAGATATTGGGCAGCGTAACCGGCATGTAGAGCAGCGACCCCTCATCCAGGGGTGGCATGAACTCGCTGCCCAAGTGCATGAAGAGCGGTACGGCAACGGCCAGGGCGATCAGGTTGAGGGCAATGGTGGTCTTTTTCCAGACCAGCACCCAGCGGATAATTGGTGAATACAGCCGGATGAAGAAGGTCGAGACCGGGTTGGCGCTCTCGGGCGGCATCCGGCCCCGCATGAAGTAGTACATCAAGACCGGCACCAGCGTGATGGCGATCATGGCCGAGCCCATCATGGAGAAGGTCTTGGTGAAGGCCAGGGGATGGAACAGCTTCCCTTCCTGTCCCTCCAGCATGAAGACCGGCACAAAGGAGAGCACGATGATCGCCAGGGAGAAGAAGATCGCCCGGCCGACCTGCTTGGCCGAGGCGATGACAACCTCCAGTCGTCTCGTTGCCCGTTCCGCGGGCGGTATCTCGGAGAGGTGACGGTAACAGTTCTCCACCATGATCACGCCGGCATCCACCAGCACGCCGATGGCAATGGCGATACCCCCCAGGGACATGATGTTGGAGGAAACCCCCATCAGTTTCATGGTGATGAAGGCGATCAGCACGGAGATCGGCAGGGTCAGCACGATCACCAGGGCGCTCTGGAAATGGAGCAGAAAGACCAGGATCACCAGCGAGACTACCACCGACTCCTCCAGCAGGTTATGTTTCAGGGTATCGATGGCCCGTTCGATCAGGTCGGAGCGATCATAGGAAACCTTGATGGTCACCCCGGGCGGCAAGCCCTTCTCCAGTTCCTTGATCTTGACCTTGACCCGGTCGATGACATCCTTGGCGTTCTCTCCGTAACGCATGACCACGATGCCGCCCACTGCCTCGCCTTCGCCGTTTTTATCCAGCAGGCCGCGCCGGATGGCGCCGCCCAACTGTACAGTACCCAGGTTCTTGAGGTAGATGGGGGTACCGCGCATGTCGGCGCCGACCACGATGTTTTCCAGGTCTTCCTTGGACTTGACGTAGCCTTGGCCGCGAATCAGGTACTCGGCGTCGGCCTGCTCGATCAGGCGGCCGCCCACATCCTTATTGGAGGCTTTGACCGCCTCCATGATTTTGCCAACCTTGATGTTGTAGGCAAAGAGCTTGTTAGGGTCGAGATCGATCTGGTATTCGCGGACGAATCCGCCGATGGAGGCCACCTCGGCCACACCCGGGACGGTATTGAGCTGGTAGCGCACGAACCAGTCCTGCAGGGTGCGCAACTGCTCCAGGTCATAGCCCTTACCTTCGAGGGTGTACCAGAAGACGTGCCCCACGCCGGTGCCGTCCGGCCCGAGGGTCGGCACAACACCGGGCGGCAGCAGTGAGGCGGCATAGTTCAGCCGTTCCAAGACCCTTGTTCGGGCCCAATAGATGTCGGCCTTGTCTTCAAAGATGATATAGATCATCGAGAAGCCGAAGGCGGAGGAGGCGCGTACGGCCTTGACCTGGGGCAGGCCCTGCAGGTTGACCGCCAGCGGGTAGGTGACCTGATCCTCCACCACCTGGGGCGAGCGTCCGGGGTATTCGGTAAAGACGATCACCTGATTGTCCGACAGGTCCGGGATGGCATCCACCGGGGTATGGTAGACCGACCAGATCCCCCAGGCAATGACCAATCCGAACATCAACAGGACGATGACGCGGTTACGAGCGGAGTATTCAATGATCTTTTCAATCATGGCAGTGTCCTTGTTGGGCTTGAAGTCCCCCTTTATGAAAGGGGGATTTAGGGGGATTTGGTTTTAAAGGCAAATCTCCCCTGGCCCCCCTTTATCAAGGGGGTAACTGCCTACATCTTCATATCATCCATCTTCAAGTCACCCTTCTTGGCCGGCGGCTGCTGCCCCGGGGGGGCGGACGATGGTTTGGTCCCGTGAGGCTCATCCATCTTCATGCCGGGCATGGAGCCGCCGCCACCCTTCAGCTGTGATTCCGAATCGATCAGGTAGCCGCCGGATACCGCCACCATGTCTCCGCTTTTGATACCTGACAGTATCTGGAGCTTGTCATCGGTCCGCTGGCCAATCTGGACGTCACGCGGCTCGAACATGCCGGGCGAGGTTTCCACCCAGACCACCTGCCGTTTGCCGGTGTCCATGACGGCAGAAACCGGTACAACGATCGAAGAGCCGAGCGGCACCTTGATAATGGCGTTGACAAACATGTCAGGTTTCAGCTGCATGCCGCGATTGGGCATCTCCACGCGGACCTTGACGGTCCTGGTTTTGGGATCGAGAAAGGGATAGATGAACGTGACCCGCCCGGTAAACGGCTTGCCGGGGAAGGACTGGGATCGGATCTCGACCTGCTGGCCGATGTGGATATCGGGGAACTCGTTTTCGTAGACCTCCACCTCTATCCAGACGGTGGAGAGGTCGGCGACGTTGAACAGAACGTCGCCCGTATTGACGTATTGCCCCTGCTGCACCAGCTTGTCGATGACGATACCGGAGAGTGGCGTGTAGATCGGCAGCCTGATGTTCGGCTTGCCGGATCTCTCCAGTTCGGCGATCTGACTCTCCTTAACCCCGAAGAGCATCAGGCGCTGTTTGGCCGATGCCACCAGACCTGCGCCGTTCTGGGAGATAGAGGCAATCGGGGAGTTTTTTAACTGCTCGCGGCTCTTGATGGCCAACAGGTATTCCTGCTGGCTAGCCAGGAGATCGGGGGAATAGACCTCCGCCACCGGCCTGTTTTTGCTGACATAGGCGCCCACGGTGCTGACATTCAGCCTGTCGATACGACCGGCTATCCAGGCAGTGACCTTGGCCTGCCGCGCCTGGTCGTACTGAACAATGCCGACGGCGTTGATCTCCTTGTTCAGGGGGGTCATCTTCGCTTCCACGGTGGCGACATTGGCCATAACCCGCTGGGTCGGGGAGAGTGAAACCATACCCAGCATGGCGGCCTGCTGTTTTTGCTCCGGGGTCTGGGCGGTGCCGCCGGCAGCTGTCGTATCGATCTTCTTGATCAATTCCATGCCGCAGATCGGACAGACGCCAGGTTTGTCCTTGATGATGAACGGATGCATGGAGCAGGTGTACAGCTGTTTGCCCTGGTCCGCCTTCTGACCGGTAGTTGGTGTAGTATGTTGTTTCTGCCACAGGAACCAGCCGCCTCCTGCTGCCGCAGCCAGAATGAGAACTACCAGCGGGATTGCGATTTTCTTGTTCAGGGCCATGGTCGTACCTCGTTTGTCGTGAAATTAATGATTGAGAGCGTTATGGGATGCAGGTGCTGTTGCCGGCGTCCGGGGCTGCCCGGACAGGGACGGCGCCGGCGAAGGTGTCCGCGCTGCTGCAGCTGACAGGGGATCTTTTCCGATGACCGCTTCGAGCTGTGCCAGAATCATCATGTACTCCGCCTGAGACTCGTACAGTTCCCGCTCATAGTTGAACAAGGTCACCCGGCTGTCCAGCAGGCTCAGAAAATCCACCTTGTTCACCCGGTAGCCGATAACCGCCGAGTCAAGGGATTGTTCGGCCTGGGGGATAATGCCGGTCTTGTAGAGCGTAATCAACCGCTCCCTTTTTTCCAGTTTGGCGAGCAGGCCGGAGATATCCGCCCCGATTGTATTCCTGAGGCTGTCCAGCTCGTCGTTGGACATGCGAACCTCCGAATCCGATTCAGCCACCATGGCATGACGCCGTTCCTGTTGCAGGGGCAGGTTGAAGGTCACGCCCAGGCTGTACATGTCCAAACCTTCGCTCCCCATGGCCGGCTCACGCTGCATGTACTCCAGGGATACGTTGAAATCGGGATAGAATTCCTTCCTGGCCAGCTTGTGTCCAAGTTCACCCTTTTCGATCAAAGACTTCAGGCTCTTGATCATAGGGCGACTCTCATAGGCCGTTTCCCTCAAACTCCCGGCAGAGAGGTGGAGCGGTTTGGTCTCAAAGTCGGGGATCCTGCCCACCGCTGTCTCGGGTGAACGGAAGAGCAGGGCATTGAGGGTAGCTGCCAGGCTCTTTCGGCCCTGCTCAAGCGTAATCTTCATATCGAGCAGCTTGGAACGTTCCACCTGGGATTTGAAGACGTCCTGTTGCGTGCCCTGGCCGACGGAGTACTTGGTTTCGGCGATGGTGATAAAATCATCGAGAACCTTGATATTCTTGTCGACAATCTCCAGGGACTTGTCGGTGTTGTAGATCCGGTAGTAGGTCTCCTTTACCATCCTGACGAGTTCGAGTTTTCGCTCCTGCACCTGCCAGCGGTATGATTCGGCATCCTTTGCGGCCATCTCTTGCTTGAGCCCCCGTTTGCCCCAGAACGGCAACTGTTGGGAAAGGCCGATCACCTTGGCGGTCATGGATTCCTTATGGAAGTTGAGCGGATCGGAGATTACACCGTTCTGGATCTTCAACATCAGCATCGGATCATCCAGGGACCCGGCTTGGGAAATCCGGTTCCTGAACATCTCCCAGCGGGCCTGGGTAGTCCTCAGTTCGGGATTGTCGGCAAGCGCCGTATTGACAAGGGCCGGCAGGTTTTCTTCAGGTTTTGTTCCGGAGGCGCTGGCGCTGCCGACAGCGAGGAGAAGACACGTGAGTATGGTCAGGTATGTTTTCATGGCAGCCTCGGTTTTGAATGGTTTCTGATGGAGGGAGTCTATCAGGTTTCGTGCCAAGGGCAATATGCACCAATATCAAGGCACTTGCAATGGTTTGCCAGTCGCCGCGCATGATGCCGGTGCGGAATATTCCACTACAGGAGTGCCATATTCCGCATGCGGTTGGCGCACCATAGCCGCATACGGCATGTACACCGGTGTTCCACATCGACCGGCAGCATGATGTGTAATCAACGGACGGATGGCTTATCGCGGGCTAACGCGGGGGTGGGGGGTGAGGCGAGCTAAACAGCTCGCCTCAGGTGTAGGGGGATCGATTGGC
Organism: Deltaproteobacteria bacterium; assembly: GCA_021780495.1. Lineage (GTDB taxonomy): Bacteria > Desulfobacterota > Desulfuromonadia > Geobacterales > Pseudopelobacteraceae > CAIPTY01. Next base: position 20,491 of record JAJXYO010000061.1, read on the forward strand.
AAAGCGCTTTTCGAAAATATGGTAAGAGACATCGGTGGTGTTCCGTGTATTACAACGGCCTTGCTACATCATGCCGCCACTCATCGGGGTCAGCGGGGTTCCAGCAGGGCTCCAGAAGTTGTTCTGGCTGGTCATGTTGCGAAACATGCCCGAGTAGTTTGTAAATCCTCCACCCATCGGCATAGCCCCCAGCTGGGTCTGCATCTGGCTCATCATGCCGGTCATAAATGTGCTGCCCATCGTGTTTGCGGTTATCGCCGGCATGTTGCTGTTGATCGTGCCCATCATGCTGCGGTAACGGCTCATGTTCACGCCGTTGCCATTCATAACCAGACCCGCCTGGGCAGCCATCAGATCGGCCATCTTCTGGGCATTGACATGCATGGCCTGGTACTGGGCCGAGTTCGCTCCCGACTGGGAGCCGGCTACATAGTCCGCCATCATGTTCACGCCGGCTGCCAGATTCATTTGATTACGAAGCTGAGTCATTGCGTCGGTCAGGGTCATACCGGGGTTGGCGGCCATCTTCTCCCTGATCAGGGTAGACATGGGGCTGATGAAGTTGCTGCTGACCGTGCCGGAAACGGCTGAAGCGGGCATGCTGAGCATATAGCTGTTCGTGACCGTTTGATTGGTATCCAGGTCGGTGGTCTGCCCTTTGATCGCCAGTGCAACAATCGGATACTTGCCTGCATCGGCAGGATCGATATTCAGGGTATAACCGCCATGCGCATCGGTCTGGGTTGATGGTTCACCCGCATCCATCTGGTAGTTGCCATTCTTGTCGAGAAACACGGTTGCGCCGGCAAGGTAGCCGTCGGCGACTGTGCCGGAGACTGCAGTGGAGGCTGCTGGAACGCCGCTGGTACCACTTCCGCCTCCACAACCTGCGATAAGCCCAACCGTAAGAAGTGCTGTCACTGTAATTATCTGTTTTTTCATGATGTTTGTCCTTTCGTGCCGTCTGTGTTAAAAATCGAAATATACTGATAATCCTGTGCCGTAGTCAGGGCTGTTGGTGGTAACCCCCTTGCTTATGTATGCATCGATACCGGTGTGGTTTGTTACCTGATAGTCCAGTTTCAGCCGGACTTCCAGCAGACTGCTTGTCCCGTCGGCCGGCGGAGAAGAACCTTTGATAAATAATATGGGGCGGAAACGTTCAGTTACCTGGTATCCTGCGCCTGCGTTGTAAGTCACGTAGTTTTTGAGGGCAAGTTGCGCACTCCTTCCTTGGATGGTGTAGCCCACTTCAGTGAACGGGTTCCAGTTCCCGAACCACTTCGAAACCTCTACTGACAACCCTTCGTCGAACTCACCGGTTCCCAGCGATTTATTCTTGTCGGCGGTTGGGAATTTGACGAACGCCATGGGACGGATTTGCGGCATGGACTCTTTCTCGGGTACCAGCACATAGCCAAGTCTGAGGGTTATGTCGCCGAGCCCGCCCTCTGATTGATTCGTGCCGGCTGATGAGGAAGACATGCCGCTCCCGGAACCGGACATGCCGATCACCTTGGCACTCGATTGCATCGTGGAATTGCTGCCCTGCATGCCTCCGCGCCCCAGACTGGAAACCACATTGCCATTACTCTGGTAGACAAGAGGGATTTCAAGCGACAGACCCAAGCGCTCCGTCGGGCTGGCCATGATGGTAAACGGTGCAAAGATGGTGTCTGTGCGAGTGCCGGTGCCATATTTTCCGGAACTGAATTCAAAACCCTGGCTAACGGAATAGGAATAGCCCGCTGCCTGAACCTGTGGGGTGCAAAACAAGGTTGTTGCCAAGACAATGAATGCGGTAGAAAATATTTTCTGCGTTCTTGCGGCAGTTAGCACACCGATCCTGTTTATCAGGGCACAGCGGCCTGCTGTTTTGCGGATGCTCCTATTCATGTTCGTGTCTCCTGTCTGTAACAGCTCAATTCTGATTTAGCGCCGCATCATACCGCCGCCGCTTCGCATCATACCGCCACCACTTCGCATCATACCGCCACCGCTTCGCATCATGCCGCCGGCAGGGCTCTCTGCCCGGTTTCTCTCAGACCAGGCCGGTTCCCCCTTTTCACTGCGCAGAGTTACCTGATCGCCGGTGGTCCGGTTTACTAATTTCTGTGCCAAAACGTACCATTGCCCGTCGTTGCCCTGGGCCTTGGAGCCTTTGACCGAAATCTCGTCATTCAGCCTGATGGCAATTCCCTTCTTTTCCCAGAAACTCCTTGGACCAACGCAGACGTTCAAGGTTTGATAATTGCTTTTTATTGCTACGATAATGTTTTCCTTCTCCCCGGAGTGTGGCACTGCAACCACCTGGCCCGACATGGTACTAACCGTGTTGATATCATAGCCGCCGCTGAAATCCAGCCCGCTTTTCCCTTTCTCGTCGCTGTCGAAGAATCCGGCGAACGATGTGCCGATCAGCAGGCCGTTGATGATTATTGCCCAAACGATGATTGAAAATAAACGGCCAGCGGCTATCACGTGTCACTCCAGGTCTGTTGATATACTGCTAAATGATTGTTATTACATCCCGTGCATCATCCCCATGCAGCCGGCCAACGAAGCGACGGCAAACAACAACAGCGCCAACATCATAACCTTGCCCATAGCATTTCCTTTTTCTCCACAGGTGGAGCCGTCCTCGGGTTCACGTACATACGCACCAGGCAACTACCGGGATGCCGATGCGGCGGCAGGTCGCGGCGTAGTCGAGCCGGATCCGCTGCCGTTCAGATGTCCAGCGCTGCTTCCCAGGCCACTGTGCTGAATATGCTGTGTCCCGGATCCTGCCGCCTGTCCCCCGTTACTCTGCATGCTGCGTTGCTGTATGCCGGTGCCGAAGCCGGACGCCATGTGCTGAGTACCGCCTGAGCTGCCATGGCCCTGACCGCCTCCCATGCTGCCTCCTCTGGCAAAAGCCTGACCGGCCAAGGAAAGAGCGGCGAGTGCCGTTACTGCATAAATTGCTGTAGTTCTTTTCATCTGTGTGCCTCCTCGTAAAGTTTTTGTTACTGGAGGAAGTAGTACACAGCCCATGCCAATTTCAATTAATTGCATAGGTATCCGATATGTCAGGGTTTATTTTATTGCATTAAAATCTGCGCAGCCAATATGGTGCAGTTTCCTGCACCTGTGGTGAGGGTAATTACACCACCTCAGTTATCATCCAACAGGCCGAATTCTTTCAGCTTGTACTGAAGTGTACGGCGCGACATACCCAGCTCTGATGCCGCCAGACGTCGATTTTCGCCATGTTTGCGCAGGGCTTTGACGATCAGCTCTTTTTCCACCGATTTCAGCATGTCTTTGCTCTCACCGGCTTCCTGCACAATATTATGCAGCATTTGATCGGGAAGGTTGCTGCGCTTGATGAACCCCTGTGCCAGGATAACTCCCCGTTCCATGACATTCTGCAACTCGCGGATATTCCCCGGCCAGGGATATGTTCTCATGGCAGCCAAGGCATCAGTTTCGACCCCTTTGAGTTTCTTGCCGACCAGTCGGCTGAAGTGATGCAGGAAATAATTCGTCAAGACCGGCAGCGCGTCAAGCCGCTCCCGCAAGGGAGGTAGCTGGAGAGGAAAGACGTTCAGCCGATAGTAAAGATCCTCTCGAAACCGTCGCTGTTCAACCTCAACCTGAAGGTTACGGTTGGTGGCGGCTATCACCCGCACATCCGCTCTGATCTCCTTGCTGCCTCCGACCCGCTCAAAAACCCGCTCCTGAAGCACACGCAGCAGCTTGGCCTGCAGAGGCAGAGGCGTTTCCCCGATTTCATCCAGAAAGATAGTACCTCCCCTGGCCAATTCAAATTTCCCCTGTCGCGCCTGGATCGCCCCGGTGAAGGCCCCTTTTTCGTGGCCGAAAAGCTCGCTTTCCAGAAGGTTTTCCGGTATGGCGGCACAGTTGAGAGCAACGAAACCGGCCTTGCTCCTGGGGCTGAGCAGATGGATGGTCCTGGCCACCAGTTCCTTGCCGGTACCGCTTTCGCCGTAAATCAGCACGTTGGCCGTGGTGGCGGCGACGTCCAGCACCAGTTTTCGCACCGTCTGCATGGCCTGTCCCGCAAAGATAAGCTCTTCCGGCGGCAATCCCGCCGCTTCGGCTTGCTTGAGCGTGAGATACTCACGGGTGCGCCCCTGGCCTTCAATTGCCCGGTTTACCAAGGCAAGCAGGGTCTCGGGATTTTCCAGCGGCTTGGTGAGGAAATCCACGGCGCCCTCTTTCATTGCATCGACCGCTTCGTCAACCCTGCCAAAGGCGGTCAGAAATATGAACAGGGGAGGATTCGGATCCAAGTTGCTGTCACGGAACAGTTCCAGGCCGGTTTTGCCGGGCATCTTCAGATCCGTCACCACCAGGTCGAAACATTCCTGCCGAAGGAGGCGCAGACCTGCGTGCCCGTCTTCCGCGGTGAGTACTTCATGGCCATCATCCTCGAGAACCGTCTGCAGTAAACTTCTAAACGTCTCATCGTCTTCGACCAGTAAAATGCGTCCCTTCATGGTCAACTCCTGCTGTAGCGTTTCTGACGGCTGGGGATTGTTATAGCGACCGCAGTGCCTTCGCCAACGACACTGCGCACGGTGATCGTTCCTTCATGCTCTTCTACGATTTTGCGGCACAGGGCCAGCCCCAATCCGGTTCCTCTGGCCTTGGTGGTGAAAAAAGGCTCGAATATCCTGGACAGGTCTTCCGGGCTGATACCGTGACCGTTGTCGCTCACGGTGACATGTGCATGCCGCATGTCGGCACCTGCCGTTATCCGGACCGTGCCGCCGGCTGGAACAGCCTGAAGCGCATTTTTCACAACATTAAGCAGGACTTGAGTCAGCCGGTCCCGGTTGCCATCTATCGGGATGCTTTCCTGACATTCACAGATGATGTTGATCTGAAGCTGTTCAGCCTCCTGCCGGATCAGTGCTGCTGCATGCCAAACAATCTCGGTCAGGTTCAGTGTGGCCATCGCTTCCCGGTCGCTTTTGGCATAGGAAAGCAGCTCGTTGACGAGTGTTTCCAACCGGAGAGTTTCCGCTACGATGCGCTGGGCGAAGCCACCATTGCGCTCATCCTGGGGTTTCTTGCTGATTACCTGGGCATACCCTTTGATACCGGCCAACGGGTTTCTGATCTCGTGGGCCAGCATGGCTCCCATCTCACCCAGCTGAGCCAGGCTTTCCCGTCGTGCCATTTCCAGCCGGTGTTGTTCTTCACGCCTGGTAAAGCGGAAAAGCGCTATCCCCAAAACCCATCCTGCAACGAGAAGGCCGAAGAGGACGATCATATTCAAGCGGGCCCGGCGAATAACAGTATCCGCTCGATAGGTATGGAGCGTCAAGCGGAGAGCGAGTGTCTCCCCCGGCAGATGCAGGGGGGCGTTGAACTCGTACGCGTTTTCTCCCGTGCGAAGTCTTATCCGCTGGTTGGTTGTAGCCCCGGTCTGGAACGCGGTCAGGGGCATCGTTCCCTGAAAAGGTGTGCCGATCAGGTCCGGGTTGCTGTGGAAACGGTATACGCCTTTCTGATCTACCAGGGCAAAAAAAGCTATGTCATGGGTCTGGAATGTGCTCAGACTTTGCAGGGAGGGATCATGGAGGGCGATGTTTTCTATGGCGGCGGTGAGAGATAAGGCCAGACCGCGCAGGTTTTCCTCGGCAATCGGACGTGCGCTCAGGTAATTGCTTACGGAAAACCAGGTAAGGGCAACAGATAAAAGAATTCCAGACAGGAATACGAGCTTTCTCATTCAGTCTTGTTGATAGAGAACGGCCTGGATCGATTCGCCCCTGATCCGGACCTGTCCAATAATTTAAACGAGTTAGTCATCGACGATCTCTCCAAGGGCGGCAATCTGGGGTCCGGAATTGTACGGAGTCTTACGGTCGTCTTCTGGTAATCAGGCTCCCTCAACGATGCAGAAGGCAACATTTAATCTTGTGCGGAAAGCGTAAGAACGTTAATAACCCCGCATCGATCTTGCCGTGATATCGTTTCGGAGTGGCCCGATCGCTTTTGTGGTTGCCTGACAAGGCGCAATGGCGACCTGGGAGTCATAGTATCACAATTTCAACAATGCAACAGGGCGACACTCAGATTTTGCCAAAAGTTTCCTGGTCCGTCTTTCCGGGAAAGCAGGCACCACAAGCTGCCTGCCGTTGGTTATGGCTCCTATGCCGTGTGCCGAAAAGGGGTGTCCCCCTCTCGACGGGGTTATAGCTGATGGGAGAACCTCAGAACGAATAACACATGACTAATCCGGCACCATAATCGGGGCTATAGGTAGAAATCCCTTTAACGACGGACCCGATAAGTGCGGCATGCTGCGTTAGCTGATACTGCATCTTCAACTGGGCCTCCAATACACTTCCTGTCCCATCGCCCGGAGGAGAGGTGCCGCTGATGAGAAATGAAGAAAATATATCGTTGTTAATGCGGTAGCCAATACCTGCGTTGTAGGTCAAATAGTTTCTGAGTGCGAATTGACTACTCCTTCCCTGCACAGTGTAACCCGCTTCAACGGATGAATACCACTTGCCAAACCACTTTGATATCTCTACAGCAACCCCCCCATCATACTCGCCGGTTCCCAGAGATTTGTTTTTATCGGCAGTAGGAAATTTAATAAAGGCCGTGGGATGGACCTGCGGGGTTGAATCCGTATCGGGAACTAACGTATATCCTGCTCTGAGGATGATGTCTCCAAGACCATGTTCTTCTTGATCTGTGCTGGCTGAGGAGGACGTCGCGGCACTGGTGGTAGTGGCGGCTTGAGATTTATTTATTGAAATTCCGGAAACAATATTTCCGTTGTTCTGGTAGATGAAAGGGATTTCCAGCGACAGATTCAGGCGTTCGGTTGGGTTGACCGAAACGGCAAACGGGGCGTAAATAGTATCGGTCCGGGCAGAAGTGCCGTATTTCCCGGAAAAGAACTCAAGGCCTTGTCCGATGGTATATGGAATCTCTTTCGCCTGCACAGCAGAGGGTACTACAATCGTCAACGTCAAAGCCAACAGGAAAGCGGCTCTTATCCGGAATGCATATCTCAAGGCCGTCTCTCCCGTGTCTCAGCATAATGTTGTGGATCTGCAATTCTGTGCCATGTCGTCATTACTCCATGCCCCCATCCTGGTTTTCATTGCTTCCGACCGGCTGATCGGCAATGAAAAAAGCTCTATTCAGCCAACATAATTACACTCCCCTTCAACAGAGATGTCTGAGGGGAGTGTAATTATGTTGTGTTGCTGATTGTAGTAATTACCGCAAATTTTTACATCATCTTCGTTGCCGTCGACACGGTGGTGGTCGTCGGCATGGTAGTGGTCGTCGGCATGGTGGTGGTCGTCGGCATGGTGGTTGTTGTCGGCATGGTGGTGGTTGTTGGCATGGTGGTTGTTGTCGGCATGATGGTGGTTGTCGGCATGGTGGTTGTCGTCGGCATGATGGTGGTCGGCGACATTGTCATCGGCTTGGTCATTGTCATCGGCTTGGTCATCGGTTTGATCATTGTCATCGGCTTGGTCATTGTCATTGTTGCGGCTGATGCAACGGCGGCAAATGCGGTTAATGCGGCTACAACTGATACGACCTTCACAACTTTCTGTACGTTCATAATTTCCTCCGGATGGATTTTAAACTTCTCGCTTGTAATAGCAATGCCGATGCCAATTACCTAGTGAATTGGTATACTATAACTTTAGAGTTTCGTAATGGTGATAAGCGCTGGTATTTTAAGATGTTATATTTGCAGGGGCGCGGAAGTAATATGTGTGTTGCCGAATATATGTCTTATCGTATGCAAGCCCGGCTCGACATCGGTGCAATTCCTTGCATCTGGTGTGAACGGTTTTGCACGACATGCCCAATGCAACCCTATTTCACGGCAATATTATCCATGATCAGCAATCCATTTGAGATTTTCAGGGGAGCGGTGATGGTTGTCCTGCCACTCTTGCTTGTGAATGTACTATTGTAGCCGCCTCTCAATGTTATGATCTTGCCAAGGTTGAAGGAGAGAGCTTCCGGGAAAGAGATTCCCCAGGTCTCGATGATGGTTCCATTAGGCGCTGGCGCGGCAGGATCGGCCGCCTGGTAAGCTGCCAGGATGGAGGAGTAGTTGACCGAGTTGCTCAGCACCGAATGCGCTGTGTCGATGGCAAAGGGTGCCGTGACACCTGTGGCACTGTTCATGGTGATGGTGCAGTCACTCAGGCCACTGCACGCATCGGACCAGCCGGAGAAGAGGGAGTATTGATCCGCAGAGGCGTGAAGTGTGACAGCCGTTCCCCCTGGTATCTGGGCGCTGCAGGTGGTGTTGCAGACGGTTTGATTCCCTTGGTTGGTAATCGTCACCGAACCGCCTCCGTTTCCGGTCAGGGTAAGGTTGAGAGGGTAGGGTGGAGGTATGGAGATGAGCGCCGTAGCACTGGCGATGTTCTGGCCGTCAGGGTTGGTCACTGACACTGTCTGATCGCCGGGTGTTGCCCCGATTGTTGAGATGTTCAGTGTGATGTGGGTCGGATCTGTGTAGGTAACACTATTGACTGTTACGCCGCCGGTTACACTGGCGCTGATGTGGTTTGAAAATCCGGTGCCGGGATCAAAGAAGCCGGACCCGGAGATTGAAGCGCCGGTGATGGTTACGTCAACGGCAGACTGGTTGAGAGAGACTGTTGCCGGCAGTGCCGCGGATGGGGTCGCCGGCGGTGGCGCGAGGAGTTTCGCCACTCGTACGCCGTAGGAATCAGTCGCGTCGCAGAACTCCTGGATCGTCCAGATCGTCATGTCGTCGTTCGGATCGACACTGGTGTAGGAATAGTTGCCCCAGCGGCGGCTGCCGTTAGGAATCCCTGTGTCGCCGGGTGGGTTGTAGGCGCTGCTGCTGCTTGTGTAGAGGAGCGGGTTTCCCATGGTTCCGAGGGGGTCGCCGGCAAGCCTTCCCGCGGTGCCGGCGTTGATGTATTCGGTAGCGCCGGCCGTGCTGAACCCCATGGCGGCGTGCCCCTGGCCAGAGACCATGATCGAGGGTATCCAGTAGAAGCGCGGATTGGAAGTCGCGGAATCAAAAACAGTGCCGGACTGCACCACGCTAGGGGTTTGCCCGGTGGCTATCCCCTGAAGTTCGTACCAGCGGCTGCCGTTGCGATCCAGTGGAAGTGTCGTTGCATCAGCGGAGCCAGCGGAGTTGACCGCGATGTTATGGGCGGTCCAGAGCCGGCCGTTGCGCAGGGTTGCGACAACGAGCCGATCATCCAGGGCATCGAGATTGCCGCTTGTACCCCCACTGTTCCCCAGGTGGGGCACGCTCAGGGGGGCGGACGTCAGGTCTACCGGAATGAGAATATTCGGGGAAATGGTCGGCGTCGTAGCGGGGTTGCTGACCCGGCGCAGCACCAGCTCACCGAAAAGTGTATTTGACGTGCCGATAAAATACCCCTCGTTTGCGGTTGAATCAAAATTATCCACCCCCTGTGGGCTGACGGGACCTTCGCTGGTCGCGTCCGGAAGCAGTTTCGGGAATGCCGTGGCTACGATCGGGCCGCTCCCCAGGATGGAACTCTTGCGCACGACATAACCGTCGCTGCTGCTGAACGTTGCAGTCGTTACATCCGTGCCGCAAAACATGTTGGCGCCTATGTAGAGGGCATTGGCATCGATGCCGAGGGTGGGGTAGTCGATTGAGCAGCCGGAGGGGCTATCGATAAAGAAATACGTGAAGGTTGTTGTCCCGCTGATTACCCCCTGGCTGGCCGCGTCGCTGACCGCTATAAGGATTCGATTGGGGAAACTGGCGTTAATGATAGTCAGAAACCAGCGTTGGGTAACACGGTCGTATCGGATGCGCGGGGAGTTCGTATCTGAAGCGTTTCTGACCGCGTCGAAAAAGGTGTTGGTTGAGGTGTTAAGAACCCCATCGGCAATGCCGGTTGTTTTGTTGAACGTCCTGATGCGTCCATTCAACAGGGCAACGAACTGGGCAGGCCCCGCAGCGCCCATGCTGTCGGGCGGGAATAAACTTGTATCAGCGAGTGTGGCAGCAGTGAAATTGACGTTCCCGAGTGTCTGTGAGGCGAAGGAGAGTGCGAGCGGTTGCGCCGCCGGCACCGGGGAGGCGGCAATGGCAGCAGCACTTTCTTGAGCCATAAGCGCCGTAACGGTCAGCGTAACGCCGCTTGCTCCCGCTACGCTTATGCCCGCAATCTCACCGGTTGTCGCTCCCATTGCGGCGTGAGTGCTCACAAAGAGCATGACAACATACAGGGCGAGCACTCGTGTTGCTTTATAATATCCTGAAAAGGCTGGTAGATGATGTCTGATTCGACTGGTAAGCATGGCACTCCTTGCCCAACCCCGGATTATCTGTCTCGTGTCAATTGGTTACCAAGGCGGTGGGTATGGCACGGTGTAGTAGAGGGTGTCTGTTTTCTGAACGTGTTACGCTGAGAGCTAGGTGACGCAACCATTTCAACCGCATGCTACGCTGTCAGAAATTAAGAACCCCCTCAGCCATGCGGTTAGAGGGGGTGTCGATCTTACAGCACGGGTGACACTACAAACAGAAGCGAGCTGCAACAATTCCAATTACATCATCGGTTTCGAAAGTGAGGCGGAACCTGATTCTGTCATGGATCTTTTAACCATTGTCGCGGTTGATGCAATAGCGGCAAAGGCGGTCAACATGGCTACTGCGGCTAATAGCTTTGCAAAATTCTGTACTTTCATTCAGGTACCCCCGGCCTTGATTTTGCTTCATCTTTCATGATTGCAATGCCGGTGCCATATGCTGAGTGAAACGGTTAAGAATGGTTTTGTTGAAGTGCAGCATGTGTAACTATCGGTTATTTCCAAGTATTAATCTGCAGGATCTGTTTGCGGATACTTTTCAGGTTTTCCGGGTATCTCTGGGTTCAGGTGCATGACCTGAATTCATGTGCAATTACTTGCACAAGGTGTGAATGATTTTGCACAATATGCTACTCCTCATTGAGCAGGCCGAACTCTTTCAGCTTGTATTGAAGGGAGCGGCGAGAAATGTGTAATTCCTCCGCTGCAAGACGGCGGTTACCGTCATGCCGTTCCAGGACTTTGACAATCATCTCTCGTTCCATGGATTTGAGCATTTCGCGAGCCTCCATCTTTTCCGGAACGTCCGGTTGCTGCGGCGGTTCGGTCAGGGGGGTGCCCCTGACCAGAAGGTGGGTACACCTGACCGTATCCTGTGCCAAGATAACCGCCCGCTCCATGATGTTCTGCAACTCGCGGATGTTGCCGGGCCATGCATAGGAATTCATGCTGGATAAGGCTTCCTGTTCAATCCCTTTTACCTGTTTATTGTTCTGCCGGCTGAAACGTTGCAGGAAGTAGTCGGCCAATAGCGGTATGCAGTCATAACGTTCACGCAACGGTGGCAGGTGGATGGGAAACACGTTAAGGCGGTAGAACAGGTCTTCGCGAAAACGCTTATGGGCGACCTCCATACCCAGGTCACGGTTGGTCGCGGCGATGACGCGCACATCGGCCTTGATCTCCTTGCTGCCACCCACCCGTTCAAAGACACGCTCCTGCAACACCCGCAGCAACTTGGCCTGAAGTGCCAGCGGCATCTCTCCGATCTCATCCAGAAAGATAGTACCCCCTTCGGCCAGCTCAAATTTTCCTTTGCGGGCTTGAACCGCCCCGGTAAAGGCGCCTTTTTCATGACCAAACAGTTCGCTCTCCAACAAGTTCTCCGGTATTGCGGCACAGTTGATCGGGATGAAACTGCCTTTGCCCCTGGGACTCAGCAGATGAATAACCCGCGCAACAAGCTCCTTGCCGGTTCCGCTCTCGCCGTAAATGAGCACATTCGCGACGGTGACGGCCACATTATGTACCAGCGTGTGCACCGATTCCATGGCCTGTCCTGCGAAGATCAGGCTCACGGGCGGAAGCCCGGCGGTTTCAGTCTCACTCGGTGAAAGACAATCTATTCTGCGCGGTTGGCTTTCCAGTGCCCTGTTGACAACTTCCAGCAAGGCATCCGGGCTTTTGAGCGGTTTGGTGAGGAAATCAAACGCCCCGTTTTTTATGGCCGTCACCGCCTCTTCGACCCTGCCAAATGCGGTCATAAAAATAAATAGCGGAGGACGTTCTTCCTGCATTGCTTCTTTGAATAGTTCAAACCCGCTTTTGCCAGGCATCTTCAGGTCAGAGATAACCAGATCAAACGGTTCATCTTGAATCAACTGCAAGCCAGTCAGGCCATCTCCGGCAGTCGCAACCTCGTATCCTTCGTCTTTCAGCACGGTATGCAAAAAGGTCCTGAAGTTTTTATCATCCTCCACCAGCAGAATTCGTCCTTTCATGCCTTCCCCTTGTGCCAAGCTCTGGGTAATATCATTGTCACCGTTGTTCCGGCAGTTGAGCTTTCAATGCCGATTGTTCCGTTATGTTCCTCAATTATTATTTTGCAGAGCGCAAGCCCCAGTCCGGTACCCCGAGCCTTGGTGGTAAAGAATGGCTCGAATATTCGCTGCATGTTGTCCGGGCTTATGCCGTGGCCTGAATCGGTTACCATGACCGAAATGCACGAGCCTGCCGGCACAGCGGAGATAGACAGCGTGCCACCGTCAGGCATGGCCTGCAAACCGTTCCTGACAAGATTCAACAGCACCTGGGTCAGTCGGTCATAGTTGCCATGAAATTCCAGGTCCTGTGTGTAATCCACCCTGATAGCGATGTGGGACTGCTCGGCTTCAGGTCGCACCATGGCGACTGTCTGTTCGATCAGGCCGGATACCTGAATCGTAGTCACGGGGAATTCGTCTCTTCTGGCAAAGGCTAATAGATCCGTTGTCAACTCTTCAAGCCTGAGTGTTTCAGCGATGATTCTCTGAGCCGAGTCCCGTGTACGAGAATCGTCCGGCCTTCTTTCGATGAGTTGTGCAAAACCCTTGATGCCGGCCAACGGGTTTCGTATCTCATGGGCCAGCAAGGCCCCCATTTCACCCATTCTGGCAAGGTTTTCCTGCTGCGCCAAGTCCAGTCTATGTTTTTCTTCCCGTCGGGCGTAGCGATAGATAACCGCCGTCAGGAACCAGCTGAAAACCAGCAACGTGAGTGTGACAGTCATATTGATGCGCGCGGAACGGATAACCGCATCGGCGCGATGGGTTTGAAGGACAAGCAGTAGCCCGAGCGTCCCGTGAGGCACATGGGCATGCGTAATCAGTTCGTAGGCATCTTGGCCGGTTGCCAGCTTTATTCGTTGGCCGGTCATCGTCTCTTCCGACATTTCCCGCAAGATCTCCTTGTCGCGAATCCGGGTGCCGATGAGTTTTGGATTGGTATGGAATTTATAGATGCCTTGGTCATCTGCCAGTCCGAAATAGATAATATCATGGGAATGGAACATGGAAAGGGAATGAAGAGTAGGATCCTGGTGCACACTGAACTCGATAGCGGCATGGAGCGAATGGGCAAAACCAAAGAGTATTTCATCGGCAATCGGTTGCGCTTTCCGATAATTGTTTACGGTAAACCAGAGGAGCAGCAGAGAAATTCCGGCCAGACACAGTACAAGAATACGTTTGAGCATGGACGACCTTGTTTTTGTAGTTATTCTAGTAAGAAGCATACATGTTACCGGAAGACATCATCTGCACGGTCACGAAATTTTGTATGGCATGCCGTGCTGACGATCACCCCTATTCGACTTCTGCTCAATGTTCCTTCACTTCCAGTAACCAGACACTGTCGCCCCCGGCCTGTCTGCCCAGCTTGTCAACGACCTTCCAGCGAACCTTGATCGGTGTGCGTTCCTTGAACTGCGACGGCCCTTTGGGCTTGAACACCGCCGCCATATCAAAGACGGAGTGATACAGATCTCCGGCAAATGGTTGCCCATCCCTGGAGAGCAGTTTCAGTTCCGTGAGATCCACCGGACGGTCAAAATAGGCATTCACCTCATCAATGCTCGTGGCCCCTTTGTCCCGCATACCGGTGACACTAAGCAAACGTGGCGCTGCCGGCGGCTGAACAACTCTATCGGCATTTTCTGCAGCGGAGCTCAACGGACGCTGCTTGCCCTCCACCTGGAGCCGGATATCCGTGACCCCCTTGAACTGGCGCAGGGTCAAGTCCAACGCATGCGCGAGAGCTGTTTCATTTGTCGTATCAAGACCCAAGCTGAGATTGACCGTGACAGTTCCCCCAGCGTCGTTGAGTGCCAGCAAACGAATCCCGGGCGGGAAAGGAATGAATTCGCCCTGGTAACTGCCGATGTCCATGCCGCCCAACAAGCGTTCGACGGCTACCTTTTTGAGGCTGCCCTCGTCAAAGGTAAAAAACGGGAATGGAATCACCTTGCCCGGGTGGGTCTTTGACGGGAAGTAGATCACAAAAGCATACGCCGTACCTTTGTTGACGGTTGGCGCTGATCCGAAATACTTCTCGTAGGCAGAGGTCGCTAAAACTTTTCCAGGGGCTTCAACCGGAATCTCCTTGTTATGAAAGGAAATGGCGTAAACCAGAAACCCGGCCAATGCGATCGATGTGATCATGGGTACGATTTTTTTCATAATAGTTTGGTTGAACGAATAAGTCGAAGCGGGCTGGCAGGGTCCGCCTCAGTTGGTTAGATTCAAGTTCCGTTCGGTCGATCGAGGGTCTTGTTGGCTCCTCGTGACGTTTTTTCCGAATCCGTTCAAAAACTTACCACGATGTCGGGGGGTGTCAATTCGCCACTTGACACGCGCTGTACCGGAACTTGGAACCACGGACGTATCTGGTTTTGTAGAAACGTGTCATCCTCCCGGTGTACCGGCACAATGAATGGATAGCATATGTTGTGCCAAGGCTTAACCGGCTGATTCTGAGCGGTGTTAATGTTTTGATATTGAGGTGGGTGGAGATTATTCTGCAACCGAGGGGGCATATTCTACATAGAAAGAAAACGCTGATCCGTGACGGGCGTCTCAAGGTCGTATTTCAGCATCTTGCCCTTGAACACCGCAACAAGCGAGAAAGATTCATCGGCATCCCGGGGTGCCTGTGGCGAAAGAGACGGCACTATAAGTGCAGAACCATCCCTTTTGGTGTACCTGATCGTAAACGAGAAATCGGGCCTTGCATAAGAAAACAAAAGTATAAAGGCCGTTAAAAAGGCGTCCAACCCGCGAAAATGCGCACCAATGCAATGCCATAAGTAGATAGTTTAATTGGGCCGTCTGTCGATAAATTTGCCAACCTGGATATCTATCCCGGCAGTCTCGCCTTGTTTTTTTACGGTAATCGGTTGTGCGGTGTCTCCGCCATATACCCCGTACAGGTCTCCGGCCCGCGGACGGCCGCCGCCATATCCAGCGCGAGCAGTCACAAAATATGTTCCTTCTTCGTCGATTTGAACACGATATTTCCCATCTTTTCCCGTTTTGTGCGAAACATAGATCGGTCTGCCCGTAACTTCTGGGTTGGCATATAGCTGGACGACGGCGCCAGCCAATGGAGAGCCATCGGCCGCTTTTAATGTCCCGGCAATTGTTGCCATGTCGCTGTTTGCAGCTGCATCGGCAGAAATAGTTCTGGTACGCGACTTGTAAACGGTGGCCCGCCGCAGGATGCCAATATCGGTTGTTTTACCACGTTTCACTGTGTATGTAATCGGTTTGCCTGTCTTGTCGCGGCTTAGACCATACAGATCGCCATCTTGGGGGGGGCCGGGAATATTCCCGGCATATCTTTTCCGGGTTGACAGGTAATAGCTGCCTTCCGCAAGTTCCAGAGTAAATTTCCCTTTATCGTCGGTTACGGCCATAGCATCCGGGACGCGGCGTGATCTATCTCGTTGTGGTGACCGGCCGGCATTGGCATCGAAAGCATAGATCACGCCACCTGAAATGGGGCCTATGTTATGGGGAATCCAGGCGCCGGTTATGTGTCCTGAAACATTGTCGCCTGCAATGGCTGCTGCTGTCCAGAGCAGCATGATACATAGTACGGTCAAATATCGACTCATGATTTCTGACTCCTGTTGCTCGAATTCGTTCATTGAACTATGTACGTTGCTTACGCACATAGTTCAATAACTTAATTTGATACACCGCCAGCTGTATACAAGATCTCTAGTAAAACATGGGATGCCCGTTATGGCTGAAGGCACCCTCGCCGCCGATTGCTGGTTTGAGCGCGCAGAAAACGCTGCAACAGCGCTCGTTCTTCAAGTCTGTTTGAACACCTGCTTGGCCTGAGAATCATAGACCGGGTTCATGCCCGGAATCCATTGTTTTGCCATAAGATCGTGACCAATCGATTTGAAAAAGGCGAATACCCGTTGTTCCATCTCGTATGCCCGTCTCGGTTCCTGATCCACAAGGTTTTTGGTCTCGTGGGGATCGGTCTTCAGGTTGTATAATTCACGGTTCTTGTTCTCCAGGGTGTAAACCATCTTCCAGCCGTCTTTTGTTAGTAAGCCGCGCTTGTAGGTATACAGGCGGTAGTCGGTCTCGAAGAAGACATCCTTATCGACCGGCTTGCCTTTAAGAGCGGTTACAAGGGTGGCGCCACGCATCTGTTTTTTTACCTTGTCAGGAACCTGCGCGTCCACAAGGTCGAGAATAGTCGGCATAACGTCGATGCTGCTGACCTGATCCCTGATAACCTTGCCGGCCTTTTGTCCGGGCAGTTTGATTATCAACGGCACGTGAATCAGTTCGTTATAAAGACTGAAACCGTGGTCAATGCGATTATGCTCGAAGAGCTCGGTGCCGTGGTCAGAGGTTAGTACGAAGATGGTCTTGTCCATCAATCCCATCCTCTGATACTCGTCAAGAAATTTTTTGAATCTGGCGTCGGTGCGCTGGATCTTCTCGTCGTAAATGGCGCGCCAGAACTGTACGTCCTCGTTGCGTACGGCAACGGTGCCCTTTGCAAGCCCCTCCTCGCGCAGAGCCTCCTGCTCCTTTGCCGAACCGGTATATCTCTTGTCATACCCCTTATCGACGAAGCGATAGTCATATCCTTCCTCCGGCACGTGCTGACCATGCATGTCATAGCCGTGAAGAAACATGAAGAATTTTTTGTCCTTGTTTTTATGCAGCCACTCCAACCCCTTGGGGATGCTGACCGACATACTGCCAAACTTCCCCGGCTCGAAGAAATACTCGTCAAACCCTTGAGAATAGCCGAATATGCCGTTTACGCCGGCATTACCGGTGAAGCCGCCGGTGGCGTAGCCGTTCTGCTTGAGCACCTCAGCCAGGGTAACCAGCTCAGGGGATAATTTTTTCAGGTTGGAAAGAACGTTATGATCTGGTGGATTAAATACTGAAAACTTGTTGGTCAATCGGTGTTCGGACGGATATACACCGGTGAACCAGGTCATGGAAGCTGGTACCGTCCAGGACGCCACCGAGATAGCATTTGTGAAATTGAATCCCCCTTTGGCCATGGCATCAATTGTCGGGGTAACATTTCGCGGATTTCCCAACACCCCCACATGAGCGGCCTGCAGAGCATCGAAGCTGACAAAGACGACGTTGTAATCCTTGTACTTCATCGGCAGGTTGGCCAGGTCTACTGCTTCGGCATTTCCCATCATAAAGCCAGGCATGGCCATGGTTGCAGCTACAACACCGGCACCGACGGCGGTTTTCTTGATGAACTCCCGACGGTTGATCAACGTAACATCAGGCGTGTTCTGACTTTCGTGCTGTGACATTTCGATGTCTCCTTTGTTGAATAATTCTTGAAAGGGTC
Source organism: Deltaproteobacteria bacterium (assembly GCA_021780495.1). Lineage (GTDB taxonomy): Bacteria > Desulfobacterota > Desulfuromonadia > Geobacterales > Pseudopelobacteraceae > CAIPTY01. The sequence continues at coordinate 38,224 of JAJXYO010000061.1, forward strand.
TAAAAATGGATGGGGAGCCCTTCGGGGGCTCTCACGGATTTTTCGGCGGGCCATGTCCCTTCGACACCCGCTCGACAACGATTTCGACATCGGGGTGGACCTCGCCCGTCTTGATCCTGATGGCGTGGTCGGCGCTTCCGTTCCAAGCCCCGAGCCATCCGCCCGCAGCCGGCGAGCCGTAACCGTTTCGCGCACCAAGGAAGTAACTTCCGGGGACCGGTACGGAAAGCTTGAAACGACCGTCGTTGCCGACTGGTTCGGATCTGAATACGGACCGACCGGACATGCTCGGTTTCTCGTAGAGTGCCGCATAGACACCCGGGACCGGGTGCCCGCCGCGGTCGACGATATGTCCTTCGATAATCCCCGGCAGGAAGGCTGAGGATTCGGCTCGCGACTTGACCATCTTGAGATGATCCACCGGGATCGCTGACGCCGTGTAATGGCCCCCCATTACTACAACCGGATTCTGCGGATCATAGCCGAGCAGGTCCCCCTTGTGCAGAGGTCCGAGCGCTACACTGTTGTCGGCCCTAAGTCGAGCCAGAAGATAGTAGCGACCAGCTGGCAACGCTAAGGTGAACTCCCCTTCTGCATTCGTGCGGACGACCGCTCGGAAATCATCCCCTTTTAATCCCGAGCTGGTCTTAGCGTATGCGAAGACGCCGACGTTGGCAGCAGGAACACCGCTGAGTGTCACCCGCCCGAAGATGCCGGTCCCCAAGGGAGGTGCGAATGAAGGCGGAGGAGGCACCTCTTCGAGCGTCAGCGTTATCATCTCGCTGATCTTGGACGAGACGAGCAGCGGGTTTCCGCCGAGCCAGGCAAATCGGTCACCGGGCTTACAGGGCCGCGAAAAGTTGCCGTCCGGGCGCCATTCCGCTGTCAGGTAATACGTTCCTGATACGGGACGAAAAATCGCCGTCCCGAAGCGAACGGTGTCCTTAACAAGGGCCGGGTCCCCGTTGCCAAGTTTTCGCCACCATTTGACACGGGCACCCGATAGAGGGGCGCTCTTCCAAACTGTCCGGACCACGTATATCCCTGGTTTGGCCGACGAACGTCCCGACTTTCCGCCTAACACGACGCCTCCAGCCGTTGAAGAGTGTGTTACTGAATCGGTTACATTATCCAGCGGCGCTGCTGACACAGTATTTGCTCCCGCGTTTGCGGACGGTACCGGATGGAGTAACGAGATGCCCAGTAACATGATTGTCAAGGCTGCCTTAAGGGCGATTGACTGTATCTTTCGCATATCAATTACGCCTCTCATGGATAGGGAATGAGGTACCGCTTCTCTCCGGTTCTGCGGTACGGCGCTTTCTTCTTCTCAATGCCGGCATCCCACGCCATCAACCTCGCTTTCAGATCTGCTGCGACCTTCGGATACTCCGCCACGACGTTGCGCGTTTCGAGCGGGTCCGCAACCAGGTCGTACAGTTCAACATTGGCGATGGGCCGGGGTTTTCCGGTGATGAACTTGGGCCACGAGACCTTGTCGAGCAACTTCGGGTTCTTCCGAAGGATCAACTTCCACTGGTTCGTCCGGATCGCAATGTCACCGGGCGGATACGAATCAGGAGGGAATGCCTTCCGGAGCATATTCCCGTACTCTATGATCGCCTTGTCCTCGGACGGCGGGTGGTTTGCCTTCAGCGGATCTTGGAACTTGAATTCGAGGAAAAAACGGCTCATCCAGTGTTCCCACCACGGCATCCGGTCGATGAACGCATATTCGCTTCCCTTGGCCCCTTTTTCACCGCGAATAAGCGGCATGAGGTCAACGCCCTCCAGGTCCGCTGCTATCGGAATATTGAGGTAGTCGAGGAGGGTCGGGAGGATGTCGATTCCCTGCACCTGATCCGGAATCCGTCGGCCTGCATATTTTCCGTCCGGGAAGCGGACAATCAGTGAGTTCTTCAAGACCGGTTCGTAGAGATCATAGTTTATGAAGGTACCGCGCTCCCCAAGCATCTTACCGTGAATCGAATAGAAGATCACGATGGTATTCTTGTCAAGCCCCGTATCTTTTAGTTTCTTGAGCAGTTGCCCGATGAACATGTCTGTGTAATGGACGCCGGCGTCGTAACGGCTGATGATGTATGCAGCGTCGTCCTTCGTCAGATGGTGGACCGGTTTGAACCCCTGGTAGTAATCGCCATCCCATATCCGCAAAAGTATGTCAATCGTGGGGTCGTCGGGACCGCCTTCGTTTCCTGAAACTGGAAAGAACTTTTGCCAGAACGGTGTGTACCCCGGTGGATCGTACATCGTTTTATAGGGAGGAGGAACCGTGGCGGCATACGGCGGGTGTATGGAACCGGACCCAATCCAGAGGAAGAACTTCTTGGATTTGTTCTTGTCGAGCCAATCCAGCGATTCAGTCGGCTCCACGCGCATTGACGCCCCGACATGGCGCCTTGGCCAGATGTAGTCGTCGTATGATCGCGAGAATACGTCGCGAAGGTTGATCGTCTTGCCCGTCTCGCCGTCGAAGCGCATGAAGAACTCGGGCGAACTCAGAACGGCGGCGGTTTTGTAGCCGTAATACTTTAGAATCTCCGGCATCGTGCGCGCGGCAACCGAATCCTTCGTGACGTCGAAGGCGATCATACCGTTGACGCGCGGGTATTGCCCGGTCAGCGCGGCCATCATCGCGACCGGCGTCAGGTTTGTTTGCGCGATCGAGTTTTCAAACAGGACAGCTGACTTCGACATCCGGTCCATGTTCGGGGTCGTGTCCCGCTTGTAGCCACCGATCCCCATGTGGTCCGGGCGCAGACACTGTAGCGATACGAGGATGACGTTGGTGTTTTCGAACCTCGATCCGGTAGCCCTTTTTAAAATATTTCTGGTTTGCGAGCTGTAATTTGTTAAACTCACCGGTGCTTTTCCGTCCGCTGCTGCGAATCCCGCCAGGGCTACAACCAGCGTGACGCAAAGAATAATTACCTTAACCGCTTGTCTTGGGGGTACCCACGTATTCATCTTATACATTTCATTCTCCTTGCTGCCCGGATTCGAGCATAACCACACGCTATGATTCTATTTAAGTCAGACGAGTTCTCATTAAAACACAATACATGCCAACGCTCAACAAAAATATAGGGCAGGGATTGTATTCCCAACCAATTCAGTCAATATAAAGCAATGCAGTCCTGGTTTGTTACGATACAAGCGGATTATCCATGCCCCGGAGTACGTTCTTGCCCGGAATTTAACAGGTATTACAGAGCTATCCGGCGACTTTGAGCGGGGCCAGGATGTCGTACTTCTCCATGCGGTAGATCAATGTATGCCGCGGAATACGCAGAAAACGCGCCGCAGCGGCCTGATTCCACTGGTTGCGCTCAAGGGCCTGCACTACAACCTCTTTCTCCAATTGCTCCAGAGAATATCCCTCATCCGGTAAGTGGATGATACCACCCGGACCGGTGGTCGCTCCTTGAGAAGCGCCTCCGCAGCGGATCTTGTCCGGCAGGTCGTCACAGGTGATGGTGTCGCCGTTGCGCATGATCAGCAGGCGTTCCACCAGGTTCTCCAGCTCTCGCACATTACCCGGCCATGCGTAAGCGATTAGTGTTGCCAGGCTCTGCTTGTCAAAGACGACGTTGGAACTGCCATGCTTGATGCAGAAGTGGCGTAGCAGCAGCGGGATGTCACCGGGGCGTTGGCGCAGCGGCGGCAGATGGATCGGGATCACCGAGAGCCGGTAATAGAGGTCCTCACGGAAGCCGCCGTCGGCTATGGCCTTTTCGATGTCCAGATTGGTGGCCGCCACTACCCGGACATCCAGTTTCTGTTCTTTAGTCCCGCCCACCGCTATGACCACCCGTTCCTGCAGTGCCCGTAACAGCTTGGGCTGCAGTTCCAGCGGAAGTTCGCCCACCTCGTCCAAAAAGAGCGTTCCACCGTCGGCCAGCTGGAATTTGCCGGTCTTGTCCTTGATGGCGCCGGTAAAGGCCCCCTTGACGTGGCCAAACAGTTCGCTCTCCAACAGATCGTGAGGGATGGCAGCGCAGTTGATGGCGACGAATGGGGCGCTTTTGCGGCCGCTGCCCGCGTGAATAGAACGGGCCACCAGCTCTTTACCGGTGCCTGATTCGCCGGTGATCAGGACGGACGCTTCCGTATCGGCCACCTTGGATACCATCTGGAAAACCTTTTCCATGGCGGTCGAAGAGCCGATCATACTCCGGAAATCGACGCGGTCGTCCAGTACGTCTTTAAGACGCTTGTTCTCAGCGGTCAATCCGTTGAACTGGAGTGCCTTGGCCACGGTCAGGCGCAACTCGTCACGGTTGAAGGGTTTGGTGATGTAGTCGTAGGCGCCGGCCTTCATGGCCTCTACGGCGATATCCACCGTACCGAAGGCGGTGATCATGATCACCAGGGTCTCGGGTGCACGATCCTTGATCGCCTTCAGGACCTGCATGCCGTCCATGCCGGGCATCTTCATGTCGGTAATCACCAGGGCAGGGGCGACCTGATCAAACAGGGTCAATCCCTCTTCCCCGGAAGGGGCGGTTGCCAATGCATAACCGGCCTCCTGGAGGTTGTATTCCAGTACCCGCCGCAGCGAGGTGTCGTCATCAATAATCAGGATTACGGGTTTCATGGTATATGCTCCTGCAACGGGAGTTTGACTGATACTGTCGTTCCCTTACCGGGATCGCTCTCGATTTCCAGTGAACCGTAATGCCCTTCGATGATTTTGCGGGTCACCGCCAGGCCCAGTCCTGTGCCGTTTGGCTTGGTGGTATAAAACGGCTCGAAAATCTTTGTCCGTTCATTAGTCTTAATGCCGCTGCCGTTGTCGATGAAGCGAATCTCGTATCCGGACTCATTGCGCTGGCAGTCAATCCGTACACTGCCGCCGGACGGTGTCGCCTGCAGGGCATTGATGACGATGTTGAGAAAGGCCTGGCGCAACTTCTCGCCATCACCCTTGATGAGTGCCTGCTCTGTATTCGGCTCAAGACGCAGGGAGATGCCGCGGTTCTGCGCATCCTTTGCTACCAGGGTGACAATGGTCTCCAGCTCTTCACGGATGGAACAGTCGCGCAATGCCATTGGTTGCTGACGTGCCATCCGCAGGAAGTCCTCGACAACATGATTGAGCCGCTCGGTCTCCTTGATCTGGATCTCGATGAATTCGTATTTTGGCTCGCCGGGACGGTAATCATCTCGCAGGATTTCAGCCGTGCCGCGAATGGAACCGAGCGGATTTCTGATCTCGTGAGCCAGCACAGCCGCCATTTCGCCCAGGGTGGAGAGCTTTTCGGAACGGCGCAACTGCTCTTCGATCATAATAATCCGCTCTGATTGGGTCTGCAGTTTACTATAGGATTCTACCAGCCCTTCAGCGGTGCGCTGCAGCTCCAGACTGCGTTCCCGCTCACGCTGTGCCAGCAGTCCGGTGACCGCGCCGACTACATTGTACATCACAATTTCCAGATATTTTTCCATCTCCATGGTCAATCCGCCACCCCATTGGAAAAGAATATGCGGTGCATAGGCCATGCTGATCGCCAGAGCACAGCAAAGGCCACCACGGAAGCCAAACCAGAGGGCTGCCAGGATGATGGGGAGGTAATAGAGACGCTGAAAGATGTCGTGCAGGTAGTGGAGGTGCAGTGGAGTCAGGTAGTGCAGCAGGCTGATGCCAAGTATGGAGATGCCTAACAAGCCGACTCGCATGGTGGACGGTTTCATGGTCTCTTTATAGCTCAGTCTCAGCGTTATTAATACGCTAAAAATTATTTCCCTGGCCTTGAGATGTAGTTTGACGATGCATGGAATTCAACATATTTGGGTGATTGACCGTTGCATAACTAACGTAAGACCCTCCATCTTGCCCGCAGCAGCAGCCTGAACCCTGTCCTAACCTTTTACCAAGATATTTCCCTGTGATCTGCCGGTACTGTTCGGGTGTTAGCAAACGATGCAGCCTAGTAGTACGATTCATAAATATATTTACAAATAATGCTGTTTTTGCCATGATTGCGCTAAATCACATGAGGAGGCGATCATGGCACGAAAAACAATGCGAGCTCCACTGGTACTCACCGATGAAA
>JAJXYO010000026.1 GCA_021780495.1 Deltaproteobacteria bacterium
GTTGGTAAAAGCCATTGAGGCTTTTGTTGAAAGGCATAACGAAACTGCCCACCCTTTTGTGTGGCGCAAGCGCGAAGTTCGTGGCGCGCAGCTCAGAAATACAATCGCTAACTTATGCAACTAAACAGTAGGTGCAAGAGGCTGTATGGCAGGTTGCCATACAGCCTCTTGCAGGAGAAGGGTGTTATTTGCGTCTGTAGTGTGGTAGTTTGACTGGCAGATACCGCTATCGGAAAGTAGGGTTACGAGATGACTTTTGTAATATCGACTGAATATATCAAGCTTGACAGTTTCCTCAAGGGAGTCAACATCGTAGGGTCCGGTGGGGAGGCAAAAATAATCATCGCCGAAGGGCAGGTCAGTGTCAACGGCGAGACGGAAAACCGTCGCGGCCGCAAATTATATCCCGGTGATCAGGTGGCGCTTGGCGGCCAGGAGTTTATCGTGGAGCGGGAAGTCTGAACCTGTGAGAACCTCAAATGATTTGACTTTTAAGCCCATCTGACACTACAATTCCAATTCCATTTATCCCTAAAAACTTCGCATTACATGCAGAGCCTGCCGTATATAAGGGGCCATGCCACAGGAGATGATATGAATACACGCTTTCTTGATGCCTGCTGGGGGAAACCGGTTGATCGTACACCAGTCTGGCTGATGCGCCAGGCTGGTCGTTACTTGCCAGAATACATGGCGGTACGTTCCAAGTGCACGTTTCTGGAGCTGTGCAAAACTCCTGAATTAGCAGCAGAGGTATCTATCCAGCCGGTGGATATCCTGGGGGTGGATGCAGCAATCATGTTCTCTGACATTCTGACCCCGGTTGAACCGATGGGCATGAAACTGGATTTTGTGCCCGGCCCGGTTTTTGAAAGCCCGATTCGCAGCATGGCCGACGTCGAGAAGCTCCGTATCCCCCAAATGGAACAGGATGTTCCCTATGTGCTGGAGACGATCAAGATTCTGCGCCGTGAACTGGCCGGCAAGGTGCCTCTGATCGGCTTCGGTGGCGCGCCTTTTACCCTGGCCTGTTACATGGTCGAAGGAAAGGGTTCCAAGGACTTCGCCCAGATCAAACGCATGATGTACAGTGCCCCTGATGTGTATGCGGCCTTGATGGACAAAATCACCACCATGAGCATGGAGTATCTCAACGCCCAGATCAAGGCCGGTGCCCAGTGCATCCAGATATTCGATACTTGGGGCGGCATCCTTTCCCCCGCTGATTATGAACGTTATGTACTCCCTTACTCGACCAGGCTGATCAACGGTCTCAATCGCATGGAAACACCGGTGATCCACTTTGTCAAAGGCGCGGCAACGATGCTGCCGATCGTGCAGAAAGCCGGCGGCGATGTGATGGGACTGGACTGGCATGTCAACCTGGGAAGCGCCCGTGATATCCTTGGCTCCAAAATGGGGGTCCAGGGCAATCTGGATCCGACCGTGCTGTACGCTCCTAACGAGATCATCGAGCGTGAAGTCAAGCGCGTACTGGAAGAAAACGCCGGTCGAGACGGGCTGATCTTCAACCTTGGCCATGGCATTCTGCCGACGGTGCCTCCTGAAAACGCGAAATTCATGGTTGAGTGTGTACACCGGTTGTCGCAGAAATAGATCACGCAAGTATATGAGCCGTATCCTGGAAATTTCCGGGGTACGGTTTTTTTAATGAGGGTGTCATGTCCGTAACAATGAAAAATGTCGTCATATTTGTCACCGATCTGGCCAAGGCCAAGGAATTTTATGTCGATCTCCTCGGGCTTCCGCTGGCTGGCCAGAGCGAGATGCTGATCGAATTTTTCCCAGGTGCACCGTCTACCCTGGGGGTGGCGCTGGCCATTCAGGATGAGGCCCGTAAACTGGTCGGCAGGCATACCGGTATTACTCTCAAGGTTGATAAGATCGAGGAGTTGTGTGAGACCCTTTCATCCGGCGGTGCGCGATTTGTTGAACCGCTGGAGTCGAGCCCCTGGGGCAAGATGGCCGTTGTAGCGGATCCTGATGGTAATCAGCTGGCTCTGGTAAACCGCTAGCATGAACGTGGTCACTCGTAACCGGCTGGATCAGTTGAGCGAAGAAGCCCGACTATCTCCACGGCAACGCAAGAACTATAACCTCCATGCTGCAAATGAATCCCACTGCCATCGTCTTTTCAATGCCATCGAGCCATGTTCCTACATTCGTCCGCATCGTCACCTGGACCCCGAAAAGGATGAAGCCTTCATTCTGATCAGCGGTCGTTTGGGCGTCATTACCTTTTCAGAGACCGGCGAAGTGGCAGAAACTGTGATACTGTCCCAGCAGCTGGGTGTGCTGGCGGTTGATATCCTGCATGGTACTTACCATACCGCTGTGAGCCTGGAGCCGGGAACAGTTTTTTTTGAAGCCAAGGCTGGTCCCTATCTGCCTCTCGCAGAAGCTGAGTGCGCACCCTGGTCCCCGACTGATGATGATGAAAAGGCTCAGGCGTACCTTGAGCAGTTGCGAATCTGCCTGACATCCTAGTCACGGGGTTTCTATGAAGCTTCTGGCTATATATATCATGATGATGGTGGCAGTCAGCACAGCAGCGGCATACCAGTACCCCCCCCAGAAGATGCGTCCCTACGCCGGCATCGGCGTCCTTTTCTTGCCTTTGAACAACACTGGCGATGGTCCGCTGCCACTCTACGACGAGCCGGGGCTTTCCCGTCAGGGGTTTCTGAGTAGAGATCAAATCCCTTCGTTCGACTGGATTTTCGGCACATCACCGCGTGTACTGCCTTTGTTTGTGATGGCCCGCAAAGGGGACTGGCTCCGGGTTACGTACGATGATGCCGGACGCGAGGCCTGGCTTAATCCGCCTCGTGACGTGACTTATCAGGCTTGGGATCTGTTTTACAAGGGTCATGTTTCCCGGCTGTTACCGGGCTTGCAGAAGAAACAGTATCAACTTTATCAGCAGCAGGGTACAGCCCCGCTGATGACGTTGACAACCAAACAACCCTTCAAGGTGTTACAGCTGGACAATGACTGGGCCATGGTACTGTTGATTGAGCAAAATTCTTTGGGCTGGCTGCGTTGGCGGGATGAGGATGGCCGGTTGCTGATAGGTATCGTGACGAAATCTGAGGTACGGCAGCCATGACCCTGCATCGTTTGTCGCGCACAGAACTCCTGATCGGAACGACCGGTCTCGAAAGGCTCCGCAACAGTCATGTCCTGATTTGCGGCATCGGCGGAGTTGGAAGCTATGCTGCAGAAGCGCTGGGCAGGGCCGGGGTAGGGAAGATCACCTTGGTGGATTACGACGACATCTGTCTGACCAATGTCAATCGCCAGATTCACGCTCTCGGCAGCACCGTCGGTCAACACAAGGTTGAGGCCATGGCCGCTCGACTTCACGACATCAATCCCGTTGCCGAGATCATAGCGGTCAAGGCCTTCTTTTCCCGGGAAAATGCCGCACAGATTCTGGTGCCACGTCCTGACTACGTGCTGGATGCTATCGACCATTTTACCGCCAAGGTGGCGCTGATCACGATCTGTCGTGAACAGGCCATTCCGGTTATTTCCAGCATGGGAGCCGCCAACAAGCTCGATCCCACTAAAATCCACGTTGCCGACATTGCAGAAACCAAAAATTGCCGCATGGCGCGCAGTATGCGGAAAATACTGCGCAAAGCGGGTATCGGCAGCGGCGTGAAGGTTGTCTATTCCACTGAGGGACATCGCGAACTTGACCCTGGTGCATCCTCTGCCTGTGGCTCGGCATGTATCTGTCCCAATAAAGGTGACCAGGCGTTCAGTTGCGAACATCGCCGGGTCATTCTCGGCAGCATCTCATATATTCCCTCCATATTTGGACTGACCATGGCAGGAATCGTGGTAAATCAGTTGTTAAACGGCATGGACTGACATCTCCGGTAGCATAATTCTGTCGAAAAAATATTGAACATTTCATTTTTACAGGTATAGTTTATGTAAATTTAATTCTTATCAGGAGGGTGACATGGGAAAAGAATACTCACTTCAGGAAGCCTTAAAACTCGCCATCAGGGCCGAAAAGGACAGCATGGATTTCTACCGCAAGGCGGCATCGCTGGCAAAGAACGAGCGTGCCAGGAAGGTTCTTGAACTGCTGGCCAACGAAGAAGTCGGTCATCTCAAAGCATTCTTCGACCATTACAAAGGTACTGAATTCGGTGACATCAACTCCTTCATGGATTCACCGGCAGATGAAAAGAACCCGACCTATGTCAAACTGATTAAAGCCATCAACGATGATATCGTCGAGCAGACGGCTATGGAGCTGGCGCTGGTCGAGGAAAAAGACTGCATCGGACAATACACCCAGTTGGCTCAGGGGGTTGTCGATCCGGCCGTACGTAACGTCTTTGAGCGTGTAGTTAAAGAGACCCAGGGACACTATGACCTGATTGAATCTGAATATGCCCACATTATGGGGATGGTTCACGAAACAGACCAGGATACCTACGTCAGGGAATAACGCGCTCTTACCAGCCTCATTCACCTGAAAGGCCTGCCGCTGTCTATTGGCAGGCCTTTTTATCAAGATTGCAAAGGAGCAGCTATGAAAATGGGAATTGCAGTAACTCTTGCGTCAATTGTGATGATCTTTACTCATGTTTGGGCGGCTGAGACACCACAAGCTGTTACGAATATGGGGAACGTACGCGGAGGAGATATTCAGGCGGCGCACGCAATCATTACAAAGAAGTGTACGCTTTGCCATAGCGACAAATTAATCGATATCGCGCTGCGTGCCAATAAGGATATGTTGAAGATTCAGCAGGCGATGGAGAAAAAGGGGGCCAGGTTGAATGTCCATGAGCGCGAGGTCCTGGGAATTTACTGGAAGTCGCAAAATCCGTTGAAGAGTGCCAAATAAGAATATCTGTTGTTGACCGTTTACACAGCAAAGGCCGGGAATCCCCGGCCTTTGCTGTGTAAACGGTGTTACTGCAGTTTGAATTTACAAACCAGATTCTGAAGGTGTTCTGCCTCGCTCGACAGTTGTGAAGCAGCAACGGCAGTCTCCGTGGCGCTACGCGAGGTTTGTTGCACAACGTCAGTCACCTGCTGGATGTTTGCGGCGATCTCTGCGGTAGTTGCCGTCTGTTCTTCTGCAGCCGTGGCGATCTGGTTGACCTGCATAGTTACATCGTTAACCTGATTGAGAATCTGTTGCAGTGCCTGACCAGATTGGTTTGAATATTCAGTTCCGCGCTCCACTTCTGCCACACCTTCTTCGATTGCAGAAACAGCACCTCTGGTTTCATTCTGAATCGCCTTGATCATGTCACCGATTTCGCGAGTGGCTTTGGTTGTCCGCTCCGCGAGAGCGCGTACTTCATCAGCAACAACGGCAAAACCTCGCCCCTGCTCTCCTGCACGGGCAGCTTCAATCGCCGCATTAAGCGCCAGCAGATTGGTCTGGTCAGCAATGTCTTCGATAGTGCCGATGATCTGGCCGATCTGTTCTGAACGACTCCCCAAACCCGCAACAGTTGCTGCTGCGTCCTTTACCCTGTTGGCAATACGCTCCATGCCGTCGGTCGTTTGCCTGACCACATCCGCCCCGGCATGGGCAGTGATGCTGGCCTGATTTGAGTTCTCTGCGGCGTTTAAACAGTTATGGGCGATATCGTTGGAGGTGGCGGCCATTTCTTCGCTGGCTACGGCCACTGTATTGGTCTGCACGGCTACATTTTCTGCTCCAGCGGCGATCTGGTTTGCATGGGTCGTGAGCTGTTGTGCTGTCTTGGTTACCAATTCCGACGACCGGGATATCTGCGTTATGATGTCGCGCATGGTTGATTGTACTGAGGCGATGGAACGGATAATGGCGCTGATTTCGTTGTCGCGATTGGCAGAAATCGTTTGTGACAGGTCGCTGTCGGCCATTTTTGAAAGATAGGTGATAATTCGCTTGAGGGCATCACTAATCGACCAGAACAGCAACATGCTGAAGACGACACCGAGAAGAACAAATAGTGCCGTTGACAGAACGGCGATAGTTTGGGAAAGCATTCGACCGGCTATGACAGCAAAGATGATGCATAAGCTGTAGCATAAGCTGAGAAATAGAATTCGGGTACGTACCTTCAGTCGTAAGTACAGGTCTAATAGCAAAGACATGATACCCCCTCCATCTATATAAAAGTGACAATCAGCATTTTAACATCAGCAATTTAATAATACAGCCTTATCGTGATTGATCATATCACTGTGATGGAGAAAGTTACAATTGAATTAAGAATAGATGCTCATCAATCACATACGGCCAAGCTTCCCCGGACAGTTGCTGGGCTGTGGCATTTTCGGGATTTAAATCGAAGCACATTGTCATGAGGATATGAGCTGAAACCAGACCATGTTTTGGAAGCGTTGCGAGAGATGCCGAAGCTGGATAACGCTTTGCCGCATCAGGAAAACCACGTGCGGCGCCTGTCCGGTGTCTTTAGGAGATGCCAGGGACTGGAATCGGCCCGGATCACCCCAGACAAATTACATCATGGCTTGGATGTAATTCGAGGTGACTGTTGTTGAGTTCATTCCGGATGTTGCTTCGCCGCTACCCGTGCGGAAAACTTTTCATGGTTAACGGTGAAACGTTCGTGGGTCCCTTTGCCAATGATCTCCACTTCGTCCCGGACCTCAACTTCCCACAGGGTGCGCTTTCCGTCTACCTCCAGACAGGTGACATGGGCGGTAACCGTCATGCCGGGCGGGGTAGCGGCCTGATGGGTGACGTTGATCATGGTTCCCAGGGTGCATTCTCCTTCGTCCAGATAGGGGCGTAGCGCCTCCATGCAGGCCCACTCCATCAAACCGACCATAAATACCTCCGGCATCTCACGGAAAAGATCTGATTCGGGGTACACATAAGAGACCGTTTTTTCCTTGGGGACCAGAAAGCTGAGGGTGTGTTCCAGTCCGGCTTTGAGCGTGTTTTTCATACACTGTCCTTCTTGATAAATTTCATGGCAGCCGAGTTCATGCAGTAGCGCAAGCCGGTTGGCTTGGGGCCATCGTCGAAGACATGTCCCAGATGGGCGTCACAGCGACTGCAGAGAACCTCGGTCCGCCTTGAGAACAGGCTGTTGTCGGCCCGGGTCGTGATGTTTTCCGGGGCGATCGGCTGCCAGAAGCTGGGCCAGCCCGTACCTGATTCGTACTTGTCTTCCGAGCGGTACAGGTCGTTGCCGCAGCAGATGCACTGGTAGATGCCATGCTCGTGGTTATTCCAGGTTGCGCCGCTGTAAGCTCGCTCCGTACCATGCTCGCGGGTGACGTGGAACTGTTCCGGCGTCAGCAGCGCGCGCCATTCTTCCGGGCTTTTGATGACTTTATCGCTCATGATGTATCCTTTTTTTGCTGCCGAATACAGCCGAATCCGGGTTGGTGTTACCTGTCCGGGCCCGGTCTGCGGCATAACGGCAGCGGGAGCAGACCCTTTTTGCTGACAGGCGGCGATCAGGCCAAAAAAACAGGTGATCAGGAACGACCTTCGCGTGTACATGACCTTACTCCTCCTCCCCCAGAATCAGTGCCCTGCCGAGCCGCCCCACAATTCCCTGAGCCGCCGGTCACGACCGCATTCCGCGCGATAGAACCTGTAGCGTAGCGGATTTTTTTTGTAGTAGTGCTGATGGTATTCCTCGGCCGGGTAGAACGCACTTGCCGGGGTGATCTCTGTGACGACCCCTTCCGGGAAAGGTTTGTTCTTTTCCAGGGCGGCCTTCGACTGCAGGGCTGCGCGGTGTTGTGCTTCGTTGCGATAAAAGATGGCGCTACGGTACTGATGGCCGACATCGCAAAATTGACGGTCCTTGACGGTAGGATCAATGTTGTGCCAGTAAACATCGAGCAGTTTGCTGTAGCTGGTTTTGGTAGGATCAAAGACGATCTGCACTGATTCGGCGTGACCCGTGCCGCCGGCGGAGACCTGCTCGTAGGTGGGATTCTTTAGCTGGCCGCCCGTATAGCCCGCTGTAACGGACACCACACCCGGCAATTTGTCGAAGGGAGCTTCCATGCACCAGAAACAGCCGCCGGCAAAGATAGCTGTTTCTGTTTGTGCTGCCTGTGCCTGCTGAAGTGGCATCATGATCAGAACGGTAACCAACAAACATCGCACTATGCTGTTCATCAGAGAGCCCTCGCTTACATTGGGATTTGCATGTGAACGGAATCAGGATAGCTTTTGTCTTATTATAGCATGGAGTTTGCGGATATAAAGGTTGAAATGTGGATGGTAAAAAGAGGTGGACAGGGTCGCCGCTTAATCAAGCATGCATTGTGTGGAATGGGTGAAAAAGTGTCTGGGGCAGAGGATGGCAACGCGCCCGTAAAATAGTCGCAGAGTGATGACAAGGCAATTGCACATGTTGGCGATCTTGGACTGAGCCGACATCATCTCCATAATGGGATTGTGGCAGACCATGATGTACGAGAGAATCTGTTGCTCACGGACAGTTTATCAACCATCCTCAAGCGGGAAGGCTGCCCGGCGTTAAAGCAACAACTTTAACTACGGACAGCCCATGTGAAGCTATCGAATAATGATGGGTGGGAAAAAAAAGCTGATGCCCGGCGGTTCGGGCGGCGCATAGATGACCGGTGGCGGGGCAATATACACTCGCTCCCGGTAGACTGGTTGACGATAATATCGCCGGCCATGCTTATAATAATAGCGGTCGCGGTTATACTCGCGCCCATTGTGTTCGTAACGGTCGCGGTTATGCCCGCGTTCTCCCCGCTCGTAACGGCCATGACCGTCTTCGCCGAATGACGGCACAACATGTATGCTGCCGATCATGACGGCTAACGCCAGCCCTGTCATAACCTTGCCCACGATAGGTCTAAAATTCCATATACTTGGTTTTTTCATATAATAACTCCATTCTTGGATCGATTCCAATCGCCAGTTTGGCCTTTACTCGTGATACTGGAGAGTAAATCCCCGGCACCTGGACGCCGGGGTTTTTCTGTATAATACTCCCCGATCACTTTATTCTGTGTTTCCCCTGTTTTCCCGTCCGGAATAGTGTGTCGGTAGCCTTTTTCTGATCATTCGACATACTGTTATAGAGCGTTTCAAAAGGCGGTATGAACTTCTTGAGTTGCTCTAAGCGTGTTTCCATAATCTGACTGTGAAATTTCAAACGTTCGACAGCGTTCATTGCCCTGATACTTTCAGAACGATCCTTGATAAGTGCATCCATGTTTTTCGCATTATCCCGCATCACCAGAGTCAGGTTGCTCCATAATGGTTTCTGTTCCTCGGTGATCTTTAAAGCACCTTGAAGTTCAACGATGCGGGCCTCGGTTTGTTGGACCGCCGAGGTTCTGGCAACTGCCGGGGATTTCTTTTTGCCTGAGGCTGCAAAAGAAGGATTTGCATTGACTAAAAAGATGGTGGAAATAAAAGCCACCATTACAACAATGAGCGTAGCCGGGAATGCTACTTGATAAACCGTTCGTTTCATGATCTGTCTCCTTACGGGTTGAATAGTCGGCGCATTCAAGCGCTGAGAGGGTGCGGAACCGGTAACTCTTCTTTACATGAAAATCGTTCTTTCAGTGTATGGACAATTGTAATGTTCGGAAGCACGATCAAAGCCGGACTGCAATGCCAGGTTGAATTCAGTGTTCTTGATTATGGATAGTGAGTGAGCAACAAACGCGCCAGAGCGGCATTGGAGATAATGAATATGCAACAGTCTGATTATACGGGGTAAATGGAAAAAGCCTGGGTGGCGGGCATGGAAAAACTGTCAACGGTAAACGTTATATTTAACATAACTATCAAATATGATGGATCGCATATTGTACTATATCGTCAGCATGCGTGTGAAATGGCCACGACTACAAGACAAGTCTGCGGTAAATCGAAAGATAACGCCCGGCCTCCTGTTGGGGAGAGAAATTCGCCATCATGAACCCCTGTGCACGCACACCCACCTGCTCTCTAAGGGCTGTGTTCCGCCTGATCTGTACTGCCAGTTTCCTGAAATCTTCCACATTGTCATACAGCCAGCCGTTCTGCCCATGTCTCACAAGCGAACGATTGCCAGGAATATTGGCCGCCAGGACCGGCCGCCCAAGGGCCATGGCTTCCATGAGGCTGTTGGGCATTGATTCGGAACGGGAACAGTTGAGAACCAGATCGGCCCGTGTATACAGATTTCCCATCTGCTCATAGGGGACCTCTCCCAGCCACGTGGCATAAGTGGTCTCGCAGAGCATACGGCTGATGGAAGCCGTGTACTCCCGATCAATGACCCCTCCTGCAATAACCAGGCGCAGGGTTGGATCATGCTGTACCAGTTGCGCCAGAGACCGAATGGGAAACTCGACTTGTTTGACAGGCCGTAACGCCGCTGGCAGTAACAGTATAAAAGCGTCAGGATCCAGATCGAACGTTGCTTTCCCATCACATGCAATTGGCTCGACTCCTTGAGGCGCCACGGAGATCCTAGCGCCGATACCCGGAATGTATGCTGAGAGCGCATCAGCGTCACTGTCACTGAAACAAACCACACCCTGCGCAGCCTCAATGGCTGTGACGGTTTCAGGATGGTTTCGTTGCAGCGGGTCATGAACATCACTTCCGGTTATGGTGATGATGTAGGGAACTTTGAAGCGTTCCGCCAGTTGCCGGGAGATTGCTCCGCAACTGTGTGCATGGAAACAGTGGATCAGGTCGGGTTTGAACTCTGCCAGGCGCAACTCCATCTCGCTCACAGAAAGGCTGTCAGTCGCAAGATTGAGGGTAACCACTCCTGCGAGAACAAGAAAACGATTTATGCGCCGTACCGTGGTGATATTGCCCCGCATGGGTGCGCCGGAGTAGGGTGAAATGAGTGCGATACGCAAGTTGATGGGTCCTTTTTACCTGAGCTATGGCCTTGACCATTTTGTAACGGTTTGGTACATGGTCACTTCGGCCTCAGCCATGACCTTGCCGTCCAGTTCGAGCCAACCCTTGACATCCACCAGTCTGCGCCGTTCTCCGGCGATCTCGCCAATCACGGTTACCAGCGATCCGGTCGGGACCGGTGCCAGGAAGCGGAGTCTTATTTCGCTGGTGACGACCATGAGTCCGATCCCCATGCAGGCCTGGGCGCAGATCTCGTCCAGCAGGGCCGAGATGATTCCGCCGTGGGTGATCCCCTGCCAGCCCTGGAAGGTCTCGGCTATGCGTACACGGGTTTCCGCCCGGCGCCGTTCGGGGTCAATTGTAAACTCTGCCTTGAAGCCGATGGGGTTGTCCTGGCCGCAGACAAAACAGCGGCCGTCGTCGAGTACCTGCACAGTTACCCCTCCTTTCATCGTATGGCCGTTGCGCCATGTTGCTGTGTTCAGGCGGCTTGATCAAGCTCATGAAACGACCTGGCCTGATGGATGATTTGTTGTCATACAATAAATGGCTTACAGAATTAACTGTAAGCCATTGTGGAATTGGTGGAGATGATCGGGATCGAACCGACGGCCTGTACGTTGCGAACGTACCGCTCTCCCAACTGAGCTACATCCCCTCATATCTTCAGCGCATCTTGGAATTATCCTTCTGGATCAGATAGTTCAGTTTTCGGTCATGAAGTGCTGCTCGTAGAGATCCTCCAGTGATTGGAGATGGCGGCTTTCTTCCTTGTGGAGCTGTTTAAAGAGGTTAGCCATCGGTGCTCCGGCACAGCCGCTGGCAACAGTACCGTAGAATTCCACCGCCTCTTTTTCGAGGTGGATGGCATAGATCAGGGCTTCACGTACGCCCGACTGTGGCCCGAGTTCCTTCTTTTTCAGGATGTAATCCAGGTGCATGGTGGGAATCGTCTGATCGAGTTCGGCGCCACCTGCCATGCGTCCTTCCAGCAGAGCTTTTTCCAGTTGATGTTTGTGGTCCAGCTCATCCAGGGCGTTTTCGCGCAGAATCTCGCGTGCACCCTTATCGGTTACGCTGCGAATGGCGGCCAGGTAGTTACGGAAGCCATCATTCTCCATCTGAATGGCCATTTCCACGGCTGCATCAAACGTGTAGCAGACCTGATTGTCACTCATCTGATCATCTCCCCTCATGTATATATGACAATTAGTATGCAATGTCAGTGGAGTACTTTAGCGCAAATTGTATACAGTTTCAACACCTGATTGCCCCGATATCCCGCTGAGTGTCAAAAAAACAGAACGAGATGACGCATTGCTTGTCATCCCTGTTGCGCCTGCTATACTGTGGCTCAGATGTTACCGGGAGGAGTGAATATGGCAGGATTGTCACCGTCGTACGTACCACAGGTCAGCGCGTGAAGGCGCATTCCAAAAAAATACCGGGCAGGAAACCCGACAACTCTTTTGAAGGCGCAGCCGGGCAGAGGGGTATAATTGTTGCCCACCATGGCGTGGCAGTAGAGGTGCTGTTCCACGATGGAACCCGCGAAATGGTGCGTGTCAAGCGGCGTTCCGGACATGTGGTCGGCGATGAAGTGCTCGTAACCGGCGAAGTGCTTGAACGGCTGCCCCGCAGGACCGAATTGCGTCGTCGGGACGCCATGCGCGGCGTGCATCTGGTGGGGGCCAATCTGGATGTGCTCGGCATTGTCGTGGCCGCCTTTCCCCAGCCACCGGCCGGCTTTATCGACCGTGCTATCGTTGCTGCCCGCGCGGCCGATCTGGACCCTTTTCTGGTGATCAACAAGTGTGATCTGGAGCAGGCTGCCGATGCTGTTGCCACCCTGCAGGGCATCTACGCCGGGTCTGTTCAGGTCTTTTCATTGAGTGCGGTCACCGGTGCAGGCCTTGCCCCGTTATTGGAGTATCTGGGGGCAGGGCACCGCGGCGCCTTTGTCGGTACGACCGGCGTGGGCAAGAGTTCACTGCTGAACGCCATCTGCCCGGCGATCGATCTGAAGGTGGGGGCGCTGAATGTCTTTAATGACAAGGGCTGCAATACCACGACCGTTTCGACCCTGCACGCGCTGCCTGACGGTGGTGAGTTGATCGATACCCCCGGATTCCAGGATTTCGGTCTGGTGGATATCACCATGCAGGACCTGGCCGCCCATTATCCGGGTTTTGAAGAAACCCATCAGGGCGCGTGCCGCTTCAGGAACTGCCGCCACAGAACCGAGCCGGGCTGCTCCGTTATCGAACTGGTTGCCCAGGGACGCATCACGGCGGAGCGCTATGCCACCTACATCGAAATCCTGAATGAAGTGGAGTCGGGTGAGCTGGAGGCACGCCAGAGGGAGTGGAAAAATTGAGGTTGCCGGCTCTGCGTTATGAGTGCTGGCGAGTACTGTCATGATAACAAAGACGCCCCGTTTCCATCAGGAAGCGGGGCGTCTTTGTTTGGATTCCCGTCAGCCGGGTTATGCTTCGATCAGCTTGGCGGAGATAATGAAAACCGGCTCCACCGGCACATCACCATGACCGTTCTTGTTGCCGGTCTTGACGGCACGGATCTGATCGACCACATCCATCCCCTCCAGCACCTGGCCGAAGACGCAGTAACCGAAATTATCAGGCTGCTTGTTCTTGTGATTGAGGAACAGATTGTCAACCGTGTTGATGAAAAACTGGCTGGTGGCTGAATCCACGACAGCGGTACGGGCCATGGCCAGGGTGCCGCGTGTATTGGAGAGACCGTTGGCAGCCTCGTTTTTAATGGCGAATTTCGGTTTCTTCTGCTCCAGAGATTCATTCATACCGCCACCCTGCACCATGAACTCCTTGATGACGCGATGAAAGATCAACCCGTCGTAGAAACCGTCCTTGACATAGCCGAGAAAGTTTCTGACCGTGATGGGCGCCTTTTCCTTGAAGAGTTCAATGGTGATGTTACCCATGGATGTTTCCAGCAAGACCTGCGGATTCTGCTCAGACATGTGCTACCTCCCGGTGTTTTTGAAACGAAGTAATATGTAAATCTTTCTAGCACAAAATAATAGAAATTAGAACTGGTTTTGAATATTGCCAAAGCTGGTGTGCTGCGGTATGTTGTTCGAAAATGGATTCGTTTCCCACTTTGCTTTTTTTGGAGGATATGCATGATTAACCTGTTGTGGTCAGGTTTGCTTACCGTGTTGCTGCTATCCGGTTGCGGTTGGAGCGGCACTCCGACCCGGGGACCGGAAGGAATTATCCCTCTGTCTTCGATCGCGATTGTCCCGGTATCCTCTACCATTGCAGCGGGTACATCCACCACGCTTACGGCAATCGGTTATTATGCGGGCGTGCCCAGTGACATTACCAAGCTGGTGACGTGGTCGAGCGGTAACACTGCCGCTGCCGCATTCAACTATACCACGGCGCCCAACACGAACCGGGTGACCGGTGTTGCCGCTGGCTCCGCCGTCATTACTGCGACTGTGGGAGGTGTGTCGGGCACCTATCCGTTGACGGTATCCACTGCGACGGTCACGGGCATGACAATTACGCCTGCCAATCCATCGCTTGCCAGCGGATTGACACAGCAATTTGCCGTCAGCGGCACCTTCTCCAACTCGACAACCCAGGATCTGACCTTTGATGCTACCTGGGGGCCGACCCCCGGCACGTATGCGACCGTAAGTAACGACCCCGCCAGCAAGGGTCTCGCCACGGCGCTGAAAGCGGGTGTTGAAACGATTACCGCAACCTTTGGCGGTGCTACTCCGGCCACCACGCAGCTGACCGTCACGTCACCGATACTTCAGTCAATTGCGGTCACGCCGGCTAACTCTTCGGTTGCAGGTTTCTCAAAAACAGTGAATTTTACTGCTACCGGTACCTATTCCGATGGAACGACTGCCGATGTTACCAATACTGCCACCTGGGCCTCATCCAATACAAGTTTTGCCACAATTGTCTCCACTAGCGGAGTGGCCACAACCGTTGCGGCGGGAACAACCTCAATCAGTGCCACCCTGGGCAGCATCACCGGGAAAACAAATCTCACGGTGACTGCTCCTGTCCTGAAAACCGATGGACTACAGATCTCTCCGGCGAACTCTACCATGAGTCTGAGTTCAGGAACTACTCAACAATTTACCTTAACCGCAACCTATACCGACAATTCAACCCAGACTGTGACCTCAATCAGTAGTTGGTCAATTACCCCAGCCTCTACGATAGCCACCGTCAACACTGCCACCGGGCTGGTTACTGCGACAGCGACGGGCATAGTAACCATACAAGCTTCGTATCTCGGTCAAACAGTGTCGACTAACCTCACCATCACACCATAAATATGTTTGCACTATTTCCGATACCGGGAAGGGATCATATGAAACGAATTAGCCCGATACTACTCACTCTGTGCCTGTCGCTCCTGTTCTGCAGCCAGGCCAAAGCCCAGCACTATGGCCCCTATGTGGGGGCCTTCTTCGGAGGAAACCTGCTGATGCCAGCCAAGAGTACCGACGATCTTGGTAACTTCAAGCTGAGCTTTAATCCGGGTCTTCAGGGGAGCGGCGTTGCCGGGTGGGACTTTGCACCCGATAATCCGGTGGGCCAGGGGCGGATCGAGCTGGAATACACCCGGCGCAGCTCTCCGCTCGACAAGGTGACGTTTACCGGCGGGAGCTTCAAGGGAGCAGGCAACCTGACGGCGGACAGTCTGCTGCTCAACTTTTTCGGTGTCTTGCGGGATAAGAGTCCCTGGTCGCAGTATGCTGGTGTTGGCTTCGGAGCTGCCCGGATGACGGCATCGGACATCAAGGTAACCGGACAGTCTCTGGCCAGCGGCTCATCCGTTGTCTTTGCCTACCAGTTGGGGGCCGGTGTTGACTATGCAGTGACGGACTATCTGAATCTCGATCTTGGTTATCGTTTTTTCGGCAGTACCAGCCCCAAATTCACCGAAGTCGATGGAAGTAAATTAGAGATGGACTATTACAGTCACAACGTCGTTCTCGGTATGAGGGTAGGGTTTTAACGGCAGCGGAAAGCGAAAGAGACGGGAAGTTCAGCGATGGAGACATAGATGCTGCAATCTACCGATTTCACGCAACGGACCCTGAACGCCCGTTACCTGTGCGGCCGGTAGCGACCGAGGCTAGCGCACCAATTTTCTGAGCTGCTCATTCTCTGCTTTGAGCCGGATGACCTCAGCCCTGAGGTGCAGATTCTCTTCTTTCAACTGTTCCAGCGTGGTTGTCTGTGGTGCTGCGGAGGGTTCAATCTTCTTCTGCAAGGGGGCGGGCTCGCTGAGGGTTGTTTTCTTCGGGATAACCGGCTGAACGCTGAAATCGACATGCTCATCGATGCCGATTTTTTTGCATTTACCGGACGTATACTCCTTGAGGGCTTTCTGTGTTGCAAAGCAGGCGCTCGGGTCGAAGAGATAGCGGAGTCCTTTACAATCACTGACTGCCTGTGCTTTCAGGAGCTTCTCCTGGTGTCTGCATTGGTCATACCCCACACCGGCCAGAGCAGTGCCTGAAATCAAAAGCAGCAGAACAGATACGATCAGTATGTTTTTCATGTGCCCCTCTCGTGCGACCTTTTATGAGAACTGCCCGTACCCCGCCAACGATGGCTCGATGTTCCAAACTGCAAATGATAGATGCGCATAACCGGCAGGTCATAACCTGGCTGCCACCCTATCGCTGTGAATCAGCGTTGGAACTATAGCTACATGCCGCTAAAAAGTAAACGTTTTCCGCGGTTAACGGAGTCTGGCACTTCGCATACCGGTTGCAGCCTATCTATTTAGAGGCTGCTGTAGTAGAATGATCGGCCCGAATCCCTCACCCTGGAGTTGTAATGAAGCTGACGAACGAACAAACCCGCACACTGATCTCATATATCATCGAGGCGACCGGACTCAAGCCGTTTCAGGTGGAACATACCGTTGAATTACTGCAGGAAGGCGCCACGGTGCCTTTCATCGCCCGCTACCGCAAGGAGCAGACCGGCGAACTGGACGAGGTGGAGATCCGCACGGTTGAGGAGCAATTCGCCTATTTCTGCGAGTTGGAGGAGCGCAAGTGCACGGTGCTCAAATCCATCGAAGAGCAGGGCAAACTGACCCCCGAACTGCGGCAGCGCATCGAATCCTCGCGCCAGAAAACCGAGGTAGAAGACCTGTATCTGCCCTACAAACCCAAGCGCCGCACCAAGGCGACCATTGCCCGGGAACGGGGGCTGGAGCCGCTGGCCGATATCATGGCCGCTCAGGAGTTGACCACCGGAACCGCCGAGGTGGTGGCAGAGCCCTTCGTCGATCCTGCCAAAGAGGTACCGGATGCCGCGGCCGCCCTGGAAGGAGCCGGGCATATCCTGGCCGAGCGCCTGTCCGATAATGCCGACGCCCGCTCCATGGTGCGGCGCCTGACCAATGAACAGGGCGTGATGAGCGCGCGGGTTGCGTCGGCCTATAAGGAGCAGGTCACCAAGTTCGAGATGTACTATGACTTTCAAGAGCCGCTCAAGTCGGTCCCTTCGCACCGCATGCTGGCCATGCGGCGTGGCGAAAAGGAAGAGGTGCTCTACCTCGCGATAGTCGCGCCGATTGACCAGATCCTGGCTGGATTGAAATCGCGCCTGATTCAAAGGGCAAGTATCTTCGGCCCGCTGCTGGAACGGGTGGCCGAGGATGCCTACAAACGGCTGATCGCCCCTTCCATCGAGGTGGAATTGCGCCTGGAGAGCAAGGAACGTGCTGACGAAGCCGCCATCCAGGTCTTTGCCCGCAACCTGCGCGACCTGTTGTTGGCGCCGCCGGCCGGGGGCAAGCGGGTGCTGGGTATCGACCCCGGTTTCCGTACCGGCTCCAAACTGGCGGCGGTCGATGCGACCGGCCGTTTCCTGGAGCATGTCACGATTTACCCGCACATCGGCGAAGGGCGCATACCCCAGGCCAAACAGGATCTGCTGCGGCTGGTCGAGAGCCATGCCATCGAGATGGTGGCTGTCGGCAACGGCACCGCCGGGCGCGAGATGGAGATCTTTGTCAAGGAAACCCTGGCCGCAGCCGGACGGCAGCTGCCGGTGGTGCCGGTCAGTGAAGCCGGCGCCAGCGTCTACTCGGCTTCGGAGATCGCCCGCGAGGAATTCCCCGAGCTGGACCTGACCGTGCGCGGTGCCATCTCCATCGCCCGCAGGCTGCAGGACCCGCTGGGCGAGCTGGTCAAGGTCGATCCCAAGAGTATCGGTGTCGGGCAGTATCAGCACGATGTCAACCAGTCCATGCTGAAACGGTCGCTGGATGGCGTGGTGGAGTCGTGCGTCAACTTTGTAGGGGTCGATCTGAACACCGCCTCTTGGGCGCTGCTGGCCTATGTTTCCGGCGTCGGTCCGGCCCTGGCCAAGGCCATTACCCGCTTTCGCGACGAGAACGGACCTTTTGCCTCCCGCACGGCGCTGCTCAAGGTGCCACGCTTCGGAGCCAAGGCCTTCGAACAGGCGGCCGGTTTCCTGCGCATCCGGGACGGAAAAAACCCGTTGGACAACACCGCCGTGCATCCCGAGCGCTACGCCCTGGTCGAGACCATGGCTGCCGATCTGGGTGTCGCACTGGCCGGTCTGGTTGCAGACCCGGCCCTGGTTGACCGGATCGAGCGGCAGCGCTATGTGGCGGAGGGGGTCGGTCTGCCGACCCTGAACGACATCATCGAAGAGCTGAAAAAGCCGGGGCGCGACCCGCGCAGCCAGTTTCAGACCGCCGCCTTCCGGGATGATATCCGCGAGATCAATGACCTGCAGGAGGGGATGATCCTGCAGGGCGTTGTGACCAATGTCACCGCTTTCGGTGCCTTTGTGGACATCGGCGTTCACCAGGATGGCCTGGTGCACATCAGTCACCTGGCCAATCGCTATGTCAAGGACCCCAATGATGCCGTCAAGGCCGGACAGGTGGTCAAGGTCAAGGTGCTGTCCGCCGATGCGCAGCGCAAGCGGATCGCGCTGTCGATCAAGGAAGCGGAACAGGGTGGAAAAGCGTAGAATAAAAGTCCACCACGAAGACACGAAGTCACGGAGAAATACCGTCTTCACTGTTCTTCGTGCCGCAGTGCCTCCGTGGTAAGTAGAAACTTTTGATGTAAGTGTCTTGTTGATAACAGTCAGAAAAATAAATGAAACGAAGTCAGGAGTGCCAGGTAATGGAAGAAAAACAGGATAGCAACAAGGTATGGAGGTTGGCGGCAGATTCCACCGCCGGCCGGCTGTCATCCCGCAAGCTGAGCACCAACCCGCAGGTCATGGAGGAGGATTCCTCGCCGCAGGTGGCGCGGGATAACATTGCCAAGGATATGATGAGGATCTTCGATGGTCTGCTGGGTTGTACGACCAGGCGTACCGGGGTGAGTCTGGATTTTCTGCATGCCCACAAATCCAAACCGGCCGGCGGTACGCAGAAGAAGCTGGAGCAGGAGATCTACCGCCTGATCAAAGGGCTGGTCGAATTGAATTCCCCCAACACCGGCTTTGCCATCAATGTGCTGTTCAACAACGCTACCTACTATTACAACAAGGCCAATGTTCCGCTCTCATTCGGGGTTTTTCTTACCTCGTTGGTCGAGTTTCTGGAAGGTCATGATTGCCTGAATCTGTGTCCCGCCGAGATCGCCAAGCTGAAAACCCTGCTTTCGCGGGGCTAAGCGCACAAGACCAGGCTGCCGGACGTCAGCAGTTGCTGTTCAGGAAGCATGTTTCCCCGTTTTTTTTGATGGTTTCAACTGTCCTGCAAAGACCACATGCCGCAGGCCGCCCCGCCCGGGGCGGTCGGTAGTCACCGTAAAGCCGGCACTCCGCAAGCGCTTGTCGAAACTCTCGTCATACTGCTCCCCCCACACCGCCACAACCCCACAGGGCTTGAGGGCGGCCCGCATATTCTCGATAGCCCGGCTGCCGTAGAGCGGATCATCGCTGTGGTGCGTTTTGGCGTGCGGCCCGCGGTACAGGTCCAGGATGATGGCGTCGAAGCGCGCCTCACCGCCATTCACAGCACTTCGGCGGATCCGGTGAGCAACATCGCCGATCTCGACGGTCACGCGCGGGTCATCGACGGCATGTCCCGTGAGCGCGGCCAGCGGACCCCGGCACCATTCGACAACGGTCGGGTTTAGTTCGGCCACGACAACCTGGGCCGTGGCGGGCAGGCTGTCAAGCACTGCCTTGAGTGTAAAGCCCATGCCCAGACCACCCACCAGTACCCGCGGATTTTCACACTCCTGCAGAAGGCCGCAGCCCAATTGCCCGAGCACGGTCTCGGAGCGGTTTGCCAGGCTGTTCATCAGGACCTGTGGGCCGATCATGATCAAAAAGTCGCGCTCGCCGCGCTGCCGCAGCTCAAGCGCGCCTTCGTCGGTGGCAACGCTTGCAATGGTGTTCCAGGGTTGTGCCATGCTGACCTTCCTTTTAGTACGTTACCGCACGTATTCAATTTGTCTGGGCTCTGTGTCGCAGGTCTTGCCGAATGCGTTATGGCCTTTGTGGTCGGGAGCTTTTACCTGGTCAGTCGCGTTTGTTGCCGGTCTTCGTTTGGCTCCGCTATCAACAGGCGGTTTTTTGGGGTGATGTCGCCCGGAATCTGTTGGGTCATGACCCGGTACCCGCCGGCCCTCAGCCGTTCGGCCCGCATGACGTCTACAGCCAGCGGCCCATCCAGCCAACCCTGCAGCCCGCCCAGATCGGCCTGCTGCAGGTCGTGACAGCAGGGCAGAACCGCCACCCTGGCACCGGCCGCCATGGCCCGCTCCAGCACCAGATCGGTCAACCCGCCGCAGGCGTGCACCGAAACGACCAGATCACCCTGCTCCAGCGGGATTGTTTCCAGTTCCGCCTGTATCAAGCTGACCCTCCCACGCAGGCGTGGCCAAGTGTCCTCCAATGCCGCCGCCAGTCGTGCGGCGCTTGCCGGGATGCGGCGGTCAATACCCACGGCTGCAGGCGAACTGTCGTCCAGCAGCAGGAGCAGCTGTGCCAACAGGCCGTGTCCGCAGGCCAGATCGACGACCCGCCCGCCACGGAAGCGCCGCCTGACCCGCCGGGCCACTTCCCAAGCCTCATACAGCTCCTTACGCGGCAGGCATCCGGCCCGGCAGACCGACCGGGCAATCCGGTCAAAGAGACCATCCCCGGAAAACTGGGGCAGCAGACTGTCCGTCAGGCGGTTTTTGGAGGAACGGTCCATGGTTGTCAGCAGACCTGGACGATGTCAAACTCAGAAAGGCTGCGGCCAACCCCGATCCTGACCTGATCGCCGACACACTTGCCCAGCAGGTCGCGGCCCAGAGGTGATGCGGGGGTGATCACCACCACATCGGTTTGTTGGCACACAACCTTCAAGCCGCCCTCCAGTGGGCCGATAAAGACGGTTCTGGTTGTGCCGTCATCGCCGGCCAGAGTGACCAGCGCGGTCAGGCCGATGGCGCTGCTGTCGTCAAAGACCTGGAGTGTCAGTTGTTTATAGGTCTCCAGGGCCCGCCTGATCTCCTGTGCGCGGTTGGCCTGCCCCTGGGCGAGATACGAGGCTTCCAGTGCCAGGGTCTCGTACTTGTTATCGGGGATGTTTTCTTCATGGGTCGAGGCTTCGTGGGCCGTCAGGGCCGCATTGTACTGGATGCCAAGGTCGTGACTGAGTTGCTCGACGATGTGCTGGAGGATATCTTTTTTGTTCATTGGGTATGTCTGTATCTGCTTTCTTGACTCAGGTCATAATGTAGGCATGCGAAATCGGTTACGATCTGCACTCTATCACAAAAACAACT
This sequence comes from Deltaproteobacteria bacterium, assembly GCA_021780495.1. Classification (GTDB taxonomy): domain Bacteria; phylum Desulfobacterota; class Desulfuromonadia; order Geobacterales; family Pseudopelobacteraceae; genus CAIPTY01. Next base: position 21,702 of record JAJXYO010000026.1, read on the forward strand.
GCAGTACGACAGGAGGAATGGATATGTGTGAATGTGGATCGTCCCGGACACCGGGGGTAGGGCCTTTTGCTTCCGGCCGGGCGCTGGTGGAGTTTGTTATGAATGCCCATGGCGGGTCTGTCGCATCAACGGAACTGCCCCATGGCGGGCTGGAAAGCGTCTGCCAGGGATGCGGGAAACCGTTTGTGCTGGAGACCTTTGTGCAGAGCTGTCCGGCCTGCGGCGGCGTGCACGCCGTATCCCCGCCACGCGCCACCGATCCGGCGGCCATTCAGTTCGCCGGGGTTGATTTCGTCCTGCCCGGATGAGTCTGAAGCCTGTGTCCAGCGGAGGCTGCAAGGCCTCCGTCACACGTTAATGCCGGGAGATCTCGTTTCGTTCGGAAAAAATCAGGAGGCCCTTTTCGGCGCGCTTCAGGTCCTTGATCTCCCGTTCTCTCCGGCCGGCTGAGCTGCGGGTATGGCCGCTCTCCCGGTACACCACCTGCAACGGTTGTCTGCCACGGAAGTACTTGGCCCCTTTACTCGAGGCGTGCTGATCGAAGCGCCGCTGCATGTCGGTCGTGATGCCGGTGTAGAAGGTGCCATCGGAACAGAGGATCATATAGACCAGCCAGTTCATGTCTGCGCTGTTGCAACGGTCCTGATCAGGGGGATGAGCCCCGGATCCAGTTCGGCCATGCGTTCCTTGCCAAGCTCTCCCAGGGCGGTGCGCAACCTGTCCGCATCATCGATCAATGCGGCAACATCCACCCACTGACACGCATCGGAGACCCGGTGCAGATACCCGGCGCCACCCTTCAGCAGGCTGACGGCTCCGCCGAAGTTCCCGTTGCGCCAGTGGTGCAACGCCACCGCAATCTGGATGATCCCCTGATAGAAATCCCGTATCTCGCCCGTTTCTCCAATCCAGAGCTCTTCCACGGTTTCATGGCATTCGAACCACTCGCGGCCGTTGAACTCTCGAATGGCCTGGAGCAGTTGTCCCGGCGGGGAATCGCTGCACAGTCTGTTCATGGCTACACCAGCAGGGAAACAGGTTTTTCCAGGATGACCCGCAGATCAGCCAAAAAGCGGGCCGCATAGGCGCCATCCACGATGCGGTGATCGCAGCACAGTGTCAGGCGCATGGTTGCAGCGGCGACTACCTGACCTTCGCGGACGACAGGCCGCTCGGCGACAGCGCCCACCGCCAGGATCGCCGTCTGTCCCGGCAAGATCAGGGCGGTAAAATCATCCACGCCGTACATGCCCAGGTTCGATACGGAGAAACAGCCCCCACTCAACTCCTCGGAGGAGAGCCGCCCTGCGCGGCATTTCTCTGCCAGCCGGGCCGCTTCGAGTTCGATCCCGGCCGCTGTCAGGTGGTCGCAGTGTCTGATGACCGGCATCAGCAGGCCATCCGGCAGCGCCACGGCAAAACTGATATGGATGCCATCCCGTGAGGCGGCATCCGATGCCTGCAACAGCGGGTAACGCCCCAGAACAGAGGCGCAGGCCTTGAGCAGCAGGGCGTTATAGCCGAGCTGATGCGCGCCGCCCTTCAGTTCGCTGATAATCTCGCGGCAGGCATCCATGTCTATTTCCACGGCAACGCTGAAATGCGGGATGGTCTGCCAGGATTGAGTAACGGCGGCTGCTATCGCCTGACGCATGGAGCTGGCAGGCTGGTGAGCCGCCGGCTCGACAGGGAGAGCTTGTTGAGATGCAGTCGCAGGCTGTGATGCCGGAGTGGCGCTGGTGCCGGGCGTACCCTCCTGTTGCGGGCTGACAGCGGCCAGATCCTCCTGCGTAATCCTGCCATCAGGGCCGCTGCCATGGACCTGTGCCAGGTCGATGCCCTGGTCGCGCGCCATGCGGCGCACCATGGGCGATGCCTTTTCATGATCCTGTTCGCTGTGAGGTAGTGCAGGCGGTGGCTCAGCCGGCGCAGATGGCGCAGTTGGCGGAGGCGCGGCAACAGGCGCTGCGGAGGCGGCCGCTTCCGGCGCAGGTGCCGGGACGGGCACGGCCGGTTCATCCAGCTCCCCCGGTTCACCGATCAGGCCGAGCACCGCCCCGACCGGCAGCTGTTCACCGCCGGTGGCCATGGTCTTGAGCAAGACGCCCGAGGCAAAGGCTTCCAGCTCCATGACCGCCTTGTCAGTCTCGATCTCGGCAATGATATCGCCACGTTCGATGCGATCGCCCACATTCTTGCGCCAGCCGGCAAAGAGCCCTTCGGTCATGGTGTCGGAAAGCTTGGGCATGGTGATTTCTTTGGCCATGGGATGTCTCCTTGAATCCAATAATATTTGGGCGCGAAACCTGACCACCCCCAACCTTAGCAAGGAGGGGAGTTTAAAGTCCCCCCTCCTGGTTCAGGAGGGGCCGGGGGTGGTCAGGTTTCAGGTCTTCAGTATCTCCCGCTCATAACATCCTTGACGGCCTGCCGGATGGTCTCAGCCTGAGGAATACAGGTCTTCTCGATCTTGCGCGAATAGGGCATGGGCACATCCAGGCCGGATACCCGTTTGACCGGGGCCTGGAGCAGATCGAAGCAGGCGTCGTAGATCCGGGAGGCGATCTCGGCCCCCAGACCGCAGGTGCGCCAGCATTCCTCGACCACCACGACCCGGCCGCTCTTCTTGACCGAGGCCACGATCGTCTCCGTATCCAGCGGGGCCAGACTGCGCAGGTCAACGACTTCGCAGGAAACACCTTCTCCGGCCAGTTCTTCCGCCGCCTGCAGGGCCAGGATCGTCATGCGGCCGTAGCCGACGACCGTGACCTGATCGCCGCTGCGTGCGACGCGGGCCTTTCCGATGGGCACCAGGAATTCCGGATCCTCCGGCACCTCGCCCTTGCTGTTGTAGAGCAGTTCGTGCTCCAGGAAGACCACCGGGTTGTTGTCGCGGATGGCGCTCTTCAAGAGCCCCTTGGCATCGGCCGGCGTGGCGGGGTAGAGCACGTGCATGCCGGGGCAGTGCATGAAATAGGTCTCCAGGCTCTGGGAATGCTGGGCGCCCAGCTGGCTGCCGCCGCCGCCCGGCATGCGGATCGTCATCGGCAGGAAGGTCTGGCCGCCGAACATGGAGCGGATCTTGGCCATGTGGTTGACGATCTGGTCCATGGCCAGCAGGGCGAAGTTGACCGTCATCAGCTCGGCCACCGGCCTCAGGCCGCCCATGGCCGCCCCGACCGATACGCCGATGATCGTGTTCTCGGAGATGGGGGTGTCTCTGACCCGCTCCTCGCCGAACTCGGCCAACAGGCCGCGTGTGACCTTGAACGAGCCCTCGTACAGGGCCACGTCCTCGCCCAGTACGAATACCGACGGGTCATGGCGCATCTCTTCCTTCAGGGCCAGATTGAGTGCATCCCGATAGGTCATTTCAGACATAGATATCCTCCCACACGGTGCTGTCTTCCGGCCAGGGCGATTCCTCGGCAAATTTCACCGCCGCTTCCACGGTTGCCCGGCAGCGCGTCTCGATGGCATCCAGTTGTTCACGGGTCGCGATGCTCTCATCCAGCAGCTGCCTGGCATAGTTGGGCAACGGGTCGCGGGCCTTCCAAACCTCATGTTCGGCCGCGGAGCGGTATTTGGCCGGATCGGCCATGGAATGTCCGCGGAAACGATAGGTGGTAGCCTCGATGAAGTAGGGATGGCCGCTTTCCCGCACCTTCTCGGTGGCATATTTGACCGCCTTGTAAACGGCGATCACATCCATGCCGTCAACCTTTTCGGAGGGGATGTCGTAGCCGCAGGTGCGTTTGTGGATGGAGGCCAGGGCCGATGAACGATGGACCTCGGTGCCGATGCCGTAGAAGTTGTTCTCGCAGACGAACAGCACCGGCAGATGCCAGAGTTGGGCCCAGTTGAGGGATTCGTGGAAGGTGCCCTGGTTGACCGCGCCGTCGCCGAAGAAGCAAGCGGCGATGCGCTCCTCGCCCCGGTACTGCGCGGCAAAGGCCAGGCCGACCGAGATCGGGAACTGGCCCCCGACGATGGCGTAGCCGCCCATGAAATTGAGGCTGGGGTCGAACAGGTGCATGGAGCCCCCCTTGCCCTTGCAGATGCCGGTGGCCTTGCCGAACAGCTCGGCCATGACCCGTTTGGGATCGGCGCCGCGCACGATGGCCTGGGCATGTTCGCGGTAGGCCGAGAGGATGTAGTCGTCCTTGTGCAGTCCGGCAGTCGCCCCGACAGCGACCGCCTCCTGCCCGCTGTACAGGTGCAGGAAACCGGTAATATGGCCCTTGGCATACTGTTCGGCGCAACTCTCCTCAAATTCCCTGGAAAGGAACATCTGCTCGTACAGTTTCAGGAGTTCCTGGTCCGGCAATACCATGCGTAATCTGGTTTGCATGTTCTCCTCCATGGGCTGTAATTTCAGACAAGACCTCCGGGGTTTTCCGAATCCTCGAAGGTCTGTGATATTGGCAGCAGAACTCGTTACAATATGGATGCTGAGCCAACATGGCACATCTCTTGACAAGTCTACCACAAGGCTGTTTACTTGATAACAGATAGTTGTTCACGCATCCGGAAATTCTATGCCACGCCTGCCGCGTTCGATTGCCAGGAGGTCAACCATGTCGATCATACCTGCCTATACCCCCCCTGATTTTTCCCGGCCCGCCCTGCAGGCGGCACCGAGCGTGCGTATTGAAACCGCCAGCGCTGACGGGGTTGTGCCCGATGGTTTTCATGCCACCTCCAACCATCCCGAGTACGTTCATGTGGGGGGTGGTCAGTGGCTGCTGGCCCGGGAAAGCCGCATGGATGCGGCCATGGTCCTGAACGGGAGGAGCCTGGAGGTCGTTGAGCCGCGACTGGTCAGAGCGGGCGATCAGGTGGTGCTTGGCAGGAGCGAAAACGGCGAAGACGGCATCTTCGTCCATACGACCGGGTTCGGTCCGCCCGGAGAGGTTGGCGGCAAGTTTGCCTTCCGTACCCGCGGAAGCAGGGAAACCCCTTTCTCCCGCTCGTATGATGAGCTGTACAGCGTGCTGCGGCATGACCGTCAAGAGGGTTATATCGTCTGGGTGCTGGGCCCGGCTGTGGCCTTCGACCGGGACAGCCGCGATGCCATGGCGTATGTGATCGAACAGGGTTACTGCCAGGCCCTGCTGGCCGGCAATGCCCTGGCTACGCACGATCTGGAAGCGGCCCGCTTCCGCACCGGCCTGGGTCAGGATATCTATACCCAATCCATCCAGGCCGGCGGTCACTACAATCACCTGGATATACTCAATCTGGTGCGGCGGCACGGTTCCATCCCCCGGGCTATCCGGGAGTTGGGCCTGGTTGACGGTATCATACCGGCCTGCGAACGCCGGCAGGTGCCCTATGTGCTGGCCGGTTCCATACGTGATGACGGCCCGCTGCCCGGTGTCATCAGCGATTGCTATCAGGCCCAGGACGCCATGCGCGTCCATGCCCGCCGGGCAACCACGGTGATTGCATTGGCTACGCAACTGCATTCAATCGCTTTTGGCAATATGCTGCCGGGATATCAGGTCCTGCCGGATGAAACGGTGCGTCCGGTCTTCTTTTATGTGGTGGACATGACGGAGTTCAGTGTCGATAAGCTGGCCAATCGTGGCTCGTCGCAGGCTGTGCCGATCCTGACCAATGCCCAGGATTTCATGGTCAATCTGCGGCATAACCTGGAGTGAGGGCGGAAGTGAAGGTGAGGGGTATGAACAAGGCGATTCGCATCATCGGCGTACCGTTGGATTTGGGGCAGAACAAGCGCGGCGTGGATATGGGGCCTGCGGCCCTGCGCTACGCCGGGTTGGCAGCCAGTCTGGCGGAGCTGGGCTACCTGGTTCACGATACCGGCGATATCCTGGTACCGATCCGGGAGACGGTTTCACAGGAGGCCGGCCGGCATTATCTGCCCTCTATCCGCACAGTCTGTCGCGATGTGTACGCAGCTGCGCGGCTGGCGGTGACAGAGGGGCAGATCCCGGTTTGTATTGGCGGTGATCATACGCTGGCCATCGGATCCATCGGCGGTTGCAGCCATGCGGAACCGGCCGGTCTGATCTGGATCGATGCCCATGGCGACTTCAATACCCCGCAGACGACGCTCACCAACAACATCCACGGCATGACCCTGGCCGTGCTGATGGGCGACGGTTATCCCGAGTTGATCGATATAGGTCGTCCCGGGCCCAAACTGCGGGCCGAGGATGTGGTGATGATCGGCATCCGGGATCTGGACCCGCTGGAACGGGGCCGGCTGCGGGAGAGCGGCATCACGGCCTATACCATGCGCGAGATCGACGAACGCGGCATCAGTGCCGTTACCCGTGAGGCGTTGGAACGGCTGGAGCACCATGAACGGCTGCACGTAAGTCTCGATATGGATGCCCTTGATCCCCAGGCCGGGCCCGGAGTCGGCACCCTCTCACCCGGCGGCCTCAGCTACCGCGAAGGGCAGGTGATGATGGAGATCATCGCCGACTCGGGCCGCTGCTCGGCCCTGGATATCGTCGAGATCAACCCGATCTTCGACCAACAGAACCGGACCGCACAGCTGGCGGTGGAGCTGAGCGCCTCACTGTTTGGGAAGAGGATCCTGTAAGTCTCTGGAAAGGTGGTAACCGATGTCATACTATACCGTAACCTGCAATTCCTGCGGGGCAATTAACAGGATTCCTGCCGATAAACAGGGCCGCACAGGACGGTGCGGCACATGCCGTGCCACCCTGCTGCCGATGTATTATCAGCCCCAGCCGCTCAACGACCGGACCTTTGACGCGTTTGTCACAGGATACCCCGGACCGGTCCTGATTGAATTCTGGGCGCCTTCGTGACCGCACTGTATCTCATTCGCACCGGCGGTGCGAACCGTGGCGGAACAACTGGCGGGAAAAACGGTCGTCGTTCAGGTGAACACTCAGGACAATCCACTCTTGGCGGGCCGCTTTGGTGTGCGCGGCATACCGGTGGTGTATCTACAGCGAAACGGCAGGATTGTGGATCAACTGGCAGGGGCCCAGACGGCGGCAGCGCTGCTGGCGTGGTTCAGGCGGTGGGTGTAGTCTGCAAAGAGCTGAGCCCGAGTTTGTACGTTTTTGTCGGATGTGTAGCCCTGACCATTACTTTCCCTCTCTTACCTCAAGCCTGGTAATCCATTTTTCTCTGAAATGGCTTTTATCATGGTGCAAATTATCGCCCGCATTCTGACCGGGTCCGTCTCGTAGTCTACCAATTTATACATTATACATTCTCGCATGTTCGCCAAAGCCAAACCTCTGATAGTCCGCTTTCTCTTCTTCGGGCAATTGTTCCCGTATGGCATGTATCTGTTGGGAATTCACTGTTTACCTTGAGCTTAACCCGGTTGCCGGTCACCTCGACAAGTCCGCAGACAAATTCCCGATTGCTGACGTGGGTATGGTTTTTCGCTGCTTGTAATCTGTTTTTACCATGCCTCGATCCTCTTCATTTTGCTGTGTGTGATGAGCCAAAGTTGCAACCTTCGTTGCATAGTGTTGTCGTTGTTGCAAAAGATGTCCAGCCCTTGTTTTATCCCAATCCGTAAGCAAAGTCGTTGTCACTGCCTGCAAAATATATTGCACAAATCTCATGAAGCTATTTGGATGTTTTTTGCGTATGTAACTGTTTTTACAATAGTTATTTGTTTTTGGTATAGACACTGCTGAGGTGGTAGGAGACACGTTGGGCGCGTTTTGGCGTTCAGAGGGAATGGAATGCAATGAGCCTGAGTGTATTCATGAAAATGGAGGAGAAGGGTGGTGAGGGATTAACAAGAAACGTGGAGAGTGTCACTTGGGAACTTGAGGCAATTTCACAACCTTCGGACAAGGAGTAAGACATGAAAAATCACGTATTGTACCATCAGTTTGCCGTCATACTCATGCTGGCGGTAATGACCATGGTCGGTTGCAGTGGTGGAGGTGGAGGTGGAGGTGGAGGGACGACAGGGATTAGCGGAGTCGCTGGGGTAAGCAAAGGGGTCGTTACCCAACAGGGAGGTGCCACTGTTGTCAACGGGGTGACATTTGACACCACCACCGCCACGATCACCATGGAGGACCCCGCTGATACAGCACTCAAGACCGGCATGGTCGTCACCGTCAAAGGGATATACAGCGACAGCACCCATGCTAAGGCGACCAGTATTACCTTCAGTGACAGCCTGAAGGGACCGGTTGCAGCATTCAGCAACATTTCAAGCTCCATGAAGGTTCTGGGCCAAACGATCAAGTTCAACTCCGCAACCGTATTCGATGGCTTTCCGACAAAAGGGACGGGCGGTGTTGCCCTGGGCCAGATGGTCCAGGTAAGCGGCTTTACCGATCCGAACGGTACCATTCAGGCAACCCGAATCGAGCGGCATCTGCCTGACTGGGCAGCGAGTACGATTGTTGAACTGAAAGGTACCATCAGCACCATGCCGAGCGCCTCCACACTCACCATAGGCGGATTGACCATCGATGCCACCGGATTGACCCTGCCTGCCGGAACTGGTGTCGGATCATTCGTAAAGGTCGAAGGAAGGCTTGCTGCGTTTAACAGTACGACCCTCACGGCAACAAGTGTTTCGTCGTTCAAGGAGGGGGCTGAGACTGAAAGCGGGGACAGAAACCACATGGATGTGGAGGGGATTATCAGGAACCTCTCCGGAAATACCTTCATGGTGGGAGGTACACTTGTCAATGCGGGAACACTGTCACTTGCGGGGATTGCCAACGGCGTCAAGGTGGAAGTTGAGGGGGTGTTTGCCGATGGCGTGCTGATTGCCAGCAAAATAACAATAGAAAATGAGGCGTCTCCGACGACGGTACCCGCTGCTCCTGTTGCCAGCGCGGTTGCTGGCGGCATGAACCAGGTGACCATCTCCTGGAATGGGGTCAGCGGGGCAACAGCGTACAATATCTACTGGTCGACCACCACCGGGGTGACACCGGCCACGGGGACAAAAATTGCCAATGCGGCTTCACCCTATCTGCAGACCGGTTTGACTGCCGCCACCTCGTACTACTATGTCGTTACGGCGGTCAACAGTGTTGGTGAAAGTGCGCCGTCTGCCCAGGTATCGGCAACCACAAGCAGTTCAGCGCCAGTCCCGCCTGCTCCCATAGGCGTATCGGCGATTGGCGGCACCAATCAGGTGACCGTCTCCTGGGCTGCCGTTGCCGGCGCCACATCATACAATATCTACTGGGCGACGACTTCAGGGGTAACCCCCACTACGGGAACCAAGATTGCCAATGCAACTTCGCCCTACGTGCAGACCGGTCTGACCGCCGCCACCACGTATTTCTATGTCGTAACGGCAGCTAATGCCGCCGGAGAAGGCTCACCATCGGTCCAGGTCTCGGCCACCACCGCATCGACGTCGGTACTGCCGGCACCGACCGGAGTAACTGCTGTTGGCGGAACCGGACAGGTTAGCATCTCCTGGAACGCTGTTACCGGCGCTACCTCCTATAACATCTACTGGTCGACAACTGCCGGTGTCACCCCACTCACGGGGACCCTGATCGCCAACGCAACCTCCCCCACTGTGCAGACCGGACTGGCGGCGTCAACCACCTATTATTATGTAGTCACGGCAGTGAATACTGCGGGTGAGAGCGCGCCGTCGACCCAGGCCTCGGCCACCACTTCGGCAACGCCGATGCCGCCGGCTGCACCGGCCGGCGTGACCGCTGTCGGCGGTACCAATCAGGTGACCATCACATGGCCCGCAGTCAGCGGCGCGAGTTCGTACAATCTTTTCTGGTCAACGACCACCGGGGTGACTCCGGCCACGGGAACCTTGATCGCTAACGTAACCTCCCCCTTTGTCCACACGGGGTTGGCCGCATCGACCTCCTATTTCTATGTCCTTACGGCACTTAATTCCGTTGGTTCCAGCGCCCCGTCGGCCCAGGTTGCGGCGACGACCGCCGCCCCGGCGCTTGATGGCGCGGCCCTCTATGCCGCCAACTGCGCCGGCTGCCATAACGCACTGGCAAATTCGAGCAAGCGAGGACGGACCGCCACCCAGATCCAGACAGCGATCAATGCTAATACCGGTGGAATGGGCTTCCTGTCATTCCTGACACCTGCCCAGGTTCAGGCCATAGCCACGGCCTTGAATTTCTGATCCCGCAGCCGCGCCTGCTGAAGTCTCTTTGAGGCTTATGCCGGCCGTCTATGAAAAAGAGCCCCGGATTCCATCCGGGGCTCTTTTTGCGTGGGGCCTACGCACTAACCCGGATAAGTGCGTACCTCAGCGGTTCAGGGGGGCAGGGATCAAGGGACTTGAGTTTTTCATTCGGCACAGCAGGAGAGCAGGCTGATATCCCGGTCGAACCCCTGGGCACAGAGTTTAAGCCCTTCTCCGATGGACGGGTAGACGTGCATGGTGGCGGCCAGGTCGGTCACCGTTGCCCGCAGGTGCAGGGCCAGGGCGGCCTCATTGATCATGTCCGCCCCACGGTGACAGACCAGGTGCACCCCGAGAATCCGTCCGCTGACCCGGTCGGCGATCATCTTGATTACGCCCTCTGTCATGCCGGTAACATGCGCCTTGGGAATTGCGCTGACCGGCATGCAGTTGACGGCACAGTCATAGCCCGCCTGCCGGGCGCTCTCCTCGCTGTGGCCCACCATGGCCACTTCCGGATCGGTAAAGATTGCCATGGGAGCGGCCAGATAATCCATCCTGCAGTCGCAACCCTGATTGAACATATCGTCTACCGCGATAATACCTTCCTTAGCTCCCACCGTTGCAATCATCATCCTGCCGACCACATCGCCGGCCGCCCAGATACCATTCACCGAGCTGCGCATGTGCCGGTCGGTGATGATGAATCCTTTTTTGTCCAGTGCCACGCCGGTCGTGTCCAGACCGATGCCTGTTGTGGCCGGGACTGTTCCGACCGCCAGCAGCAGCGATTCACAGGTGTATTTGTGACGCTTTTCAGCGACATCGGCATAGACCACATTCAGCTCTCCGAGTCTGTCCAGAGAGCAAAATGTTACCTCGGTAACGATCTTGATGCCTTCTTTTTCCAGAATGTTCTGTATCGATGCGGATAGTTCCTGCTCGATGGCCGGCAGCAAGCGCGGGCCATGTTCAAGTATGGTCACCCGGCATCCCAGGCGGTGGTACATCTGGCCCAGTTCGACGGCGATTACCCCCCCGCCGATGATGACAAGCGAGGCGGGAATTTTCTTGAGCAGCAGGGCGCTGCGGCTGGTGTAATAGGTGCATTTGTCAAGACCCGCCAGGGGGGGGATGCGGGGAGTACCCCCTACGGCAATCAGGATGCGCTCGGATTGGTACGGCCGGTCATCGCACACGACCGTCTGCGCATCGCTGAAACGGGCCGTGCCTTTGACCAGATCCAGGCCTTTCATGCTGCCGAGAACGTCCAGATAACGATCCTTGCGCAGCCCGGTTACAACTGCATCCCGGTGTTTGAAGAGCTGGTCCGTATCAACGGCGTGGTTGTTGTTTTCGATGTTGAGTCCGATCCTGTTTCCCAGAAGTGTTTCATGCTTGAAAAGGGCGGCATGGATCATTGTCTTGCTGGGTATACAACCCCAGTTGATGCACGTGCCACCCAGAACGCTTTTCTCGAACATCAGAACCCGCGCCCCATAGCTTGTGGCACGCAGGGCCGCGGCAAAAGCAGTGGAACCGGAACCGACTATGATCAGGTCATAACTGGCTTTCATCTGTTCGTTCTCCGATTCTGTCTGCCGTCAGTCACTGTCATGATACAGGAAAGATACACCTGCTCCCGTTTCCCGGCAACCAGCATTCAGTGTATCATGAATCTACCGGGTTACCCTGGGTCTCCACATCGTAAATCTGCATCAGCGTTTCCGGGGTGTAGGCGCAGACATTCTTCCGCACTCCTGTTTTGCCTTTGTGGACCCACTCGACCCTGTCTCCGTTGGTATCATGCAACAGTGTTACCCGCGAACCGCTGACACGTCTGATTTCCTTCCACATGTCATCCATGGTGAGCAGATCGATACCACCGAATTCCTCGGTTCCCTTGGTGTTGTCGATAAAACGTTCGATCAGGTCGTAATCCAGGAAATCTTCCTCTTTCCTCCACCACTTGACGAAGCAAAACTTTTCTGACTGTCGTTCGTTAATGGTCTTAATAATATCATTGCCTCTCATGGCACACCTCCCGCTTCCGCTGTACTTAGCGGTTGTCCCGCTTGCTCCCTTTTGGATTTATTATACTCCCTCTAAAGCAGTAAGGAGACTTAATTGTAGAGGTAACGGGTGCGATTTGACACATATTTGCGGGTGATTACCAAGTAACTTGATCGTCTTTGCAGCAGAAGGTGTATACTATAATCAAAGAATCCCTGATCGGGACGCCGTTTCGGAAAGGAGGCTCGCGATGGTAGCTGTTCTTAATAACATTATCATAGCCATATCGGCTACGTCACAGATGATGCTTATATTCTTCGGCGCATTTTTTGTGGTGTATGTGTTGGCTCGTGCATTGCTGCCCCTTGAACGTGGTCTCTCAAAATATGTCTGGGATCATAGCGGTTCGCTTAAACCGGCGGGCACAAAGGGGTCATTCAAGGAGTTTAGTCAAAAACATCATACCTAGAGTTGATAGGGGGGCGTATCTGATTATTTTGGTCAAGATCGTTTGTGGAGTTTGGTTAAAAGTGATACCATGAACTACAGAAACAGAGATATATGTGCGAAGCAACTGTAAAGGTGTTGAAAGGAGAGCGCCATGAACATCATCGAATGCACCATAAAAATGAAACAGGAAACGAAGGCGCATTATGAACGTCTCTCGGAGGCTGTCACTGAAGATGAGTTGAAACGCCTGTTTGCCATGTTGGCGGCTGAAGAGGGAGAGCATATACAGAAGCTGATTGTGCTGAAAGACGATATGAAAAAAGTAGGTACGTCATCACTCGATGCGCTTGATGAAAGCGTATGTGTGTACAGCCCGCATATAGATCCGCGGCATCTGGCGGAAAGCCTGAGCCATGATCCGGATGCGTACAGGCATATAGTGCATGAAGAGGAGGATACGATTGAGTTCTTCGACCAACTGAAAAATCAGGCTGAGAATGAACAGATGAAGAGGGTTTGCCAGGTACTGGCAGATAAAGAGCGGGAACATCTGGCGACGCTTGAAAATATATATTTCTTTGTCGAAGAACCCAGAACATATCTGGAGTGGGGCGAATTCAGCAACCTTAAGGGACTCTGACCGTAGAAAGGAGTGTGCGCCATGACAGCCAGCATGTTTGATCGGGTATGTTACAGGACAGAACAGCGGGAAGAGAATGTACTGCTGCTTAATTTAAAGAGCGGGCTTCTGGGCTATACCTTTGGATGCACGGAAGCCGGGGAAACAATCCAGGTCAAACTCATGAATGGTGAGCTGGATTCCTGGGGCCGTGATGAGTGTGTCGAATCATCCTCCGGTCCGTTCTGAACCGACAAGTAGATGCCCTGAAACAGAACAGGCCCGGCAGGTGCCGGGCCTGTTCTGTTTCAGGGCTATTTCAGCGGCAGGGTGATGCCTGTCTGCAAAACAACTCTGACACCAGCAAGAACATTAAGCCGAGGTGGCCGCATCCGGCGATCGTGGGGGCTCGTCTGTTGAGGGTCCTACTCCAACGGTTTTGAGATGTTATATTTTTTTACCAGATCATACAGGGTCGGCCTGCTGATCCCCAATATCTCTGCGGACTTGGCCATGTTGTTCCTCTGGTTTTCCATGGCGGAAATCACCATATCGCGCTCAACCATGTCGCGGGCGTCCTTCAGGGTCAGGTTGCTGAAAGAGTGACGTCCATCCTTGACCGTTTTGAACGAAAAATCAAGGGCATCAGGGTCAATTACCGGCCCATCGGACATGATGACCGCCCGTTGTATCTTGTTCTCCAGTTCCCGCACATTACCGGGCCACTCATAGGTTTCAAGCAGTTTTACCGAGTCGGTGCTAAAATGACGCGACCTTTTCCTGAATTCCTTGGCATAGCGGTGTAGAAAAAAATTTGCCAGTAGCATGATATCCTCTCCCCGATTTCGCAGAGGCGGCAGTTTGATGTGAATGACCGAGATCCGGTAGTAGAGATCTTCGCGAAAGGCACCTGCCTCGGTTTCCTTGATGATATCCCGGTTGCTGGCAGCAATGATGCGGGCATCAACCGGGATGTCTTCCCTGCCGCCAACACGCTGGATGGTCTTGACCTGAAGAAATCGAAGCAGCTTGACCTGGAGATTGAGAGGCAGTTCTCCGATCTCGTCGAGGAAAAGGGTCCCTTTGTTGGCGTATTCTACCTTCCCCTGAACCCGCGTATTGGCGCCGCTGAAGGAGCCTTTTTCGTGGCCGAACAACTCCGACTCCAGCAGGTTTTCCGGGATGGCCCCGCAGTTTATGGCAATAAAATCCTTTGGCCTTCGTGCGCTGAGCTCATGGATTGCCTGGGCAACCAGTTCCTTTCCGGTACCACTTTCACCGGTAATGAGCACCGCCACCTCTGATGCAGCGACCTTACGAATGGAGGAGAATACCTCCAGCATACGTGGCGATGTGCCGATGATTCCGCTTAAATTGTGACCACGATGGTCGATACTACTCTGAAGGCGCGAATTTTCATGTTCAATGGCAGCAAGATGATGGGCTCTCTTGAGGATTACCTTCAGTTCACTCAGATCGAAGGGTTTGCAGTAATAGTCGTAGGCACCGTTTTTTACCGCCCGTAACGCATTTTCCCGCTCTCCATGGCCGGTGATCATGATGACTTTGGTCGCCGGAGCCCACCGCAGGATTTCCTCAAGGCACCTGAAACCCTCTTCGCAGCCTTCTTCGTCGGGAGGCAAGCCGAGATCGAGAGTAATCACTTTCGGCGCATGCCTTTTTATGAGTGTGAGTGCTTCCTGGCGGTTGCCTGCATCGAACACCTCATATTCATGTGCGAGCGCCCAGCGCAGCTGATTGCGTATTTCATGATCGTCTTCGACAATGATGATCTTTTCCATAGGCACCTTTTGGTCAAGCCGCTCCGACCTGGATCTTTGGCAGCCATACGGTGAATTCAGAACCCTGATCAATGGTACTTACGACCTCGATTCTGCCGCCGTGCGCCTCAATAATCTGCCTGCTCTGGTAGAGTCCTATCCCCATGCCTTTTTTCTTGGTACTCGCGAAGGGTTTGAACAACACGCTCTGCATGAACGCCGCCGGGATGCCGCAACCCTGATCCTTGACGCGAATGAAGGGACTTCCGTTTTCCCCCACTTCCACCCGCACCGGCGTACTGCCGTCCGTAGCCTCAACCGCATTGAGCATGAGATTGAGAGTAACTTTCTGCAGTTCTTCCCGGTCCACTTCCGCAATAACACTCGTTCCCGTCACTTCCAGTTTTGATATGTTGGCGAGAGCGGCGGTATCATGCGCCATCTGCAGCAGATCGACGGGTGTTCGTTGCAGTGCGCTGTTTTCAGGCAGGTCCTTCAGGCGCGCGATCAACGTATTCATCTTGACGACAGTCTTTCCGAGGGAGCTGAGCAGGTCATCTTGGAAGTCGGGCGCGTTGATATGTTCCTGCGCATTTTCGAGCAGCAGGGACAGCGTTACTACAAGATTCTTTAGATCATGCATAACAAATGTAGAAACCTTGCCGATAGCCGCCAACTCGCGTGAACAGAACAGCTGCTCCGAAAGTCGCAAATTCAGTAGCGCCGATGCAGCCTGGTTTGCAAGAGTCCTCATTAAGTCAAAATCTTCATGGGTGTAGATTTCATCCTGGTTGTGAGGCCGCCCCAGCAGAATAAAGCCATCCACCGCATCGTTCAAGAATAGCGGTATTATGAAGCAGGCATCAGTCTGGCTGAAAAGCGTGCTGTGACGGTCGATTTCAGGTGCCGCGATATTACTCCGCAAATCGACAATCCATCTGATGCTGGCCAGCAGTTTGATCGCCGGGTCGTTGACGCTGAAGCTGGCATCATCACGTTCCATTTCAATGCCGGCGGCCTGCCGATACATGGTCCGTTCCTGGTTAATGATGAACAGAACACCCGTCCGCATGCCGAATGTGTCACAAAACTCTGAAACGATTGAATGTATCAGGTGGTCGCTGGTCTGCGATGCAGACAGGCGCTCGGTGAACTGCAGCCACTGGTTACGGTAATCGTACTTGTTCTGATAAAAGTTCTTGTGGATGAAGATCGTTACCCGGCGTTTTACCCTTTCCGAAAAGAGAATTACGGACAATCCGAGTCCGGAGAAAAAGACCATGGAGAAGATCATTGCTCGATAAAACCCATCTCCGAAGTACTTCATCCCTTCTCCGGCAAGTCCGAGGAAGATGATGTACATACCGACCGCGAGAAGTACCACCGACTTACATGCAATCTGTTGCGAGACGTATACATTGACGCCGCTGCCTCGCTTCAGACGGGAATAGAACATCATAGCCAGAGCGGTGATCAGAGCGATGGCCCGCATTGGAACCAGCTGCGAGTTAAGAGCGTGAAAGAGAAGGGTATGGCTGTAGAATATGATCAATATGGCAAGGTATCCCCCGGCACCCAGTAACTCGAACTTGATCTTCCAGCGTGAGGTCAGGTTTGTATGCGACAGCGTCATTTCCAGTTGAATCAGGGCCGCGACCAGATACACCAGCACCAGGATGTAAAATATGAAGCCGCAATCTCCGAGAAAGTGAACTTTCCCCGTAAGAATGTCGGCCGAGTAGCTGAAAGAACGGTTGGGTAGCGAGAGAAACAGGATGACTATCAGCGGCGATACGGTCAGCAGAAGCCGCAAAGGCAACGGGATTGCGTGCTGCCTGTTCTTTCGAGCATAGGTTATGGCGAACCAGAGCCAGGCCGGCGCCAGCACAGCTTCTGCCATCAGAGTCAGTATGTTCCAAACAAAGAGCTGTTCGGGATGATACAGCGCCATCAGGTCAAAAAGCTCCAAAACCGCAGATGCCACGATTGCAATGGTAAGCGCGACAGGCGGGGCGGTTGTGTTGCTGCGGAGTGTGAAATAGAGCAAGAACATGACCGCTGCAATGATTGCTGTGATGGAGAGTGCCTGTGTCATGGTGTGACCATCCAAGTTAATGCGCCAGTTTCTTCATGTACCACCACAATGCGACCTCCAGTCCCTCTTCGACGGAATGGGTGGGTGCATAACCAAGAAGCTGCGATGCCTTGCTGATATCCGCCTGGGAGTGAAGCACATCCCCGGTTCTGAATTCCCGATAGACCGGTCTGCTGTCTTTGATGTGGCCGTAGTGGGGCAGAAGCTGTTTGCGCAGCACGTAATACAGGTTGTTCAGGCTGGTTCGGCCGTTGACAGCGACATTATAGACCTCATTGACCGCCTGGCGGTTACGCGTCAGCGCCGCCAGCAGATTGACCTGCACCACATTATCTATGTAGCAGAAATCCCGGCTTGTTTCGCCGGTGCCGTTGATATAGACAGTTTCAGCGCTGCACAGCGCCGAGATCCAGTGCGGGATGACGGCTGCATAGGCGCCTTCCGGGTCCTGCCGGGGTCCAAACACATTGAAATACCGCAGACCGATGGTCTCCAGTCCGTACAGTTGCGAGAAAACGCGGGCATACAACTCAGCCACTTTTTTGCTGACAGCATAGGGTGAAAGTGGATTGCCCGTGACATCCTCGACCTTGGGGAGGTCGGGCTGGTCGCCATAAACGGCGCTGCTGCTGGCATACACTACCCGATTGACCTGTTCGTCGCAGGCCGCCTTGAAGATGGAAAGGGTTCCATTGACATTGTTATCGTTGCAGTACAGCGGATCCTCGATGGAATGTGGAACCGAACCGAGCGCCGCCTGATGAAGGACGATATCCGCCCCCTTGCAGGCCGATCGGCATGTGGCAAGATGACGTATATCGCCTTCGATAAGCTGAAACCGCTGCCATTTGCGCTCTCCAACCAACGCCTGCACTTCTGTCAGATTTTCCCGCTTTCCGGTAGAAAAATTATCGAGCCCGACTACCTGCTGATCCAGCCGCAACAGTTCCTCCAGCAGGTTGGAACCGACAAACCCGGCAACGCCGGTAATCAGCCACCGTTTAGGTGAAATGCGTATATGGTTTCGTGCGGTATCGTAAGTATTCATCTTCATCCTTTCCGCGGCAGTTACCGTAATAATCCCCGAAGCGAAGACCGGCAAAGCCGGTACCGAGAACCGAAACCGGCTCATTTCTTTGAGTATTCACGTAACGTTCTCTCTGGGTTTGCACATGGATCTTAAACGCCCGCTGTATCGCCTGCTGTATGGCAACGTGTCACCCTACGGAGGTTTCACAGATCATGCCAGTCTGACAGATACTGAAATTAGGCTGTATAACAGCTTGTTAGCCTGTTTGTTGCGTGGTGTTGCCGCTGAATAAATGTTGCGATGGAATGCGGCGGGGTTGGTGCGGGATGCCGGACAGGCTCTGAAAAGCCTGTTGTGGCTGAACGTAAAAAAAACTGCGGGTGTTATGATTGGAGCCACGACGCTATCGGCGGCGGATCGCATGAATACAGACATACCCGTTACAAACGTCAACTTGACAATGGGACCAAATGCGTTACAACTTAATTAACCGTAATACATGTTTCGAGGCACTTGCTCTGCCCGCTATGACCACTCACGCTGGTCATGATCAGCCTGCGGCAGGATCAACGATAATGATGGTGAGGAAGGATTATGCCAAACGTTTCGTCCGATGAATTAGCTACAGTTTTGTTGGTCGGTGACGATGCCCATACATTTGAGCGTACCCAGACACTGATCTCGGATGCCGGGATTGCCCAGGTAATCGTCTTGACAGACAGTCGCGCCACCTTGCCGTTTCTCAAACAGAATACGGTCTCTCTGATCGTTCTCGATATGACTGCTGACGTGGACAGAACCGAACTGTTGGCACGGATCTGCAGGGAGCATCCGGATGTTCAGGTGATTGTGGAGACAGCATCCTGTGATGTGGAAATTGCCGTCAACTGCATGAAGACGGGAGCGGTTGATTATATGGTCAGGCCGATCGAACCCAGCCGTCTGCTCGCGGCGATTGAAAACGCGCTGAATTTTAATTACACACAGCAGGAAGTCTCATCGTTGAAAGAGTATCTGATCAATGATCGTCTGGTGCATTCCGAGGCGTTTGCTGCAATAAAGACCACCAGCAGGAAAATGCGCTCGATCTTTCAGTACACGGAGATCGTCGCTCGTTCGCCCCATGCGATCCTGATTACGGGTGAGACGGGAGTCGGCAAAGAGTTGTTTGCCCGTGCGATCCACCGCATAAGTAACGTCCGGGGCCAGTTTGTCAGTATTAATGTTGCCGGCCTTGACGATGCCATGTTTTCCGACACGCTCTTCGGGCATAAAAAGGGCGCCTTCACCGGCGCTGACCAATACCGGGACGGATTGATCAGCAAGGCAGCCATGGGCACGTTATTTTTAGACGAGATCGGTGATTTGAACGAGTTGTCACAGGTCAAGCTGCTGCGGCTCTTGCAGGAGCGGGAGTATTACCCGGTTGGCGTTGATCTGGTCAAGACCAGCTCTGCACGGATTGTTATGGCGACAAATGTGGATTTGCAGGAACGTATCAGGGAGGGGCGCTTTCGCCGGGACCTGTATTACCGGCTCTGCACCCATCAAATCCATATTCCGGCGCTTCGCAACCGGCGGGAAGACATACCGCTTCTGTTTGAAAGCTTTGTGAAAGAGGCCGCACTGTACTTTGGCAGGGACATTCCTGCCAGCTCCCCCGAGGTTCTCAAGGCTCTCGCCGCATATGATTATCCCGGCAATGTCAGGGAGCTGCAGGCCAGGGTCAGTGATGCTGTTGCCCGCCATGGAGACGGACTGCTGACGCTCGATGATTTCCCCGGCCTTTGCGCAGCTGCGCCGCCGCAATCGCCGGATTCCTTCACAATGCCCAGCGCCGGAATATATAGCCTCTATGGCCGCCTGCCCACGTTCCGCGAGATAGAGGATTATCTGATAGTGGAGGCGTTAAAGATTTCAGAGGGCAACTATGCTGTTGCCGCCTCAATTTTGGGCGTTACGCGCCAAACCATAAGCAAGCGTCTGAAATCCATCGACTTTGCTTCTTGTGGCTAACAGTGCGTTATCAGGAACAGGAAAGGGGCCCGTCATGAATTCCAAATTACGATCACAATTACCGATCTTGTTGATAGATGATGATCCCGTGGTGCTTGAAATACATGTTACCGCCCTGGAGAGTGAAGGAATCGAAAATGTACTGACACTCACCGACAGTAGAAAAACTGTGCAGTTTCTTGAAGCAAACCCCGTAGCACTCATCATCCTTGACCTGATGATGCCGCATGTCTCCGGACAGGAGCTTCTGCCTGTTCTGATCCGTGACTTTCCGCATATCCCTGTTATCGTCATGACCTCGTCGGAAGACATCGAGACGGCAGTATGCTGCATAAAAACAGGCGCTGTCGATTACCTTATAAAGCCGGTGGAAATAGAGCGACTGCTACTGAGTGTCGAGAACGCACTCCGGGTTACTGAGTTGTCCCAGGAAAACCGAAGCTTGCGAGAGTATCTGCTCAATGACCGTTTGGAGCATCCTGCGGCATTCGACGCCATTATTACGACCAGCAAAAAGCTGCGGGCCATCTTTAAATACATTGAGGTGGTGGCTAAGTCGGATCAGCCGATCTTGGTGACAGGTGAAACCGGAGTCGGGAAGGAGCTGATTGCCCGGGCGATAGGAACGTTAAGCGGCAGGAAAGGGGCATTTGTTACGGTGAACGCCGCCGGACTTGACGATAACATGTTTTCCGATACCCTGTTCGGTCATAAAAAAGGGGCCTTTACCGGAGCGGACCAACCGCGTGACGGTCTTATCTCTACAGCGGCAGGAGGCACTCTGTTTCTTGATGAAATCGGTGATTTGAACGAAGCTTCCCAAATCAAATTGCTGCGGCTTATTCAGGAACAGGAATTCTACCCGGTTGGGTCTGACGTTTTGAAGAAAACGGATGCACGCCTGATCGTTGCCACCAATCGTGATCTTTCCAGCCTTATTGACTCCAGCAAATTTCGCAAGGATCTCTATTACCGGCTCTGTGCCCACCAGATTCAGATTCCCCCCCTGCGAGAACGTCGTGAGGATATTCCGGCTCTGCTGGATCATTTTCTCGAAAAAGCCTCTCGATCGCTCAACAAGCCCAAGCCGGCCCTCTCACGGGAAGTCACGGCTCTTCTATCGACCTATCATTTCGAAGGAAATGTTCGTGAACTTTATGCCATGGTTTCCGATGCCGTAGCTCGTTATAGCTCTGGTTTGCTGACACTTGACTGTTTTGTAGGCCTGAGCGGTAATGAGAGCAGTCTGGCACATGCAGAACAGATGGAGCCGAGTAGAGAGGTGGACGAGGCGTTGTATCGATTATTCGGGCGTTTTCCGACCATAAAGGAAATGGAAGATTACCTGACCGCGTCCGCCATGAGCCTGACCAGCGGAAATCAGAGGTCTGCGGCGCAACTGTTGGGCATAGCCAGACAAACACTCAGCAAACGTCTGGGGATTCCGGCCTGATGCGCAGTGCTTATCCCCATGGAACTCCCGCCACAAATATAACAATGGTAAAATAAATATCAATATGCGCAGTTCGTGTAACTTCCCCTGTTTTCTCGCTGTGGCGTTCCATCCCTCACTGTTTCCTGTCAGAATGGCTGCTGTGCAACGTCGCTTAATAAATAACAACTACCTTATTTCATTGCACTTAATTGTAAGATCTCGCTGGCATAGTATATGAACTAGCTCTTGCCAGGCAGCAAAAACAGTTGCTGTCGTCACCTTTTCAAAACGAAGGGTGTGCAATGTAAGGGGGTACCTTATGTGCGGTATTGTGGGATATATGGGAAATCAGGACGCCACACCGGTTATTATGAGCGGGCTGAATCTGCTTGAATACCGGGGGTATGACTCTGCCGGAATATGTACCATGGCTTCAGGGGCTGTAGAGATACGGCGCAGTTCCGGGAAACTGGTGAATCTCGAACGATTACTCAAGCAACAGCCACTCCATGGAAATATCGGTATCGGCCACACCCGTTGGGCTACCCACGGGAAACCGAGCATAGCAAACGCTCATCCTCACAAGGGTGGTTCAGTTATTGTTGTGCATAATGGGATCATTGAAAACTATCTTCTTCTGAAGGATGAATTAACCCGCAGAGGGCATCAATTCTTATCAGAGACCGATACAGAGGTTATTTCTCATCTTATCGATGAAAAGTTTACTGCGGACACTTCCTTCGAAGAGGCGGTTCGACAGGCATTGAAAGAAATTCACGGTGTATATGCTCTGTGCGCTCTCAGTGAAAAAGATGACAAAACGTTAATTGTGGCAAAGTCAGGATCACCGATGGTTATCGGGATCAGGGGTAATGAATATTTCGTTGCCTCGGATATGCCGGCCATTATTTGCTACACGCGCGAGATAGTCATTATGGAAGATGGAGAAATGGCGGTTATTCGTAATGGAACGGTGAAGTTCAGCGCCATCGGCGGCGGGGAGCTAGAAAAGATATCACGTATTATTGACTGGTCTCCACTCAAGGCTGAAAATAAGGGCTTCCCCAATCATATGCTCAAAGAAATTCATGAGCAACCGCAGGCGCTCAGAAATGTGGTGGCAGGACGCGTGCGGGAAGAGGAAGGGGACGTCGTTCTGGAAGGGCTGAACCTCGACGATACATCGCTGAAATCGTTTGAAAGGCTCTGTCTGGTAGCATGTGGGACCTCATGGCATGCGGCTCTTGTCGGAAAATACCTGATTGAAGAGTATTGCCGGGTACCGGTTGATGTGGAAATAGCCTCGGAATTCCGCTACCGCGACCCACTTGTCTCACGTAAAACACTGGTGATTCCGATTTCCCAGTCCGGGGAAACGGCTGATACACTGGCAGCGCTACGCGAGGCGAGGGATAAGGACGCTCACATCGTCTCAATCTGCAATGTGGCAGATTCATCCATTGCCCGGGAATCGCATGGGGTGATCTATACGCACGCCGGCCTGGAAATAGGTGTCGCTTCAACCAAAACATTTACTACCCAGCTGGTGGCTCTCTATCTATTGACAATCCGGCTCGGTCGCGCCAATGGCCGAATCGATCTGAGAAAGGGGCAGGAAATGATTGCTGCATTGAGCGGACTGCCCGCCCTGGTTGAAAAAACCCTGGGACTCGACTCACAGATTGAAGAGGTTGCCTGTGAATACCTGACCTCATGGGATGCCATCTATCTCGGACGCGGTATCAGCTACCCCATTGCCCTGGAAGGTGCTCTCAAATTGAAGGAAATATCATATATTCATGCCGACGGATATCCAGCCGGTGAGATGAAACACGGACCGATCGCCCTGATAGATGTGGATATGCCAGTTTTCATTCTGGCGCCACGCGACCGGCATCTTGTGAAGGTCCAATCCAATATGGAGGAGGTTGTCGCCCGCGGTGGCAGAGTCGTTGTCTTCTGTTCCGAGGGAGATTTCAAAACAGGCAAGGGAGCTGAATACGCCCTGCAAATCCCCTGGGCTGGAGAAGCCCTTTCACCGGTTCTTTTTGCCGTAGCGCTTCAGCTTTTGGCGTACAACTTTGCCATCTTGAAAGGGAAAGATGTCGATAAACCGAGAAATCTGGCCAAGAGTGTCACGGTTGAATGAATCTCCGATAGAGCATGGTGACAATCACACGGCGTGTTGCCGAGGGATTAATACCAACACCGCCTTGCGTGTCCCCCAATCTGGAGCTGCTCACAAATCAAGACGGGAGCCTGGTGTATTCGCATGCAAATATTCACATTATCCGGTTTTGATTGATTGCAATTAACACAATAGCCGCTAGAATTATATATCAGCAGCTCGTGCGTGCTTTTATATACATGGCAATCCGAACGATGCCGGAAAGCGAAGCTCTACGTTGACGCATAAACACAGGATCATGATTGTTGAGGATGAACCCGTAACCGCCCAAAAGCTGAGCAGGTCACTGGTTCGTCTTGAGTTCGATGTGGTTGCGATGGTTGACAATGGTGATGATGCCATAGAAACGGCGGCCGCCCTGCTTCCCGATCTGATCCTGATGGATGTTACTCTGAAAGGGGACATAGACGGAATTACAGCTGCCAACCGGATTTCCACAGACATGGATATACCGATCATCTTTCTTACGGCGCATGGAGATGACGCCACATTTAGCCGCACCAAGATATCAAACTCGTTCGCATTCCTGGAAAAACCGGTCAACCTGAGCTACCTCAAGCATTGTGTCGAGATGGCCATCTACAAACAGACCCAGGAACATATACGGAATCAGATGGAAAAGGAGCTTCTACAGAGCGAGTTGAAAACAATTTCTCTCTTAAAGGCAATTCCGGATGTTATCCTCCGTTGCCGGAACGACGGCACGATTCTCTACTGCCAGAAGCCGGGTTCAATGGATTTTCCCATTATCCCCGGTGACTTGATCGGAAAAAAGATTACAGACGTGCTTTCACCCGGAAAAGAAACCTCCAATCACCAGGACATAAACTACTGGCTCCAATCGGAAAATCTTCAGATCTGTTTGAATTTATCGGCACAACAGTCACCTCGCTATTTTGAGTTGCGTTCGGTCAACTGCGGATCAGACGAGGTCCTGATTATCATGCGCGATGTCACTGAACGAAAACTGGCGGACGAAAAGATATTACGACACATCAGCGACCTCAAGACCTCGCAAAACCTGATAGTTCAGCAGTCTCATGAACTGATTGCCGCACACAATCGGGCTGAAACCGCCAATCGGGCAAAAAGTGACTTCCTGGCTACCATGAGCCATGAAATCCGCACACCAATGAACGGCGTTATCGGCATGTCAGACCTGCTGCTGAAAACAAAATTATCCGAACAACAACATCTTTTTGCCAATGGCATCCTGCAATCTGCAACTACCCTGCTTGATATTATCAACGATATCCTCGATTTTTCGAAGGTGGAGTCGGGAAAGGTCGAACTCAAGCCCGCCCCCTTCGATTTACGTACGCTGTTTGAGAATGTTGGTGAACTCATCTCGCCGAAGGCTATCGACAAACAGGTGGAATTCATCGTCAGTTGTTCTCCCGATGTTCCGACGCATCTGATCGGTGATGAGGGACGTATCAGGCAGGTGTTGGTAAATCTTGCCGGTAACGCGATCAAGTTTACGAACCGGGGCCATGTTGTTCTCGGTGTAACATGCCTGGGTATCAACGACAGTGAAGTGTCCCTCAAAATCAAGGTTACAGATACCGGTATCGGAATTCCAAAAGGCGTGCTTTCCCAGTTGTTTCAGAAGTTTTATCAGGTTGATTCGGTTTCTAACCGTACGAGCGGTGGCACGGGACTCGGTCTTGCTATCAGCAAGAGCCTGGTGGAACTAATGGGTGGCACGATTGGTGTGAAAAGCAGGGCAGGCAAGGGGTCGACCTTCTGGTTTACCCTGGCGTTGCCGCTCGATAAGCCATGCCGGGTTGCAGCCGAAGTTCACCCCAGCCTGGCTGGTATTCGTGTTCTGATTGTAGATGACGTTCGGCATAATCGCCTGATTCTGGCCAAATACCTCTCTTTCCGCGGGTTGCGTTGCTGTCTGGCTTCATCGGGAGAGATGGCGTTGGGAATGTTGAATAACGCTTATCTTGACAACGATCGCTTCCGGGTTGTGCTGATCGATCAGAGCATGCCGGGTATCGATGGTGTTTCCCTGGGCGGGATTATAAAGGCTGATGAACGTATGTGTGGTACGCAGCTGATACTTTTAACGCCGTTTTCTCATGATACGGGCGCGGATCCGGATTTCCCGGAAACGGTTTTTACCGCGTTTTTATCCAAACCGTTTCATCAGCAACTTGTTGTGGATGCTGTTACGCTGGTTACTCTCATTACTCAGAAGAATGATAACAGGCACAATGCAGCCCGTAATGATTCAATCCAGTCCTTTGCTTCGGAAATAATCCGCTCTCCGGAAGCGTACATGGATATGCGTGTTCTTGTGGCGGAGGACAATCTTTGCAGTCAGGTTGTAGCGGATACCATGCTGCAGTTCATCGGCTGCCGAGTGGATGTGGTCCCGTGCGGAGCGGATGCCGTTTCTATGGTACGTCAACATCACTACGATATTGTATTTATGGATTGCAATATGCCGGATATGAATGGGTTTGAGGCCACTGCCGAGATACGCCGGTTGGAGGGTAACAAAAAACATACAATTATTGTCGCTCTTACCGCAAATGCCATCAATGGCTTTCGGGAACAATGCCTTGCAGCCGGAATGGACGAATATCTGAGCAAACCGATTCGCCTCGGCAAACTGCAAGAGATCCTGGCCCACCGGGTAGCCCCTCAGCGGCAGCACTATTCTCAAACTCTCGTTCCACCTGATGACGAGAACGGCGATCAGGCAGCCTCCGGCGCTGTATTTGATGCGGAACGGCTGAGAAAACTGCAGCGCATGTTCAAAATAACAGGAAAAGACTTTGTGCCGGCAGTGGTTGATCCGTATCTGATAAATGTCGAAAAACACATACCGGTACTGCATACGGCCGTTGCAGAGAAAAATTTTTCAGGGGTGTATGAAACAGCGCACTATCTTCTTGGCGGGAGTAGAAACCTGGGCCTGCAGAAACTTTCCGAAATCTGCGCCGGACTTCAGGAACACGCAACCCGGGACGATCACGACAATGTCAGAGAACTCGTAAGCGCATTGGAGCGGGAACTGCCGCTGGTGAAGGCATATGTGAATGACTTGAGAGGTGATAATGGTCCGGTTGAGCTGGAAAAATCCGCGTAGCGTATCCAAAGGAGCTCGCGGTGGGCTCTGAAAGCTGCTCCGCATCCTGTTAATTCAGTTTTGCCCGTCACACATAAACGGACTGATTTGTGTATTATTAAAAAAACCTCCGTAAGGTTAAAGAGTTGGAGGTCTGTCATCTGGAGTATACCTTGTCCACCGCAACGCCGGCCAGCATATCCACACCCGCGAAAACCAGCATCTCACTCTTCCTCGCCCTGATTGCCGCCGGTCTGGCCGGCAACTATTTCAAGTTTCAGATTTTCTTCAATATAGATTTCCTCTTTGGCAGCATCTTTGCCATGCTGGCACTGCAGTTTTTCGGGGTTGGCCGGGGCATCCTCGCGGCTGCCCTGATCGCCAGCTACACCTACGTCCTCTGGAATCATTACTACGCCATTATCATCATGACCGCCGAAGTTGCGACCGTTGGCTGGCTGATGGGGCGCCGCAAGATGGGGCTGGTCCAGGCGGATACTCTGTACTGGCTCCTGATCGGTATGCCGCTGGCCTATCTTTTCTATCACAACGTCATGGACGTCCCTGCCAGTAATACCTATCTGGTCATGACCAAACAGATGGTGAACGGCATCGCCAATGCCCTGCTTGCCCGCCTGCTCTTTACCGGATATGTGTATGTAACGCGGACGATGCTTATCTCCTACCGTGAGATTGTCTACGATTTGCTGGTCTTTTTCGTGTTATGCCCGGCGCTGATCATGCTGGCAAGCGGCAGCAGAACCGATTTTAAAGAAACCGACCGCCAGATCCGATCAACATTGCGGCAGGACAGCCAGCTCGTGGATCAACGTTTGGAAATCTGGGTCGAAAACAGGATGTCCGCTATATCCTGGCTGGCGGAGATGGCGGCATCCAGATCCCCGAAGCAGATGCAACCCTATCTGCAACAGGTGAAACAGTCGGATATCAATTTCCAATATGTCGGCCTGATGAACAAGGAAGCCACCAGCGTTGCCTTCTTCCCTTTGATTGATGAGCAGGGTCAGAGCAACATCGGAAGAAAATATGCCGACCGGTCCTTTATCCCCGCTCTCAAGCTGACGCTCAAGCCGATGCTGTCGGAACTGGTCGTAGGCAGGATCGGTACTTCCCAGCCTACCGTCAAGTTGCTGGCTCCGGTCGTCATTCGTGGGCGGTATGGCGGCTATGTCGCAGGCATCCTGGATCTGAAACAGGTTTGTACCTACCTCGACCAGAATGTGAATTCTCATGGTTCGCTCTATACATTGCTGGATATGTACGGCAACGTTATCATGACAAACCGTCCCGATCAAAGGGTCATGTCCCCCTTCGTCCGTGGCAAGGGCGCACTCAATCCTCTTGAAGACGGCATCAGTCAATGGGTGCCGTCCCTCCCGCCCCACATTCCGTATTTCGAGCGCTGGAAGCAATCGTATTATGTTTCTGAAACTCGCATTGGCAAACTGGCAGAATGGAAACTTATCCTGGAACAGCCGGTAGCGCCCTTCCAGAAAACGCTCTATGATCACTATTCCGGCTATCTGACCATGCTGCTCCTGATCTTGTTGGCGGCTTTGGCGCTGGCGGAAATTGTCAGCCGTACATTTGTCGTTACCTTGGGGCAGCTCCGTACTCTCACGTACGAGCTGCCGGTCAGGCTGGCTACGGCCGGCGAGGAGATTGACTGGCCGGAGAGCGGCATTAAAGAGGCAAATCACCTGATCAACAATTTCAGGGTAATGGCAAATTCCTTGTCAAATCAGTTCTATGAGGTGCGTCAGATCAACGAATCACTGGAGCGGCGGGTTGAGGAACGGACAAAGGAACTGCTTGAGAGCGAAGAATCGTACCGCACGGTTGCCGATTTTACGTATGATTGGGAATACTGGGTGGCCCCGGACGGTAGTCTGCGCTACATCTCACCATCGTGTAAGCGCCATACCGGATATAGCAGAGAGCAGTTCATGCACGACCCCGACCTTATGATCAGAATCACCCATCCCGCTGACCGGGATCTGTTCGGCAATCACCGGCACAACAATCTGAATGCAGGCCCGGACATGAATCAGCACCTCATTGACTTTCGGATTATTACCCGCAGTGGTGAGGAGCGCTGGTTCGCGCACATCTGCCAGCCGGTCTATGACTGTGACGGGAAATATCTGGGACAACGTGCCACTAACCGGGATATCACTGATCGCAAACATATGGAAGATGAGCTGCTGGCAAACACGAAAAAGCTTCTCGAACAGCAAAATGAGCTGCTGGCAACTGAAGAGATGCTGCGCACTCAGATCGATGAATACAAAGTCGTCCAGGAACTCCTGCAGGAAGCCAAAATTGCTGCCGAAGGCGCCAATACCGCCAAGAGTCGTTTCCTGGCCACCATGAGTCATGAAATCCGCACGCCGATGAACGGCGTCATCGGCATGATCGAGCTGCTGCAGCATACCGAACTTACCCCGGAACAGCATGATTACGCTGAATGCGCCAAAAAATCCGGCATCGAACTCGTACACCTGCTGAACGACATCCTCGATCTTTCCAAAATTGAAGCAGACAGGTTGGAATTGGAACACGCCGATTTTGACCTGCGACAGATGGTTGCAGATACAATCAACCTTCAATTGCTTTCAGCCCGCGAAAAAGGGCTGGAGCTGGCCTCGACGATTGATGACGATGTTCCGACTGCTTTGAAAGGGGACGCCGGCCGATTGCGCCAGATCATTGTCAACCTTGTCGGAAATGCCATCAAATTCACGCCCCACGGCTTTGTGCGGTTGCACATCCGGAAAGATTGCGAGGACGAACACTTTGCGACTCTCCGTATTCTGGTGAGTGACAGCGGCATCGGCATTGCGGCCGAGAAACTGGAGCACATATTCGAGCCGTTCACCCAGGCCGACAGTTCCACTACGCGCACCTATGGCGGCACCGGTCTCGGGTTGACGATTTGTAAGCGTTTGGCGGAGTTGATGGGGGGAAGTATCGGTGTAGAAAGCTCTACGGAAACAGGTTCCACGTTCTGGTTTACCGTTGTCATGGAGAAACTGATTCACCCTCTACGTAATCCACCTTCGGTGGGAGAGGGGACCAGCTCATCTACCCTTCAGGGTGCCGTTAATGCTGGGGCAGAACATTCGGCCGGCAGAGTCCGCATATTGTTGACCGAGGACGACCCGAACGCCCAGAAAATAGTACCCAGGCTGCTGAAGAATTACGGCTATCAGGTTGATGTAGCCAGTGATGGCATGGAGGCGTTGCAGGCACTTGAGAAAAACGACTATGCACTCGTCCTGATGGATTGCATGATGCCGGTAATGAATGGCTATGATGTCACAGCCGTCATTCGTGATCCTGATTCAGCCGTGCGTCGGCACGATATCCCGGTAATTGCGCTCACCGGCAATGCCATGAAGCAGGATCGTGACAGATGTATTGCCGCCGGGATGGACGATCATCTTCCCAAGCCGCTTGTTCTGGTAGATTTGCTTGCAAAACTGGATGCATTGTTGAAAACATGAGAATTGTGACATGACGTGGCATTTTTGCCGTGCCGGCCGTATCAGAATGCTTCGGGTTATTTGATATTAAAAAAAGCAGGTTTGAGAATTATGGTTTTTTGACCGTTAATTTCTATTTCGCCTGCTTGACTTAGCCGTGCCAACAATCTGCTCACCGTTTCCCTGGTGAGAGCGGCAAATTCTGCTATTTCTTTATGGGTAAGTTTGAATGGGATCATGACCCCCCGGACGTCCTTGATGCCGTAAATAGAGCTTATATGAGCCAGCACGGCCCGGATCCTGCTCTCCGCATCTGGCAGAGCAAGTAATCTCAACATTGCCCACGATTCCCGCAGACGTTCACAGAGCATGGTAATGATCTGTTTGAGTATTGTCGCATCCTTCATGAAATACAGCTCGAAATCGTTTTTAGATATCAATCCCACCTCTGCGTCCTCCATGGCCACGATTGTTGCCGGCTGGGACTTGCCGTCCAAAAGCGTCATTTCTCCAAAAAAGTCTCCTCGCTTGCGGATGACCAGAATCTGCTCCCTGCCGTCCGGGTTAATTCTAACAACCTTTATTTTCCCGGAAAAAATAACGTACATGAAGTTTTTTGAGTCTTCCTCAATAAGAATAATGGAATTCTTTTTGAAGCGCTTCTCGGTGATAATCTGGTTAAGCCGGGCTTTTTCATCCGGAAGCATGCAGGAAAATATAGGAATATTCTCAAGCGTTTTAAGGTGGCTATGGTTGTCTGTCCCGATCATACCATGCTCCGTGATTGCGTGATGTATCAGTGCGATAGTTGGTCTTTGACCGCAGGTGCGGCAGTACGCATAAGAAGATTGTGCTGAGGCGATTTCCCAGTGTGTGCGATTCGCCGTTTCGTTCGCATGTACTCATGATTTGAAACTTGTGCATTCATCGTGTCAGAGAAAAATCTGAAGGTATTACGGCCATCTTTTTTGGCAACATACATGGCCATATCCGCTTTTTTCATCAGCGTTTCGATAGTGGAGCCGTGAAGCGGATACACAGCCACGCCTATGCTGGTTGTCACATATGTATTCTGGCCGAGGACATCGAATGGCTCCTGGAAAACCGCCCGGATTTTATCCGCAAATGTGATGATATCCTGAATGGTGTTGGCATCGTTGACGATAATAACGAATTCGTCACCACCCAACCGCCCGACGGTGTCATATTGGCGGATGCATTTCTGCAGCTCCCCGGCCACTTTTTTCAGAAGAATATCGCCGGACAGATGTCCCATCGTGTCATTGATGTTCTTAAAATTATCCAGATCGAGAATCATCAGTGCCATAAGCGTATTATGTCGCGCTTCGAATGCAAACGCCTGTTTCATACGGTCAAAGAGCAGGACACGATTAGGAAGGCCGGTCAGGTAATCGTGAGTGGCTTTATACCTCAATTGCTTTTCAATTTTGTGTCGTAAGGCTATCTCCTGGTTGAGTCCATTGTTTATCGAGTTTAGCTCCTCATTCAATTGCCGTATTTCCTTTTCTGCCAATCTGGTCGCTGAAATATCATGCATCGAAACGATATGGGTGTTGGTATCGGGGAACTTTTTTACATTCATATCCACTATTCTTGCCGGGCCATTTCGATCAACGAGCACTGACTCGATGTGGTGCCGGCCGACGGAGGTGTCAGCCGTCACTTGATGGAGCAACTCCTTCAGTTTTGAGCGCTCAGCGGCTGCAAAAAAATCGGTCCAGCTGGCCACATTCTCCACCGATGCCTTCGGCCATCCCGTCAAATGTTCGAACTGTTCATTCACCATGGTAACGGTTGAATGTTCATCAATCAGCATCATGGCATTGTCACTTACCTCAAATATCGTTCGATATCGATTTTCACTTTCCCTTAGCTGCTTTTCAAGGTTGTGCTTGAACAGGGCAATTTCGATGGCGTTTTGCAACTGATAGTACTCAAATGGCTTGATGATATAGGCATATGGTTCCGTAAGCATGGCGCGCTCAAAAACCTCGCTGTCAGAATTGGCAGTTATATAGATAGCGGGGATATCAAACTGGGCGTGTACCTTTTGAACGGCGCAAATGCCATCACATTTACCACCAAGGGTAATGTCCATCAGAATAAGGTCAGGGCGATTCACGGCGATCTGTTCAACGACATCTTCCCCGGTCTGAACCATGCCGGTAATCTGGTATCCCATGCGCAACAGGGATTGTTTCATATGCTGCGCTGCAATAACGTCATCTTCTGCCAAAAGTATTTTTGTATTGGTTGCCATGACGCATCTCCCCACTACCTACATGCCGTCACAGGATTATTTCTCCTCTTTCGGACGTTTACCCCAGAAAGCCATGGAACTCAGACCTGATCCGAGCAGGAGGAGTGTCACGGAGGTCGAAATATAATCGTGTTGAGGGGTGGCCATTGTCGGAAATGCATCCAACAGGGATGACATCCAGAAGAACGATATTCCTAACCATGCTGATATAAAGGATAATTTTATCATGACAATCCTCCTTTTCGTCGGGAGCAATGAACACAGATGGTCCGTTTTGATCTTGACGTAATGATCAGCAACTGCCGTGCCAACGTGCAAGTGACTTATTTTTCAGGAGTTGTCAGCGCGTATTTTCCAGCCTGCCGATAAGTCGTAAGATATACCGACATCACCATGTGGAATAATTGACAGTCTGACGTTCTGAATGCTGTCAGGTTCCGATTGCAATGCACTTAACATCGGTCACTTTTTTTACTGTGTGTCCAGCCCCAGCTCACCATGCTTTCCGAACCGTTCTGGCCCTTGCCGTGACGCCTGATTTAACATGCCCACACCAGGTGGCAAAATCTCTATCACCTTGTAAAAGCAGTGAAAACTCACATATTTTGAAATGGCACTCTCTGTGATAACGGTAGTAATGAGTGATTGAGGCGTATGTACGTTCAGCAGGCAGGTGATCATCCGGCAGATAGGAAGGCATGCCGGCTTATCTGTTCGAGGGCTCTGCGGTTTAAGGACATCGACATGGAACAGAACAAGAGACATATTCTTCTGGTATTCGGTGACACCTTTGCTGCCGTTCTGGCTATCCTGACGGCAATTATCATTCAATATAGAAAAATGCCAACCTTGGATGATGTTGTGAATGTAGGGGCTGCAAGGATTCTCGCGTTCATGGTGATAGTCGTGTTTTTGTCCTTTTTGACGGAGATATACAAAAATCATCATGAGCTGGTTATCAGGGATATTATTGTCAAAATCGGGGCATCCCTGGGGCTGTCCTGTTTTGTTTTTTCCTTTTTATCCTATTCCAGCCACTTGGGTGAACACGGTAGCAGAATTCTGGTCACTGCAATAATCCTCTTCGGCCTTTTTCAATTTCTGTGTCACTCAACCTACCGCCTCTATGTCAAATCCCAGGGGTTTGCCCGCCGCGTCATAATCCTTGGCGTTGGTACCTCTGCCGGGAATATGGGGGCGCTCATCCCGGAATCCGACGAGAATTATCTGCTTTCGGGGTACATCAGGTGCTCTGACGAATATGCCGTAGTGCCGCCTGCTTCGATTCTGGAAAACACTGGCGGGATTTATGAAACCGTCATGCGAGAGAAGGCTGACAAAATAGTGGTTTCGTTGTCGGAGCGGCGCGGCGTATTTCCGCTCAGCGACGTCATGGCCTGCAAACTGGACGGCATAGAGGTGATGGACGCTCCGTCGTTCTATGAGCATGTCACCGGAAAGCTGTTTCTGGAAGGCATCAATCCCAGTTGGATCATATTTTCTGAGGGTTTCAAGGTCAGCCGGGTACGCAAAATTATAAAAAGGGGCATGGATGTGCTCTGTGCAACCTTCGGCATCATCCTGACCATCCCCTTTCTGCCGTTTATCGTTCTGGCCATCAAGCTTGATTCTCCCGGGCCGGTTTTCTATCGCCAGGAACGTGTCGGAGAAAAGGAAAGCAACTTCTTCCTCTACAAATTCAGAACAATGAGAGCTGATGCCGAAAGTGGTACCGGAGCGGTGTGGGCTCAAAAAAATGACTCGCGTGTGACCCGCTTAGGCGCATTTTTCCGCAAAAGCCGTATCGATGAGTTGCCGCAATTCTTCAATATACTCTGTGGAGAAATGAGCATGGTCGGGCCGCGACCTGAACGTCCGGAATTTGTTGATAAGCTGAAGGAGATCATTCCCTATTACTCGGAACGGCACTTTGTAAAGCCAGGTGTAACAGGCTGGGCCCAGGTCCGCTATCCCTATGGGGCCTCTGTCGAGGATGCCAAGGAAAAGCTCCGTTTCGACCTGTACTATATCAAAAACCTGTCCTTAACCTTTGATATCATGATCATCCTGGAAACGATTCAGGTTGTCCTTTTCAGGAGAGGAGCACGGTGACCGTTAAACACGAGGCGTCCACTCTTTCTGCTATCAAATCCGAAAGTAAAGGAGATCACGATGAAAAAATGGCTACTGTTAGCATGTGTCGGATTAATGTTGTGCCCGTCACTGACAAATGCCGGTGATTACGTTATCGGCGAGGGAGACGTTCTGGACGTTTTTGTGTGGGGCGTCAAGGAGCTAAATGTTTCTGTCAAAGTGCGTCCGGATGGAAAGATAACCATCCCCGGCATAGGAGATGTAAAAGCCGCCGGGTTCACACCACCGGGACTCCAGAAGTCGCTTGTCGATAAGTTGAAGGAATTGGTTAAACACCCGAACGTCACGATAACGGTCAAGGAGATTAACAACAGTAAAGCCTATATATTTGGCGGCGGGGTCAAGTCTACCGTCTATGATCTCAATCGCAGTACAACTCTTTTACAGCTGTTGTGCAACATAGGAGATATCAAAAACGCAGATCTCAAAAGAGCGTACGTTCGCAGAGATGGAAAAATTATCAAGGCAGGTTTTTACAAGCTATTCATTGGTGGCGATACCAGCGGGGATATAACGATTGAATCAAACGATTCTATCTATATTCCTCTGCTTGCGAATAACAGCATCTATGTTCTGGGGGCTGTAGCCAATCCGAAATTCATTGAATACCGGGATGGAATGACTGTCATGGAAGCGGTGCTTGAAGCCGGTGGATTCAGTAAATTCGCCAAACAGAACGACACGACCATCTTGCGTAGAGAAGGTAATAAGGAAGTGATGATTCCTGTCAAGGCAAAGGACCTGTGGAATAACGGGGATTTGGAACAGAACCTCAAGCTCAAGCCGAATGATTATGTCATCGTCAAGGAAAGCCTTTTCTGACCGGCAATTTATGTAACAAAATAACTTTTTAACGGGGTGGCCATATGTACCAATCATCCGAGTTCGACTACAAAAAATATCTTCAATTAATCAGCAAGAAAAAATATCTGTTTATATCGATGGCTCTCGTGATTATGACCGGGGTAGTTATTGTCAGTTATCTCCTGCCGGAGCGGTATGAAGCCAAAAGTACTGTTTTCGTGGAAAAAAGCGTTATAAGCGAACTGCTGAAAGGGATTTCCTTGTCGCCTTCATACGAGGAAAAAACAAGGGTTTTGACGTATTCGATGAAAAGCCGAGCCTTGCTTCTCAAGGTAATCAATGATCTGGGCATGAACGTAACTATGCAGAACCGTGGACAGATGGAAAATATGGTCAAGGAATTCCAGGATAATACCGACATCAAGCTGAACGACAAGGAAGGGCTGTTCACCATAACGTACACGAATAAAAACCCGCGCCTGGCCCGGGACTATGTGAATGCGCTGGTTCACCGCTATATCGAAGAAAACATCACATCCAAGCGGGAAGAATCGTCCGGCGCCAACACCATACTTGCGGATCAGATTAAAAGCATCAAGGCCAAGCTCGAAGAGTCGGAGGCCAGGGCAGACAATTACAAAAGAGATAATAGTGGTTTGCTTGCTCAGAATGACGTCGCGCTGACTGCCGAAATTGGCGATGCTCAGCAGAAGATTAATGACATTGATGCAAAACGCCGCCAGTTGGAGAGTCAGCTGAGCTTGGCAAAGAAGAATAGTCCGCTGAAAGCAAAGTTGGACGAGCTGCAAAAAAAACAGCACGAACTGAGCCTGATCTACACGGACAATCACCCTGAAGTTATCGAGACTAAAAACGAGATTGCATCCATCAGGGAACAGATGAAATCGGGTGGGTCGAGATCAGAGCAGGGTGCCGCTCCTTCACTGGAGGTAGAAAAAATCGCCTTGGAGCTAAATTCACTTCGTGACAATGCGAACATTCAAAGGCGCTTTATTGCTACGAAGCAGGCTCAATTAAGAAGTATTCCGGCTGTCAGGAGTGGGTTAGATGAGCTTGAACGGGATAAAAACAGTCAGAAACTACTGTATGAGCAGCTTGTGACGAGATACGGGCAGTCGGAGGTATCCAAACACATTGATGTACAGGGCAAAGCGACTGATTTCAGAATAGTCGATCCGGCGATACTTCCGATCAGGCCAATTGCACCGGTACGGGTAAAAATCATACTGTTTGGAATTGCCGGGGGGGTGTTGGCAAGTTTTTGTCTGCTGGTGCTGATGGATACTCTGGATCGGTCGGTACGGAATGTCGAATCACTCCGGTCGCTGGGGGTTCAGGTTCTTGCGGTGGTGCCTACGATCGAAAATCCGGCCGAATTGCTGGCATTGCGCAAGCGCGACTATTGGTTTTACAGCATTGCGGCACTCTGTTTCATGCTGATTCTGGCAACTATCCCTATCGAACTAATGCGCCATCAACCCACGACACTGTCAGTGCTGTCGGCATTTATACGTATCTGACAATAACGATCTTCATATCCGCCGATGATGTTGACTACGGTAATTGAAAGGAAATTATATGAGCAGAATCGAGGATGCACTTGAAAAAGCAGCGAAATTACGGGTTGAAACGACCCCTGACGTGCAGGTGGAAAAAATAGTTCCCAAGATCCATCTTCCGCCACCGATGACGTTACCCGGTATCACGGTGACAAACCCGTTACTTGTGACCGTTAATGACCCGAATACCCAGGCAGCGGAGGAATACCGCAAGTTGAAATCGTTTATCGTCAAACTCACCAAAGAGGGCACCTTTCTGAATATGCTGATGGTGACCAGTTCGATTGGCGGTGAAGGCAAGAGCCTGACCTCCCTGAATCTCGCCATAAGCATGGCCCAGGACTTCGATCACACTGTCCTGCTGGTGGATGCAGATATCAGAAAACCGACGCTCCATAGTTATCTGGGCATTGAAAATTCTATTGGTCTTACAGATTGTCTTCTGGATGGTGTCGAAGTCAAGGAGGCACTCATTCGCACCGGTATCGGTAAGTTGAACTTTCTGCCGGCCGGCCGGAGCGTGCCGAATCCCGCGGAAGTATTCTCTTCCCAGCGGATGAGCGATTTCATTCTTGAGATGAAAAATCGCTACCCGGACCGCTACATTATTATCGACTCGCCACCCGTGCTGCCATTTGCCGAAACCCGTTCGCTGAGCGCCATTGTTGATGGAATCGTGCTGGTAGCAAAGGAAGGTCTTGTGACACTGCACAACATCGAGGAAACGATAGAGTGTGTCAAAGGAACCCCGATGCTGGGCATCGTTTACAATGACGCGATAACCGAAAAAAATCTTGGTCATTACCAGTACTGCCGGGAATAGCTCCTGAATGCCGGATATAAATTCCCTTCAGTCTGTCCACGCATGGCGCGGAACGGATAAGGTCTCAAAATCATAGGGGGAAAGGCAATGTACGAGACTTTTTTTAACCTGAAACAGAAGCCGTTTGATCTTCTGCCAAATCCGGATTTCCTTTTTATGAGCAGTTCGCACAAAAAGGCGCTGTCCTATCTGGACTACGGCATCAGGGAGAGGGTTGGCTTCATTCTCCTCACCGGTGAAATCGGATCAGGCAAGACCACGGTTATCCGGAATCTCATAAAGAAAAACCTGACCAATGTTGTTTTGTCCAAGATTTTCAATACACGGGTCGATTCCGAACAACTGATTGCCATGATTAATGACGATTTTGGCCTGCCTGTACAGAACAAGGACAAAATTACAATGCTGAGGGATTTGAATACCTTCCTGATCGAACAATTCGAAATTGGACATCAGCCGGTGCTGATCATAGACGAGGCACAGAACCTTAGCCAGGAGCTGCTGGAAGAAATCAGGATGCTTTCAAATCTTGAAACCGACAATGCCAAGCTTCTTCAGATCATCCTCGTTGGACAGCCGGAACTGCGAAAAACCCTGGCTTCGTCTACCTTGGTCCAATTGCGTCAGAGAATCAGCATCAACTGTCATATCCAACCGCTCAGTCGAACAGAGATTGAACTCTATATCCTTTATCGCCTGGAAAAAGCCGGTGACCGGGATGCAGCGAGCTTTTCGGAGGAAACGATCAATTTGATCTTTACCTACAGCAGGGGGATTCCAAGGCTGATTAACATAATCTGCGATTTCATCATGCTGGCTGCATTTGCCGAGGAGACCAAGGTCATCGATGTTGCGCTGGTTCAGGATATCATCGGAGACCTGGACTTCGAGTATCACTATTGGGGCAGCGAGTCACTGGACGGACACGCTGCAAAAGAAAATCCGGTCGCGGAAAATGCGTCCGCCACTCATTCCGAATCGGCGTTCTCTGAACTGCTCAAGGACTTCAACGAGCGCATTGAGCATCTGGGCAAAGAATCCGAATCGACCAATCAAAAGATGTTTCAGGAGCTAACGGCAAAAATTACCGACCTTGAGAAGTCAATGAAGCTGCATCAGGAAAAGACAGGCACACTGATCCAAAAAATTTATAAAAGTTCGTCAATCGTCGATGCCGATAAATCGGGCAAATTATTACGTGAAGAAGGGTCGCAATCCATTATGGGTACAATGTTTGGCCGCATGTTCAAACTCTGAGTTTTATTGGAGGACGTAATGGCGAACGTACTAAGGGCATCTGCAATACTCATCATTTTTTCATCAGTCAACATCGCACAGGCGGCTGAATTCGAGGCGCATCCGTCTTTAGCCGTCAGCGAGGAGTTCACTGATAATGTGTTGGAGTCTAACGTCAATCGTGTTTCGGATTTCATCACCCGGGTACAGCCAGGACTTGCCATGACATACAATGCGCCGATGCTGACCGGAGACCTGACATACGTATTCGACTACCGGAACTACGCCAAAAATAACCATGACGACGAGATTGCACACGCTCTCAGCGCGAAAGCTAATCTGAACGCAGTGAAAGACCTCCTCTTTTTGGAGGTCAGCGATGAATATCAACGGGTATCGCTGGATGCAACCAGGGATACGACCAAGGAAAGCCTCTTTGTTAACCAGTCAGATCGCAATATAGTCACGGCTTCACCCTATTTCATTCTCCATCCCTCGCAAAGAATGCTGATAAAAACCGGGTACAAATTCATGGATACCCGCTATTTCAAGTCAGTCGCAATTGATAAGACCAACCACATTGGCTATCTGGACATGGCCTATGAATTGTCAAAACGTTTTAATCTGACGGCCAATTATACCTTTACCAGAGAGACGGCAGATGTCGATAATTACCGGCAGCACCAAGCGCTGGGAGGCTTCCGCTACGAGTATTCGGATCAATCGTTTTTGTTTGCGCAGGCAGGAAACGCCTGGACCCGTTATGACTCGGGCCAGCATCTCAATAAACTGATCTGGAACGCGGGAATAACGCAGGTGTTTAACACAGTTACCTGCACGGTAACCACGGGTGTGAGATACGACGAAGATCCGTTGCGCAACATTATGCAGGAAACCTTTGTCAGCGGTATCATAACGCAAAAACTGAACAGAGGCTCCCTCAGCTTTTCGCCCGGCTATTCCGAGTACGTCCTGACCAAGACAAATTACCTGCAGACAAAGAAATATGGTGCGACTGTGAACGGACAGTACGATTTTACCGCAAGCTTCAGCGGCAGGCTCGGTGTAACGGCGGAAAGGTATCAACAGCCGCAACTTGGCAGCTACACCAGGCGTGTGATTGTCGATTCCGGTCTCAGCTATCTTCTGGCCAGGCAATTGAGCCTCTCGCTCAACTATATCTACGTTGACTATTACTCGCCGGAAATCGTGACGGACAACCGGCATATCAACCGCGCCATTATTGTAATAAGCAAAACATTCTGAGGGGTATCGCATGCTAAATGCTCTGACCATAGATGTGGAGGATTATTTCCAGGTGACCGCATTCGAGCGGCAGATCAAACCTCATGAGTGGGACACGTTTCCGCTTCGGGTTGAAGGCAACACCCTGCGGATCCTGGATATGCTTGATGAGTTCTCTGTCCGCGCAACGTTCTTCATCCTGGGGTGGGTTGCCGAGCGGCTGCCCGCCCTGGTGCGGGAAATTCAGCGTCGAGGGCATGAAATCGCCTGCCACGGATACGGGCATCAGCTTATATACCGCCTTTCGCCGCAAGCGTTCAGGGATGACGTCTCCAAAGCAAAATCCATTCTTGAAGATATCAGCGGCGAACCGGTTTACGGGTACCGGGCGCCCAGCTATTCCATTACGGCAAAGTCGCTCTGGGCACTCGATGTTCTTGTCGAAGAGGGTTTTACCTACGATTCAAGCATTTTTCCCATTACCCACGATATCTATGGCATCGCGGGCGGGAAACGCTTTCCACACGATGTATTGACGCATGCCGGCACGATCCGGGAATTCCCGATATCAACCTTCGCCGTCAAGGCCGGAGGCTGGAAGACCAATGTGCCGATAGCCGGTGGCGGCTATTTGCGGCTGTTTCCCGTCTCTCTGGTAACAAAGGCCATTCAGACGATCAATAGCGGGGAGCAGCAGCCGGCAATCGTCTACTTTCACCCGTGGGAGATCGACCCGCAGCAGCCGCGGATCAGGACCGGGATTAAATCGCGTTTCAGACATTACCTGAATCTGGGGCGGATGGAGTCGAAAATACGCTATCTGCTGAAAAGGTTGAGTTTTTCAACCGCACAAGAGTGTCTGGATGCCAAAACCCCATCCTGTTTGTCATATAAACGGGTGTCGCCAGCCAGAAGCGCTGATCTGTTGCATACTATGCATAAACGAGGTGCCTGATATGGAGTTAACAGCAGGAGTCACACCTGGCAGGCCTTCCGTTGTGATTGTTCCCTATAAAGGTCTATTCCAGCTGGACCTTCCCGATATCTGGCGATATCGGGAGCTGCTCTACTTCCTGGTCTGGAAGGATATCCTGATTCGTTACAAGCAGACGGTGATCGGGATGAGCTGGGCAATTTTGCAACCATTGATCACGATGGTCATATTTACGGTTATTTTTGGAACACTGGTACATGTGCCATCGGATGGGACGCCATACCCCATATTTGCCTTTGCTGCTTTGCTGCCGTGGAACTTCTTTTCGCAAGCGCTCAGCCGAAGTGGCGCGAGCCTGGTAGGAAACACCAACCTCATTACAAAAGTCTATTTTCCCCGTTTGCTGATCCCGCTCTCTTCAACTATTTCGCCGGTGGTTGACCTGTTTTTTTCGTTCCTGATCCTGCTGGTGCTGATGCCCATGTATGGAATCGCGCCCACTTGGGGCCTGCTGCTGCTCCCGCTATTCGTGATGCTTACCCTCGCGACCGCCTTGGCGGTGGGACTGTGGCTGACGACGTTGAATGTGAAGTACCGGGATGTCGGCTATGTGATCCCGTTTTTGATTCAAATATGGATGTATGCCTCTCCGGTTGTCTATCCCTTGAGTATGGTTCCGGCAAAATGGCGCCTGCTCTATAGTTTGAATCCGATGGTCGGGATAATCGAGGGCTTCAGGTGGGCAATCATTGGCAGCGGCCGGCCTGACGTTCTGTCAATCGTAATCAGCTCGCTCGTGGTTGTGGTGTTGATGGCAGGCGGGCTTATATATTTCAAGAACATGGAACAGACCTTTGCCGACATCATCTGAACTGAGAGTAACTAAGGGCTTGACCGTTGCCCTACGATCGCAAGCATAGCGCCGTCCGGATATGCTGACTGGTGCGAGGTGGAAAAGATGAGTGCTCAATCGATTGTCGTAGAAAATCTATCCAAGCAATACCATGTCAACAGGTCCCAGACCCGTCACGATACCATTCGAGATCAGTTTATGGACAGTCTCACCTCACTCTTCAGCCGCAATCGGCGTTCTCATCAACATACGAAAACAACATCGTTCTGGGCGCTTGATGACATCTCTCTGGAGATCGAGCAGGGGCAGATTGTCGGCATCATCGGCCATAACGGCGCCGGGAAAAGTACCTTGCTTAAAATACTCTCCCGTATAACCACGCCGACGTTGGGACGGGCTGAAATATTCGGCCGAGTCGGTTCTCTGCTGGAGGTAGGCACCGGCTTTCACCCGGAATTGACCGGAAGGGAGAATATCTTCCTCAACGGCGCCATCATCGGGATGACGCGGGAGGAGATAAACCGCCAATTTGACGCGATTGTCGATTTTGCCGAGATCGAAGAATTCATCGATATGCCGGTCAAGCGTTATTCCAGTGGTATGTACGTGCGTCTGGCCTTTGCCGTCTCGGCACATCTGAAACCCGATATTCTCATGATTGACGAGGTGCTCTCCGTCGGCGATCTGCAATTTCAGCGAAAATGCATGGCGTATACCGAAGAGTTGCGGAAGAGCAATTCAACCATCCTGTTTGTTTCACATAACATGTTTGCCGTTAAGTCGATGTGTAACCGGGTCATCTTTTTATCAGAAGGCAGGGTCTGTTTTGATGGTGCCCCTGCGGAGGCTATCAAGCTGTATGAAGGCGAAAACAAGACCAGTGCCTTGCCATGGGCTCAAAATGAAATCGGCGCCGACCCGTCTCAATGGGACATCCATGTAGACGAGCTGGAGACCTTCGATGAGCAGGGGGTGCCACTCAGTCTGTTTAATTACGGGGAGAGGATGAGGGTGCGTCTCAAGTTCAACGTTCGGCGGACAGTCATGCATCCCAATTTCCTGATTTCGTTCATCCGTTCCGATGAGGTCGCATGTTGTAATTACAATACGGAAATGGACGGCTTCTCCGTTCCCGTGCTGGAAACCGACGGCACGATCGAGC
Organism: Deltaproteobacteria bacterium; assembly: GCA_021780495.1. GTDB lineage: Bacteria > Desulfobacterota > Desulfuromonadia > Geobacterales > Pseudopelobacteraceae > CAIPTY01. Next base: position 65,106 of record JAJXYO010000026.1, read on the forward strand.
TGCTGACACCGCCACTCAATCTGGTTTCGGAGTCGTATAAAATTTGCGTACTCGTCAGGGATGCAAAATTTGAACGTCTCTACTGTGCCCAGGTAGGAAAATCGTTTCATGTCCGCCACGACGTTCTGAATACCCATTTCGGAGTATTTCATGAACAGGGAGAGTGGTCCATAGATACGGGAGGTGCATTGTCATGATCAATATCGCTGTTGCCGGTTACGGTTATTGGGGTCCGAATCTTGTCCGCAACATCCAGGATTCGAAGGATGCCTGCGTGGTCTCCTGTTGCGATGCCAGTGAGGAACGTCTTGCCCAGGTCAAGGCCAAATACCCCGCCATTGAGACGACGACCGACTACGATGACCTGCTGAACGATCCGGCAGTGGATGCCATCGCCATATCAACGCCGGTAGCCACCCATTACGACTTTGCCCGCAAGGCCATGGAGCATGGCAAGCACGTGCTGCTGGAGAAACCGGCCACGACCTCGGTGGCGGAGTCGGAAAAACTCGTGGAGCTGGCGGAAAAGCACAAACTGACGTTTATGGTCGATCATACCTTCATCTATACCGGAGCGGTGCGCAAGATGAAGGAGATTGTCGAGCAGGGCGGGTTGGGCGAACTCTACTACTTCGATTCGGTACGCATCAACCTCGGTCTGTTTCAGCGTGACGTCAACGTGCTGTGGGATCTGGCGCCCCATGACATTGCCATCATGGAACACCTGGTAAAGGAGCGCCCTTCCAGCGTGTGCGCCAACGGCGCCTGCCATGTCGGCAACGGCTTTGAAAACGTGGCCTATCTGACGGTGTACTTCCCCAGCGGATTGATCGCCCACTTCCACAACAACTGGCTTTCACCGGTCAAGGTGCGCACCATGCTGGTGGGGGGCAGTAAGAAGACCATTCATTATGACGACATGGAGGTCAGCGAAAAGATCAAGGTCTACGACCGGGGCGTGGATATTACGACACCCGAAGGGGCCCACGAAGTCCGCGTTTCCTATCGCATGGGGGATATGTGGGCGCCACGGCTGGATCAGACCGAGGCCTTAAGCCGTATGATTGCCGAATTTACAGGTTGTGTGCAAACGGGCCGCTGCTCTCTGACCGACGGAGTCAGCGGACTGAATGTCGTCAAGATTCTGGAAGCTTCGGAGATGTCTATCAAACACCGGGGAAAGGAGATCATGCTATGAGTGACAGCTCCAAGCAGAGCATCAGGAATGTAAAACTGGGTGTGAACACGAGGATGGCGGATTTTGTCAATCTCTACGAATGTGAGGTCGGTGACAATTCGAGGATCGGTGCTTTTGTCGAGGTTCAAAAAAATGCCAAAATCGGCAGGAACGTCAAGGTCTCCAGTCACACCTTTATCTGCGAAGGCGTAACCATCGAGGATGATGTCTTCGTCGGTCACAATGTTTCCTTCATTAATGACAAGTACCCACGTGCGACCTCCAACGGGAGTTTACAGACGGATGCGGATTGGGAATGTGTTCCGACACTGGTTAAAAAAGGTGCTTCCATCGGCACGAGTTCGACGATTCTGTGTGGCGTGACAATCGGCGAACGGGCCATTGTCGGCGCCGGCAGTGTCGTTACGAGGGATGTGCCGGCACATGCCGTTGTGGCCGGGATCCCGGCCCGCTTCATACGGAATGTCGAACATGAAGCCGTAGCCAGGGACGAAGGGCCAAAGCCGGTTCCCTTTCTGGACTTGAAGGCCCAGTACCGGTCGATAAAGCCGGAGATACTGCCGGCTGTCCACAAGGTCCTGGAAGGTTGTTCGTTTGTCCTGGGGGAAGAGGTTTCATCCTTCGAGCGGGAGTTTGCCGTCTATCAGCAGGCCGGTTTCGGGATTGCCGTCAATACCGGCACCAGTGCGCTTCACCTGGCGTTGCTTTCAGCCGGCATCGGAGCGGGAGACGAAGTCATTACGGTGCCGTTTACCTTTGTCGCTACGGTTGCCGCGATCATCTATACCGGCGCAAAACCGGTCTTCGTGGATATCGATCCGGTATCCTTGACGATGGACGTCAACGCCATCGAAGAGGCCATCACACCCAGGACCAGGGCCATTATCCCCGTTCACCTGTATGGCCAGGCGGCCGACATGGACCCCATTATGGAGATAGCCAGACGCCGCGGCCTCGTCGTGATCGAGGATGCCTGCCAGGCGCACGGCGCCGAATACAAGGGCCGGCGGGTCGGGGGTATTGGTGATCTGGGCTGCTTCAGTTTCTATCCCGGCAAAAACCTGGGAGCGTACGGCGAGGGCGGCATCGTGCTAACGAACGACCAGAAGTATGACCATGCCGTTCGCATCCTGCGGGATTGGGGTGCCGAGAGCAAGTATTGCCATGTCCTGAAGGGCTACAACTACCGGATGGATGGCTTGCAGGGAGCCATTCTGCGAGTCAAGTTGCGGCACCTGGAGGCGTGGACCGAAGCCCGCCGCAGTCATGCCCTGCGCTACAATGAGCTCCTGGCGGAATCCGGCATCACATTACCCTGCGAAAAGCCCTCCAACCGCCACGTGTACCATATTTACGCCATTCGCGTGCCGCAGCGGGAAGCATTTCAGAAGGCGTTAACGACGCTCGGGGTCAGTACCGGGATTCATTATCCGATTCCGGTGCATCTCCAGCCGGCATACGCCGATCTCGGCTACAGCCCTGGGGATTTCCCCCATGCCGAAGCGGCTGCCAACGAAGTGCTCTCGCTACCCATGTTTGCAGAGTTGAGCGATGAACAGCAGGATACCGTGTGTCAAGCAGTCTATGAGGTGGCCACGAGCCTGGAGCTGTCGTCTAACCTGTCGTTCGTTCTTGAGGAGGATCTGCGCCTGACGGTTGATCTGGAGGGGGGCATGTGATCGGGCTGCCGGCCTCCGAGGCATTCAAAACCGCGGAGGCCGAGGTATAAAATAAGTATCCTCTTGATTTTAGATGCGAATACGTTTGCGAGGAGAGCCTTATGAAGATACACGGGAACAAATTCCTGATCACCGGTGGTGCCGGCCTGATGGGCTCTCACATAACCGACAGGTTGTTAGCCGGGGGCGCCGCCAGGATCATCCTGCTGGATAATTTTGTGCGCGGCAGCATGCACAACATCGATACACAGCTGGAAGACCCGCGGGTCGAACTGGTCAGGGGCGATATTCGCAACCTGGGACTGCTGAAGGAACTGGCCAGCGGCATGAACGGAATCTTCCACATGGCGGCCATCAGGATCACGGCCTGTGCCTGTGATCCCCGCGAGGCCATGGAGGTCATGCTGATGGGAACGCATAACGTGCTTCAGGCTGCGGTCGAGCAGCAGGTCGGCAGGTTGTTGTATGCCTCCTCGGCGTCGATCTACGGCCTGGCCGATACGTTCCCCACCCGCGAGACACATCACCCCTACAATAACCGCACCTATTACGGCGCTGCCAAGATAGCGGGGGAGGGGATGCTGCGCTCATTCGCAGAGATGTATGGCCTGCCGTATATCGCCCTGCGCTATTTCAATGTGTATGGGCCCCGGATGGACATCGACGGCAAGTACACGGAGGTCCTGGTGCGCTGGCTTGACCGGATCGAGGCCGGACAGGCTCCCGTGATCTTTGGCGACGGCTCCCAGACCATGGATATGATCAACATCGATGATGTCACGGATGCCAATATCCTGGCCATGGAATCCGATGTTTGCGACGAAGTATGCAATGTGGCCAGCGGCACCGAGACCAGTCTGTTGGGGCTGCTCCAGACGCTGCTCAGGGTCACGGCGTCGAACCTGGAACCGGAGTTTATGCCGGAGCGTACGGTCAACCCGGTCCCGCGCCGGCTGGCAGATACCCGCAAGGCCACCGATCTGTTGGGCTTCAAGGCCAAGGTCAATGTTGAAGACGGATTGCGCCGTCTGATCGCCTGGCGCAAACAGGTGCTTGAGCGCGGCACGACAACGGAAGCAGTGCCGTTGGAGCAGGTCGCCCGGCACGATCCGGCAGTAACACTCGGTGCATCCAACCTGTCACCATAACTGTCAGCGGGGTAACCACGCCATGATCCCAATAGCCAAGCCATGTATCGGAACCGAGGAAAGCACCGCCGCCATGCACGTAATCTCTTCGGGCTGGCTGACGCAAGGACCGAAGGTCCGGCAGTTTGAAGAAGACTTTGCCGCCTATGTCGGGTCACCATACGCCTGTGCGGTTTCCAGCTGCACGACCGCCCTGCACCTGGCCCTGCTGGCGGTTGGGGTGCGGCCGGGCGATGTGGTGATCACCGTGAGCCACTCTTTCATCGCCACGGCCAATGCCATTCGCTACTGCACAGCCGAACCGGTTTTCATCGATATCGATCCCCGGACCTTCAACATGTCGAGCGAGCATCTCAAAAAGTGCCTGTATGGCGCCTGCGAAAAACGGGACGGCCAGCTGTATTACCGGGATATTGCCACGCTTGCCGTCGGCGAATCACCCCTGCGTCATTACCGGGATGCCGCTACCCGCACGCTGCAACGTTCAATCGGGCGCGTTGCTGCAATCGTACCGGTCCATCAGATGGGGATGCCCTGCGACATGAATGCCATTCTGACGATTGCCGGTGATTTAAACATACCGGTGGTAGAAGATGCGGCCTGTGCTGTCGGGAGTGAAATCCGGGGCGCGGACGGCTGGCAGAAAATCGGCAGACCCCATGGTGACATCGCCTGCTTCTCGTTTCATCCGCGCAAGATCGTCGCTACCGGTGACGGTGGCATGATCACGACCGGCAATCCCGAGTATGACAGCCGTTTTCGCCTGCTCCGGCAACACGGCATGTCGATCCCTGACACGGTCAGACACAGCGCCGATACGGTGATGTTTGAAGATTATGTGGTCACGGGCTTTAATTACCGGATGACCGATATTCAAGCGGCCATCGGCATTGAACAACTGAAGAAATTACCCGCATTCCTGCAGGAACGCAGGGGCATTGCCGCGCGTTATCAGGAACAGCTGAAAGAGCTGGACTGGCTTGAGCTGCCCCAGGATCCCGCATATTGCAAAACGAACTGGCAGAGCTATCCGGTCAACGTGCGCGCCGGCTCAGGTGTGCTGAGGGATGAGCTGATGCAGTATCTGCTGAACAACGGTATCTCGACCCGGCGCGGGATCATGAATGCCCACCAGGAGCCACCCTACCTGTCGCATGCCCAGTTGCAGCACTCGGAACACGCCCGGGATTCCGTTATTCTGCTGCCGGTCTTTAACGGCATGGGCGAGCAGGATGTGGATCAGGTTGTGAAAGGAGTGATGAGCTATGTCCCGTAAGTTGCTGCTGTTTCCGTTCGGTGGTAATGCGCGTGAAGCACTCATGTCGCTGTTTGCGATAAATGCCAAAAACGCCGAATGGGAGATTTTGGGGTTTATCGACGATGACGCCAGCCGGCATGGTCAGGAGTGCTGCGGCATCAGGGTCTTGGGCGGCCGGAGCGTGTTACGGGATTTCCCGGAGGCAGGCCTGCTGGCGGTGCCGGGCAGCCCGGCAAACTATCGCAAACGCTCAGCGGTCATTGCCGGTCTGGGTCTGGATGAAGCCCGCTTTGCAACCATCCTGCATCCATCGGTCGGCCGCTCTTCCGACGCGGCCATTGGATGCAACACCGTCATCATGTCCAATGTGGTCATAAGCTGTGGGGTCTCGATCGGCAACCATTGCGTCATATTGCCCAATACGGTTGTTTCCCATGACAGTGTTGTCGGTGACTACTGTTGTATCGGTTCGAATGTTTCCGTTTCCGGGTCGGTTCACATCGGCGCAAATTGTTACATCGGTTCAGGCGCCAAGATGCGCGAGGATATTTCCATAGGGGCGGGGAGCCTGATAGGGCTTGGTTCAAATGTCTTGTCCGACATTCCGGCCGGTGTCATTGCGGTGGGAAGCCCCGCAAAGGTTGTCAGGAAACTTGAAATCCGCGATGATTGAGGCTTGCCAGACAGGTGCTGGCGAGGAAGTATGCCTGCTCGCGGCCCCCGATGTACGTCAGGGGCCGCGAGCATTTTTTAGTCCGAAGGATTTTCTGAATGGCTCTGCAAGGTGAAAGTGGCTGTTTGGCCAAAACGCAACAACCTGGAAGCCCGGTTTTGGCAACGATCCTTACATGGTATAAAACGGGGAAGGAACCACTTTTCAGGCTTTTTTCCGGTCGTGGTTACAGGGCTGATTCTTCTGCTGCTATACCCTGTCGCCAGAACTCCCCGTACTCCATCATGATTCTCGTTACATCATTCATCCGTCCATCGCTCAATTTCCTGTCTTGCGCCCATGTTACCTTATATGACTTACGGTACGGTAACCGTAGTGGCATTAAGAACGACAGCTGTCTGAGCCAGCAGCCTGCCGTCGATAGTTGCCTTGTTGCCGAATGTGATAGCTGTCTTGCCCAGAATAATTCCCTTGAACTGTGTGCTTGCGCCAATGTTAGTGGCGCCGGAAACCTGCCAGAAGACGTTTTTGGCCAGTGCGCCACCGCTCAGGATAACATTTTTTGCAGCTGCCATGTCGAGAGTCCCCGCTATCTGAAAGACCCAGACATCAGTTGCTGTGCCGTTTAGCGTAAGATCTGTTGGTATGGTAACAGCGGTATTCCAGGTATAGACGCCAGGGGTAAGGGTTTGGTCAGTGACAGTACCGCCTCCGAGATTCAGGAAGGGACCAACTCCTGCCGTCTTTGCAGCTGCGGCAGTATATGCGGTTTCCATGTCGGAGACGGCCGTGGTGAGATCCACTTTGGTAGTCCCGCCCACGTTGTCGGACGCGTATACGTTCCCAAGAACGACCTGGGCGGAGGTCGCATATGTATCTGTTGCATCATATGTCTCAGACCAATTGGTTAACCCCACCCTGGCGATTGGACTTACTCCTACATTTCCGGTCACTACAGAAGTTGGAACAGTAGAAACGCCCGTTTTTGCCAGAATAGCATAATTGCCTGCTGTACCAAGTGGCACGGCGGCCGCTTCGGTGCTGACCGATCCCTTCGTTGCTGCGCTTGAACTGGCGGCACTTACCCCTGCGCTTGAGCTTCCGCCTCCATCACTTCCACACCCTGTCAAAGAAACAGCCAGTAAAAACCCCATCAACCACGTTTTGGTAAGTAATCCTTTTCCCATGATGTAACTCCTCGTTTTAGTTGCTGCAAACCTGTTGGTCTGTCTCAAAGGGTGTTACATCTATCGCGCCAAGGAAGGAGAGCGGATCCAATGGACTTAAGGCCCTGATAGTGCAGGTTAAAAATCCAATAAGCTGCCCGGGCAATGGAAAAACTGCAGATAACGGCCGTCGCATCTGGTGAAACTGTCAAAAGCTGAGGCAATAGGTTGAGGCCACCATATTGTACTGATAATGATCGCCGCCACATTTTCAAGTTGCTGGCCAACTTCAGTTGACTAGAGCAACGACGTCACAAGAGGAAGCAACCGACACATTTCACTCCCTCGCTTAACATTACCGTAAATTATTCTTTGTTTATTGTCGGATAACCTGACAATACCGGCCTTGATTTAATGGATTATTGTAGTAAGTACCCGATAAAACAGTCTGTTATGCCTTGGCATGTGTGATGCTAACATATAGTTGAATATGCCCGCACATTCACGGGAATTGAACTATAGATCAACCGGGAGGCGCTCTTATGTACGGTACTTACGCTAAAGGCTTGCTGGCCATGTTGACAACTGTATCAGTCCTGCTGGGTCTTTCCTGTGCGGCGCCGTGCGCGGCGTCGGTATTCACGATCTGGCCTGCTTCGTCGGTGCCCGCGGTGATCGACACCGGGCCGGACAGCGCGGTGGAACTGGGTGTGAAGTTCCGCTCCGATGTCAGCGGCACTGTCACCGGCGTCCGCTTTTACAAGGCCGGCACCAATACCGGCACCCATACCGGCACCCTGTGGACGAATAGCGGGACGCTCCTGGCAACCGCCACCTTCAGCGGTGAGAGTGCTTCCGGCTGGCAGCAAGTCGATTTCCCTGCACCGGTAACCATTGCTGCCAACACGATCTATGTCGTTTCCTACCACACCAACACCGGTCACTACAGCGACAACCTGAGCTACTTTGCGGCTGCCGGCGTGGACAACCCGCCGTTGCACGCCCTGGCCGACGGGGTGGCGGGCTATAACGGGGTGTTTGTCTACGGCTCCGGCAGCAGCTTCCCCAGTCAAGGCTGGAAGAGCTCGAACTACTGGGTGGATGTGGTCTTCAGTGCGACGATAGCAGCCGACACAACGCCACCTGTGGTGAGCGACTTTAGCGTGCCGGCTGTTTCAGCCACCCTGACCGTGCCGATAGTGTCCTTCATCGCAACAGACGACATCGCCGTTAGCGGGTATCTGGTAAACGAATCAGCCACCGCCCCGTTGCCGTCCGACAGCGGCTGGTCGGCTTCTATTCCCGTTTCCTATACCTGTGGATCGGCAGGGAGCAAGACGCTGTATGCCTGGGCCAGGGATGCGGCCGGGAATGTGTCGGCCGGCAAGAGTGCCACGGTTGATGTCTCGTCCAGCTCTGCAGGCCCGGAGCCGGCCGGATGGTATGCGGGTGACATGCATGTGCACAGGAGTTGCGGAGCTGCTCCGGAGTCGATCGCGTCGGTCTGTCAGAGAATGGCCCCCCAGAGGTTGTCGGTGATCTCGCTTTTGGCGGACATGGGTAATGGCGAGGTCCAGGACCCGGTGCTGGACCTGCCGCGGGTAAACGGCCTGAACGACCCGGTTTCGACAACCGGCCAGATCGTTCACTGGGATACTGAGTGGCATTGGGATGCCATCTATACACAGTACCCACACCAGGCACTTGGCGGACATGTGGTGGCGCTCGGCCTTTCCGAGGCACACCAGATATGGGAAGAGTACACCTATCCGATCTTCCAGTGGGCACACAGTCAGAACGGTATCGCCGGGTTTGTGCATATGCAGTACCTGGATGACAACATCCCGCAAACCCTGACCTGCTGCACGCCGATAGAATATCCGGTGGAGGTGGCCCTGGGGGCGGCTGACTTTATTGAGGAGGATGTCAACGGCAGCGACAGCGCAATCAATGCCTACTACCGGCTGCTCAACAGCGGTTTTCGACCCGGCTTTGCGGCCGGCACCGATTATCCCTGTAACAACGGTACGGAGCTGGGTTCCCTTCTGACCTATGTTCAGGTGGCGGGGGGGGACATGACCTACCGCAACTGGATCGAGGGGATTGCCGCGGGTAGAACGGTCGTGTCGCGCAACGGCCATAACGAATTTCTGGATCTGAAGGTGAACACCAGTGCTGCGCCGGGTGATGAAATCAGGCTTGCCGCGGCCGGCAGCGTGCCGGTAACCATTATCTGGACGGCCAATGTTCCGCTGAGCGGAACCATCGAACTGGTGCAAAACGGGGTGGTCGTGGCCAGCCGTACGGCCTCGGCCGCAGCCGGGACGCCTGCCGTTCTGAATGCAACGGTGGCGTTTACGCAAAGCGGTTGGCTGGCTGCACGGAGGATGGATGCCAATGGCCACCAGTCACACACCGGCGCTGTGTTTGTCCTGGTAAATAATGCCCCGATCCGGGTCAGTGTCTCGGATGCGGAGTTCTATGTGCAATGGATGGATAACCTGCTGACCAAGACCGCTCCGGGCGGGGTCTGGAGTTCGTTCTTCATAAACAGCGGCGATGCGGCCCGGGCACGCTACCAGGCCGCCAAGGCCGTTTTCCAGCAGATCGCTCTGGATGCTGCCGCTGCAGTACCGCCCACGCTGACAGGTTATACCCTGTGGCCCGCCACTACAGTGCCCGGGCTGGCCGACGCCGGACCTGACAGCGCGGTGGAGCTGGGGCTCCGGTTCCGCGCCGACAGCAACGGCTATGTGAACGGGATCCGTTTCTACAAGGCCGTCAGCAACAGCGGAACCCATGTGGGCAACCTGTGGACCGACAGCGGCACACTGCTGGCCACGGCGACCTTCACCAGCGAGAGCGCTTCCGGCTGGCAGGAGGTGGATTTTGCCACACCGGTGGCCATCACTGCCAACACGGTCTATGTTGTGTCCTACCATACCAATACGGGCCATTACAGTGATGACCTGTATTTCTTTCAGGCCAAGGGCGTGGATGCCGCACCGCTGCACGCCCTGCCCAATGACATCTCCGGTTACAACGGTGTCTATGCCTACGGCACCGCCAGCAGATTCCCGAATCTGAGCTGGAACAGCTCCAACTACTGGGTAGACGTGGTGTTCAGCCCGTCCGCGACAGCTGACACCACCGCACCGGCTGTTACCGCTTTCAGCGTGCCGGCCACATCAGCGGCCATGTCCGTGCCGATTACAAGTTTCAGCGCCACGGACAACGTGGCGGTGACCGGCTATCTGGTCAATGAATCTGCCACCGCCCCTTCGGCGGGTGCCGCCGGGTGGTCGGCCAGCCCAACAACCTCCTACAGCTTCACCACGACCGGCACAAAGATCCTGTATGCCTGGGCCAAGGACGCCGCCGGCAATGTGTCGCCAGGGATCAGCGCCACGGTTTCACTCCCTTCAGACTTCCCGATCCTGCTGGTCTCGTCCGCAGCAAACCCCTTCAGCGGGTATTATGCCGAGATCCTCAGGGCCGAAGGATTTAACGCCTTTGCCGAAACGGACATCTCGTTATTGTCGGCTTCGCAGCTGGCAGCCCACGATGTCGTCATACTCGGCGGCATTGCGCTGGATTCCCAGCAGGTGGCACTGCTCAGTGACTGGGTCAACGCCGGCGGTAAGCTGATTGCAATGCATCCGGACAAGAAACTCTCCGGGCTGCTCGGTTTAAGCGACCTGTACTCATCGATTTCGGATGCCTATCTGCTCGTCACGACCAGCTCCGGTCCCGGCGCCGGAATCGTTAACGAGACCATTCAGTTTCATGGTCCGGCTGATATCTATGCGCTCAATGGTGCCACGAGCCTGGCGTCGCTCTACTCGGATACTGCCACGAATATCAACCATCCCGCCGTGTCGCTGAACAGTTTCGGGACGAATGGCGGACAGGCCGCGGCCTTTACCTATGATCTGGCTCGATCCATCGTCTATACCCGTCAGGGTAATCCGTCCTGGTCGGGGCAGGAGCGTGATGGATATGTGCCGATCCGTTCCGATGACCTGTATTACGGCAATGCACCCTTAGACCCGCACGCAGACTGGATCAATCTGGACAAGGCGGCCATTCCCCAGGCAGACGAACAGCAGCGTCTGCTGGCTAACCTGATCATCCGCATGAACCAGAACAGGAAACCCTTGCCCCGCTTCTGGTACTTGCCGCGCAACCTGCCGGCTGTCATTGTCATGACCGGCGACGACCATGGTTACAACGGAACCGCCGGGCGCTTTGACTCCTATCTGGCCATCAGCCCTCAGAACTGTTCGGTGGATAACTGGGAATGCATCCGCGGCACTTCGTATCTCTACACCACGACCCCGCTCAGTAATGATCAGGCCCTGGCCTATAGCAACAAGGGTTTCGAGGTGGGCATCCATATCAGCACCAACTGTGCCGACTGGACGCCGGCGACGCTGGAATCGTTCTATGCAAGCCAGCTCAGCGCCTGGCGGGCAAAATACACGAGTCTGCCTGCCCCGACCACGCACAGGACGCACTGTATCGTCTGGAGCGACTATGCCACTCAGCCCCAGGTAGAACTGGCCCACGGGATCCGCCTTGATACAAACTATTATTACTATCCAGGGGTCTGGATCGCTGATCGTCCCGGCTTTTTTACCGGTTCCGGCATACCGATGCGCTTTGCCGATTCCAGTGGCCGGCTGATCGATGTGTATCAGGCCGCTACCCAGATGACGGACGAGTCCGGTCAGACTTTCCCGTATACGGTCGATGCCCTGCTTGATAATGCCATTGGGCCGCGAGGATACTATGGGGCCTTTGTCGCAAACATGCACACGGATACCAGCATCTCAAGCGGAAGTGACGCCATTGTGAATTCTGCCCGTGCCCGGGGTATCCCGGTCATTACGGCCCGCCAGCTTTTGAAATGGCTGGACGGCCGGAATAGCTCAACCTTCGGTTCGCTGGCATGGGACGGTACTACGCTCGGCTTTACGATGACGGTCGGGCAGGGGGCCAATGGATTGGTGGCCATGGTGCCGGTGGTAGAGGGGCACTTCGTGACGAACGTTACCTGTAACGGCTCCCCGCAGGCCTTTGATACAGTCAAGATAAAGGGCATCCCGTATGCGCGTTTTACTGCGCTCAACGGCGCTTGCCAGGTTAGCTACGCTTCCGACGTCACGCCGCCGGAAATCAGCACCGTTGCTCCCCTGCAGGGCGCAACCAACGTCAGTACCCTGCCCCAGATCAGCGCCGTTTTCAATGAACTGCTTGATCCGGGCAGTGTCACCAGCGCTACCTTTGAGGTGCGTAACCCGGCCAGCGTCCTCGTGCCGGCAACTGTTGCCTACGACGCGACAGCACAAAAGGCGACGCTCGAACCTGCCGCTTCGCTGGCCAGTTCTACCAATTATACCGTCACCATCAAGGGGGGTACGAATGGTGTGAAAGATCTGGCCGGTAATCCGCTCGCGAGCGATTTCAGCTGGACGTTCGGCACCACGGCCACCTCAAATGCGAGCTACTCGATCTGGCCGGCTGCTACGGTACCGCGATTGGTGGATTCAGGTCCGGACAATGCGGTGGAACTGGGGATGAAGTTTCGTGCGGATGTCAGCGGCTATGTCACGGGCATCCGTTTCTACAAGGCAAGTACCAATAGCGGTCTCCATGTCGGCAATCTCTGGACAGACAACGGTACCCTCCTGGCCACGGCTCCATTTACCGGCGAGAGCGCTTCCGGCTGGCAGCAGGTGCTCTTCCCGGCAGCGGTTCCGATCAGCGCCAATACGGATTACGTGGTTTCCTATCATACCAGTGCCGGTCATTACAGTGATGATTATTATTACTTCAATAACAGCGGGGTTGACAGTCCACCGCTGCACGCCCCGGCCAATGGCGTATCCGGTTACAACGGTGTCTATGCCTACGGCTCTACCAGCCGCTTCCCGAATCTGGGGTGGAACAGTTCCAACTACTGGGTGGATGTGGTGTTTCGCGCCAGCCCGGCTCCACTGCTGACATCCCTCACGGTGACACCTGCTAACCAGAGGATCGCGATCGGCACCGTTCAACAGTTTACCGCCACCGGGATCTACAGCGACGGCAGCACCCAGAACCTGACCAGCCAGGTGACCTGGAATTCCTCTGACACGGGCGTGGCCACGATCACCGGCACAGGCCTGGTGACAGCTTCCACGACCGGCGTTGCTGCGGTATCGGCGACCTTGAACGGTATCAGCGGTAGCACCAATCTGACGGTGACGGACCAGATCGGCTTTGTGCCCCACGACAGATTCTGTGCCTTTGATACAAGCGTGACAATGGATATTCAGTTGTGAAAGAGGTGTTCGGAATGCCGGATCATATTCGACACGAGCAAGGAGGGAATACCCTTGAGAGCTCATTTCCTGATAACAACGGCATTATTCGTATTGTGGAGCGCAGTTGTAACTCCTCATGAAGCTGTCTGCGCCAGCGTCTGGACAGGAACTTCGATTCCGGGAATGGTAGATTCAGGTCCTGACAGTGCGGTGGAGCTGGGTCTCAAATTCCGTTCCGATGTCAGTGGCACGGTCACCGGTATCCGTTTCTACAAGGCCGTCACCAATACCGGAACCCATACCGGCACTCTCTGGAGCAGCAGCGGCACACGTCTGGCCACGGCCACTTTCAGCAATGAAACCGCCTCGGGGTGGCAGCAGGTGAACTTCGCCACCCCGGTGGTCATCAGCGCCAACACGATCTATGTTGCCTCCTACCATACCAACAGCGGGCATTACAGCGACGATCAGAACTTCTTTACAGTCACGGGGGTGGACAACGCGCCGCTGCATGCCCTTGCTGACGGGGTATCGGGCGTCAACGGCGTGTATGTCTACGGCTCCGGAAACAGCTACCCCAGCCTGGGGTGGCGGAGCTCCAATTACTGGGTGGATGTGGTCTTCAGCGTAACCCCATCGTCCGATACGACCCCTCCGACCGTGACCGCCTTTACCGTCCCGGCCGCAGCCTCGACACTCACCGTGGCGATCACGACCCTCACCGCCACGGACGACGTCGGGGTGACCGGCTACCTGGTCACTGAATCGGCTGCAACTCCTTCGGCAACGGCCAGCGGATGGGCATCAGCCGTGCCGACCTCCTACACCTTCACCACTACCGGCACAAAGATCCTGTATGCCTGGGCCAGGGATGCGGCCGGCAATGTGTCGGCCGGCGTGAGCGATTCTGTTGCCATCACACTCAGTACCACCGATCCGATTCTGATCATCTCATCAGCTGCGAACCCTTTCAGCAGTTACTATGCCGAGATCCTGCGAACGGAGGGCTTCAATGCATTTGACGTGGGTGATATAGCTTCGTTGTCGTCTGCTCAGCTTGCTGCCTATGACGTCGTAGTTCTCGGCGAGATGCCGCTGACCACATCCCAAGTCACGACTCTCAGTAACTGGGTCAACGCAGGAGGGCATCTGGTTGCCATGCGCCCGGACAAGAAACTGGCTCCTCTGCTCGGGTTGAGCGACCTCGGTTCAACAATCTCAAACGCCTATCTTCTCATAAACACGCAATCCGGCCCCGGAGCCGGTATCGTGGACCAGACGATTCAGTACCATGGTACGGCGGACCTCTACGCTCTTAACGGTGCTGCAATGGTTGCAGCACTCTACTTCACCTCCACGACAGGGACCTCAAACCCGGCGGTCACACTGCGAACCGTCGGCACGTCGGGAGGACAGGCGGCCGCGTTTGCCTATGATCTGGCTCGGTCCGTCATCTACACACGGCAGGGAAATCCCGCCTGGTCGGGGCAGGAAAGAGACGGTCAGGTGCCGATCCGTTCCGATGACCTGTACTACGGCAACGCGAGCTACGACCCCGAGCCTGACTGGGTCGATCTGGACAAGGTGGCCATACCTCAGGCCGATGAGCAGCAGCGCCTGCTGGCAAACCTCATCATCCAGATGAATATCGATAAAAAACCGCTGCCCCGTTTTGGGTACTTTCCCCGGAATCTGCCGGCGGTTGTGGTCATGACCGGTGACGATCATGGCATCGGAGGAACGGCCGGAAGATTTGACGAATACAGCTCCATGAGCCCTCCAGGCTGTTCCGTTGCGAACTGGGAATGCATCCGGAGCACGTCGTATATTTTTGCAAGCACGCCCCTCAGCAATGCACAGGCTTCAGCATACAACAACGCCGGTTTTGAGGTGGGACTCCACGTGACAACCGATTGCCTCGACTGGACCCCCGCAACGCTCCGATCATACTATTCGACCCAGCTCGGTGCATGGAGGCAGAAGTACACCAGCGTGCCCTCGCCGGTGACACATCGGACACATTGCATCGTCTGGAGCGACTACGCGACACAGCCGGCGGTTGAACTGACTAACGGTATGCGGCTTGATACGTCCTACTACTACTGGCCGCCGGGCTGGGTTGCAAATGTGCCCGGGCTGTTTACCGGATCCGGAATGCCGATGCGGTATGCCGACACGAGTGGCACCATGATCGACGTCTATCAGGCTGCTACCCAGATGACCGACGAATCAGGCCAGTCTTACCCGTTCACGATCGATACCCTGCTCGATAATGCCATCGGGCCTGATGGCTACTACGGGGCCTTTGTGGCCAATATGCATACCGATACTGCTGCTTCGGCAGGCTCAGACGCAATCGTCAACTCCGCGCAGAGCCGCGGAATCCCGATTGTCTCAGCCCGGCAGATGTTGACCTGGCTGGATGGACGCAATGCGTCGACATTCGGAGCCCTGTCATGGAGCGGCTCCAACATGACTTTTACAATCACTGCCGGCCAGGGCGCCAATGGCCTGGTAGCCTTGCTCCCTTTGGCAAGCAACCAATCCGTGACACGCATCACGAATAATGGCAGTTCCATACCGTTCAGCACGGCTGCGATCAAAGGCATCCGCTATGCGCGCTTCGCTGCTGCCACCGGTACCTATCTGGTCGCGTATTCCTCGTCAAACGATACGACACCGCCGACAGTAACCGCCTTTGCCGTTCCTACGGCCGCCACGACACTGACGGTGCCGATCAGCAGTTTCACGGCCACGGACAACGTTGCGGTGACCGGCTACCTGGTCAACGAATCAGCCACACCCCCTTCTGTCTCCGCAGCGGGATGGAGTACGACAGCCCCGACCTCTTACCGTTTCGCGACAGGGGGCAGCAAGACCCTCTACGCCTGGGCAAAGGACGCCAGCGGCAATGTGTCGGCCGGCAGGAGTGGCTCCATTACCATAACCATAAGCGCTCAGGGGCCATATACGATCTGGCCCGCCACGACCATTCCCGCGGTAGTGGATTCCGGTCCGGACAGTGCGGTGGAACTGGGCGTCAGATTCCGTTCGGATACCAATGGTACGGTCACCGGCATCCGATTCTACAAGGCGAGTACCAATACCGGCACCCATTCCGGGAGTCTCTGGTCGAGCAGCGGTACACGTCTGGCAACGGGAACATTCGGCAGCGAGACCGCCTCCGGCTGGCAGCAGCTGAACTTCGTCACCCCGGTGACCATCAGCGCCAATACGGTCTATGTGGCCTCCTACCATACCAACCTAGGACACTACAGTTTCGGCAAGAATTTTTTCGCAGGCACTGGCGTAGATTCTCCGCCGCTGCACGCACTGGCTGATGGGGCGTCCGGGGGCAATGGTGTTTTCGCCTACGGACCAGGCAGTTTCCCCAACCAGGGCTGGAACAGTTCCAATTACTGGGTGGATGTGGTCTTTCAGCCATGACATCTCCATGGACTGTCAGGCATTGAAGGCTCAGAGGTGGCTTCGGTCATCTGGAGGTGAAGCATGAGAAGTAACCAGTGGCCAATTTTATGTACAGTTATGGTGATTTTTTTATGCTTCCAGGTCTTTTCAGCCGGCGCCGCTAATCTTATTATTGACGGCAATCAGAGGTACCAGACGATCGACGGTTTTGGCGTCAATGCCAATTCACTGAGCTGGAAGAACGGTGAACTGATTCCGGCCCTGGACCTGCTGGCCGACGACATGGGCGTTGCGTTATGGCGAGTAGTGTTCGATATGGAGGATTGGGAAGATCCCAATGACAACGCAGACCCGAACGAATTCAACTGGGATTTCTACAATGGCGTTTACTCGAATCCGAAATTCCAGAACCTTTGGGGAACAATCGGCTATCTGAATCAGAAGGGGGTTACCTCCGGAATCATTCTGAGCTTGATGGGGAGGGCTCCCAATTGGATGGGGGGCGGTAACGGGAGCAGTATCGATCCTGCCAATGAGGATGAATGGGTGGAAATGGTTGCCTCGCTTTTGTACTACGCCAGGGTTACCATGAAACTGTCATTCACCATGTTTGATCCGTTAAACGAGCCGGACTTGAACGGATACGAAGGCCCTCAGGTTGACAAATACCAATATGTGCGGCTTCTCGATAAACTGGCGCTAAAATTGGATTCCATAGGGCTGGGCGACATCAAATTCGTCGGCCCGAATACTGCAAATGTGGTAAATGGCGTTGATAATTACCTGGCTGAGATGATGAAAGACAGCGTGGTCATGGCCAAGGTGGATCATTTTGGCTTTCATAATTATGCCGGTACCTCTGACGGCGCTGATCAGGCGATCAAGAACTCTGCCTATCCCGGCAAGAACTTCTACATGACCGAGATAACAACGCCCGCTGACATTCTTAATGTAATGGATGAAAGCACCGCAGGAATCTGCATATGGGACGCGTATGACAGCGTCTACAATCACGCCGTGTTAATGGGATACGGCTCCAATCCACCTAATGATGCTGCTAATGGTCCGGCGCCGCTTGCGTATAATGTGTCGTCAAAAACATATTCAACCAGAAAAGAATTCCATCTGTACAAGCAGTTGTTCAAATTCGTGTTCCCTGGATCGATTCGTATCTCCGCCGCTCCGTCTGGTGGCGACATCGTACTGGCGTTCTATCACCAGCCAAGCGGGCGGGTGACCATCGTGGGGCGAAATACAGGTTCAAACCCGGTTACGTATAACGGAACCATGGTAAATCTGCCCGGAATAAGCTCGTTCCAGTATTACCGGACAAGTGAAACCGACTCATCAATTAATTTTTTAAAAGGTAACGACATTGTCGTCAGCAACGGGGCGTTCACGTTCACAGCATCGTCAAACAGCATGTTTACCCTGACCGGACTGGTGAGCGGAACTGATATTACACCTCCAACAATTTCAATCACCGCGCCGGTTAGCGGGGTGACCGTCAGCAACAGCGTTCAATTGATGGCGTTGGCATCCGATGATGTTGAAGTTACCGGGGTGCGCTTTCTACTGAATGGTACCAATCTGAACGGCGAGATCTTAGCTCCTCCTTACACCATATCCTGGGATACGCGTACCGTTGTAAACGGCAGTTACACCTTGTCTGCGGTGGCGAGAGACATAAGCGGCAACACGGGGACATCAGCTCCGATTGTTGTGACCGTAACCAATCAGGATACAACATTGCCAACGGTATCAGTGACCAGTCCAATGCAGAATGCGGCGGTAACCGGAACTATTCTGATGTCTGCAACGGCAACCGATACCAACGGGATTGCCGGGGTCCAATTCCTGATCGACGGCGCGCAGTCCGGTTCAGAAATTACAGTCGCCCCTTATTCAATGTCCCTGAACTCGCTTGCTTTGAGCGATGGCACACACACGGTTGCTGC
The DNA here is from genome assembly GCA_021780495.1 of Deltaproteobacteria bacterium. GTDB lineage: Bacteria > Desulfobacterota > Desulfuromonadia > Geobacterales > Pseudopelobacteraceae > CAIPTY01. Next base: position 83,923 of record JAJXYO010000026.1, read on the forward strand.
ACGGGCTCGGGATAATTCCGGGAACTTCGCCACAAGTCAGGCGCTTCAGTTCATGGTGCTCAATAATCCGGGGTCTGTCTTTCCGATATATTTTGTACAGAAGGCAACGAACATATCCTCAAACGCTCAGACCCTCGCCGCAACTCTCCCGGCACCGGCTACCGCCGGTAATCTCATTGTGGTTTCCGTCTCGGGCTGGCCCAATCTGCCTGCAACGACGCCTGTAACCGACAGCCGGGGGAACTCATACAGCATTGCCGGCGCCGTTCTCGTTACGCAGGGTGCCTACAGCGCCATCTACTACGCCAGGAACCTGACCGGGGGAACCGATACGGTTACCGTCAATACGGTCAACACCGGTGGACAGATATCAATGGTAGTGGCCGAATTTTCAGGGGTTGACACAGTCTCACCACTGGACAAAACGGCTGGAACGGTCGGCTCCGGAACCACACCTTCGTCCGGAAATATGACCCCGAGTATGGCGGGAGAATTGATCATCGGTTCCGGGACCCACAACGGCAACACCATAACAAGCGCCGAGACCGGTTTTTCGATGATCGGTATTCCGACCGAGGACTCGAATACGCACCAGCCGCTGGCGATGGAATACCTGGTACTGAACGACACATCCACAACATCGGCACCATTTACACTAGCCGCCGGATATCCGTGGGCGCAGAACGGGGCGCTATTCAAGCCGGCAGTGCAGCAGGGACCGCCCGAAACACTTTCATCCATCGCGGTGACTCCGGCCAGCCAGACGATCATGACCGGAGCAACGCAGCAATTCATCGCCACCGGAACCTATTCCGATGGCAGTACGCAGAATATAACCAACGTGGCGACCTGGGCTTCATCGAACGTGACTGTAGCCACAATCAACAGCACCGGCCTCGTCACGGCCAGAGGTGCAGGCGGCAGCACCATCTCGGCGACTTCCGGCGAAACCAGCGGCAGCACAAGCCTGACCGTACAGGCGGCTCCTCTGGCGATCACGACAGCGTCGCTGCCAGGCGGTACCCTGGGTGCCGCATATTCGGCCACGCTGGCGGGCAGTGGCGGAACACCGCCGTACTCCTGGTCACTGGTCAGCGGCTCGCTGCCGAGTGGCCTGACGCTCGACAGCTCGACCGGATTAATCAGCGGAACGCCCACGACGATCGGTACCTCCAGCTTCACGGTACAGGCAAGTGATGCCGCTACTCCACAGCAGGTCGCCACTAAGGCCTTGATCATTACCGTTGCTGTACAGGCCAGTTTCAGCATATGGCCCTCGGCTCTTCCTGTAATAGCCGATTCCGGACCGGACAGCGCCGTGGAGTTGGGAGTCAAGTTCCGCTCCGATTCTAACGGATCCGTCACCGGCATCCGTTTCTACAAGGCGAGCGCCAACAGCGGCACCCACGTCGGCAACCTCTGGTCGGCCAGCGGTACCCGTCTCGCCACGGCCACGTTTGCTGGCGAAAGCGGCTCCGGGTGGCAGCAGGTCATGTTTGCGACCCCCGTGCCGATAACCGCCAACACGGTCTATGTAGCCTCCTACCACACCAACACCGGCCACTACAGCTGCGACCAGAATTACTTCAATGGTGAAGGTGCCGACAACCCGCCGCTGCATGCCCTTGCGGCAGGTGTCTCGGGTGTCAACGGCGTGTATGCCTACGGCTCTGCCAGCAGCTACCCCGGCTTGGGGTGGAATAGTTCCAACTACTGGGTCGATGTGGTTGTCAGCACTGCCGTGGCCCCGCCCGTAACGCTTTCATCCATCGCGGTGACTCCGGCCAGCCAGACGATCGTGACCGGAGCAACGCAGCAATTCATCGCCACCGGAACCTATTCCGATGGCAGTACGCAGAATATAACCAACGTGGTGACCTGGGCTTCATCGAACGCGAATGTAGCCACAATCAACAGCACCGGCCTCGTCACGGCCAGAGGTGCAGGCGGCAGCACCATCTCGGCGACTTCCGGCGAAACCAGCGGCAGCACAAGCCTGACCGTGCAGGCGGCTCCTCTGGCGATCACGACAGCGTCGCTGCCAGGCGGTACGCTGGGTGTCGCATATTCGGCCACGCTGGCGGGCGGTGGCGGAACACCGCCGTACTCCTGGTCACTGGTCAGCGGCTCGCTGCCGAGTGGCCTGACGCTCGACAGTTCGTCCGGATTAATCAGCGGAACGCCCGAGACTGGCGGTACCTCCAGCTTCACGGTTCAGGCAAGCGATACCGGCACTCCCCAACAGACCGCCACCAGGGCACTGAATATTGCAATTAATACACAACCAACTCCGTCAGCGCCGATTCTCGATGTAACCGTAACAACAAAACAATCTGCCGGGAGTCGCACGATCAGTTCACCACAATTCAGTACTGCCAAAACAAACGAATTGCTGGTTGCCTTTATTGCATCGGACGGTCCCGTCACAGGTGCTTCGCAGAGTATAAGTTCTGTTGCCGGAGGTGGGCTGACCTGGACAAGGCGTGCCCGAGCCAACGCCCAGGCTGGAACAGCTGAAATCTGGCAGGCTATGGCAACGAATATAGCGAGAAATGTGACTGTTACAGCAACCAGATCGGCCGGCTCCTATCAGGGGATGATAACGGTGGCCGCCTTTCAGGGTGCCAGTCTGGTTGTGAACGGGACTGCCGCGATTACCAGTGCCGCCAGCGGCGCGCCATCGGTCTTGCTGACAACAACGAGGGCCAATTCGCTGGTTTGGGCAGTGGGCAATGATTGGGACAATGCCATCACTCGTACGGTCGGTGCTTCTCAGACGAAACTGAGCGAATTCCTGGCCCCCGCTGCAGATACGTTCTGGGTGCAGTACCTTACTGCACCGGTTTCCGCAGCTGGTACTACTACGACTATTTCTTGCACCGCGCCAACTAACGATCGCTGGAATCTGGCAGCCATCGAAATAGTTCCGCAATGATCTTGGTATTGCTGTCGCTGCCGAGCAATCGGGCTATTCCATCTGGCCGGGCAGTGTTGTTCCGGGGGAGTGGCGGACTCCGGTCCGGCCGGCGCAGCCATCTGGGTGCCCGTCCGGAGGGCCTGAACCCGCTTCAAACCGGTCAGCACACGTACACCTGCAAATAATTTAACACACCTTATTTTCAATTACATTGCAACCCGTTACACATTTTGGGGTGTTTTCAGACAGGAATGTCTAACACAACCCCCCCAGTGCGCTGTCCATGGTTATGTGAGTTACTGGTTGATATCATTAGGTATTTGTTGCGATGGTCTTGGCATGCAACGTGTAATGAGTAAAGCCATATACCTTGTATGACGGTGAACGGCTGGATGGTGTCATGCCGCTTGCAGTCGAATAGGCCCACACGTGGCGGTTGTCAGACTACCAGTAGATCGATGAGGTGATGTTGGTATGAATAGCGTAGACGTTGTCATTCCTTGTTATAATTATGCCCGTTATCTTCTTCAGTGCACCGCCAGTGTCCTGGAGCAGGAAGGTGTCGATGTGCGCGTGCTGATTATCGATGACTGCTCGCAGGATGAAACTGAAATGGTTGGCAGACAACTGGCGTCGCACGACCGCCGCGTGGAATTTCGCCGCCATGCCGGAAATAGGGGACATATTGCAACGTATAACGAGGGCTTGCTGGAGTGGGCTTCGTCAGAATATTCCTTGTTGCTGTCTGCCGACGATGCGCTTGCTCCGGGAGCCCTGTGCCGGGCTACCAGCGTCATGGAGCGCCATAAAGAGGTCGGGATGACCTATGGCGCGGCCCGGATTATCCTGGGAGACGATACGTATCCTGTGCCTGCTGATGTGTGCCCTTCGGAATACGCCATCATTTCCGGCTCGGATTTTTTGCGGCATTTCTTCCTGAAAGGGAATTGTGTGCATACGCCGACTGCTGTTGTCCGCACGGAACTTCAGCAACGTTTGGGTGGCTATCGTGCCGATCTCCCCCATAGCGGCGACATGGAAATGTGGATGCGCTTCGCGGCTCATGCCTCCGTGGGTGCCCACTGCGCTGTCCAGGGATATTACCGAAAACATGGTGAAAATATGAGCCACCGTTACTTCAGCCAGATTTTGGGCGACCAACGGGAGGTTGTCATGGCCTGCGATCAGGTTCTGGAACAGTGGGGTGCGCGGTTTCCTGACGCCGGGTATTGGCGCGAAATGATGTGCCAACGTATAAGTAAAGAAGCCTGCTGGCTGGCAAGCAAAGCTTTGGATAGTGGCAATACGGAAGGATACGAGATCTGCCTGGGGTTTGCCGAACACGTGTACCCCAAAATCCGGGATTCATTTATGTGGTGGAAGCTTCGAGCTAAAAGGGCTATCGGGCAAACCCTCTGGAAAAAAATGCTGCCGGCCTGGAAGCGTTTTCGCACCATTCGCGCCGCTTCTTCCGTGCAGCTGAAACTGAACAGCTGAGCGGAAAGTAACGAGGTGTAACATAATGCCAAAGGTGAGTGTGATTGTTCCGGCGTTCAATTCAGCGCGTTATATACAAGACGCCCTTGTGAGCGTGTTGGCACAAGGCTACCAGGATCTCGAGATTATTGTCGTGGATGATGCTTCAACGGATAATACCGCTGAAGTGGTTACTGGTCTGGATTCACATAAGATCAGCTACACAAGGTTGCCTGAAAATCATGGTGGTCCCTCAACAGCGAGGAACATCGGCATCAAAAATTCACGGGGTGACTACATCGTTCTTTTTGATTCGGATGACCTCATGTTGCCGGGCAGAATTGAGTACGCCGTCTCAGCCATGGACGAACATCCAGAGGTGGGAATGGTCTGCAGCGATGCCGTGAAATTTGACGCTATCAAGGGCAATTATGCCTACAATCATCTGAATCCCGGGCATTATGGCAGGTTCCGCGCGCTCGAGACACGACATGTTGGCAGCAACCTGTCTATCATAGACAAGCAACAGGCTTACTCATGTCTCTTTTATGAAAACTATGTGCAAACGTCCAGCGTAACGATTAGAAAAAAAGTTTTCGATGATATCGGATATTTTGACGAATCTCTTCCCAATGCCGAAGATTGGGATATGTGGTTCAGAATTTCACACAGCTATGATCTGGGGTTTATCGATACAGTCTGCATCCGATATCGGGTAAGAGCAGATAGTATAACAACCAGATCTGCCCATACACTTGGCATCAATCAGATCAGAGTGCTGCGAAACAGGATTGAATCGCATCCCGAAGATGAGGTATGCCAACAGGCCCACGCCCTTATCGCCGGTATCTACGCCGACATGGGATATTCTTACCGCTGTGAGAATCAGATGAAGCTGGCCAGAGAACACTACCTCATGAGTCTGAAGGAAAAATTCAACGGTACCGTGTTGTTACAGGGGCTGATTGCGTTGTTTGATGGTAATACAATACACGCCTTTAAAAATATCGACCTGGTCAGGAAGTTCAAGGCACTGGTCACTTCTCAATGAGTGCGTGCATACTAAATCCCTCCCCGGCTCCAAATCTAACACTGTAATCATTCTTTACAATCGCTCCAATCCCGATAAATACAGTTTCCAAGGCGGTACAGGCTGTAAATATAGTTATTCATGCCATGTTCACGAGTGGTTAGTAATTGTCAACTATACATAATTACTGGCAAATATACGTGGCACTGATAATGCTCAGCATTACGTTGATGTATCTTACTTGCGATACTACTGCCTGAGACTGGATTCGACTATGGCACTGCATATCGGAAGAACACTCCCGCCGGCGGCCTCGCCCTTTCGTCTTAAGGATATCCTGTCCGGGGTTGCCGCTTGTTTTGAAGGGACCGGCATCGTCGGTAGGTTCGAGGACGAACTCAAATCATTTTTTAACGTCCGACACTGTTTTGCCGTTTCTTCGGGTAAGGCGGCCCTTGTCCTCATCCTTCAGGCCTTGCATGAGATCCACCCGGAGAGAGATGAGGTTCTGATCCCGGCCTATACCTGCTATTCGGTTCCGTCCGCGATAGTAAGGGCCGGGTTCAAGGTTCGATTATGCGATATGACTCCCGGGACACTCGATTTTGATTTTGACCGCATAGTGAGCGAATTTGAGAATCCCGCTCTGCTGTGTGTGATCCCAACACATCTGTTCGGTATGCCTTCCGATGTGGAGCGGGTCAAGAGCCTGGTACAAGATCGCGATCTGTACGTGGTTGAAGACGCCGCCCAGGCCATGGGAGCCGAATGGGACGGCAGGAAGCTGGGCACATTGGGAGATGCGGGCATATTCAGTATGGGCAGAGGCAAGCCATTCTCAATGGTGGAGGGCGGCATCATTCTGACCGACAATGATATGATCGGGGGAGTACTAGGGAAACGAATGGCCGCAATCAAGGGCTACGGGGGCTTCGACAGTCTGAAACTGATCCTTACTGCCGTTGCACTGTCAGTTCTGATCTCCCCACGGATATACTGGCTACCCAAATCACTGCCCTTTTTGAAGCTGGGAGAAACTCATTTCGATCCTGTTTTTCCCATCAGGAGGTTATCCGCCTTCCAGGCCGGCATGGCGCATGCCTGGAAGACAAAGATCAATAAACTCAAGGCGGCCCGTTCGGCAAATGTCCATAAAATTACCGGATACGGGCTGCAGGCTCTCGGTCTCGGCAAGGGGGCCATCCCGGATTTGATCCGCTTTCCCGTATTGGTTAAGGATCAGGAGACAAAAAAAGAGTTGCTCCGCAAAAGCGAGAGGGCCGGGTTGGGGATATCGGACGGTTATCCTGACGCGATCAATGGAATAAATGAAATCCGGCGCCAATTCGACGGGCGTGTATTCCCGGTGGCACAAGACCTTGCCGAAAGAATGGTTACCCTGCCGGTGCATCCGTACGTGAACGAGAATGATCTGCAAAACATTGCGAAATTATTCAACTGACAGATTCAGGAAGGAAGTCTCATGAGCGATGAATATATTGAAAACAATCAGTACAACATCGGTCATATCTGCACGAAGCGGCAATGCGCACTCGGCCGTGCGGACAAGACCGCCATGCGCTGGATTGACGCCCATGGTGCCCGTGTTGACTACAGCTTCTCCGACCTCGATCGAGAAAGCAACCGCTTCGCCAATGTCCTCTCGGACCTCGGCGTGCAGAGCGGCGACATCTTCTTTACCTATTTACCCAAGATGCCGGAGCAATTTTTCGCCTTTCTGGGCGCACTCAAGGTGCAGGCTATCTGCGGCACCATGTTTTCAAATTTTGGCGAGGATGCCCTGCTGGACAGACTGGGAGATTCAGGTGCCAAAGGTGTCATTACAAAGAAAAGTTTACTCAGGAAAATCAGCTCAATCCGTTCCCGTCTTCCCGCTCTGAAATTCATCATTGTTGCCGATGGCGACACAGTTGCCTCAGAAGGTGTCCTTGGCCTGAAAGACCTTATGAATGCGGCTTCTGCGGAGTTTGAAACCCCTCTGACCTCTGCGGAAACCCCGTCGGTCCTGCATTACACTTCCGGTTCTACCGGCAAGCCCAAAGGGGTCCTGCACCGTCACGGCAGCATCATCAATCAGAACATGACGACGCGTGAAGTGCTCGGACTGACCCTTGACGACGTTTTCTGGTGCACCGCGGACCAGGGCTGGGTCACAGGCACGTCTTACGGGATTATCGGCCCCTGGAGTCTCGGCGTCACCCAGGTCCATTATGGCGGCGGCTACGACGCCCGGGAGTGGATGAACCTGCTGGCGCGCGAACGGATTTCAGTCTGGTATTCGGCCCCTACCGCTCTACGGATGTTGATGCGTGAGGATGAGGCGATATTCAGCGAGGCTGACCTGTCACATCTCAGGCACGTGTTCAGCGTGGGAGAACCTCTTAACCCCGAGGTTATTCATTGGGCACGGCGCCTGCTCAAGCGTGACATCTACGACACCTGGTTTCAGACCGAGACCGGTGCAATCATGATCTCCAATCGCCCCGGGCTCGATGTCCGTCCCGGTTCCATGGGTAAGCAGGTTGCCGGAATCGAACCGGCCATTATTGCCGAATGCGGCGCTCATCTTAGCGACGGTGAGCAGGGCAACCTGTGTCTCAAGTCTGGCTGGCCATCGCTTTTCATCACCTATCTGAACAATGATGCCGTCTACCGGCAGAAGTTTCAACACGGTTATTACCATACCGGAGATACCGCGCGGCGGGATGCGGACGGTTATTACTGGTTCATGGGACGAAGCGATGACGTCATCAATACGGCCGGTCACCTGGTCAGCCCTTTCGAGGTTGAAAGCGCCTTGCTGGAGGTTGAAGAGGTTGCCGAATCCGGCGTGGTCGGGGTGCCGGATGAATTGCTCTACGAGAAGGTCGTGGCGTTTATCAGCCTGCATGAACGCTACACCCCGAGCAGTGAACTGGAAATTAAGATCCGGCTGAGAGTTTCCAACAAGGTTTCCACTGTTGCAACGCCGCAGGAGATCATTTTTTGCCCCGTGATTCCCAAGAACAAGAGCGGCAAAATCATGCGACGGGTGCTCAAGGCCCGTTATATGGGCGAAGACCCGGGCGATACATCTACCATGGAGATATGACATGACTACCAGAGATACGTTGAATGAAATTTTCAGGATGGTATTTGATGATGACACCATCCAGATAGAGCCCGGCATGACGGCAAACGACGTAGACGGCTGGGACTCACTCTCCCACATAAACCTGATCACGTCTGTCGAGGCCGGATTCATGTTCAGGTTTACGCAGAAGGAGTTGATGGCACTTAAAAATGTCGGCGATCTGATGAAAACCATAGACGCCAGGGTTTCGCAGTAAACAGTAGCAGATATAGCGGTCATCTTACTGGTCCCGAGGTAATGCAGCGATGGGAACTGATATTCAGGTAAGCGTAGTCATCCCGACATATAACCGGGCAGGCTTTCTTCGGGAAGCCATAGAAAGCGTGCTTGCGCAAACGTACACGAATTTCGAGATTATTGTTGTAGACGACGGTTCCACGGATGGGACGCAAGAGCTGATGACATCATTATATCGTAATGTCAGGTACCTGCGGCAGGAGAACCGCGGTCCCGCTGCAGCGCGCAACAACGGTATCAACAACGCTGCCGGAGAATTCATCGCTTTTCTGGACTCTGATGATATCTGGTTGCCCGAAATGCTCTCAAAACAGATTGCCAGGCTGAGCCTCAATCCGGCCGCCGGATTGGTGGCAACGGGATACGGGCTGTTCGAGACCGGGAGGGTGATGACGGAAATGGTGGTTCTGGATGAAGACGATCTGGCCGATGCCCGCCGCGGAAATCATTATAAAAATTTTTTCGCGACCTCCAGCCTGATGGTCAGAAAGCTCTGCCTCACGACAGTTGGTTTGCTTAACGAGAACCTGCATTATGCTGAAGATTGGGATCTGTTGATTCGCCTTATGGAGCGCTACAGCTTTGAATATCTTCCCGAAGTACTGATGCTGTACAGGTCGCATCCGACCAATCTCAGTACAACGTCACTACAAGAAAACATGAAGCAGTGGCAGAAGGTAATAGATATGCATTCATCAAACGGAAATTATTTCAATGATTCGATTTTGAGGAGAAAACGTCTGAGTTGGCTCTACCTGAATCAGGCCTGCGCTCAACGAGGCAATGATCCGCACCTTGAAGAAACGTTCATGCTGGAATCGATCCGGGCCTGGCCGCTCTGGTTTCCGGGGAGGTATTCGTTTTTTCTCAAACGGCTCGGTTGCCGCTAGGTAGTGTTAATGGATGCTTTTTCCGTGTGCAGTACTATTCTCAGGGCTGGCGGCAAGGACGGAGAGGTCAGAGATGAATACTATTTCGAAAGCTATTGACAGTAACCGGAGTTCATCGGTTGTTATGACGGTTTTCACGGTATGGTCGTTTATAATGATCTGTCGTCCCCAGGATTATCTGACATTTTTGGACGTGGTGAGGCCGGCGCTTCTGCTCGGCCTGGCAGCGGCCATTCTCTGTTTTTTTTCACAGCACAGCGAAAGCAGACCGGTCATGGCCGATTCCCAGATGAAGCTCTATGGCTGGCTCGTCGTGGTTATGGTACTCAGCCTCCCTTTTTCCTACTATCAGAGATTGTCGCTGAAAGGGTTGATTGGTTACTGCAGCGTGGTCCTGTTCGTTCTCCTCTTTTACCGACTGATGGACAGCGCCGCTAGAATCAGAAGGATTCTCTTGGTCTACTGCATCGGCATAGCCGTCTACGGCCTGTCGATCCTTACCCTGGGGACCATACTGGAAGGGAGGATCGCCTTCGGCACCATGTTCGATCCCAATGATATCGCTTTTTACATGATCAGCTTCATTACCTTCAATCTGCTATTCATCGGCGGGGATAGCAGCCGGCTTGTGCGATTTATTGCGCTGGCCAGTTTTCTGCTCGGACTGCTGATTATAGTTAAAACAGGTTCCCGCGGCGGATTTATAGCGCTTATGGCGGTTTTTGCTTTTTTACTGTTCAGCAGAAACGCGGTCTTCAAAATCTCCGTTATGCAGAGAGGTGTGCTGGTCTTGCTGGCTATCATCTCATTGCAGTTTGTGGATCTTGATATGGGAAGATTCAGGACGATCCTGGACATCAAGGATGATTACAACTCCACCAGTGAAGAAGGGCGATTAGCCATCTGGAAGAGCGGAATACGAATGATGGCGACTCATCCGCTGGCCGGAGTCGGCTTTAATCTGTTTCCGGAAGGGTTGGGCAGGGAAAAAGAGGCGCGTGGCCTTGATTCTGCCAAGTGGCAGACAGCGCACAATAGTCTGGTGCAGATCGGCGCTGAAACGGGGTTCTTTGGGTTCATGCTCTTCCTGTTGTTGAGCCTGAACGCCTACCGGATCTTTGCCGGAATCGCCCGCGACGGGGGTGGTGGGGACGATGCGCTTGCCAAGCTCGGGGTGCTGGCCCAGGCAGGATTTATCGGGCATTTTATCGCGGCCATGTTTCTGAGTCAGGCATATTCAATCTACTGGGCCTTTTACATTGTCCTTTCAGCAACCATGAGCCATTTACGTACGGAAGTGCCTGCAGCCGTGGCAGCCGTCACTGCAACAGAAGATTCGTTTGTCCCCTCAGGGATTGCTGGCGGAACCAAGATTACCGCGTTTGGACAGCGAGGATGCAATGGTTGATGCGCTCATACTGAAAATCAGGAGACGGGAGACGCCTTTCTACAGCACCCTGTACGATCTGGCCAAGCGGGCCAGAAAATTCGAGGTGCCGGTTGTCAGGCCGCTCTATCGTTTACTCGCTTGGGAGCGTTTGCTCCGGCGCGGTCTTTGGAGTTCATGCACACGCATACTCTACCATACTCCCATCTTCAAGCTGCGCTGCGCTTCGGCCGGAAGCGGGCTTTACCTGATCGGAGGTATTCCGCTGGTGATGGGACCTTTGCGGCTGATCCTGGGTGACGATGTATCGATCCATGGTAAAAGTACCTTGATCGGGGCGAAGGTTTTCGATAACCCGACACTGACCGTCGGCAGCAACAGTTGTCTCGGGTATCAGCTGATTATCGATGTCGGTCGTGATGTCACGATCGGCAAGAATGTCTTTATCGGCGACCGGGTGAGCATTCTCAGCTACGACGGCCATCCCACCAAACCGGAAGAAAGGCACCTGCCGGCATCCAGAGCCAGCAGCAAGCCGATTGTCATTGGTGATAATGTCTGGATCAGCGGTAATTGCGTGATTCTGAAAGGGGTGACCATCGGTGAAAATTCGGTGATTGCAAACGGCAGCGTGGTAAGTGCCAAGGTCCCGCCAAATTCACTGGCCTTTGGCAATCCAGCCCGTTGTTTTCCGCTCGGATCGATGGGGACATGATTTTGTATCCATAATTACCCGTGAGAAGGTGTCTGGAGAGGGGTTATGAAGCTGTCAGGCATATTCCGTCAGTTGATGTATCTGAAAAACACTGTCCGCTCGGTGTATGGAGCTGGGGCCAAGGCGTGGTTCAGCTTCATATATTACGGGCTGTTCCGGCTGAACCGCTTCCGGATCCTGAAGGTGAATCTGGAGATGCTGCCTGCAACCCGGCTTGATGTGCCGGGGGTCTCGTTTGTATCACCCGGACTCGATGAACTTGAGAGTTTGAGAGCCCCCCATCTTCCCAGAGAGTTTTTCTGTGACCGTTTTCATAAGGTGAGTAACTGCTGCATAGCCCGATTGAACGGCGCTCTGGCCTATATCCACTGGATATATTTTTGTGGCGATTTCAGCCGGTTTCTCTCGTTCGGGGAGGATTGTGCGGAGATTAATTACGTACTTACCTTGCCGGAATATCGCGGGCATGGCATCAGCGCCGCTGCATTCTGCCATTCTCTTCACTCCCTCAGGGATCAGGGGATCAGGAATGTATTCGCCGTTGTGCATGAGGAAAACATCGCTTCGTTGAAATCATTTGGCAAAGCCGGTTTTGTGGATGTCGGCAGCACGTTCTCATTCGGATTGTTCAACAGGAAGGTTTCTGTCTGAAGGCTGATAGGCAGGCTGAATATGGAACTCGCAAAAAAATACAAGATTGCCTATGTCCTGACTCCGGTTACCTTTGGCGGTCTGGAGAAGGTCAGCCTCAATTTTCTGTCACATGTGGACCGGGAGAAATTTGAAATAGAGCCGATTATGTTTTTGCGACCCTGGGAAGCCGAAAACTTCTTTACGGATGAGATCAGGCGGCTGGATTTCAACTCGTTTTCCATTCCGGTGTCACATTCCGTGAATGGAGAGTTGTTGAGGGTGCCGCGGTGCCTGTTGCAGCTGAAAAAAATCGTCGGGATGGGACAGTATGATCTGATCCATACCCACGGGTATCTTGCCGATCTTCTGGGTTTGCCGGCAGCCATGATTTCCGGTGTGCCGCTTCTATCCACCTGTCATGGCTTTATACAGGGCGGGTGGAAGCTATCGCTCTATAACCAGCTCGATTTGAAGGCGCTTGGTCGTTTTGACCGGGTAATAGCTGTTTCCGACTCGATCAGAAACGACTGGCTGACCAAGTACGTTCGTCCGGAGAGGATCAAGGTCATAGAAAATTCCACCTCCTGTCCGGAACTACGAGGGAATCCGGGAGATAACCGGTCAACCGTCAGGGAACACTATAGAAAGGCGGCTGGAGCTTCCCCGGAAACAATTGTGCTGGGCTTCTCGGGGCGTCTGAGCCGGGAGAAGGGGGTGGCCGATCTGATCATTGCCGTGAAATTGCTGACCGAATCAGGTGTATCCATACGGTTGCTCGTGCTGGGTGATGGTGCCCGGAGAGCGGAACTGGAAGCGTTGGCCGCAGCAAGCGGGGTGACGGATAAGGTGCTTTTTGCCGGTTTTCAGGCGGACATTGGAAACTGGCTGGCTGCCATGGATATTTTCATTCTGCCGTCCCATACCGAAGGCACACCATTGGCGCTGCTTGAGGCGATGGCTTCGGCCGTACCCTGCATCGCCACGGCTGTTGGCGGGATTCCCGCTGTTATAGATCAGCATGTTGACGGAATTCTCATTGCACCCGGAAAACCGGATGAGATACGCGACGCGGTGCAGCTATTGGTCTCGGACAGTGTGAAACGCACTGCATTGGCTGAAAAAGGGCGTGCAAAAATCGCGCGGCAGTACAATGTGCGATCCTGGGCGAGAAGTATTGAACAAGAGTATGTGAGGACGATATGCTTGAATCATTAATTGCCTATGTAAGAGGGTACTTGCTGTATGCCCGTGTGGAGAGTAACGGGCCGATCAAGTCGATCGGCAGGACCATCATTCACAATCCAAGCGGGAAAATACGTATCGGCAAGCGTACCTGCCTCTGGCCCGAGGTCAAGTTGTCACTCATCGCCTGTTTGAATGCAGACGCGCCATTGCTGCAGATCGGAGAATTCTGCTCGATTGGAGACAGATCCCAGATCCATTGCGGGAATCAGGTGATTATCGGCAACTATGTGCTGATCTCCTGGGATGTCAACATCATCGAATACGATTACCATGCCCCCGGTGGGGGGCAGCCGGTGCCGCGGCCGATAATTATCGAGGATGAGGTGTGGATTGGCGCCAGGTGCATCATTTCCAAAGGGGTGACCATCGGCAAGGGCGCAATTATCGGAGCCGGATCGGTTGTGGTCAAGGACGTGCCACCCTATACACTGGCTGCCGGCAATCCTGCACGAGCCATCAGACAGGTCCAGTCCTGGAAAGGTAATTCCGATGAAGCCTTCTGCGCACAGTAAGAAGATCAACATAATGCATACGGTTCTCAGTCTTGAAATGGGAGGGCTGGAAAAAATCGTCGCCGACACCGTTTCCGGGCTCGACAAAGCAAAATACAATGTCGAGGTCTGCTGTTTTGATTCACTCGGACATTTCGCCGCCATCCTGGCCGATCTCGGAATAGTTGTTAATCTTCTCCAGCGGAATCAGGATCATTATGACTATTTCTTCCCCTGCAGGCTGAAAAAGTTACTTCATGACAAAGAAACCGACATCCTTCATATGCATAGCGGCACGTTTTTTCTCGGCACCCAGGCTGCCCTTCTGGCCGGCATACCCAGGATGGTGTATACCGATCATGGCCGGCATTTTGTAGAACCCAAAATCCTTCTGGCAATGGACAGGTTCTGCGGTTTTTTTGTGAAAAAAATCGTTGCCGTTTCCCATGAGTTGGAAAGATATCTTGCTGATGTTGTCAAGCTTCCGGAAGGGAAGTTGACGACAATCATCAATGGGATCAATACCAGGCAGTTCGCGCCTTTGCCAAAATCCACATCCCTGCTGGCTGAGCTGAACATCCCCGCCCGCCACAGAATAATCGGCACGGTAGGAAGGCTGGTGGAGGTGAAGGATCAGGTCTCCATGATCAGAGCCTTTGCGCAGGCATGTGAAGAACAGGCAGATATAACCCTGTTGTTGATAGGAGATGGCCCTTTGCTGCCCCTGCTGCAGCAGACTGCTCGCGAGTGTAATGTCGCGGATCGAGCAGTTTTTACCGGCAAGAGAAATGATGTCGCCCCGTTGATGAATCTCATGGATATCTTCATGCTTACCTCGCTCTCGGAGGGGACTTCTATTTCACTGCTGGAAGCGATGGCTACCGGCGCAGCACCGATTGTCACCGATGTGGGTGGCAATCCATCCATTGTTCAGCAGGAGGTCAACGGGATTGTAGTCAAACCCGGGGATATTGCCGCCATGACGGCGGCAATCAACGTTCTGCTGGGAAACAATACCGTCCGAGACCGCTACAGCAACAACGCGATAGAAACCGTACGATGCAATTACAGTCTGGAAAGCATGATTGGCAAGTATACAGAGGTATACAACGAACTATACGGGAGTTGATTCCTTGATAATGTTGAGGAAATGCGGAAATATGATCCAACCGGTCATGCTCTTGATAAAAATGCAATGTTTTGTGACGTGAAGCACATCCCCTGGAATGGTTTTGGAGGATAGTTTATTTACAAATCTGTCAAACATAGGGGAATCGATAATACTAAACCACTTGTGAAAGTGGGGCGGAAAGCCTACTGGGTCTCACTGAGACAGCCGGGTCGCCGAAATCCTGGAAAGGGATAAGGTATCCGGCATTTTTTATCGGGATCTGTTTTAGCGATTTAAACCAGTTCGATCAACGAGCAAAGGAGTAATCTATGAAAAAGGGTATCAACATCATTTGTCTCTCGCTGCTAGTGTTACTATGCAAGGGGCCTGCGTTTGCCAGTGTTGCCCTGCCGTGGCAAACGACCTACAATTGCGCCGATTGGACTCAAACCGTCAACCCGAGCTCTGACCCTGTATGCGATGGATTAACCCATATGCTCGATGTTGGTCCGCCTTCTTTAACCGAGCAAATAACATCAACAGCAAATAATCCGAATGGAGCCGGAGGAAAGGGCCAAAGGCACTGGATGCAGGGCCAGGGGGGCACGTGTACACAAGTTGATGGCAACTCGGGAGGGACCAGAATCGATTTCAATTCGAGTGTAAATGAAATATGGGTCAGGTTTTATCTCAAATTTCAACCAGGCTTCACGTGGACTAATTATCAAGGCTATAAGCTGCTCTATTTCAACCACGATGGCTTCTCTAATTTCAACTATTTCCAGATAGGTGAAAACGGAAGCGACGGAAGCCTGGATTACTATACCCAATTTGGCGATCAGAGCCATTATTCCGCCAGTGTAGGGTATGGAACGTTGTATGGGTCGCCGGCATCCGGGGCGTGGCATAGTATCGAAGTCCACATAAAAAGCGAAACTTCATCCGGCGCCAAAGATGGCATTTTGCAGATGTGGGTGGACGGTGTTCTAAAAGCCAATTTTAACAATGTGAATCACGGCTTTAAATCGAACAATTGGAGCATATCGGGGTTTGTCATAGGTTCTAATATTAAATGTATATCCGGGACAACCCCCCAGTATTCAGATTATGATGATATCTATGTCACCTCGACACTCCCCGCCAATAAGGATGCAAGCGGCAACAGCATGATCGGGCCGATCGGTTGGAGCGGCGTCACCGGCGGAACTGCCGACACGACAGCCCCTACGACTCCTGCCAATCTTTCAGCAGCAGTGAGTTCTTCCAGCCAGATTAATCTGTCGTGGAACGCTTCAACCGATAACGTTGGAGTGACCGGATACAAAATATATCGTGGCGGCATCTATCAGACGACGGTAACCGGCACTACCTATTCGGATACAGGGTTGACGGCGTCGACCCAATATATCTATGAAGTCTCGGCAATTGACGCCGCAGGTAACGAGTCGGGTAAGTCGTCACCCGCCAGCACAACGACATCAGCTGCCCCCAGCCCCATCACACTGCCACCGGTCACACCGCCAGCCAGTACCGGTACAGTGCTGTTTTCCGAAAACTTTGAATCCAGCAATTTCGCTGCTAATGGCTGGTATGACGTGACTAACTTTGTAAGGAGCAGTTCGGAGTACGAGCAAGGTGCGTATTCAGCACAGTTTCTGTTCAATTCAGGAGCAATAACTCCCACATCGGGCGGGTCAATCCGGCATCTGTTCACACCGACCGATACGGTATATCTAAGCTACTGGCGGAAGTATGACTCTAACTGGAAGGAACAGCAGGGTAATTTGCACCACGAGATATACCTTTTGACCAACAAGGACGGCGCTTATACCAATCTGGCGTTTACCCATTTAACGACCTATTCCGAGACCTGGGGTACGTACAACGCCACAGCAAACGTCAAGCCTGAATTTTACTTCCAGGATGGCGCAAACATCGACCAGACCAAAATTAACACAGACCTGACGAATGTGACTGAAGCGAGAGGCGCAAACGGGTGCAACGGCGTTGTGGAGACAGATCCAACGATTAGCACGACATGCTACAATTCAGGCAGTGGAACGTATTGGAACGGCAAATGGATCAACAACGTCCCCGCATCAATCCCAATGGGTAAGTGGCACCATGTGGAGATGTATGTGAAGCTGAACTCGGTCACCAACAACAAGGCAAATGCCGATGGCACTGCCATCATGTGGGTTGATGGCGTAAAACAAATCGAGAAATACAACCTTTTGTTGAGAACCGCTCAATACCCGGACATGCAGTTCAACCAATTGGTGGTAGGGCCGTTCATGGCCAATGGTTCGCCACAGACGCAGAGTCTGTACCTGGATAATCTGGAAGTGCGGAATGGAATGCCGCCTACCTTGGCCGCCCCTGCGAATCTAAAGGCTATTCCATAGCTCATACGGTCTATGCCGGGTGCTTCCGGAGATCAGAACAAGAGCCGTACCAAAGTCACAGCCCTCAGTCGATACGATTGAGGGCTGTTTTTGTCTGCTTCGACGAAAGAGGAAGGGCATGGTGTCCGATTGTCAAGGTTAGGAATATAAAGAGCGGCCGCCCTGCTCATAAATTAACCGAGGAGAAATAATTAACAGTATTTTCAGTGTGGTTCGATGCAGGCTTTCAGGTCCGCTTCCTGTCTCGGGCACTGTTACGTTAACATCCCGCCAGTAAGGAAATGATGGCTTGCATTACTAACTAACCGTTATCGCCCGTGTTATTAATTTTAGTTGCTGGCACAATTATTGTTTATGATTTCATACGGCCAGACCCGCCGACAGCGTGGATTGCTTGCGAGATAAGCCTTGGTTTGGGCACCGAGCTGTATCCGCAAGCAAATACTTCGTGATTAAGGTTTATTTATGAAGAACGGTATATGGCTTACCTGGGAGAATCAGATCAGAAATAAATCCATGTCCTCCCTGCTGGGAGCCGATTTATACGTTTTTTCGTACGAAGGTAATCGTGTCATACGATATATTTATTGCATCATCAAGACAGTCACTATTCTTTGTAAAGCAAAGCCGCGATTTGTATTTGCTCAAAACCCATCGATACTTCTTATCTATTTGTTGATAATATTTAAAGCATTATCAAGGTACAAAGTCATAAGTGATGCTCATTATGTTGGCATCAAATCATTCAGCGGGAACAAAACATACCAGTTATTATTGGATGTATGCAACACTATGGTTGATTTGGTGATAGTTACGAATAGCGAACACCAAAAACATGTTGCAAGTATTGGAGGTAAAGCTGTTGTATGCGAGGATCCTCTTCCTGATATCAATAAATACTGCGTCAACGAAATAGATCAAAACAAGTCGGTGTATTATATCTGCTCTTTCGATGTTGATGAGCCTTATAGAATAGCCTTTGATGCCGCTCGGCTACTCAGTGAAGACAACTATCGATTTTATGTCACGGGTAATTACAAAAGGGCAAGGATAAATCCTGCGGAGTACGATCACATCAAGTTCCTGGGATATGTACCCACGAGTGAATATTACAATAATCTGTATAGAAGCAGTGTGGTACTTGATCTGACGAACAATGAGAACTGCCTTGTTTGTGGGGCGTATGAAGCCATGGTGGCTGAAAAACCACTTGTAACCTCCAATACGGCCAGCTTGAAAGGCTTCTTTACAAAAGGAACCGTGTTTACCAACCACAATGCAATAGATATTGCAGAGGCGATAAAGCGTGCGTATCAAAACCGGAATCTTTTAAAGTCGGAGATCAAAGGTTGGAAAGAGGATGTCTACTGCCGGCAAAATGAAAACAAAGTAACCATACTCAGTGCATTAGGAATATGTGAATCCTGATAAATAACTGTTTCAATACGATTTGAGGCACTACATGTGTGGAATTTACGGAATAGCCGCCCGGGATGTCGATCGCAATTTCCTTGAAAATGCCACCAATACCCTGGCTCATCGCGGACCCGACGCCGCCGGCTATTACCTGGATGACCATATTGGACTCGGGCATCGCCGTTTGAGTATTATCGACCTATCGGGCAGTGATCAACCGATCTTCAACGAAGATCGCTCGAAATGCATCGTCTTCAATGGTGAGATATACAACTACACCGGTCTGCGTAACCGTCTCCTCGGCCTGGGACACAGCTTTGCCACCAATGGGGATACGGAGACGATTCTGCATGCCTATGAAGAATGGGGCGAGGCATGCGTCGAGCACCTCAGCGGCATGTTTGCCTTTGCCATCTGGGATTCAACTGAGCGGGTCCTGTTTCTCGCCCGCGACCGTCTCGGGATCAAGCCTCTCTTTTACGGGTCGTACAAGCATGGTTTCTGCTTTGCGTCGGAAATGAAGGCGATCCTGGCGGATGAACAGTTTCCGCGGGGAATTGATGATGCCGCGCTCGCCAGTTACTTCATGCTTTCGTACATTCCGGGCGAAGGGACCATTTACCCGAACATTCGCAAGCTTCTCCCGGGGCACACCCTGACCTGGCGCGACAGCAGCTACAGCACACGGAAGTATTGGGATCTTGACTTTGTCCCGGATCAGGGGAAAAGCGAAGAGTATTTCATCCGGGGGGCAATGGATCTTCTCAGCGAAGCCGTGGGCAGCCACATGGTGAGTGAGGTGCCGCTGGGTGCATTTCTGAGCGGAGGACTTGATTCGAGTGCGATCGTTGCACTGATGAGCAAAAGCTCCGAGAACCCGGTTAATACGTTCTGCATGGGCTTTGGCGGTGATGTGGGCGGCTATCTTGACGAGCGGCCATACGCCCGGCAGGTCGCTGAACGGTATGCCACGCGCCATCAGGAATACGAGGTGATACCCAGCATCGCAGGACTGGTAGAAACCATTGTCAGGGCTTTCGACGAACCGTGTGCCGATGATTCGGTGATTCCTTCGTATTTCGTCTGCAAGGTTGCCCGAGAAAACGTGACAGTGGCACTGTCCGGTTTGGGCGGTGACGAAGCCTTCGCCGGATACGAAAGGTATCTCGGTTTTGCACTGAGCGGCTGGCTTCGGCGGTTCCCGGCCGCGATCCTTACGGGGGTGCTGCAACCTGCGGTTGAAAAACTTCCCGAGAGAAGCGACGGTCACTACACGGTTAACCACATGAAGCGCTTTGTACGTTCGGCCGTCTTGCCGCCCGATGAATGTTACCTCGGTTTTCTCCATAAAATGAAACCAAACATCCGCACCATTTTTTTTGCCAACCCTGAACACTTCGACCCGTATTACGTATCCTGCCGGGATCTTGTGCTGGGACATTTCAATTCGGGCAGCGTTTCCGGGAACGCCAATTCTCTCAATCGGGCTCTTTATTGTGATATCAAAACTTACCTGCCGGAGGACATCCTCTGCGTCACCGACCGGATGAGCATGCAACACGGTCTTGAGGTGCGGGTTCCCTTTCTGGATCACAGATTTCTCGAATTTTGCGCCACCATACCGGCGGAAATGAAGCTTCGATTCATGCAAAAGAAGTATCTGATGAAAAAAGCCGTTCGCACTCTGCTGCCCAAGGAGGTTATCTCGCATCGCAAACAGGGCTTTGTGGGGCCGATGACCCGCTGGCTGAAGAACGATCTGAAATCGTTTGTGATTGAGACGTTGTCCGAAGAAAACCTGCGCAAGCACAACCTGTTGAACCGTGGCACGGTCCGGACAATTCTTGAGGAACATTTTTCAGGGCGGGAGATTCATGACACGTTGATATGGTCAATGGTCATATTTCAGACCTGGTACAACATCTATCTCGACCGGCGATAGGAGAAACCAGTATGGAATCAGTATATCTGCTCTTTTTATTCCTGACTCTCTATCCGTATGTTTTCTACCCGCTGCTGGTGGTTGTATGGTCCAAGCGATTGGGTAAAATCTGGAAGCAAGAGCATGTAACCCCCCGGGTTTCAATAGTCATATCTGTATTTAACGAAGAGGGGGTGATACGGGAAAAGATCCAGAATGCCCTGTCTCTTGAATACCCCAAAGATTTATTGGAAATCGTGGTCGTTTCTGACGGCTCCAGCGACCGGACCAATCACATCGTTGCCTCGATAACCGATCCAAGGCTCGTGCTTCGCGCCTATCCGCAAAGAAACGGCAAGACAGCCTGTCTGAATCGGGTCATTCCTGATGCGAAGGGTGAGATACTGGTATTTACCGATGCCAATTCCATGTTCCCCCGCGACACCATCCTGAAGCTCGCGAGGAGTTTCTCCGACAGCCGGATCGGCTTGGTAACAGGATGGACAAAGTATCGGAAGGCTGGCGGCGATGAGGACACAACGGGACTGTATGCACGTTTGGAAAAGGTTATCAAGTACGGCGAAAGCCTTATTTCTTCATGTGTCGGTGCGGACGGCGCGGTCTTTGCCATGAGGAAGGCCCTGTATCGGCCGCTGAAGGAGTGCGACATCAACGATTTTGTGATCCCTTTGAACGTTATCGGTCAGGGTAAGAGGGTCGTTCTCGATCCGGAGGTGTACTGCACGGAAAAACCTTCGGAAGGGGAAGTGAAGGAGTATCGCCGCCAGGTGCGCATAACCAACCGGTCTCTGGGCGCGATCTGGCGAAATAGAGAGTTCTTAAACCCTCTGCGTTATGGAGTGTTTGCCTTTTTCCTGTTTTCGCACAAGGTTGTGCGGTTCCTGGTTCCATTTTTCTTTGTGTGGCTGTTCTGCGCTGGGTTGATCCTCTCCAGCGAGTCGGTTGTCTATGCCGGCTTGGTTGTCGCCCAGGCTGTTTTCATCGTGGTAGGGATTTTCGGAATACTTAAGTGTTCCGATGGGCGGGCAGTACAGTTATGCTCATTTGTCCTCTTGACCATTTACGCCCAATTGATTGGTTGGGTGCGATGGGCCACCGGCAAATCCGATGTGATATGGCAACCGGAACGCTAACCGGCTCATCACACGGGATGCCTGTTCATCGGACGGTTGGTCGCGGCTCCAAGCTTTGTTGGTGTCCCGGAGACCGCCACGACTGAAGGTGCCACAGCCATCTGCCGACAGCCCGTTCGGCCCTTCTGAGAGCCCAGTGTCTGGAGCCGATATTCTTCTTGAGTTTAATGAAATAGCCGTACGGTTTTCCGTACAGCTCTACTTCGTTTTCACCGGACCCTTCCTTCTCCATAACTCCCAGGTGTTTCCAGGGCTGCCACTCGCGTGCAAGCTCTTCCAGTTGTTGCTGCGACAATTCCTCTTTATGCAATCTGATTCCTTTATTCCGGAGTTTGGGAGAGTCTACTTCTTTCAGGTGCAGATAGTTGCTGACCGAGGCGACATCGCTGTCTGTGAGTCGCACCGGGAAATAGGGGACACAGGCGCCGCAACGATAACAGTACCGCTCCCTCTGCTCTCTAAAGGCCTCAGGATCCTTGTCCCACCAGCCCCGTTCCACCGGATGCCCACCCGGCCCCTCAAACAAAACATCCATGGCGGCTGCTATTTCGCAAAAAAAGGCGCCCTTTGGATTGACTGAGGCGGACCATTTCATGTTGACCCAGCAATTATCCACCAGTTGCCTGACCAGGTTCCGATCTTCAATAATGTCACTGATACTGAGCAACATCGGATGATGTTTCTGGGTTGAATCGTTATGGTTGTTGAAGTGGATGTTTCCACCGAAGGTTTTTCGGATAACCTGCCGGTAGGTGTCCCAGTTGTATCCGGAGGTCCAGAGATACCTCTTTTCCGGTGGAAGCATCTGTTTCATCATACGGCAGATTTCCATGAAACCCGGATGCTTCAGCGGCTCCCCACCCATGATTCCGATTACTCCAGGAAAATCGCGCAGTGAATCTATGGCTTTTTCCACCTGATCCAGATCCATGAAATACGTGTTCCGATAATGTCCTACAAAGCGTGAGCAGTTGGTGCATTCACGCTCGCAAGAATTGGTAACCTCTATCTGGATAACACTCTTATCACGTATGGCAAACATGGCGACCTCCCTTCAGACGTATTAAACAGAATACTAAACGCATTATATATGCCAACGACTATGCCTTAATAATTAGTGTGTTAGAAGCCATTGTTGATTAATGGCAATGTTATATAAAAGTTGGGTTTGCGGGACGAGGTGGAAATAAAGGTAAAATAATCAGTAAGATAAGAGACGTGTTAAAAAAATTATGTAGTTATGTTTTTTTACGGAATAGTTGAGCCGATCCTTCACACGTCAAGTCGAGCAACTTTTGCTTCAGCCGAGTACACCAAGTGATATTTTATTTTTATGTGCGCCGGATCACATAATCCGCTGATATTTGCCGAACGTACGTCACTGTAAGTTCATTGTTAATTCGATTTCACAAAGTTTTAACGAGAATGCTTGCTGTCCGGTGATGCGCATCACATCAATTAATCTCGTAGTGACCGATAGTTTAAACACAAGAAGCACTGTTTCCGAAGAGGTAAACCTGGGGTAACCCGGGGGCACAAAGCTACGGGTCCTGAGAAATTTCCGGAAAATCAGGATAGCCGGGTTGGCGAAGGAACAGGTTCCCTGGTAGTTGATTTTGACTACGGCGGACTGAGTTCTTTTTTTTTGCTCAAAACGTGTTGAAGAGAGCAATCAAAAAAACAGTTAATCGCCAACAAGTAAAGGAGCCCGTTTATGAAATGCCGCATCCTCAGGACACTGATCGTTACGTGTATACTCAGCATGGCACTAGCCACAGTCAGCCAGGCAAGGGACGTAACCTTGCAGTGGGACCCGGAAACAGACCCGTCTGTCACCGGGTATAAAATCTATTACAATGCCGACTCCGCAGCTCAACCATTCAGCGGGACCGGATCGCTGCAGGGCGCGTCACCAATCGATGTAAAGACATTGACAAGCTCGGTCGTGAGCGGACTTGATCCCAACCGGTCCTATTATTTCGCCGTTACGGCTTACAATAGCTCAGGGGTGGAAAGTTCCTATTCCAACATCGCGAGTGTTGCCGAGGCTGTACCGCCGACCGTAGCGATTACCTCGCCCGCATCAAATGCCACCGTAAGCGGGCCGGTTTCTGTCAGCGCCAGCGCAACTGATAATGTCGGCGTAACAAAGGTAGAGTTCTATCTGAACGGCATTCTCAAGGCCACGGATACCTCGACTCCGTACGTGTATGCCTTGAGTACCACTGCGCTTGCTTCCGGGACATACACCCTGATGGCCAAGGCCTATGACGCAGCTGGCAATGTCGGCCAGTCGAGTGACGTATCTGTTGTGGTTGTCAATGATACCACCGCTCCAACCGTGTCTTTAAGCGCACCTGTCAACAACGCTACCGTAAGCGGGACAACAACCATATCAGCCAGCGCCAGTGACAACGTTGGTGTCAGCAAGGTTGAATTCTACAGTAATGGCGCCCTGCTCTACGCAACCAATGTGTCTCCGTTCAGCTACAGCTGGAATACGACAACAGTCGCTAACGGCAATTACACCCTGATTGCCAAGGCTTATGACAGTACCGGCAATGTGGCCCAGTCTGCAAATGTCCTGGTAACCGTCAATAATCCGGTGACCGACACGACCGTTCCGGTCGCCTCTGTAACCGCCCCGGCCAATAATGCAACCGTCAGCGGAGCCATCGCCGTTACTGCCGCTGCCTCGGACAACGTGGGCGTCAGCAAGGTCGAATTCTACGTCAATAGTATTCTTGTCGCCACTGATAGCGCTGCTCCCTACAGCTATAACTGGGATACCGCCTTGGTGGCAAACGGCAGCAATACCTTGAGAGCCATTGCCTACGATGCGGCCGGCAACATCGGTCAATCAGCAACCGTGACCGTAACGGTGAATAATCCCGTGCTTCCCGCAAGTCCGGCCAGCTCCATCTGGGCCGCTACGACGGTTCCCTCCGTCGCGGATTCCGGGCCGGACAGCCCGGTGGAGCTCGGCGTAAGATTCCGCTCCGACAGCGCCGGCTATATCAGCGGCATCCGCTTCTATAAGGCCAGCACAAATACCGGTACCCACGCCGGCAACCTGTGGGACAATACTGGAAAGCTTCTCGCGACGGCAACATTCACCAATGAGACCGCTTCCGGCTGGCAGCAGGTGAATTTCTCAACGCCGGTGGCAATCGCTGCCAACACGGTCTACGTGGCCTCCTACCATACCAACTCCGGGCATTATAGTGATACCCAGAACTATTTCTCGGGCACGGGCGTGGACAATCCTCCGCTGCATGCCTTGGCAGACGGGACATCGGGTTTCAGCGGCACCTATGCTTACGGTTCCACCAGCAGCTTCCCCAACCAGGGCTGGAACAGCTCCAATTACTGGGTAGATGTGGCGTTCACCGCTGCCGCACCGGCCGATACTATCGCTCCAACCGTTGTGATCACCTCTCCCGCCGCCAGCGCCACTGTCAGCAGCTCAGTAACAGTCACCGCCACCGCTAGCGACAATGTAGGGGTCCGTAAGGTAGAGTTTTATGTCAACGGTGTGCTTCAGGCTACTGATGCTGCTTCCCCGTACACATTTACGTGGAATACAGCCACGCTCGTAAACGGCTCTTACATCCTTAGCGCAAAGGCTTTTGATGCAGCCGGCAACATGGGGCAATCCGCAGCAATCAGCGTCACAGTCAATAACCCGGTCGTTGATATCAGCGTACCGACTGTCTCAGTGACCGCACCGGTTAATGGCGCAACAGTCAGCGGAACCGTTTCCATCACCGCTGCTGCCTCCGACAATGTGGGCATCAGCAAGGTGGAGTTCTACCTCAATGGTGCTCTTCTGGCTACCGATAACGCTACACCTTATAGCTTTGGCTGGAGTACAACCTCGGTTGTTAATGGGGTCTACAGCCTGGTTGTCAAGGCCTATGACGCGGCCGGCAATGTTGGCACAAGCAGCGCCGTTGCACTCACGGTTTCCAACCCTGCGGTGACTCCGGCAACTTCAGCTACCATCTGGGCTGCTTCAGTTGTCCCATCCGTTGTGGATTCCGGTCCGGATAGCGCCGTGGAGCTGGGGGTTAAAATCAGATCCGATGTGAAGGGGTATATCACCGGCATTCGCTTCTACAAGGCTTCTACCAATACCGGCTCACACGTTGCCAACCTCTGGAACAGTACCGGAAAGAAACTGGCTACGGCAACCTTCAACAGCGAAACCACGTCCGGTTGGCAGCAGGTCGATTTTGCAAAACCGGTCGCCATTGCGGCCAATACGGTATATGTCGCTTCTTACCATACCAACGTAGGTCACTACAGCAGCAGCCTGAATTACTTTGCCACCAGGGGAGTGGATAACGGTCCGCTGCATGCCCTGGCCAACGGAGTGTCCGGGGCTAACTGCGTATATGCGTACGGCACATCCAGCTCGTTTCCTACGCAGGGGTATCTGAGCAGCAACTATTGGGTAGATGTAGTTTTTAAACCATGAAATACCTATCTATTCTATTGTGATTACTTCAGCTGCCCTCTGTATTTTAGAGGGCAGCTATCCGTTATGAGGACCTGATGATTCCCGTGCACGCTCCCTCAGGGTTCTCAGGCTCTGGAGGAGCGGAAACCCTATCTGGAGCAGCATTAGCAATAAATAATGGAACGGGTTGCGGTTCGGTGATGCACATCACATTAATTAATGTCGTATTGACCGATAGTTTAAACACAAGAAGCACTGTTTCCGAAGAGGTAAACCTGGGGTAACCCGGGGGCACAAAGCTACGGGTCCTGAGAAATTTCCGGAAAATCAGGATAGCCGGGTTGGCGAAGGAACAGGTTCCCTGGTAGTTGATTTTGACTACGGCGGACTGAGTTCTTTTTTTTTGCTCAAAACGTGTTGAAGAGAGCAATCAAAAAAACAGTTAATCGCCAACAAGTAAAGGAGCCCGTTTATGAAATGCCGCATCCTCAGGACACTGATCGTTACGTGTATACTCAGCATGGCACTAGCCACAGTCAGCCAGGCAAGGGACGTAACCTTGCAGTGGGACCCGGAAACAGACCCGTCTGTCACCGGGTATAAAATCTATTACAATGCCGACTCCGCAGCTCAACCATTCAGCGGGACCGGATCGCTGCAGGGCGCGTCACCAATCGATGTAAAGACATTGACAAGCTCGGTCGTGAGCGGACTTGATCCCAACCGGTCCTATTATTTCGCCGTTACGGCTTACAATAGCTCAGGGGTGGAAAGTTCCTATTCCAACATCGCGAGTGTTGCCGAGGCTGTACCGCCGACCGTAGCGATTACCTCGCCCGCATCAAATGCCACCGTAAGCGGGCCGGTTTCTGTCAGCGCCAGCGCAACTGATAATGTCGGCGTAACAAAGGTAGAGTTCTATCTGAACGGCATTCTCAAGGCCACGGATACCTCGACTCCGTACGTGTATGCCTTGAGTACCACTGCGCTTGCTTCCGGGACATACACCCTGATGGCCAAGGCCTATGACGCAGCTGGCAATGTCGGCCAGTCGAGTGACGTATCTGTTGTGGTTGTCAATGATACCACCGCTCCAACCGTGTCTTTAAGCGCACCTGTCAACAACGCTACCGTAAGCGGGACAACAACCATATCAGCCAGCGCCAGTGACAACGTTGGTGTCAGCAAGGTTGAATTCTACAGTAATGGCGCCCTGCTCTACGCAACCAATGTGTCTCCGTTCAGCTACAGCTGGAATACGACAACAGTCGCTAACGGCAATTACACCCTGATTGCCAAGGCTTATGACAGTACCGGCAATGTGGCCCAGTCTGCAAATGTCCTGGTAACCGTCAATAATCCGGTGACCGACACGACCGTTCCGGTCGCCTCTGTAACCGCCCCGGCCAATAATGCAACCGTCAGCGGAGCCATCGCCGTTACTGCCGCTGCCTCGGACAACGTGGGCGTCAGCAAGGTCGAATTCTACGTCAATAGTATTCTTGTCGCCACTGATAGCGCTGCTCCCTACAGCTATAACTGGGATACCGCCTTGGTGGCAAACGGCAGCAATACCTTGAGAGCCATTGCCTACGATGCGGCCGGCAACATCGGTCAATCAGCAACCGTGACCGTAACGGTGAATAATCCCGTGCTTCCCGCAAGTCCGGCCAGCTCCATCTGGGCCGCTACGACGGTTCCCTCCGTCGCGGATTCCGGGCCGGACAGCCCGGTGGAGCTCGGCGTAAGATTCCGCTCCGACAGCGCCGGCTATATCAGCGGCATCCGCTTCTATAAGGCCAGCACAAATACCGGTACCCACGCCGGCAACCTGTGGGACAATACTGGAAAGCTTCTCGCGACGGCAACATTCACCAATGAGACCGCTTCCGGCTGGCAGCAGGTGAATTTCTCAACGCCGGTGGCAATCGCTGCCAACACGGTCTACGTGGCCTCCTACCATACCAACTCCGGGCATTATAGTGATACCCAGAACTATTTCTCGGGCACGGGCGTGGACAATCCTCCGCTGCATGCCTTGGCAGACGGGACATCGGGTTTCAGCGGCACCTATGCTTACGGTTCCACCAGCAGCTTCCCCAACCAGGGCTGGAACAGCTCCAATTACTGGGTAGATGTGGCGTTCACCGCTGCCGCACCGGCCGATACTATCGCTCCGTCAGTTCACATTACCTCTCCACTTGCCAATTCAACCATCAAGATCTCGGGAACGGTATATTTCTCCGTGCTTGCCACTGATAATGTCGCTGTCAGCAAGGTGGAATATTATGTGGACGGCGTATTGAATAATACACTGACCGTGGCGCCGTTCAGTTACAGCGTTCCTGCAATAATTGTACAAAACGGTACCTACAATAGGGTGTATGCCAAAGCCTACGATGCAGCCGGCAATGTCACCACGTCAGCTACTATCAGGTTTAAGATCAGATAAATTTATTGGCAATCGATGTCATTGATAAAGGCTGCCCTTTTACATAAGAGGGCAGCCTTTATTTTAGGCTGTGTCCGCGAAACCTCTCTGCTTGAATATTAACAAGGTATATTTTTGTTCCAATGCGCGCAGTTCCCCGCCAGCATGGCTTTTAAACCCCCCGCTTGCTTCTGCTGAGTCAAAATGCAACACGGCATTGACCGTAGTGGTTTATGCAACAATCTGAAAAAACGGCACAAACCGTTTGGCGCAAAAGATGAAGTACGTATTGTTGGATGATGTCTTTTCTCCGGTTACTATCGGTATGCGTGCATTGGTTGATGTAAGGTAGGACGAGTTAAGCCATCCATCAGGGTTTTCGTCTTTGGTGGCCTGTCAGCTATAGATGGAAGGGCGTTGAAAAGGAGCTTCTCTATGAAAATCATGCTTCCCGCCGCAGGTAAAGGAACCCGGTTACGTCCGCAAACCCAGACGAAAGCAAAGTCACTTGTTCATGTTGCCGGAAAAACCGTGCTTGAGCACATCATCGGTCGTCTCAATCAGCTGCCGGCGAGCGAATACATTTTTATCATTGATGAAAATGGCCACCAGATAAGTGAGTTTATGGAAAGCAGGTTTCCCTCCCTTTCCTGTCGCTATGTCGTCCAGATGGAGCAAAAAGGTCCTGCCCATGCCATATCCCTGGCTACGTCTTTCGTAGAACAAGGCGAAGATCTGCTGATTGTCTTTAACGACACCATATTTGATACCGATCTCAGTCTGATTGATGACCATTGTGCCGGATGTGATGGTCTGATCTATTCCAAGGAGGTTGAGGATTATCAGCGTTTCGGCGTTAATGTCGTCAGGGACGGGGTAATAATAGAGATGGTGGAGAAACCGGATACGCCCGTCTCAAAGTTGGCCCAGGTTGGACTGTATTACCTGAGAGATGGCGCCGATTTCATGCGGTATCTGAATCAGACCATTCTTGACGAGGATATGGTCAAGGGCGAGTATTACCTGCCTGCTGTTTTTATGCGTATGATCCGGGATGGCAGGAAGTTCAAAGCGCCTGAAATAGATGCCTGGCTCGATTGCGGCAAACCTGAAACATTGCTTGAAACCAATAGCTACCTGCTCATTGGCCGTCATCATATCCACGGGGTGGCCATAGATTCGGTGCTGATTGAGCCCGTTCACATTGAACAAGGGGCCGTTGTGCGGGGATGCATCCTCGGTCCGAATGTATCCGTTGCCGCCGGAAGCATCGTCGAGACCAGTATTATCAAAAACTCGATCATAAATGGTAAATCGCACGTAAGAAATATGATCCTGCAAAACTCGATTCTTGGAGACGCGGTACATCTTATCAGTTCGGCCCGTCGTATGAACATCGGTGATCACTCTTCGATCGAATTGCAGTCAGGATAGTAACCGGGGATCTTTGCCACGATATGCACTGGAAAAATTTCCGGAGCGGTTGTCGATACAGCTTACAATTTTGACGTATGAGAATGCGCATTAGAATCTAATTGCAGTAACTACAGATGGTTATGGAATGGCATGCTTGATGCTTTTAACGTTGATATATCTACCCGTTATCAGGACATAAATTCAACTTGAAAGGAGATTGTCATGCTCATCAGGGTTAAATATGTAGATAACCGATTTGATATGGTCCGCCCAGAAATTCTGGATCATCTTCTTGAAACGGGCAAGGTGCGGGAATTTCAACGTCAAGACGGTTGGGTCATGCCTGACATCGGCAATCTGCGGCGCAATAACCGGAATGTCTATGCCGGCTCCGAACGGCGAACGGCGAGGACAGCCGAGCCGAGTGTTCAGAGTTGAGTCCTCAATTGGTAATGGTTCGGAAAGCCACGCATACAGGCTGGCCCGCGCCGGGAGTGACGACGGCATGAGGCTGAATCCGGGGTGTTGCAGCGGTAACGTTAAATATTTTTTAAAAAAAACTGGATAATTGAATTTTGCGTGGTAAAATCGTGGCAGATACCCGGTGATTAACTGATCCATCTGTTTGGTGGATACGAGGACCTTGCCATGCAGATAGAAACGCTCGCCGTTCCTCAGGAGGGACAAGCCAATTTTACGCGCGAGAATCAGGAATGGGAGCAGACCTTTGATGCTGTTTCCGATCTTGTATATATTGTTGACCGGGATCACACCATAATTCGCGCCAACCGTGCCATGACAGATCGTTGTGGTGAGCTGGCGGGGCGTAAATGTTTTGAAGTGATTCACAATCTGTCGCTCTGTCCTGCTAACTGTCCCCATGCCAGGTTGCTGGAAACGCAAAAACCACAACGAGTAGAATTTGAAATAAAAAACCCCCACGAAATCTTTGAAGTGTCCATCTCCCCGGTGTTGAATGCCGAAGGTCAGGTTACGGCCTGTGTCCATGTTGCCCGTGATGTTACCGAAAAACACAAGATTGAGCAGGCCTTGCAGGAGAGTGAACAACGTTTTGCCGTATTCATGGAACACCTCCCGCTGGCGGTAACCATTAAGGACAGCAGTGGAACCTGCCTGTTCGCCAATGAATATCTGAAAGACCTGTTTCATGCCGAGAATATGATCGGCCTGAGCGCAGGAGATTTGCTGTCGCCAGATGTAGCACTGAAGATGGCACAAGATGACCAGGAGGCTCTCACCCAGGGTTTGGGGTTGTATAAGGATATTATCAGCGAAAAAGATGGAAACGAACTGGTCTTTGACACCTATAAGTTTCCGATACCGCTTGCGAACGGCACTACCCTGCTGGGATCGATTTCCGTTGATGTTACCGAGAAAAAGCGCCATGAAAAATTGCTGGCGGCCCAACAACGACAGCTCGAAGAAATGAACAGATCGTTAGAGTCCCGCATTGAAGCAGCGGTTGCCGAACTACGTAAAAAGGATGATATCCTTATACAGCAAAGCCGTTTGAATGCCATGGGCGAAATGATCAGCAATATCGCGCACCAGTGGCGCCAGCCGCTTAACAATATAGGGCTGATTGTGCAGGGTCTGCAACTTGCCTATAAGGCGCATGATCTTACCATAGAGGAGCTGGATGAGGATGTTGCCGATACCATGAAGGTGCTTCAACAGATTTCGGAGACCATTGACGATTTTCGAAATTTCTTTAGTTATGAAGGTGAGGCAAACACCTTTCTGGTTAACGACCTGGTCGCGCGCGCGCTTTCACTCGTAGAGCCGTCCTTGAAAAGTAAAGGAATCGGGATAGAGCTCGATGAAACGGCCGAGGTTTCCGCTGAGGGCTACCCGAATGAGTACGTCCAGGCATTTCTCAATATCATGCTGAATGCCAGGGATGCGCTGGTGGAACACCAGCCGGCCCAGTCGCTTATCACCATCCGTATCTTTGAAGAAAATGGGCGTTCAATAGTAACCGTTCGCGATAACGGAGGTGGCATCCGGGAAGACGTCCTGCCAAAAATATTCGACCCATATTTTTCCACAAAACAACAGGGTAAGGGAACCGGCATCGGCCTGTACATGGCCAAGATGATTATCGAGAAAAAAATGCATGGCCTGCTTTCTGCCCGCAACGTGGAGGGTGGGGCCGAATTTAGAATAGAGGTATAGCGTTACTGCAAATTCACGGATGAGCGCCGCTGATTCAAGTGCGCCAGGCGAGGGCTCTGTGTTCACGATTTGAATGTTATATATTGAGCTGCCTGTAAAAAACCTAACGTTCCGTAACATGCCGCTATCTGGCACATATCCCCCCGCAGCCGTACCGTAATGTCCCCCCGCCTAAAAAACCTAACGTGCCGTCGATTGCCTCGTTACGTGCAACTACTCAATACAAAGAACAAATTTAGATAATTCTTTTGGCATATCTCATGAAATAACCTGGTCTGATGACGTATCTCCACGCTGTGTCAGCTGTTATGGCCGAGGTTGAACAATTTTGGATCATGTCCGCGAACTGGCGAATTATGTCTAATGCCGAGCCGATCCGTGTCGATGCGCAGTCATGGTGGAGTGAGAATTGCCATGAGGAGTATGAATGAATTTGGAGGCATAAATGACAGTGCGCATAGACAGTACAGCAGGTCATGAGGAAGACGTCTGGACCATTTCCGGTTTGGAAGAGAATATTGACTCATTGTTGCTCTCACTGAAGCAGATTGAAAACCGCGGGACACGGGTTGTTACTATTGACTGCGGACAAATAGATGATGGCGACACAAGCAGATTGCAGCTTCTCAATGTCTGGATGCTGTGTGCCAGACTCAGGGGGTTCGAACCGAAACTAGTGAATCTGAGTGACAGCTTGAAACAGACAATCCAAAATCTGGAGCTGAAGCACTGTGTTTAACCAAGGCGGACTTGAACGATTTCAGGTCACGCGATAGAGGTCGGTCAGACTCGAATAATGACCGGTCGATGGGACCGGTGTTGCAGGGATAAAGAATAGCCGGGCAACAGTCCCGGAACAGTCAGGACAATACAACGGAAACCGTCCGTTTGGAGCGATGTCATCATGAAACGCACTACATCTGGAGACAGTGACCACAATCAGCTGCGCTTGCGCCTGGAGTCTGAAAAGGCATCAGCACTTTTTTTGGGGCTGCCCACTTCAACGTATCAGGGAGGCATGCGAGCAATCGGTGTCGTCATCGAAAGTCTGCTGAAATGCAGCGGGTTCCATGATAGAGGCCGCAGCAATTGCAGCGATTACCGGTTGGAACAGAACGATGTCTATCTGCCGGATCTGCCTCGCGGCTTCGATGGGTATACCATCCTGCACCTGTCGGACTTGCACGCTGATGGTCTTGTTGATGGAGGTGAAGGCATCATACGCATTGTAGAGGCTACGCCTTGTGATCTCGCGGTATTGACCGGCGACTTCAGTTACAAGGAAGCGGATGTTTATTATGAACCCTGCCTTGAGTCGCTGGCGCCGATCATCCGCACAATTTCGGCTCGGGATGGAATCTTCGGTGTTCTTGGAAATCACGATCTTCTGGAGATGGTGCCGGCATTGGAGCGGATGGGGGTGCAGATGTTGCTGAATGATGCGGCCCAGCTGCAGCGTGGCACCTCTGAAATCATGTTAGCCGGAGTTGACGACCCACATTCCTATGAATGCCATGACCTGCGGAAAGCACTTTCTGCGGTAGGCCCCGATCAGTTCGCAATCCTGCTGTCTCATTCGCCGGAGATTGCAGCGGAAGCTTCCCGTTGCGGAGTTGATTTTTACCTGTGTGGGCACACGCATGGTGGCCAGGTTTGTCTGCCGGGAGGAATAGCGCTGTTTGCCAATGCTTCCTGTAACCGTCAATTTGTGTCCGGAAGATGGAGGTGTGGCGACATGCAGGGGTACACCAGCAGGGGGACCGGGTTTTCGTGCGCAGCCGCCCGATTTTTCTGTCCGCCGGAGATTACGCTGCATACGCTCCACTCCGGAAGCTTACCGGCCGAATTATGCAAAATTGCGGACGAACACGGTGACCGCTGGCGCAACATTGCCGGGCATGCTGTCTTTGCGTAATGGGCGCAACCCGCTAAATTTTACGCCAGGCGGAGCAGTATATCTGTGTATGGCAGTGCCATCCGCCTTTATTGTATGTTCCACCCGGTTGATTTACAGCGAAACCCTGCTATGCTTTGTTAAGCCAAACATCTGGCCGAGTCCACAATCTAAGGAGAATAACAATGGCAACAGGAACGGTGAAGTGGTTCAACGACAGCAAAGGATTCGGATTTATTGAACAAGATGACGGCAGTGGAGACGTGTTTGTCCACTTTTCTGCAATTGCCGGTGACGGATTCAAATCACTCGTTGAGGGTGACAAGGTAACGTTCAATGTTGTCAAAGGCCCGAAAGGCCTTCAGGCGGAAAATGTCCAGAAAGCATAAGTATATTCCGGACTGCGAGATTCCAATCGCCCCGAACAGTGGCTCGAACATGGGGTGATTGGGTCTTCGCAACAGGGCTCATACTATGAATAACCAAGGATCAAGCACGTGCGCCTGGCCGCATCCTGGCAGGAACGGTAACGCACACAGTAGCGACAGGGTCTATGCTGTTGATAGATGGCTGGTACATATGTTTCTGCATGCCCTCGGTGATCCGGCCTTGCAGGTGTGTTTGTGGGATGGGAAGGAAATCCCGCTGGCCGGATCCCGTCCCGGACTCGGCATGGTGATTCATGACCGGGCTGCTCTCTGGCGCCTTCTGACCAATCCGCTTCTCCATTTCGGTGACGATTACAGCGCCGGACGGATTGAGATTGAAGGGGAGTTGGTCTCGTTCTTAGAAACCGTCTACCGGGCAATGGCTGGATCACCAAAGTTTCGACGAGTTTCCGATCCATCCGCCTATCGGCGTAATCAGCCACATCTTAACTCTATCGCCGGATCGCGACAGAACATCCATCATCACTACGATATCGGCAACGATTTTTACCAGTTGTGGCTTGACGCGAACATGCAGTATACCTGCGCCTATTTTCCAGATCCTGCGGCCTCGCTTGAAGAGGCTCAAGTCGCCAAGATGGATCTGGTCTGCCGCAAGCTTCGCCTGCAGCCGGGACAGACGGTGGTTGAGGCCGGCTGCGGTTGGGGGGCGTTGGCACGTCACATGGCCAAACGCTATGGCGTCACGGTTCGGGCCTACAATATCTCGCACGAGCAGATCGTTCATGCCCGCCAGCGCTCAAAAGCAGAAGGGCTGGAGGGCCAGGTCGAATATATCGAGGACGATTATCGCACGATCAAAGGATACTACGACGTGTTTGTTTCGGTGGGTATGCTGGAACACGTCGGGCCCGACCATTATCAGGAGCTGGGCGCGGTGATCGATCGCTGCCTGAAAGAGCAGGGGACCGGCCTGATCCACACGATCGGTCAAAACAGCGCAACACCCATGAGCCCCTGGTTTCTGCAACGAATTTTCCCCGGCAGCTATCCACCAACCATCAGGGAGATGATGGCGCTTTTCGAACCCAGTGAGTTCACTGTTCTGGATGTGGAAAACTTGCGACTGCACTATGCCAAAACGTGTGAGCACTGGCTCGAACGCTTTGAGCAGAACTTGAACCGGGTGCGGGAAATGTTCGATGAGCGCTTTATCCGGGCCTGGCGGTTGTACCTTTCAGGTTGTGTCGCCAATTTCAGTATCGGCAGCCTTCAGCTGTTCCAGGTCGTCTTCTCTCGCTCCACCAACAATCAGGTGCCCTGGACCCGGGACCACCTGATGGTCTCCACCGGTAAGTCCTGATGGAAAGCTGTGATGTTCTCGTTGCCGGAGGCGGCCCGGCAGGTTCAACCTGCGCCGGACGCTTGCAGCAGGCGGGGCTTGATGTGCTGCTGCTGGACTCGCAGATCTTCCCGCGGCAGAAACCGTGTGCCGGCTGGATAACGCCGCCGGTGTTTGATGCGTTGGCACTGGATGCCGATACCTACCGCCAGGGCAGGGTGCTCCAGGATATCGAGAATTTTCGAACCGGCATCATTGGCGGGGCTCCGGTCGTAACCCGCTATGGTACTACGGTCAGCTACGGCATCCGGCGCTGCGAGTTTGATCATTACCTGTTGCAGCGCTGTTGCGTGCGCCGGTCGCTGGGAGAACCGGTGACGACGATGGTGCGCCATGATAGCGGCTGGATCGTGAATGGGCGCATCAGGACCCGGCTTCTGGTCGGGGCGGGAGGACACTTTTGCCCGGTGGCGCGACTGTTGGGGGCACGGATCGGCAGAGAGGCGGCTGTTGCCGCTCAGGTAGCCGAGTTTGCCCTGAGTCCGGCAGAGGAGAACATGAGTAGTGTCCCGGCGGATACGCCGGCATTGTTTTTCTGCCGGGATATGAAGGGCTACGGATGGCTGTTCCGGAAAGGGAACTATATCAATGTCGGCCTGGGACGTATGGACACGACACATCTTGTTCAGCATACCCGTGAATTTTGCACATTTCTGCAGCACCATGGGTACCTGTCAGCCGATCTCGACGGCCGCTTCCAGGGGCATGCCTATCGTGTATATCAAGGGCAGGGCGGGCGAAACTGTATCGGGGATGGTGCGCTGCTGATCGGTGATGCCGCCGGAGTCGCCCATTCACACAGCGGTGAAGGGATCCTGCCCGCCATTGAGTCGGCCATGATGGCTGCAGATACCATCGTGTCAGCCAAGGGCGATTACCGGCGGGAAAAGCTGAAACCATATGCGGACAGCCTGACCGGCCGCTATGGTGCCGGAAGCGAAAAGGTCACACCATTACACGTCCCCTCGCTGTTTTTGAGAATGCTCGGTGCCAGGCTGCTCTCCAGCAAGGGTTTTACCCGCCATATCGTGTTGAACCGCTGGTTTCTGCACGCCAATCAGAACATGCTGAATTCGAAACAACACTAAAACCCGCGTAAGGAATGTCAGGCCGGTAACAGATAGAGCGCACTCCAGGACTGATAAAAGACCCCCGTTTTCAGCCGCAATTCCGGCAATCACGCCATGAAGCGCCTCGCCGCCCGGCTGGGACGGCTTGTTACCATCCCGCTGACCCGATCAGGGGCACAAAGCGGACACCGCAGAGTTGTTTGCTGCGATAGTCGCGCTCGGACACCCGGCGAACCAGGGCCAGCAGCTGTTCATCGGCGGATTGGCCGACAGGGATGACCAGGCGCCCTCCAATCGCGAGCTGTTCAAGCAGGGGCTGCGGCACGTTTGGAGCCCCGGCGGTGACAACGATGGCATCGTAGGGCGCATGCTCAGG
This sequence comes from Deltaproteobacteria bacterium, assembly GCA_021780495.1. Taxonomy (GTDB): domain Bacteria; phylum Desulfobacterota; class Desulfuromonadia; order Geobacterales; family Pseudopelobacteraceae; genus CAIPTY01. Next base: position 121,741 of record JAJXYO010000026.1, read on the forward strand.
CCAGCCGAGGGTGCCGTCACCTTCATGAACAACAACATTCGTGTAGCCGAGCAGTTCCAGGCGCTTCCTGGCGCTATGCGCCAATCCGCTCAACCGCTCAACCGAGTAGACATTTGTTACTATCCTGCTCAGCACGGCAGCGGCGTAACCGGATCCGGTGCCGATCTCCAGTACCTGATCCGCTGCATCCAATTCCAGCGCTTCGATCATGTATGCCACAATATAGGGCTGTGAGATGGTTTGCCGCTCGTCAATGGGAAGCGGGTGGTCACCGTAGGCATCTTCCCGGAACCGCTCGTCGATAAACTCCTCGCGCGGTACCTCACGCATGGCGTTCAGGACCGCTTGATCCCGGATGCCTCGACCCAGCAGATGCTCCCGGATCATGACGTCGCGCTGGCGATCGAGTGCCTTCATAGCGGCCGGCTTCACAACCCGACTCCGGCTATGGCGGCACCGCAGTCGGGGCAGGCGCCGTTGCGAAGCCTGTCAGACTCAATGAGGTAACCATAACGTTTGATCAGCACGTTCGAGCAGGATGGGCAGCAGGTGTTCTCGCCACCTTCGCCGGGCACGTTGCCCTCATAGACGTAGCGAAGTCCGGCGGCGAGACCGATCTCGCGGGCCCTGCGCAGGGTGGCTAGCGGTGTCCGGGGGCGGTCGGTCAATTTGAAGGTAGGATAGAATTGGCTCACGTGCCAGGGGGTATCGAGTCCCAGGTTGGTGGCTATGAACTCGGCTATGCCGCGCAGCTCGGTCTCCGAGTCGTTGAGTCCGGGGATGATCAGGGTGGTAAGTTCGAGCCAGATCCCCTGCCTGTGATATTCGACAATCGAATCGAGCACCTCGGAAAGCCGGGCGTGCACCACATCACGATAGAAATCCTCGGAAAAACCTTTCAGGTCGATATTGGCAGCATCCAGAAAAGGGGCGATGCTTGCCAGGGCCTCCTTGCTGATGTAGCCGTTGGTGACAAAAATGTTCTTCAACCCCGCATTCCGGGCCAGTCGGGCGGTGTCGTAGGCAAACTCGTAGAAGATCGTCGGTTCGGTGTAGGTATAGGAGATAGAGTGGCAGTCGTTGTCCAGGGCCCGTTGCACAACCTCCTGTGGCGTCTGCTCGTTGCCCGGGATGGGGGCATTGCGATCCACCTGGGAGATGCTGTAGTTCTGACAGTGGCTGCAGCGGAAATTGCATCCGACCGTGGCGATGGAATATGACCTGCTGCCCGGCATGACATGGAAGAGTGGTTTCTTTTCGATGGGATCGACATGCTCGGCGCAGAGTTTACCGTAAACCAGGCTGTAAAGGGTGCCGCCACGATTTTCGCGGACCGCACAGATGCCGCGCTCACCTTCGCCGATCAGGCAGCGGAAACGACAGAGGCCGCACCGCACGCGTCTGTCGCTTTCCCGTTCGTAAAACAGGGCTTCTTTCATGGTGTTCTCCTGCTGCTGGTGTGTAATCATCCATAGATGCCCTACACCGGAGTGACAGAGAATTTCAGCGGGTTACTGCAGGATGTCAATGGTTCATATGTGCCCTGCCAGGCATCTCTCCGGTTAATTTATTTGTAATGGAGTTCATCAGATTAGTCCATGCGAATTGTGCTGCAGGCAGATGGTCTGGTCATGCGCACTTTGATTGCTCCCAGCAAAATTTGTTTTCGATCAGCGGCCGCTTACGGAATACAACGCACGATATGTGGCCCCAGAAAATTCGTTACCATCAATGGCAGGCGCTGCCAGGCCTGAATTGCAAAGCGGTACTTGGGATTTTTGGTATTAACCTCAGGCAGGCCACCGCCCTCGCGCAGCAGGTACTGCCAATAGAGCGGCACCGACCTCACCCCCCACTGCTTCTTGAAATTGTATGTCCCTTCACCCGGTGTGGAGCGGCCAAAGTCAAATGTACGGAACCCGCCATCGATAGCGAAGCGGATGGCTTCCCAATACAGCAGGTTGTTGGGGCACAGCAGCCGGAAATTCCTGAGGGAGGAAGCCCAGGGGACTTCGAGTGCATCCTTGTACCAGGTCAAAAGAGCCGAAGCAATGGTTCTGCCATCATGCGTTACCGAGATGATTCGAGTTGTCTCGGGGAATTCTTCCAGAACATTGCGGAAAAAATTTCTGCCGTACACCGGTGTCCCAAGATCGTGCATGTTCTGACAAAAGACCTCGTAAAACCCATCCAGCAACTCCAACCGGCCGGTGACCGTCTCCAGACCGTTTTTAACCGCCTTGCGAACCTGGTTGCGAACCTTGGTGTCAAGGCTGCTCCACTGCCCTTCCTCAGTCGGCTTCAGATCCAGGATCATGGTGACCTTGTGCTGCTTTGTCTCGACAACCTCTTGGCACATCCTGAGGTGACGGAATTCAATATGATCCACACCTGTGCCCGAGAGCATTTTTCTTGATGCACTCAATAACATGACAGCGGCTGAATCTTCCGTTGTCAACAAGCCGCCGTAGTTGAAAAACGGGAGCGAGACCAGGAAGCTGCCGAACAACCAGCTTTTCATCTGCACAAAGGGCAGGATGCCGCAAATTTCATTGTGGCGGTTGGTGGCAGCCAGATACATGGTTCTGTGACCAAAGCTTTTTTCTACGACTTTACGCCAGCCATACTGATGATAGTTTGTGCTGTCCTTATGGGATGTCACAAATGCATCCCAGGCGTTGCCGTTCTCGTTATATAGATGCGTCGTAATCTCCATGAGGTTCGACCTCTCTCGACTGCGGAATCGGACGTCTGAAATCAGTTTGCAGCTACGTAGTGCAAATCAGGATGTGTGCCATAATAAATATATAGCGGTAACAATATGTTATGAAAAAACGCTTGAAAGCACTATGTTAAGACTCAACCTGCCGGGAGGCGTTAGAACGGGTTAAATACTATGACAGCACATGTAATTGAGCATTGTTAAAATAATTAACCCTGTTACAAGTTATCGTGCCCGGGTTAGCGTATCAATATGAAGGTGTGGTGCTTGACTACCGAAGAAAGCGTGGTAAGAAGAGCCTGGACGTGTATCGTCCGGGCCGGGCGCTGTCATGTTCGCTGTGGATAAGACCGTAGCTGCCGGATTGATTTCAAAGGAGAGTCGTTATGACATTGGGCATTACATGGTGCGGAATAGAAGAGGCTGCTGCAAAATACAGTCTGGACGTGTCGTTGATCCTGAAATGGGTCGAGGAAGGTGTGGTCCGGGCCGAGCAGGTTGGTAAGCGGGTAGTGCGGGTACATGTCGATGATCTTGAACTCAAGATGCAGGAGAGGTCAGGGTTCTGAACTCGTACGCATTCCGAGCCGCTGAAGCCGGGCCCGGGAGCGGGCTCGTTCTCAGCCGGTCTCTCTGCCCCGGCACGTTTGGTTTCGTCGATACGACGATGCCGTCCATCGGAAACGAAGGGGAACGTGAAACCGATCACCTTCAACCCATTGAGATAAAATGTAGAAAGGAGATGGACCATGTCATACTACTTCAGCAAAAAGCTGCAGGTGACCTTCGCTAAAGCCGTATCGAGAGTAATCGAAGAATTGAGACTGGAAGGGTTTGGGATTCTCACCGAAATCGATGTTACGGAAACATTGAAAAGGAAATTGAATGTGGATTTCCCGAATTACACCATCCTTGGGGCCTGCAACCCGCCCTTTGCCTACAAGGCATTACAGGCAGAACCCAACATAGGCCTGATGCTGCCCTGCAATGTCATTGTCCGGGAATTGGAAGAGGGCGTAATCGAGGTTGCTGCCGTGGACCCGCTGGCTTCCATGCAGGCGATTCACAACAACGAGCTGCAGGGTATCGCCGAAGAAATACAGTTAAAACTCAAGAACGTGATTGAACGCTTGTAATTCACTTTTGCAATCAGGATGGCATTTATTCCAGGAGAAACCTCCGAGGTTTCAAAAACCTCGGAGGTTTGAAACGGTCAACTTGCAAGCAACTTGGAATAAGGTGTGCAACATGCACGGGATGCGGGCATATGAGCTCATCTGAGGCCGATGGGATTATGAACCGTATTGCACTCGTCTGGTATCTACAGTAATGCGATTTTCCCGAGAGGAACTACATGAACTACAGCGACAGGTTCTGTGTAAAGCCGGGGAGCACGGTCAAGCTGGACAAGATCGACGCCGGATTCAGGGACAGACATGAAGACCAGGCATCAGCACTGCTTGAGATCGAGACGTACACGCAGCGGCTTCGCGAACAGCAGTATCGCTTGTACGCAGAAAACAAGCGTTCGCTGCTGATCATCCTGCAGGCCATGGACGCCGGTGGCAAGGACGGCACCATCAATCACGTCCTCGGCAGCATGAACCCCCAGGGCACCAGGGTGTACGGCTTCAAGGTCCCCTCGGCCGAAGAGGCCGCCCACGATTTTCTGTGGCGCATTCACCAGGCTGCGCCTCATCGCGGCCAGGTGGCGATCTTCAACCGCTCCCACTATGAGGATGTGCTGATCAGCCGGGTCCATAACCTCGTACCCAGGAAGGTCTGGTCGAAGCGCTTCGAGCTGATCAACGATTTCGAAAAGAATCTGGTAGACAGCGGCACCCACATCCTCAAGTTCTATCTGCACATCAGCGCGGACGAACAGCTCCGGCGTTTCAAACAACGAATCGATGATCCGGCGCGCCACTGGAAGATCAGCGAGTCGGATTACACGGAACGGGAGTATTGGGGTGATTACAGCAGGGCATTCGAGGATGCCCTGGGCCGGTGCAGCACCGAGCGCGCCCCCTGGTACATCATTCCGGCCAATCACAAGTGGTTCCGCAATCTGGCCGTGTCACGGATCGTCGTCGAGACCCTCGAAGCGCTGGAGATGGAATTCCCGCAGCCGATGGTGGACATCCGGGAGATCAAGGCCAGGTACCACCAGGCCGAGGTCGAGGCCGTCAGGAACGGGAAAAAGCCAAAGGGCAAGAAAAGAAAAAAGGGCAAGGATTAGCACCATCAGCAGATACGTGCTATGGTCCTCTCTGCCGTCAGGCGGCTTTTGCCGGGTAAGGCCGGGATCGAAGCCCGCTGCCATCTTTGGCTGTAAATTAGCGGGGCCAACGCCTCTCTCAGGTCGTGAGCATCTGATAATCGATGCCGGAAAAAACAGGAACGGGGTTACATCGTGCCGAAAAAAACCAGATTTTTTGTACTGCTTGCCGCTATCGTCGTAGCGCTGCCCTTCATGTCATCCCTGCTCGGGTTCTGCACGGATTGGTATTTTTTCAACGAGACCGGCTATGCATCGGTCTTCACGACGACCCTGTACGCCAAGACCGGCGCCGGGCTGTTTTTTGGCCTGCTGCTGTTTGCCGTTGCGCTGCTCAACCTGTACGTTGCGAACCGGGCGGAATTTGCCCGCTCGGATGTTTTTATCGTGGGTGGCGGCAGCTACCGCATAAAAAGAGACGAGCTGCTGCGGATCGTCAAACCGCTGGGCCTGCTGGTGAGCGCTGTTCTGGCATTGTCCGTCGGCAACTGGGGCGCCACGCACTGGGATGAGATCCTGCTCTTTTTGAACCGGGTGACGGTCGGGACGGTTGATCCGGTCATCGGCAAGGATATCGGCTTTTACTTGTTCAGTCTGCCGTTGCTGGAGCTGCTCGAGGGCTTCAGCAGCTTTGTGTTGCTGGTCGCCATGGTCATGGTGGCGGTGGTCTATGTTGCGCGTGGCGGTATTGTGCTGACAGAGCGTGGCGCGATCATCGATGAAAAGGTCCGGCGGCATCTGGCGGTGCTGGTGGGGCTCTTTTCGCTCACGATAGCCGCCGGCTATTATCTGGACGGGTTCAGGCTGCTGTTGTCCGGCAACGGCTCATTCTATGGCGCCGGGTATGCCGATGTCCACGCCCGCTTGCTGACCTATCGGGTGCTTGCCTTCCTGACCCCTGTGGCAGGGGCCCTGATCGCGGCCGGAATCTGGAAAAGGGCCTGGCGCATGGCACTTGTGCCGGCGATCACGGTCATGGCGGTGTATCTGCTCGGCATCATAGTCTATCCCGGACTGCTCCAGAAATTCGAGGTCGCTCCCAATGAGCTGGCCCTTGAAACACCCTACATCGAGAACAACCTGAAATTCACCCGCCTGGGCTACGATCTGGACAAGATCGAGACCGTGCCCTTCGATGTGAACCTGAAACTTACCGCCGCCGACATCGCCAACAACGCCGCCACCATCAAGAATATCCGCCTCTGGGATCATGCCCCGCTGCTCACGACCTACAGCCAGTTGCAGCAGATCAGGACCTATTACAAGTTTTTCGATGTGGACAATGACCGCTACCTGGTGAACGGCCGCTACACCCAGGTCATGCTGTCGCCGCGCGAGCTCTCCTATGCCGATCTCCCCAGCAAGAACTGGATCAACGAACGCCTGATCTTTACCCACGGCAACGGCATTACCTTCGGCCCGGTCAGTCGCATCAGCAAGGAGGGGTTGCCCGAGTTTTTCGTCAAGGACATCCCCGCTGTCAGCCTGGCCGATATCCGGGTCACCCGGCCGGAGATCTATTTCGGAGAGCTGTCCAACGCGTATGTGATCGTCAAGACCCGCATACCGGAATTCAGCTACCCGACCGCCACCGGCAATATCACCACCACCTATGCCGGCAGCGGCGGGGTGCCGCTGGATTCCCTGCTCAAAAAGGCGTTGTTCGCCGCCTGGTTCAAAACGGAAAAGATCCTGCTCTCGTCGGATATCACCAGGGACAGCCGTATCATCTACAACCGCAACATCAACGAGCGGGTCAGGGCGCTGGCGCCCTTTCTGCATTTCGATCGCGACCCCTACATGGTGGTGGACGGACAGGGACAACTCAAGTGGATCATCGATGCCTACACCTATTCGACGAGTTTGCCCTATTCAAAACCTCTGCCGGGTGGCATCAACTACATGCGCAACTCGGTCAAGGCGGTGGTGGATGCCTATGACGGAACGGTCAACTTCTATGTCAGCGATCCGCACGATGTCCTGATCCAGGTCTACAGCCGCATGTTTCCGGCTCTGTTCAAGCCGCTGACAGCCATGCCGGCCGATCTGCGCAAACATGTCCGCTACCCGCACCAGTTCCTTCAGCTGCAGGCGGCCATGTTCTGCGCCTATCACATGACCGATCCCAAGGTCTTCTACAACAAGGAGAACCTGTGGGAGATCCCCAGCCTGGGCGACAAGCCGATGGAACCCTACTACACGATCATGAAGCTGCCGGGCGAAAAGTCGGAGGAGTACACCCTGCTGCTGCCGTTTACCCCCTCCAAGCGCGACAATCTGGCGGCCTGGCTGGCGGCCCGCTGTGACGAGCCGAACTACGGCAAGATCCGGGCCTATACCTTCCCGCGCGACCGTTTGATTTACGGACCGAAACAGATCGACGCCCGCATCAACCAGGATTCCTTCATATCCCAGCAGTTGACGCTCTGGAACCAGCGTGGCTCGGAGGTCATCCGGGGCAGCATGCTGGTGATACCGATAGAAAAATCGTTGCTCTATGTGCAGCCGCTCTTTCTGGCGGCTGACAAGGCCGGTCTGCCCGAACTGAAACGGGTGATTGTCGCCTATGGCGATCAGGTTGTCATGGAGGAGAATCTGGAGCTGGCCCTGCAACGGCTCTTCGGTGGAAAAAGCGCGCCCGTGGCCGTTGCACAGAGCGCCACGGTGGATATGAAGGGTTCCAGCTCGGCGCTGGCCAAGGAAGCGATGGGGATCTACGAACGGGCGACCAATCTGCAGCGTCAGGGTGACTGGGCCGGGTATGGAGAAGAGTTGCGGAAACTGGGGCAGGTGCTGAAGAAGATGGCGAGGTAGGTCTCTGAAGATTAAAGGACGTAGTCGAGCCGTGCCTGGTTTTATCTGCGTTTATCCTGTCTATCTGCGGTTACATGCCGTTTTACGGTGAATAGGCCCCGGCTGTTACGGTGCCCCGGCCGTCGACGATCCGGCTTCCTTCAAATCAGCGGTCATTTGTTGTTCAGGACCGCCCGTCTGAATGAGTCGCTGTTCAGGAGCCCGTGGACAGCGGAGATGGTGGCGTTGCTCAGGGCTTCATAGTAATTCTCTGCCTCATAGGAATGGCCGAAGCGGGTCGCGCTGCCGGTGGTGGCGCCTTTCCAGACGATTTTCCCGTTCTTGGCGGTCAGCGTTACCTCCAGCGATACCTCGCCATGGTACTCGGAATCCTCGCTAACGAAAAATTTGACAACCGCAGCATCGACAACGAATGTCCCCTTGCTGCCGGCCACATCCAGGCCGAACTGCGAGAAGACGGCGGCACATCGAGCCGTCAGCCAGCCGGCAACCTTCTGGTGTGTCGTTACCCGCATGTCCTGGCCGGAAAAACGTTTCTCGATATTGACGCCGATCTCGGCCGGGTTCTGGCGCGCATCGCTGAACGGCCTGATAACAAAATGCGCATTGCGATACGCGCCCGCATCGATGGCTCCATAGGAACCGATCGCATCCGTCGGTTTCCATGCGAGCGCTATGTTTTTCAGCGGCGGGGGCGTTTGCGCGCCGTATCCGGGCGCTACAGCGGCGCTACACACGACCAGACACAGCCAGAGTATTCTTTGCATAGGGTATCCCTTTCTTGTTGCTGTACCACCTGGGGCGGGTGGCGACGGTGCCGCCCGCTGCCGCTGCTCCGGGCAGCGGCAGCTGATACGGGATTCATGCCAACGGAGCCGTTGTCGCGTCAGCCGCCCTGTAGCGCCGGATGAGCGCATTGGTCGAGCTGTCATGCCGCAACTCGGGTTCGTCGGCCGGGTTCAGCTCCGGCAGGATCTTCATCGCCAGCACCTTGCCCAGTTCGACGCCCCACTGGTCGAAGGAGTCGATCTGCCAGATGGCGCCCTGGGTGAACACGCTGTGCTCATAGAGCGCTACCAGCCGGCCCAGCGTCTCGGGCGTCAGTTGTTCGACCAGGAGCGTGGTGCTCGGACGATTGCCCTCGAACACGCGGTGCGCCACCAGCCCCTCGGGCGTCCCCTCGCTCCTGACCTCATCGGCGGTCTTGCCGAAGGCCAGGGCCTCGGTCTGGGCGAACAGGTTGGCCATCAATATGTCGTGATGCGATGCGAGCGGGTTGAGGGTCCGGCAAAAGCCGATGAAATCGCAGGGGATCAGCCGGGTACCCTGATGGATGAGCTGGTAGAAGGAGTGCTGGCCATTGGTGCCCGGTTCGCCCCACACAATCGCACCGGTCTGATACGGCACCGGCTGGCCATCCAGCGTGACGTGCTTGCCGTTGCTCTCCATGGCCAGTTGCTGGAGATAGGCCGGGAAACGTTTCAGATACTGGTCGTAGGGCAGGATCGCCACGGTCTCTGCCCCGAAGAAGCTGCTGTACCACACGGACAAAAGGCCCAGCAGCACCGGCAGGTTGGCGGCGAACGGGGCGGTACGGAAATGCTCGTCCATGGACCGGAACCCTGCCAGCATGGAACGGAAATTATCAGGGCCGATGGCCAGCATGGTAGACAGGCCGATGGCCGAATCCATCGAGTAGCGCCCACCCACCCAGTCCCAGAAGCCGAACATGTTCGCCGTATCGATGCCGAACTTGGCCACCTCCGCTGTATTGGTCGAGACGGCAACGAAGTGCCGGGCGACCGCCTGCTCATCCCCCAGGGCCTGCAACGTCCATTGGCGGGCGGTACGGGCGTTGGTCATGGTCTCCAGGGTGCTGAAGGTCTTCGAGGAAACGATGAAGAGCGTCTCACTGGCATCCAGATCCTGGGTCGCTTCGGCGAAGTCGCTGCCATCCACGTTCGAGACGAAACGGAAGGTCATATCACGGCAGCTGTAGTGGCGCAGCGCTTCGTAGGCCATGACCGGGCCGAGATCCGAGCCGCCGATGCCGATGTTGACAACATTGCGGATGCGTTTGCCGCTGTGCCCCAGCCACTGGCCGCCGCGCACCCGCTCGACGAAGGACGTCATCCGCTCCAGCACCTCGTGGACCGGGGGCACCACATCGGTCCCGTCAACCACGATCGATTGATCGCGAGCCGCGCGCAAGGCCACGTGGAGTACCGCACGGTTCTCGGTGCTATTGATCCGCTCACCGGCGTACATGGCATCGATCCGGGCGCGCAGCCCGGATTCGTCCGCCAACTGCAGCAGCAGCCGGAGCGTTTCCCCTGTGATGCGGTTTTTGGAGTAGTCGAGATAGAAGCCAACAGCCTCTGCCGTGAAACGCGTGCCGCGCTGCGGGTCATCGGCAAACAGCTGCCGCAGGTGGACGTCCTTGATGTCTTCGTAATGGGTCTGCAGTGCCTGCCAGGCCGGGAGTTGGGTGAGCGGTTGCAGCGTAGAACTCATGGATCAGTACTCCTTTCGTGTGCGTAATTGTCGGGCTGCGTCCCGGTCCACCAGCCACAGCAAGCCGCCGTCAACCGGCTTGATCAGCCGGGCCGGGATGCTGCGCGGGTTCTGGGCCTCTTTCAGTACCTTCCGCAGCACGGGCGCCTTGTCTGCGCCCGAGACCAGGAAGACGACCAGTGCCGCCTGATTGATGGCTGCGGCCGTCAGGGTCAGCCGGTGCAAACCTTCTTCGGCCACATACACATCGGCCACCCAGCGCTGCTGCTCGTCCAGGACAGCAGTATCGGGAAAGAGGGAAGCGGTGTGTCCGTTCACGCCCAGCCCCAGCAGCAGCAGATCGAAGCGGGGCGGGCCGTCGGCAAAAAATGCGCGCAGCAGCGCTTCATACGCCGCGGCGCCCTCCTGCGGAGAGGGGACGCAGAGCAGGGGATGGATCTGTTCCGGCGGGACCGGGACGTGGTCGAGCAGTTCCTGGCGCGCCATCAGGGCATTGTTGCGGGGGTCGTCGCCGGGGACGCAGCGTTCGTCGCCCCAGAAGATATGGGTGTCCCGCCAGGGAACCAGCTTGCGGAAGGCTTCGTTGGCCAGAAGCTGGTAGGCGCGGCGCGGTGTGCTGCCACCGGAAAGGGCGACGGTGAATCTGCCGCGGGCCTGCACCGCCTGGCGCGCCTCAGCGGCAAACAGCTCGGCCGCTGCCAGGCCCAAGGCCTCCGTATCAGGGTAGATTTTGATCATGTCGCCTCCAGCACGTATTATTCCGGTTTGATGGCGGGTTGCAGCCAGCTGTGCCCGTCCCTGGCGATGAGCAGCTCGGCCGACTCCGGTCCCCAGCTGCCGGCCGGGTAATCGGGGAAATCACCGGGAGGGACCGCCTCCCACGCCTCCAGGACCGGTTCGACGATCTTCCAGGCGCGCTCCACCTGGTCGGCCCGCATGAACAGTGTGGCATCGCCCTTGATCACATCCAGGAGCAGTGTCTCATATGCCTCGGGCGGGACAACCTTGAAGGCGTCCCGGTAGCGGAACTGCATATCCACCGGACCGAGCAGCAGGCGGCTGCCCGGCTGCTTGGCCTGGATGCGGGTTACGATGCCTTCTTCCGGCTGGATGTGGATAATCAGGCGATTGGGCTGCCAGTTTTCCACTGCGGCCGCAGGGAACAGCTGGTGGGGCGCAGGGCGGAACAGGATGGAGACCTCCGATACCTTGCAGGGCAGCCGCTTGCCGGTGCGCAAGTAAAACGGCACCCCCTGCCAGCGCCAGTTGTCGATGTAGAGCTTGAGGGCCGCATAGGTTTCGGTGGGGGAGGCGGGGGGCACGCCCGGCTCCTCGCGGTAGCCCGGCTGCGCCGTGCCAGCGACGGAACCGCGGCCGTACTGGCCCCGCACCGCATACTGATGGACCTCCTCGGGGCGAATGGGACGGATGGCGCGCAGCACATCCACCTTCTTGTTGCGTACCTCGTCGGCATCGAAGGAGACCGGCGGTTCCATGGCCATCAGACAGAGGATCTGGAGCAGGTGGTTCTGCACCATGTCCCGCAGGGCGCCGGCCTGGTCGTAGTAGCCGCCGCGCTCTTCAACCCCCACGGTCTCGGCCACGGTAATCTGCACGTGATCGATGTAGCGTCGGTCCCAGAGCGGTTCGTAGAGCGAATTGGCAAAGCGGAAGGCCAGGATGTTCTGCACCGTCTCCTTACCCAGGTAGTGGTCGATCCGGTAGATCTGGGATTCGGCAAACATGCCGGTCAGCAGCCGGTCCAGTTCCCGCGCCGACTGCAGGTCCCGGCCGAACGGTTTTTCCACTACCAGGCGGTCCCGCTGGCAGTCCCGGCAGACGCCCAGCCGTTGCAGGTGCGCCGCCGCAGCCGGTACCATATCGGGAGGTATGGCCAGGTAGAACAGCCGGTTGGCCCGGCCGCCCCAGCCCTGTTCGAGCTCTGCCAGTTTCCCGCTGAGGACGGGCCCGGAAGCCGGATCGCTGAAATCGTCGGCGAGGTAGAAAACATGAGCGGCAAAGCGCTCCCACTGCTGCTCGTCCGCAGGCTTGCGGCGCGAGAAGCGATCCACGCCTGCCCGGAGGTGCTGGCGAAACGATACGTCGTCCCGCTGTTTGCGGGCGACGCCGACGATGGCAAACTGTTCGGGCAGGAGATGGTCGAGGTGCAGGTTGAAGAGCGCCGGGACCAGCTTGCGCCAGGCCAGGTCGCCGCCGCCTCCGAAGATTACCAGCACGGTCGGATCGGATTGTTGAATAGCCATGGCTGCGCGCCTTTCGTACAACAGTAGAGTAGGGCTCTGTGATGGACAGCCCCGCTGTCAATCCCCCTGTTTGACCCCGGGCTTCTCCAGGTGGCCGCCGAAGCCGTAGCGCATGGCCGACAGGACCCGGTCGGCAAAATCGGCCTCGCCCCGCGAACTGAAGCGTTCGAACAGGGCCGCGCTCAGTACGGGGGCCGGGACGCCCTCTTCGATGGCGGCGATGTTCATCCAGCGCCCTTCGCCCGAATCCGATACCCGGCCGGCGAAATTCTCCAGGCCGGGGTCGGCCAGCAGCCCGCTGGCCGCCAGGTCGAGCAGCCAGGAAGAGATGACGCTGCCCCGGCGCCAGACCTCCGTAATGTCCGGCAGATTGAAATCATAGTGATAGTGTTCCGGGTGGCGCAGCGGCGTCGTCTCGGCGTCCGCTTCCCGCTCCTGTGTGCCGACGTTGGCGTGCCGGAGGATATTGAGCCCCTCGGCATAGGCGGCCATCAATCCGTACTCGATGCCGTTGTGCACCATCTTGACGAAGTGGCCGGCGCCGCTGGGGCCGCAGTGCAGATAGCCCTGTTCGGCCGTGCCGCCGCCCTGGCCCCTGCCGGCTGTGCGTGGGGCGGCAGCGCTGCCGGGCGCCAGAGCGGCAAAGACCGGGTCAAGCAGTGCCACGGCGGATGGTTCCCCGCCGATCATCAGGCAGTAGCCCCGTTCCGCTCCCCAGACCCCGCCGCTGGTGCCGACGTCCAGATAGCGGATGCCGCTGGCCTGCAGCTGAGCCGAACGGCGGAGGTCATCCAGGTAACAGGAGTTGCCGCCGTCGATCAGGATGTCGTCCGGCTCCAGGAGCGGTGCCAGCCTGGCAATCATGGCATCCGTGACAGCGGCCGGCACCATCAGCCAGACCACCCGCGGCTTCGCCATCCTGGCTATAAATGCCTCGATCGAGCGGGCTCCCACAGCCCCTTCCTGTTCGAGCGCTGCCACGGCCTCGCTTTTCATGTCAAATACCACGCATTGATGGCCGCTGTGCAGCAGGCGGCGCACCATATCAGCGCCCATGCGCCCCAATCCGATCATGCCGATTTGCATGCCGTGCCTCCTCTTTCCAGTGCCGCTATCTTGGCCAGGCGGCGGCGATGCCGTTCCGCTCCGCTGAAACGGGCGGCGATAAACGTCTGCACCAGCTCACCGGCCTGGGCAGGACCGACTACCCGGCTGCCGAGGCAGATGATGTTCATGTCGTCGTCTTCCACCCCCTGGCGGGCGGAAAAATCGTCATGGATCAGGGCGGCCCGGGCACCCGGCACCTTGTTGGCGGCGATACAGGCCCCCACGCCGCTGCTGCACAGGGCGATGCCTCTCTCCACCGCTCCCGCGACCACGGCCTGTGCCAGCGGGATGACAAAATCCGGGTAGTCGTCGGCCGGGTCCCGCTGCCGGGCGCCAAAATCGGTCACCTCATGGCCGGCTGATCTGAGCGCCGCAGCCAGCTGCGCCTTCATCTCAAAGCCGCCGTGATCGGCAGCGATACCGATACGCATCAGCCGATCTCCTTCCGGCCACCCAGATCGGAAGCAGAGAAACTGCTGGGTGAAGCGCTCTTCATTGCTGCCTCCGAACCGTGTAACATTACGCGAGAACCGGCCTATAAGACCACGCGGGGCTCATGATTACAACAGGTAGTTTCATGTCTTCGGTATCGCAACGTGTCCGCAGCGTTCAGCTGCAAGCGTGTCTTTTTCTAAACACGAAAATAGTGTGCAGGTTAGCCGGTTGCATGCTGTCCCTGCTGTGTTGCGATGATCTGCCGCTGCAACGATTGCCGCATGCCTTGTTACCGGACACAGATAACCTGCTGAGATCTGTACTCAGTATATCCGCATATCATTGTGTGTCTACTGTATCCTTGGTGAATACAATTCCCCGGAAACAAAAATCTCACCTCGTTGCCCCGTCTCATCCCGCACCCTGAAATCTCAAAATGAGACGGCACGGTTTTTTGTCGCACTTCGTATCCTGTTGAAATTGCGTAACAGTTATTGCTGGTCGTGATGGCATGAATATTGTAAAACATACATGTCCCGCATCACGCCACCACAACAAGGAGCTTCTGACACATGCTAAAAATGATGACTGCAGTCCTGCGGTTTCTCTCGATCATGGTACTCTGTCTGTTCTTTACGGGCACTGCCTTTGCCGCAAAAAGCGAATACCGGAGAACCATCGAGCATTACGCGGTCCCCGATGTAGTCCTGGTGAATCAGGATGGTCACAAGGTCCATTTGAAAACATACCTGCAATCCAACAACCCGGTTGTCGTTGAGTTCATCTTCGGCACCTGCACAACAATCTGCCCCATTCTGTCCGCCGGTTATGCCAACCTCCAGCAAAAACTGGGCGCCGATGTGCGAAATGTCAAACTGGTCTCCATATCCATTGATCCGGAACATGACACCCCGAACGTGATGAAAGAGTATCTGAAAAAATACCGGGCCAAGCCGGGCTGGGATTTTCTGACCGGTTCTCGATCCGACATCGACAAGGTGATGTATGCCTTCAATGCCTACATCCCCAACAAGATGTCACATTTCCCACTGACGTTGTTCAGATCGCCGTCCGACGGCTCGTGGATCAGGATATTCGGACTGATGAGCAGCTCGGAATTCTTGAATGAGTTTCACAAGGTGGCAAAAAAATGATCACGACCAGCGCATTCAGACGAGGAAATCACATGGCCATGGCTGCAGTTGTCTTCCTGTTTGTTCTGATGGGGTTCCTGCCGACCTGCCCGGCGGCAGAACGGTCCACGGCGCCGCTTTCACACGAGGAGCAGATCAGGCTGGGAGAACGGATCTACCGCGAGGGCATCCTGCCTTCGGGCGAAGCCGTGCAGGCTGTCGTCAAAGGTGATATCACCGTGCCCGGCACCTCCTTCACCTGTGTGAGCTGTCATCTGCGCAGCGGTCTCGGATCATCCGAAGGGGGGGTCGTCACCCCGCCAACCAACGGAGCCATACTCTTTAAACCCTACAATTCATCCTACAAGGATGTGACTAACGACAAGCGCTATCTTCCTTCCATCGGCCAGAGGGTGGCATATACCGATCAAACCCTGGCCAGGGCTATTCAGGCCGGTGTCAATCCTTCCGGCCTGACGATGAACCCGGTCATGCCGCGCTATCTGCTGGATGATAAGGATATGGCTCTGCTGATCACCTATCTGAAATCGTTATCGGTGGATTTTTCACCCGGCGTTTCCGAACGGGAAATAAACTTTGCCACGGTTATCACCGACGACGTGCCCCCGGAAGAATACGAAGCCATGCTGTTGCCGCTGCAGCGCTACGTCAATCTGAAAAACGGCAGCATCAACCTGTATAGAAATCAGAAGCGCAGCGAACGCATGGCTGCCAGCATGCTGGTATCCAGCGAGCTGATGTACAAAAAAATGACCTTGGCGCGCTGGATGCTCAAAGGCCCGGCCGAGACCTGGCGCAAGCAGCTGGAAGAATACTATCGTACACAACCGGTGTTCGCCCTGCTGGGCGGCATTTCACATGGCGACTGGAAACCGATTCACGATTTCAGCGAGGCGCATCATCTGCCTTGCCTGTTTCCCCAGACGGAGTATCCGGTGATCTCCGAGACGGACTGGTATACGCTGTATCTTTCCAAAGGTTATTACCAGGAAGGCGAGGGAGCCGCCCGTTTCCTGAACAACAGCGATGAAACTGCACCAGGCGGGAAAGTGCTCCAGATCGTGCGGGCGTCACGTGAGTCGCAGGCACTGGCGAAAGGGTTCGAGGAAACCTGGCGCGAACTGGGTCATGATGCAGCCGTGACGATTTCGCTCCAGCCGGGAGAAAAGCTCCTCGAAGATACTCTGCATAATGCTCTCAAAACTGAAAAACCGGCAGCCATCCTGATCTGGGACGAATCCGGCGCAGTGCCGGTTCTCGATCTGCTGTCATCCGACGCTCTTCGCCCGGCGCGGGTGCTTGTGTCCGGCAGTCAGCAGGCACAGCACTTCGGGGCAATTCCCGAAAAAGTCCGCGCGTTCACCTACATCACCTACCCGTACCGGCTTCCGCAGGATGATGCCATCTACAATATTTATATCGCACCGTACAAAAAAAATCCCACTACCGCAGGGGCCTATGACCTGAATCTCAAGAGCTCTTTCATCACCACACAGATACTGACATCGGCATTGATGGATATGCGCGGCAACTACTACCGCGATAATTTCTTCGATGTAATCGGCATGATGCCTGACCAGAGATATCCTTTGTATGAGCGGGTGAGCTTCGGTCCCGGACAGCGCTACGCCTCCAAAGGCTGTTATATCGTTCAGCTCGGCAGTGGCGACAAGCCGGAGCTGATCAAGAAAAGCGACTGGGTCATTCACTGACCCGCTGCCCGGTAACTCAGACTATTCGTAACCACCCCCATCCCCTCCTTGAACGGAAGGAGGGGTGCTACAGGCACAAGCTCACACGGGCTTCTGATTCGACCACTACGATAGAAAGGAACACTCAATTATGAACAAACTGGTTGTCATCATCATGCTGGCCCTGACCATCTCCACGGCATACGCGGCGGAGACACCAAAGACGGACGAACAGAAGACTCTCTATGCCGTCGGACTGGTTGTCGCCCGCCAACTGTCGGTCTTCAATCTGAGCCCCGCGGAATTCGAGCTTGTCAAGCAGGGTCTGAACGATGCCGTCAGCGGCAAAACCCCGCAAGTGCAGCTCAGCGCCTACACCGAAAAGATCCAGGAATTGGCCCGTGCACGCCGCAAGGCTCTCGGCGAGAAGTTTGCCGGTGTGAATAAAGAGTTTCTGGACAAGGCCGCCGCGGAAAAAGGCGCCGTAAAGACCGCTTCCGGTCTGGTCTATCTTTCGCTGAAAGAGGGCAGCGGAGCCAAACCCGGCCCCAAGGACACGGTGGTGGTCAATTATCGCGGCACCCTGCCGGATGGGAGAGAATTCGACAGCTCCTACAAACGGGGCAAGCCTGCCGAACTGCGCATGGACGGTGTTATCCGATGTTGGACGGAAGGATTGCAGAAGATGAGTGTGGGGGGCAAGGCCAAGCTGGTCTGTCCGGCGTCCCTGGCGTATGGCGAGGCCGGTGCCGGCGAATTGATCCTGCCGGGTACCCCGCTGGCATTCGATGTCGAGCTGATTGAAATCAAGAGGTGATGCCATGAAAAGAGTACTGTTCGCTTTGGGTCTGATGCTGCTGCCCGGCACGCTGTTTGCCGAGGATTGTCAGGTGGTGGAGTTCCCGGACCATTTTGATGTTACCTGCGTTGGTGATGCCAAGCCGGTGCCGATACCGAAACAGGGTTTAATCCGGACTCAGCAGCAACCGGCGCCACAAGCCCCGGTTCAAGCTCCGGTACCAGCTCAGACGCCGGATCGGCAGAGCACCGCCGGCGGGCAGGCGGATTCCCCCGCGAGTGCGCCAGCCGCCACTTCCGCGCCACCAGCCGCCTCCGCGCCATCCGGTGCCTCCGGCATGCCCTATCTGAGAAAACCCGGGCGGCAGGGCCGCCCGAGTACTGCCGACATGAATGCCGCCATCGAAGCGCGCAGGCGGCTGATTCTCCAAATGCGTTCAAACAATCCGTCTCAGTGACGGCTCGCCGCCCGGAGCCGATTGAGACTTCACCGTTCATAGAGCAGGTCTGTTAATTAACCGTTTCAAGGAGGAAAAATCATGAGCAAGCGAAATCTATTTTGGATAACAGTATTCGCCGTCCTCACCATGGGAGTCAATCTCGCCCAGGCCGGGCCCGGCACCAAGGCAACGCCGATCACCCAGCCACAGCCGTTCGGGCAGGTCTACACCTATTACGCCAACAGCCCGGCCGGTGTCTGGACTCCGGACACAACTGCATTTCCGGGGGCGACGTCGAGCGATTCCGGCACCGCCTTGCGCAAGTTCGTGGATTCGCTGCCAGGCCTGGGGCCGCAGGGCGCCAACAACCTGGGCAACTACATCCCGGTGGCCAACAAGGCCACCAACCCGATCCCGGGCGATCCGGCCGATTACTACCAAATCGAACTTGTCGATTATAACCAGCAGATGCATTCCGACCTGCCGGGTCCCAGCAACGGTGGCGGAGCGGGCACGAAACTGCGCGGTTACCGCGACCTGACCCCGGCCGGCAACAGCTCACCGGCCCGTTATCTGGGACCGCTGATCATCGCCAAGACCTTTGACCCGACCAAGCCGGCAAACGTGAACGGCAACGGCGCCCCGGTCCGTATCAAGTACAAGAACAGCCTCGGGCTTGGCGCCGCCGGCAAGCTCTTCATTCCGGTCGATACCACCGCCATGGGCGCCGGGGAAGGACCGCTCAGCAATACCTGGGATGCGGTGAACAAGGTCCTGGTACCAACCGGCAATACGGAAAAATACCCTGAAAACCGCACCCTGTTCCATCTGCACGGCGGCGTAACGCCCTGGATCAGCGACGGCACCCCCCACCAGTGGTTCACCCCGGCCGGGGAAACCACCTCCTACAAACGGGGCGTCAGCCAGCGAAACGTTCCTGATATGGCGGATCCGGGTGATGGCTACGGCACCTATTATTATTCCAACGAGCAGAGCGGCCGGCTGATGTTTTACCACGATCACGCCTACGGCCTGACCCGTCTGAATGTCTACGCCGGTGAAGCCGCCGGTTACCTGCTCTACGATCAGACCGAGCAGGACCTGATCAGTGGCACCAATGTGTCCGGCAACAACCCTTCCGCTGCCAAGGTTTTGCCTGATAACGGCGGCGGTCTGAACACCTTCGGGATTCCGCTGATCATCCAGGACAAGACCTTTGTGCCCAAGGACGTTGCCGTCCAGGATGCCAAGTGGGACAGAACCAAATTCCCCCAGTGGGGCACCTACGGCGACCTCTGGTTCCCGCATGTCTATGAACCGAACCAGAATCCTCTCGATCCGAGTGGCGCCAACCCGTACGGTCGCTGGGATTACGGTCCCTGGTTCTGGCCGCCGGTTGTCGTTGCGCCGTACTACGCAGCCCTTCCTTCCGCAGGCACAAACGGTGATCCGTCCCTGACCCCGGAAGCATTCATGGATACCCCGATTGTCAACGGCGCCGCCTATCCGTACCTGAACGTGGAGCCCAAAGCGTACCGTTTCCGGATTCTGAATGCCGCCAATGATCGCCCCTTCAACCTGCAAACCTACGTATCCGATCCGGCCAGTCCCGGCAATTACATCCAGGGCGGCTATCCCACGGAAGTCGCCATGGTGCCGGCTTCAGCCTACGCGGCCTGTACCGCGACGAGTCTGCCGGCCACCACGGCGGTACCATCCACCTGTACCTGCACCGCAACCTACGCACCCTTCGGTTGTTTCCCGGCTACCTGGCCCAGCGACGGCCGTCCCGGCGGCGTGCCCGACCCGCAGTTCTCCGGTCCGAAGATCATCCAGATCGGTACCGAGGGCGGTTTCCTGCCGGCGCCGGTGGTGCTGGACAACCAGCCGGTCGGGTATGAATACAATCGCCGCAACATCGTCGTTCTGGATGTCCTGAACAAGACCCTGTTCCTGGCGCCGGCCGAACGCGCCGATATCATTCTCGACTTCTCGGCCTATGCCGGCAAAACCGTCATCCTGTATAACGACGCCCCGGCGCCGAATCCGGCCTTTGACACACGCTACGACTATTTCACCAATGACCCGGATCAGACCTTCCAGGGCGGCGCGCCTTCGACCCTGCCCGGTTTTGGTCCCAACACCCGCACCATCATGCAGTTCCGGGTCGCCGCTTCAACGGCCACCCCGTTTACGGTCAACCTGCCAACGCTGACCAGCGCCATCCAGACCGCCTTCACGGCCACCCAGCCGCCGGTGATCGTTCCGGAACCGGAGTATGCCGCCAACTATGCCGGCGACCCGAGTCCCAACCTGGCCACACCGATCTACAGCACGATTTATGACAACTCGCTAACCTTCACCCCGCTGGGTGGCGGCGCGTCCCAGACGGTCAACTTCATCTCCAAGGCCATCCAGGAACTGTGGGATCCATGGGGACGCATGAATGCCACCCTGGGCGTCGAACTGCCCATGACCAACATCACTATTCAGACGACGATCCCCCTGGGCTTTGCCGATCCGAACACCGAACGGGTTGACGACGGCGTAGTGCAAATCTGGAAAATCACCCACAACGGTGTCGATACGCATCCGGTCCATTTCCATCTCTTCGATGTGCAGTTGATCAACCGGGTCGGCTGGGACGGTGCAATCCGTCCGCCGGATCCCAACGAAATCGGCTGGAAAGAAACCGTCAAGATGAAGCCGCTGGAAGACGTCATCGTAGCCCTCCGGCCCGCTTTGCCGAAGCTCCCCTTCGGTATCCCCACCAGCACCAGGGCGCTCGATCCCACCTTGCCCTTAGGTGCCCAGAATAACGGCCTGGCCGGATTCTTCGACGGAAGCGGAGCAACGTTCATGGGCATTGACCCGCTTACGGGCAACCCGATCACCGTCACCAATGTGTTGACCGACTTCGGTCATGAATATGTCTGGCATTGCCATATCCTGGGCCATGAAGAAAACGATTTCATGCGTTCCTTGATCGTGAACGACGTCAGTTCCATTCCACCCACACCGACAACGGTGTCGGCAGCCTTGCCGGCCACCGGTACCAGTGTTGGCGCCATCAACCTGAGCTGGACAGACGCTTCACGGCCGGGCGTACTGGCAACCTATGGAAATCCCGCCAACGAAATCGGATTCCGGATCTACCGCTGTTCCAGTGCGACGTCATCGACCTGTACACCTGCGGCACCGGTCTATTACACCACCCTGGCCAACGCAACATCGTTTGTCGATCAGAATATTGCACCGAGTTTACGCTACCGCTATATGGTGAGCGCGTTCAATGCTGCCGGAGAATCGGCCTACTCCAGTATTACCTCTTCAATCCTGACCTCGGCAACGCTGCCGCCGTATATCAGTATCACAGCACCGGCCAGCGCAACGCAATTCGCTCTCGGATCGCCTGTTAACATAACCGCCAATGCGTCGGCACCTGTCGGTCAAACCCTGACCAGGGTTGATTTTTACGCAGGCGCCACCCTGATCGGAACCAGCAGCACGGCTCCTTATACCATCTCCTGGACCCCAGCTGCCATCGGTACCTACAGCCTGACGGCTCAGGCGGTCGCCAGCCTGACAACAACCTCGGCGGCCGTATCGATATCGGTTGTGACAGCCACAACCGCAATTACATCGCCGGCAGCAGGAGCAACCTACGCCCTGGGCGCCGCCATTCCGGTTACGGCCAGCGCAACCGCCATTGCCGGGCGAGTTATTTCCCTGGTTGAGTTTTACGATGGCGCCACCCTGATAGGTACCAGTTACTCGGCACCGTTCGGCATCTCCTGGACAACAGCCGCAGCAGGTGCTCACAGCCTGACATCCAAGGTTTTCTACAGTAACGGCGCCACTGTGGTTTCTGCTGCGGTAGCGGTTAACGTCGTATCCACCTCGATCACGGTTCCTGTCAACGGAGCCGCCTTCAATCTGGGCTCACCGATCGCCATCACTGCCACAGCTGCCACAGCTGGAGCACTGACGGTCACCAAGATTGATTTCTTTGCCGATGGAGCCCCGATCGGATCGGTTGCTTCCCCCGGTCCGTACAGCGTCACCTGGAACGGCGCCACGGGTGGAGTACACAGCCTGACGGCCACGGCCACCTACAGTGATGCTTCAACCGCCACATCACCGGCAGTATCGGTCGTGGTTTTGTCTGCAACCATAACCGCACCGGCCGCCGGATCATCATCTATCCTTGGGGCTGCGGTGCCGATTACCGCCTCAGTTCTGACAGGTGGCAGCGTAACCGTCAACAAGGTGGACTTTTATGCCGGCGCCACGCTGATCGGTACCAGCACCACCGCACCGTATACATACAGCTGGATTCCAGCCTCGGCCGGCGCCTACAGTCTGACGGCCACGGCCACATTCAGTAACGCCATGACAGCCACCTCACCGGCAGTAGCGGTTACGGTAGGGGCTTCTGTTATTATTAATCCACCCGTTAGCGGGGCAACATTTGCTTTCGGCGCACCAATCAACATCACCGCCACAGCAACACCGCCTGCAACTCCTGCAGGTACAACCACCATCCTGGTAGAGTTTTTTGCAGATGGTGGTGCGACACCGATCGGAGTCAGTTATGCAGCCCCGTTCAGCTATTCGTGGACCACTGCTGCTGCCGGTTCGCACACTCTGACGGCACAGGCGTTTTACAGTAATGGGACATCGTCAACATCAGCTGCGGTACCGGTTGGGGTACTTCCGGTAGCACCAACGCCGATCGGTCCTTCAGGTACAGTTGCAACCGCTACACCCACTTACACTTGGAATGCTGTAACTAATGCAACTGACTACACGCTGTATATGAATAATGCTGGTGCTGTTACACAGATCAGCAGCACTGCTACTGCTGCAGGTTGCGGTGCTGGAACTGGCATCTGTTCGGTTACGCCTGCGATAACACTACCAAGTGGCGCCTATATTCAATGGATTGTTAAAGCTTCAAATAGTGCCGGCGCTGGTCCTTGGAGTACACTGAATGGGTTTACCTATACAACAGCTGTTATTCCGGTAGCACCAACGCCGATCGGACCTTCAGGTACAATTGCAACCGCTACACCCACTTACACCTGGAATGCTGTAACTAATGCAACTGACTACACGCTGTATATGAATAATTCTGGTTCTGTTACACAGATCAGCAGCACAGCTACTGCTGCAGGCTGCGGTGCTGGAACTGGCATCTGTTCGGTTACGCCAGCGATAACACTACCAAGTGGCGCCTATATTCAATGGATTGTTAAAGCTTCAAATAGTGCCGGCGCTGGTCCTTGGAGTACACTGAGCGGGTTTACC
Organism: Deltaproteobacteria bacterium; assembly: GCA_021780495.1. Classification (GTDB taxonomy): domain Bacteria; phylum Desulfobacterota; class Desulfuromonadia; order Geobacterales; family Pseudopelobacteraceae; genus CAIPTY01. Next base: position 145,268 of record JAJXYO010000026.1, read on the forward strand.
TATACAACAGCTGTTATTCCAGTAGCACCAACGCCGATCGGTCCTTCAGGTACAGTTGCAACCGCTACACCCACTTACACCTGGAATGCTGTAACTAATGCAACTGACTACACGCTGTATATGAATAATGCTGGTTCTGTTACTCAGATCAGCAGCACAGCTACTGCTGCAGGCTGCGGTGCTGGAACTGGCATCTGTTCGGTTACGCCTGCGATAACACTACCAAGTGGCGCCTATATTCAATGGATTGTTAAAGCTTCAAATAGTGCCGGCGCTGGTCCTTGGAGTACACTGAACGGGTTTACCTATACAACAGCTGTTATTCCGGTAGCACCAACGCCGGTTAGCCCGTTAACAGTAGCTACCACAAACCCGACCTACACTTGGAATGCTGTGTCTAATGCAACTAATTACACGTTGTATATGAACAAAGCGGGTGCTGTTACACAGATTAATTACACAGCAACTGCTGTTGGATGTGGTGGCGGCACTGGCACATGTTCAGTGGCACCGGGTACACCGCTATTAGCTGTAAACGATGTCATTTACTGGATTGTCAACGCCTCCAATGCTGCAGGAGCCAGTCCATGGAGCGCACTATCAAGCTTCCTAGTGCAGTAGGCAGTGGAGAAAAATAACGAAGATAAGAATTACTAGCATATTATGATGCAACTTTAATCCCTTGGCGTGAACCGCTGGGGGATTTTAGTTTGTATATTCGATTAGAATTGCTGACAAAAACATATCGATGTGGTACTAATTTAACCCATTGATTCGATAACATATTCTCATCTTATTAGTTCATCTCGCCAGTAAGCTGGCGAGATGGTGTTTTTTGGTTTTTTTATCACACGGAGATTATAATATTTTAAATGTGGCGAGTATCTCACGATTTCTGATGTCCTCATGTAATGCTAATACCATTTTCGGATACTTGTATCACCCTTGTTTTAGATTATTTTTATACTCGTTGGGCTGGATTTAAAAAGATTAACTAGGAGATTCACCTAAATAATGAAATTTAACAGCGAGTTGTCTTCTCTACATTCTTATATATCTGTGAATAGAGGATGCTCTCAGGCAATTTTGATTTATCGCATCGGCAAGTTAGGTGACACATTAATTGCCATGCCTGCCATTCAAGCAATCCGAAACAAATTCCCCGATCACCGACTGTTGCTCCTCACAGAGAAGCATACAAATGCAGCACACCACATTTCATCCTGGGATGTGCTGGGCCCTACAGGATGGTTTGATGCTGTCGTAATTTACGAGGTGTCGTCTGGTCTCATCAATAAAATAAAAAATTTCTGTAAATTATTTAAGCAGCTAAGACCGTTGGGGATCCAACATGTGTATAACCTATCACCCGATCGTAGTCCCTTTCAAAGAAAAAGGGATCGATTTTATTTTAAAAATATATTAAGAATACCCTGCTATACGGATTCAAAACCTTTTATACCACCCGCGAAAAATATGGACGGAACTCTTCCGAAGCTGGAGGCGGAGTGGCGTCGTCTGTTAAATCTGGTACAGGAAGCACGCCAAGAGTGTGATTACAGGCTACTCATACCGCAACAGTTCAAGGGTGAAGCTGCTAATAAACTGGATTCTCATTGCATTATACCGGGGCAACGCATAGTCGCCATAGCGCCGGGATCAAAAATGCCAGCCAAGCTCTGGCCGATAGAATGTTTTGCACAACTGGGGCAGCACATACTTGAAAAATACCCGGATATTGCACTTATAGTATTAGGTGGCAAAGAAGATGAAGACGCAGGTAATACCCTCTGCGCAGGTTGGGGTGAGCGAGCTCACAACCTTGCGGGACAACTTTCTATCTACGGTTCTGCTTCTCTTTTGGAGCACTGTCAACTATATGTCGGAAACGATACTGGCACCATGCACTTGGCGGCGATGGTTGGCGTGCCATGCGTAGCAATATTCAGCGCACGGGATTACCCCGGAAAATGGGAACCTTTTGGTCGGAATCATGCAATTTTGAGACACGAAGCCGAATGTTCCGGATGTATGTTGGAAGTGTGTGATAAGTTCAATGAATGCATAAAGAATGTTAGTGTAATGTCTGTAAAACAGCAGGTAATCTCCCTGTTGCAAGGTACTACGAATAAGGACAAAACGACCTGATGTTCAAAATATTGTCGGTCTTCGGTACTCGTCCCGAAGCCATAAAAATGTCTCCTCTTGTTAAGGAGCTCGAAAAATATCCGGCTGAATTCAAGAGCATTGTTTGTGTTACAGCCCAGCATCGTCAGATGCTTGATCAGGTTCTGTGTTTGTTTGATATCTGTCCCGATTATGACCTTGATATTATGAGACCAGGGCAGGACCTCTTCGACATTACTTGCAATGTTCTGCAGGGGCTAAAACCCATATTGGTAAAGGAACGGCCAGATATCGTCCTCGTTCATGGCGATACAACAACAACCATGGCTGCTGCGCTTGCGGCATACTACTGTAAAATACAAGTTGGTCATGTTGAAGCGGGGCTTCGCACTGGCAATAAGTTTTCTCCGTTTCCTGAAGAAATCAATCGTCGATTAGCCGGTTCGTTGGCAGATATTCACTTCGCACCTACTTTGGCGGCTCAGGCAAATCTACTCTCGGAAGGGGTCACTAAAGAATCAGTTCTAGTGACCGGTAATACCGTTATCGATGCACTTCTGACAGTCGTGTATAAAATTTGTAACAATACAACTTTAACGCAACAGCTTGATGGTCAGTTTTCTTTCCTTGATAGAGATAAGAAGCTTCTTCTTGTAACCGGTCACCGGCGGGAGAATTTCGGAGAGGGTTTTGAGAATATCTGCCTTGCCATAACGGAGATTGCCAGGTTGAATCCCGATGTTCAAATCCTCTATCCGGTTCATCTTAACCCCAATGTGCAGGAACCAGTAAGGCGTATTCTTGGTGATGAAGGCTTGCCGAACATATTCCTTGTTGAACCTGTTGATTATCTCCCCTTTGTTTACCTCATGAATCGCTCATACCTGATCATCACCGATTCTGGGGGGGTACAGGAAGAAGCACCTTCTTTAGGAAAGCCGGTACTCGTCATGCGTGATACGACTGAGCGACCGGAGGCTGTTGCTGCAGGAACAGTAAAGCTGGTCGGGACCAATAAAATCGCAATAGTTGAAGAGGTGACAAAACTCCTTAATGATTCAGGAGAATACAAGTTAATGAGCATGGCCCACAATCCGTATGGTGACGGGACTGCCTGCCGGAAAATTGTAGATGAACTTATCCAGATGGCATCACAGTCGTCGTAATGTCCTATATGCCACTAACACAAGTTGTCGGAGCAGTGCCTGAATTTATAAAAAAAAATAGAGATCGGGTTTTGGCCTCTCCTATTGCCAGCCGATTTGCCAAAGGAGCATTTTGGTCGATAGTGGGCGCCGTATTATCACGAAGCCTGGCATTGCTGTCGTCGATATTAGTGGCGAGAATTCTCGGTCACACTGTTTTTGGTGAATTCGGGATGGTGCTCAGTACAGTTGGGACTGCCGGAACCTTTGCAGGCCTGGGTTTAGGGACGGCGTCGACAAAATACATGGCGAATCTCCGGATAAGTAACCCGGAAAAAGCTGGAAAGATCCTAGCGTTATCTTCGCTTGTCTCGATTGGAACCGCAAGCATTGTCAGCATCGGGCTGATTTCAGGCTCTTCATTGCTGGCCCGGCAAGTCCTTCATGCCCCGCAATTAGCCTCACCCCTCGCTATTGCTGCCGGACTTGTTTTTTTCAGCGTCCTCAACGGAGTACAGACAGGTGCCCTTGCCGGGTTCGAAGCCTTTCTTGTCATAGCGAAGACCAATTTCATTGCCGGAATCTTCTCCTTTCCATTTACATTGCTGGGGGTATGGTATTGGGGAGTGAGCGGTGCGGTATTCGGCATGGTAATGTCCATGGCTGTGAACTGGGGACTTAATAATCGGGCTCTTCGGATTGTATGTCGTGAGACAAATGTCCCCTACATCTTTCATGGTTGTTGGTCCGAAAGATTATTCTTGTGGGAATTTGCCATTCCGGCGGCACTGAGTGGTTACCTGACTGCACCGATTATGTGGTATGCCAATTTTTTATTGGTTAATCGTCCGCAGGGCTATGCGGAAATGGGGATTTTTAGTGCCGCCCAGCAGTGGCAGGCCGCGATACTGTTCCTGCCAGTTTCGCTGGCGCCGATGGTGCTTTCTCTCATGGCCAACTGTCATGGAGATGGCAACTCGTCCAATTACTGGAGAATGGTAAAAGTCTCTTTTGGTATAAATGCCCTTATTGCAGGTACGGCGGCGGTTTGCATTTCCCTGCTCTCGCCTGTCATAATGAAGGCATATGGTCAAAGCTTTTCCGGTGGTTGGTTGGTTCTTGTCCTGCTTGCTATTTCTGCTTTTATTGTCGCAGTAACTAACGTAATAGGACAAATAATTGCCAGTTCAGCATCAATGTGGTGGGGATTGTGTTTGAATTTACTATGGGCTGTTGAATTTATTGTATTGGCATGTTTATTGGTTACAAAATATGGATCAATTGGATTAGCTAGTTCATATTTAATTTCATATTCGCTGCATTTAATTGTTACTATTATATATTTATATTATGCTAAGCGCAGTGTGAGAATATGTTGAAATTATAAACTGTATTGTTCTGGGTCAAAAATGAAATACAAGTGGCAATTTTAGTTTATATGTCTCAATGGAGAAATTGATGTTTAACTTATCAAAAATAAAAAACTTATCTATTGATGGTCTTTACTCTAAGTTGATTGGGGTTAATAGTAAGCGCTATTGGAATTATAGATTTAACAGAAATTGGGAAATAAAAAATGGCCGGTTACAGACTGCATATTTCGCAATGGGCTTTGCACTATTGAACATCAAATTTGAAGTTAAAACAATACTTGATTATGGTTGTGGTTGTGGTGATTCTATACCCGTTTTAAGGATGAGGTTTCCAAAAGCGCAAATATATTTTTATGATTATTCGAATATAGCTATGGAAAAAGCCAATTCATATTATGAAGGAATTGCCACCCCATTTGATATAAACTCAAATTTTACCTATGATTTAGTATATTGTTCAAATGTGATTGAGCATATATCTGACCCTATTTCATTTTCCAACAAGTTAATATCGTTATCAAATAAATATGTCGTAATTCAAGCACCATATAGTGAAAAACACGGAGATGGTTCTTCTATTACTTATGAACACAAAATTGGAGAACATGTTAATACTATAGATGAAAGTTTAATTGAATCACTTAAGGATAGAATGGATTGGGATATAATGTATTCAGACATTCCTTATGCTTGGCCAAAAGGTAAACAGATATTTTTTATTGGTAAAACTTTAACTACCGATAGTAATAGAGATTGAGTAAAAAATGAATCTCAGCTTTGTATCTACAGTACTTTTGTTTATGAGTATAAATATATTTAGTTATTTTATAGATAATTCAGATCAAATGTTGATTATCGCCACAAGCATAGGAATTGTTCAAACAATATCAATATTGATAGCTACAAAGAAGAATAACCCGCTGGAATTATTTACCATGGTTATGCTTCTGTGGATGGTGCAATATTCGGTAACAGGTCTGTTGATAAAAGGCTTCGAGATTCCGCTTCAATTTGGCGTCACCTATGCGTATCTGGGTCTGGCTGCTGTCTTGGCCAATATTTGCCAACTCATAATTGCGTTCGTCTGGCAACTGCCTTTGTGGTCGAAAACCGCTGATTTAATACCACGTCCATCCTTCCCGTCTGCTAAAGAATCAATCAATGTAATTGCAACATTGTGGGCTTTGTCTTTGCTATTCAGGATTATCCTGATTTTTTCCGGGTATCAATCCGGATTCGAAGTGGAAGCAGGCACGTTAGGTATATTGACGAATATCATGATGGTAGCTGTGGGGTTTTTGGGTATTTTCCCGATTATATATTTCTGTGCGCTGTTAAAACAAAACAGTTCGACTGCAACCAGAATGGCAAAAATTGTACTGGCAATCGAAGTGATTATAATGACGTTTTTCGCGGGAACAAAGGCGGGACCGGTTATTTTAATAATAAATTTTGCAGTTGCTTATCACTATATGGTCGCGCAGATCAAGGCCCGAAAAACATGGGCACTTCTTCTTATCGCCGTAATATTTGTGATCCCGTTTTATGCCTTTAAATTGAATATGAGGGTTGCACTTCTTACAACCTATTCAGTTACTGACGAACGCCCAAAGCTGTCCTTAAATGATTACATTTACTTATACTCCAAGTCCATGGATGTTATTAATGCAATTGGTCCTGCAAAAATGGTTGAACAGACATCTATCGGTCTAGTAAATAGATTCGATGTATTGACTACACTGGCCGGAACAATTGCGTATTATGACAAGCGTGCCAGATACGATCTTGATATGTATTTACCATTATGGATTATGCCATACGTCCCAAGGTTTATTTGGAAAGACAAAGGGTGGGTTGGTCTGGGTCTTTTTGTCAGCAATGAAATACTGGGAATTCCCTCATTTACACAGGCGGCAGTTACAAGTCCAATTGAAGGCTATATCGCCTGCGGTAAAGTGGGCTCTTTTATCATCTCAATCATTAATGGCGTTTTTGTCAGCGTAGCTTTCTTTTATTTCAATAACACAAGAAGCAACGACGATAACTTTATCCTCAGGGCTTATTTTGTCTCAATGTTTCTTGTGATGTTGTACTTTAATGGTGCATTCGTGTTTATCAGGGCTATCAGTACAAATCTGGTAATATTATGGGTGTTGTTCAAGCTTTTTTACCGTTCAAAGCCACTACTTAATACCGCCAGGCAGTCTGCCCTTTAGTGCTTGACCTGTATACTCAGAAACATTTACCTTTGTAATGTGCATGTCTGATAACAAAAAAGGAACTTTAATTTAATGAATATTTTGATGATTAGTTATTTATTTCCTCCAATTATCAATCCACAAGGCATCTTAGGCGCCAGGCTTGCAAAATACTTGAAAAAGGCCGGTCATCACGTAACTGTAATTGCGGGCTCTGAAATTGATTCGTACGGATCGACCCATGGAACAGATTCAGAATTAATGGAAGATTTAAAGGATATTGATGTTGTCTATGTCCGTGATCGAAAACGTTCCGGAGTGATCAATAATTTAAAAAACAAAATCATTTATCACGAAAACTATCATTATTGGGTGAAAATGGTTGTGGAAGTCGCCGTTCCAATCTGCAAAACAAAGAACATAGATATTATTTATTCCCTCTCGGCACCGTTGGCTTCCAATATCGCCGGCATGAAAGTAATGCAGCGAACCCAAATACCGTGGATCGCTCATTTTAGCGACCCAACGATGCTGGCCATCGGTCTAAAATTCAAATCTCCTATACGAACGCATCTTACGTATACCGATGAACGCGCTCTCTTGAAAGATTCCGACGGGATAACATTTGTTAATGAGGATACACTGCTGAGAACTACTCAACAGTGTCAACAATATCGAGAAAAATGTATCATATTGCCTCATTTTTATGACCCTGATTATTATACTCAGCTGCAGAGTCCTTTTGATACAGGTGCTAAAATCAGGTTTACCTACGTTGGATCTTTGTATGGGCGCCGGAACCCGTTTGATGCTATCAATGCCTTAAAGATGCTAATTCAAAATCAACCAGAATTGCTCGGACGTTTCGAATTTAATTTGTATGGGGTTATTGACCAGGAAATCCTGAAACTGCTTGATTGCGAAAAACATGAGTGGTTGAAAATCCGTGGTTCTGTATCCTACAAAGAAAGCATACGCGTTATGCAGAGCAGCGATTTCCTCCTGTTAATCGATATGCCAAATGTTGATAACATCTTTACGCCGAGTAAACTGATTGATTACCTTGCTGCAAACATACCGATAATCGGAATAACACCCGGTAACAGCAACAGCGCCAGGATTCTAAATTCCATCCCGTATCCAGTGATTGAACCTGGCGATGTTACTGGTCTTTGTGGTTGTCTTCAGAAGTCAATCATAAATCCTCAACAAGGACTTTCAATTAATCACAAAATTGTTGCAGAGGCATTCAAGGTTGAAAATGTAGTGGCTACATTGATCGGATTTATGGATACAACAATTGCGGGACATTCACATGGGTCAAAATAGCATACTCCCGCGCGTTACGGTCGTTATCCCTGTACATAATCGCAGGGTTAAAACCTTGAGATGCCTTAAAAGTCTGTTCAATGCAAAAAACTCCAATCATGAATTGTCTGTTATTGTAGTTGATGATGGATCATCTGACGGAACTGCAGAAGCAATCTCTCAATGTTACCCTCAAGTGCGGGTAATAAGCGGTACAGGAAATCTGCTCTGGACCGGAGCTGTTAATGTTGGGATAAAAGAGGCCCTGGACACAGGAACCAATTTTGTCCTGATTCTGAATGATGATTCGGTGCACGAAGTTAACTTTATTAACAATCTGGTCAGTTGCTCGAAAGAACATAATGGCGCTATAACAGGTGCAAAGATCCTGTATTTAAGCAAACGTCAGATAATCCGTTTTGCCGGTGCTGATTGGAACATTTTTAAATGGGGTTGGCACTACCCGCACAATTTGTTGGAGTCTTCTTGCTTGGGTGCAACATCATTTAAGGTGAAATCTATTAACGGCAATTGCTGTTTGATACCAGCGGATGTTTTTAACCGGATTGGTTTATATGATGAAGTAAATTATCCACACCTGTATGCTGATTCTGCATTTACAATTCAGGCAGGCAAGAGCGGCATACCGCTGTTTATTGAGCCTAGAGCCACGATATGGGATGACGATACGGATATTGCAGAAAAATTAACTGGCCCTAGTTTGGATGGTGTCAGTCTGATTAAGTATGTATTTACACGAAAGACATCCCCTTATTATTTTCGTGCTTTTTTCCTTTTTACTATAACAACAGCTCCGCTCATGTTGGGAGGTTTTATATTGTATTGCATTCGCATGTCGCGTATTTCACTTAGAATTTTGCTGTCCATTGTCGGACTTAGAGCTTTTTACCAGAATCATGGTTCTGTAAAGTAAGGCTTCGAAAGGTTTTAAATATAATGTGTATGCTTAAGGTCGTACAGGTCAGCTGGAACTGGATAAATGAAAGTGGGGGGGCCGCACAGTCGATTCTTAATTTTTCCAGAGTATTCAACTCCACTGTGATCTCTTTTACCAAAAAATGTGGCAGACCCTATCTCGGAAGTGAATCTACCAAGCAGGTACACATTCCTTATAATGAATCTGCTGTCAATAGATATGCCTATACAAGATCCCATATAAAGAAGCAGGCGGAAGATCTTTTGGTACATGCAGATTTAATAATCATTCATGGATTTTACAGGTATCACTTTGATTGGGCCGTCAACATTGCGACTAAAAACAAGATTCCGTACTGGATAATTCCACATGGTTCTCTCGATCCTTTTGTGTTTTCCTATAGAACGCTTGCTAAAAAAATATGGTTTATCTTTAGAGGAAATAATGGGTTTGCAAGCGCAAATCGTGTTGTTTTTGCGACTGAATCTGAGAGGGATAAATCGAATATACCGATCTCCCCAGAAAAATCTATTATCGTAAACTGGCCGGTAGCACCCGTAAATACTGAATGTGTGTCTGAAGCGAAAATGAGAGTTCGCAGTGAACACAACATTCCCATTGATGCAAAAGTGCTTTTATTTATCGGACGTTTTCATCCTATGAAGCGACCTATTGAAACAATCAATGCTGTTGCAGGTTGTAATTCAGATGTCGTTTACCTGATGATGATGGGGCCGGACTCTGATGTTTTAACAGCCGCCGAATGTGAGAAACACTGCACGAATCATGGATATAAAAATATATGTTTTATTAAACCGGTTTATTCTCAAAAAAAGTATGAATTCTATATGGCGGCCGATGCTTTTATTTCTTTGTCATACAGGGAAAACTTCGGGTATACCGTAGCGGAAGCTTTGTCGACAGGAATCCCGGTCATTTTGTCTCCCGGCAATGACTTGAGTAAAGACGTGCGTCTTTTAAATTGTGGATGGCTTCTGTTAAATGATAATTTGGATGACGCAACCAAGGCTATCAAAGCATTTATAGCGACTCCGAACAAACTGCTTGCGGAAATGGGGCGTCGCGGGCAGCAGTGGGCTCATGAAGAACTTTCTTTTGAAATGTTCAACTCTAAAATACGTGCTGCTCAGCTTTTAAAAAAAAGCTAAATCTAATAAAATTACCGTTTATTGGCATAAAACGTCTAACGAGTAATTCGTATGTTTATTAAAGCAGGTAAAGATAGTTTGAAATAATTTATTTTGCCTTTATGCCGGATTGAGAAATAAATGAATAATAGATTTAATATATATATTGATTGCATTGTCTTTGATATTCAAAGAATGGGCGGAATATCTATTTATGTTAGTGAATTAATAAAGAGGTTTCTCGTCTCAGGGCTTGATGTAGCTTTTCTGGAACAAGAGTCCCTTGGTAGTAATCTCATAAGAAATGAACTGCCAATACCCGCCAATAAAATCATATTACTCAAATCAATTGTATCTAAGATCGCCAGGTATTTACCCATAACCCTCAAGTTGGAAAATAGGTCGATAGTTCATTCCAGTTATTACAGGATATGCAACAATGCATTCGCAGCAAATGTTGTAACGGTTTACGATTTCAACTATGACTTTGGATATGTAAGGCGTGGAATTCGTAAACACATTCACTGCTTTCAAAAGAAAAACGCCGTTTTCAAGGCTGACGGTGTGGTTTGTATATCTGAAAGTACAAAACTTGACCTTCTTCGGTTGTACAAGGGGGTTGACCCAGGAAAAATCAGAGTCATATACCTTGCGGCAAGCGATGATTTCTATAAAATTCCCCTTGAGAGTAAATCTAGTTATAACGAGCACCGTTTTAAAAATTACCTGGATAAAAATTATGTTCTTTTTGTTGGCGCCAGAGTGCACCATAAAAATTTCGATATTTGTGTAGATACACTCGTTAAACTTCAAACGTTTGAGTTGGTTATTGTTGGCAGCAAATTAACGGTTGAAGAAATCAAGACTCTCGATATGAAGTTGCCTTCAAAATATCATGCATTGGCTGACGCATCTGCTACCGATCTGAATTGTTTGTATAACAATGCTTACTGTCTGTTATATCCCTCCAGCTACGAGGGTTTTGGAATACCTGTGCTGGAGGCCATGCAGGCAGGATGTCCGGTAGTGTCGACAACCTTTTCCTCGATTCCAGAAGTAGCAGGGATTGCGGGATTGTTGGTAAATGATGTTTGTCCGGATGCTTTTGTGGAAAAAATATTGAGTTTAGAAGATGCATCGTACAGGGACAAAGTCATTAGTGCTGGATTTGAGCAGGCGAAGAAATTTTCCTGGGACAAGACCTATCAAGAAACAGTCGCATTTTACCATGAAGTCATTAACAACAAGTTCGGTGAGAGTAGATCCTCAAATTGATTACTGATAGGAACATCATAATTATCAGCGCGGTATATCCCCCTGAACCGCAAGTGTCAGCACGTATGAGTTTTGATTTAGCAAACGGTCTTGCTGGTCAAGGTTACTGTATAACTGTCTTGTGCCCGCAACCATCACGACCATTGAAGACAGATTATAGCCAATATTCAAACCCTGATGCTCCAGTCGTTACAGTTGAGAATGAGGTTAAGGTCGTTCGTCTCCCCTCTTTTGCAGCACCAGAGTCCAGGCTACTCCCTAGAATTTGGGAGAGTTTCAGCTTTGGCAGAGAGGTGACGAAATTTTTGATCAAAGAAAAGGTGAAACCGGATGTGTTGTATGTTAATTCGTGGCCATTGTTATCGCAATCAATGATAGCCCGATATGCAAAAAATAATGCTGCGCCTATGGTTCTGCAGGTAATGGACATATATCCGGAAGCGTTAACCAGCAAATTGCCAGGTTTCTTGAAACTGGCAATTCATTTCCCCTTGACGCGCCTTGATGCCTGGATTGCCCGACAGGCAGATTACCTGATAGTAATCTCAGACAACATGCGACGCACATACACAGATAATCGCAGGATCCCAGAAAGCCGCATAGCCACCATTCCAACATGGCAGGATAATTCATTATTTGTGGATGTCCCCGACCGGATTGAGGCCTGCCATCATTACGGCATTCCCTGTGACCTCTTTACGTTTCTTTACCTGGGCAACATTGGGCCGGTTGCCGGTGTGGATTTTCTTATTCGCGCTTTCCATCGGGCGGCAATTGATAGAGCACAATTAGTGATTGTGGGGGATGGCTCGGCTAAGGCCGATTGCATTAAGCTGGTAGGCAGTCTTAGCCCGGCGCACATACATTTCATATCTGATCCCGATGCCGCCAATGTATCCCGGTTGCAGAGCATGGCCCATGTGTGTTTGCTACCGATGAAGAGTGGTACCGGCATGAGTTCCATTCCGTCGAAACTTCCTGCGTATCTTTTTTCGGCAAAGCCGGTGATTGCGGCGGTTGATCCAGATAGTGATACGGCGCGTCTTATACAAACAGCAGAATGTGGTTGGGTCGGTGCGCCGGAAGATCTTGATTGGCTGACAGCCAGGATGCGAGATGTTGCTGCCATGACGGGAGACGATCTCACCACATTCGGTGAGAAGGGGAGGAGATTTGGGCTTGCACACTTCTCAAAGAACCATGGAGTCCAACGTCTTGCAGGCTTAGTGACCTCAGCAGTATCTCGTATTGATAATAGTAGTCTTCATAAGCGCGATTGACTTTTTACGATAATATTATTTGCTCACATTATGGAACCTCCAATGAAAGAAATATATTCACCCATCGTCACAATGAAACCTAAACATATTCAGTCGGTTGTGCAGACACACCTTGTCAGCTTTCCCGGTTTCTTTCTTTCGTTTCTTGGCTCGCGTTTCCTGATGCTTTATTATGAAGGAATATGCGAGGCCCCCGAAGGGATCGGACTTGTCTATCTTAATGCATCCGGGGGGGCTGCCGGATTTGTAGCCGGCTCCTCCAATCCTCGTGGTTTCTACTCAAGGCTACTTAAGAAGGATTGGCTGAAATTTGCTTTTGCTTCCATCGGTGCCATTATCCGTAAACCAACGGTGATCACCAGAGTGGCCAGAGGCCTGATTCACCCAGGAGGTAACCCGCTTGGAGACGATGTGGCCGGGTTATTCTCCATCGGCGTACTTCCCGAGTTGCAGGGTACCGGAGCCGGAAAAAAACTTGTACTGGCTTTTTTTCAGGAGGCCTTGAACCGCGGATGCAAGAGATTGTTTTTAACAACTGATCGCGATGAAAATGATGCGGTGAATGCGTTTTACCAGAAGCTGGGATTCAGTATTGAACGCCAGTATGAAACGCCGGAAGGACGCCGCATGAATGAATACTGGATTGATCTCGACAACAAGGATACCCCGAATGCCTGATTTTCTCCCTTTTGCCCTCCCGGATATAGGCGAGGAAGAAATTACCGAAGTGGTCGATTCGATTCGCTCTGGTTGGCTTACTACCGGTCCGAAAACAAAGCGCTTTGAACAGGAGTTTGCTGCTTTTATTGGTAACAATGCTGTTGAGGCGGTTGCAGTCAACTCTGCCACAGCAGGTCTGCATCTGGCTCTTGAGGCGATAGGTATCGGACCGGGTGATGAGGTGATCACCACGACCCATACCTTTACCGCTACTGCCGAGGTGGTTCGTTATCTGGGTGCCGACCCGGTTTTTGTTGACATTGATGCCGCTACCTTTAATCTTGATGTTGATCAGATTGAAAGAGCCATCACGCCACAGACCAAGGCCATTATTCCTGTGCATTTTGCCGGGCTGTCGTGCGATATGGCGTCAATACTTTCCATTGCCGGTAAACATGGCCTGAGAGTTGTGGAGGATGCCGCTCATGCACTTCCGGCCACCTGCGGGGGCAAGATGATAGGGACCCTTGCGAGTGATGCCGCGGTGTTCAGCTTCTACGCTACCAAGACCATCACCACCGGTGAAGGGGGCATGATTGTAACTGCAAACCCTGAAATTGCTGCTCGTTGTCGAACCATGCGACTGCACGGGATCAGCCGCGATGCATTTGACCGCTATACCTCCACCAAGCCGGGTTGGTTTTATGAGGTGGTGGCTCCGGGTTTCAAGTACAACATGACCGATATCGCTGCCGCGCTCGGTATCCAGCAGTTGAAAAAGGCCCAACTGTTCCAGGCTCGTCGAGCTGAGATGGCTACCTGTTACGATGAGGCGCTGCGTGGTTTGCCCGTGACTCTGCCGCCCCATGCTCCTGCCGGTGATTCTCATGCCTGGCATCTGTATGTACTTCGTCTGAAGCCGGAGGCCCCGGTGACTCGTAATCGTTTCATCGAACTGATGTCCGAAAAGGGGGTCGGCACCAGCGTCCATTTTATACCTCTCCATCTGCATCCCTTCTGGCGCGAACGATACCACCTTATGCCGGAGCAATTTCCCCATTCTCAACTGTTGTTCGAGCAGTCGGTCAGTCTACCGCTTTACACTAAGATGACGGAAAGTGACCAAAAAAGAGTCGTCACCACGATTCGAGAAATTCTGGTATGATGGTTAAACGCATCTTTGATCTGTTTTTTGCGATTACCGGCACGGTTTTAATGTTGCCAATTTTTGTTTGTATAGCCCTCTGGATCAAGTTTGATTCCGCTGGACCGGTTTTTTTCCGCCAAGAGCGTGTGGGGAGAAGCGGGCAAATATTTCGCATCTTTAAATTCAGGACCATGTGCCTGGATGCTGAGAACAAAGGCAGGCTGATTACGGTTGGTGCGGATCCGCGTATTACCCGCTCGGGAATATTTCTACGAAAAACAAAATTAGATGAACTGCCGCAACTTTTGAACGTTATTACGGGAGAAATGAGTCTGGTGGGACCACGCCCTGAGGTGCCCAGATATGTGGCTCTGTATCCGGCTCACGTGCGAGATTTAGTGCTTTCCGTGCCGCCGGGTATTACCGATAATGCCTCGATTGAGTATAAGGACGAAAACGTCATTCTAGGACAAGCTTCAGACCCGGATCGGGCGTATATCGAAGAGGTTATGCCGGTGAAACTAAAGTATTATTTGCGGTACGTAGCGGAACGGTCGTTGTGGTTGGATTTTATCCTAATTATACGAACAGTTAAAGCAATCATAAGATAATAATACAATTCAAATCATGAAGAACGCTCAGGTGCTAGTGTTTAGTTGCATAAGTTAGCGATTGTATTTCTGGGCTGCGCGCCACGAACTTCGCGCTTGCGCCACACAAAAGGGTGGGCAGTTTCGTTATGCCTTTCAACAAAAGCCTCAATGGCTTTTACCAACTGCTCTGTGCTGGTGAAACTGGCTCCTGATAAGGT
>JAJXYO010000053.1 GCA_021780495.1 Deltaproteobacteria bacterium
GCTTGAATCAAAAGCCAGGAAGCATATGCGAACCCTGCAAAACGACCGACTCAAAACAAAGAATTTTTTCAAACATCCATGTATCACCTATGCAGCTTAATTCAGCTGTTTAATTGCCGGAGTAATAACCAGATGGAGTGGTAAATCTAATAATGATTGAGTGGAACTCAGGCTCATCATCTACAAATACTTCCGAGCCACGGTAGTTATTTTTGAAATGTTCTATGTATTCTGTCAGTGTATCTATTTCGCTATACGAAAATTCCAAACCCCCATGGTCTGTCAAAGGATCGTTAAGTGCATCTACTCGTTTTCCCTCCATGGTTAACCACACAACATCCCTGAAGACGCACTCGAATGCCGTATTTACATATTCACAGTCTTTACTGTCACTTTCCCTGGTACGAATATTTAGTGCATCTATTTTAAAAGTGACATCTCTGTTTCCGTCAAATATCTTCAAGTCGTAAATATCGCCATCATGGAAAAAGTCATAGCCAAAAAACTTCAGCAAAGCGTCTTCATTCTTTAGGTTCAAGGACTTTAAATGGGAAAAATAACTATTGAAGGAATCAGCCACCTCTTTGTCGTCCTCCGAATGGATATTTTTTATGCGGAATTTCAATTCGTTCATTTCTTCTCCTGATTATTTATGATCAACTCATAATTGACCGGTTCACACACGAGCATGAACCGGTGATCTATTGAAATGTTTAGGCTGTGATCATGAAAAAGCATTTGCACTATAGCCCAATTACCACGGCAATTCAATGACGATCCCTCGTCGCTATCGCTTCCACACGGAAGCGACAGATCGCAAGCGCCGACAGTTAAAGATGAGACGTCGATACAGTAGCCGGACGGGGCGGTGATGCGGTGGAGTTTCGGTCTGCTGCTCCGGAGTGAGCTGAAAAAGCCGGGGGAAGGGTAGGGGCAGTGGCCAGGGATTGTACGGCTGAGGTCAACAGAGGCAGCAGGAGACATGCGGTCAGTCGCTGCTTGAAGAAAGGTCAGGAAGGGGTGTTGCGCAGTTCCGCCAGCAGGGCTTCGGCGTCGTCCGGCAGAACCGGGCCGTACTGGCGTTCACCGACCATGACGGCCGGTGCGTTGCCGCAGTTGCCCAGACAGCAGCAGGGCAGCAGGGTGAAGGCGCCGTCAGGGGTGGTGGCGCCCGGCTCGATGCCCAGCAGGGCCGCGAAACGGTCCAGCAGGGTTTCGCCTCCCATGGACCAGCAGGAAATGGAATCGCAGACGTGGATGACCTGTCGGCCGACCGGGCGGCGGTAGATCATTTCGTAGAAGGTGGCCAGTTCCTCCACCTGCAGTGGAGACAGGCGAAGGATTTCGGCGGCCTCCAGCACGGCCTCATCGGTCAGCCAGCCGTAGTGGCGCTGCAGAGCTTTCATTACGTCAACCGCCGCCTCGCGGTTGGTGACGGCCTCGGCGACGCGTTGGTTCAGCTCTTGTTTGAGGGTGTCGGGGATCATGGGGGCATTATAGATGCTTTACGTGGAGTGGCAAGGGGAAATCTGTGATTTTGTAAATGGCTGAAAGGCGCAAAATCTAACCCCCCTCAATCCCCCCTTGTCAGGGGGGAAGCTTTTAAGCCTCCCCTGACAAGGGGAGGCTTGGAGGGGTTGGTTTTTACGACGGTGCGAGCTGTTAAAATTATCAGGTTACCACCAACTTGCCGTCCGCCACGTCAACCGTAATGGTACCGCCCTCTGTAACATTGCCGGCAATGATCGCCCGCGCCACGCGGGTTTCCAGTTCGCGCTGCAGGAAGCGTTTGAGCGGCCGGGCGCCATAGACCGGGTCGTAGCCCGACCGGGCGATGAATCGCATGGCTTCCTTGGATATTTCAAGGGTTATGCGGCGTTCTTTCAGGCGTAGCTTGAGCTGTTCCGCCAGCAGGTCGGCGATTTTTATGACCTCATCCAGGTGCAGAGGTTTGAAGAGTACGATATCATCCACCCGATTGAGGAACTCGGGGCGGAAGCTCGCTTTCAGTTCCTTCATCACCGCGATGCGGGCGCTTTCACGGATGTCGCCGTCCGGGGTAATGCCTTCCAGCAGGTGCGGGGCACCGATATTGGAGGTCATAATGATGACCGTGTTCTTGAAATTGACGGTGCGACCGTGGCTGTCGG
The DNA here is from genome assembly GCA_021780495.1 of Deltaproteobacteria bacterium. Classification (GTDB taxonomy): domain Bacteria; phylum Desulfobacterota; class Desulfuromonadia; order Geobacterales; family Pseudopelobacteraceae; genus CAIPTY01. The sequence continues at coordinate 2,151 of JAJXYO010000053.1, forward strand.
TCACCCGGCCGTCGTCCAGGATCTGCAGCAGGATATTGAAGACATCCGGGTGGGCCTTCTCGATCTCATCGAACAGCAGCACGCAATACGGTTTGCGCCTGACGGCCTCGCTCAACTGGCCCCCTTCTTCGTAGCCCACGTAACCGGGAGGGGCTCCGATCAGGCGCGATACGGCAAATTTTTCCATGTACTCGGACATGTCGATGCGGATAATGTTGTCTTCCGAGTCGAACAATGCTTCGGCCAGGGTCCGTGCCAGCTCTGTTTTTCCGACACCGGTCGGGCCCAGGAAGATGAAGGAGCCGATCGGGCGTTTGGGGTCCTTGATGCCGGAACGGGCCCGCAGTACGGCGTCTGACACCAGCTGTACGGCCTCGTCCTGTCCGACTACCCGCTGGTGCAGAATATCTTCCAGCCGCAGCAGCTTTTCCCGCTCGCCTTCCACCAGCCGCGAAACCGGGATGCCGGTCCAATGGGCAACGATCTCGGCAATCTCGTCTTCTGTGACCTCCTCCCGCAGCAGCTTCTGACCGCCTTGTTTCTCGTTCAGGGATGCCTCTTCATGCTTGAGGGCGGTCTCCAGGCCGGGCAGCTCCGAATATTTCAGCTTGGAAGCCTGCTCCAGGTTACTGGCGCGTTCGGCCTGTTCAATGTCGCGGCGGGTCTTTTCGATCTGTTCGCGCAGGCCCTGCACTCGCTGGATGGCGCATTTCTCGGAATCGTACTGGGCCCGCATGCTGTTGGCCTTTTCCCGGTCATCGGCCAGATCGCGGCGCAGTGCCTCCAGGCGTTCCTTGCTGGCCGGGTCTTTTTCCTTCTTGAGTGCCACCTCCTCGATCTCCAGCTGTATCACCCGCCGGCTGATGGTGTCCAGCTCGGAGGGGAGGGAGTCGATCTCGGTGCGCAGCATGGCGCAGGCCTCGTCCACCAGGTCGATGGCCTTGTCCGGCAGGAAGCGCTCGGTGATGTAGCGGTTGGAGAGTGTGGCGGCGGCTACCAGGGCGGCATCCTGGATCTTGATGCCGTGATGCACCTCGAAGCGTTCCCGCAGCCCGCGCAGGATGGAAATCGTGTCTTCAACCGTGGGCTGCTCCACCAGCACCGGCTGGAAACGGCGCTCCAAGGCGGGATCCTTCTCGATGTGCTGGCGATATTCATCCAGGGTCGTGGCGCCGATGCAGTGCAGTTCACCCCGCGCCAGCATCGGTTTGAGCATGTTGCCGGCATCCATCGATCCTTCGGCCTTGCCGGCGCCGACAATGGTGTGCAGCTCGTCGATAAAGAGGATGATGCGCCCTTCGGCCTCCTTGATCTCGTTCAGAACCGCTTTGAGGCGCTCCTCGAATTCTCCGCGATACTTGGCTCCGGCTACCAGCGCGCCCATATCCAGGGCAAAGACGGTCTTGTCCTTGAGCCCTTCCGGGACATCGCCGCGCACGATGCGCTGGGCCAGCCCCTCCACGATGGCGGTCTTGCCGACGCCCGGCTCGCCGATCAGCACCGGGTTGTTCTTGGTCTTGCGGGACAGGACGCGGATCACCCGCCGCACCTCTTCGTCGCGGCCGATGACCGGGTCGAGCTTGTCACTCTTGGCCATCTTGACCAGATCGCGGCCGTATTTCTCCAGGGCCTCGTAACTGGCCTCCGGGTTGCTGGAGGTTACCCGTTGATTACCGCGTACGTCGGTCAGGGTTGTAAGGAAGCGCTCCCGGTCGATGCCGGCCTGTTTCAGCAGTTTGCCGGAAGGGGTCTTGTCCCCTTCGCCCAGCATGGCCATAAACAGGTGCTCGACCGAGACATACTCGTCCTTGAGGCGTTTGGCTTCCTGCTCGGCCGCCACCAGGATGCGGTTGAGGCGCTGGGATACGTAGATCTTGCCCGGCTCGGCGCCCGGCCCGGAGACGTGCGGCCGCCGGTCCAGCTCTTCCTCAACCGCCTTCTTGAGCGCTTCCGGGCGCAGGTCCATGCGCTGCAGCAGGCGCGGCACCAGTCCGTCGGCCTGATCGAGCAGCGCCCAGATCAGATGCTCCCCATCCACCTCCACATGACCTAGCGTAACGGCCTTGTTCTGTGCCTCTGCAAACGCTTCCTGTGATTTCTGGGTCAGTTTGTTGAAGTCCATGCTTAATCTTCTTCCTGTCACGTAATCAGATATGCTCTATGAGAAGAGTTAATCACTGAACAGGCCAAAGTCAAGGAATGGGGCGGGGGGCCGGGCTAACGATGCCAACACCGGATCGTTGATGCCGTTGTCGGATGTCTGTCAGCTCTTGGTCAGGCGGGCAAGTATCTGCAGGAAGTTTCTGGTCAGAACCGGGTGCAGGTCGCTTCCCATCATATCCCACATCATGCGTGCAATCCGGCGCAGATCCATCGGATCGCGATACGAGCGGCGCGTTCGCAGGGCATCGAAAAAATCCGAGATCATGGTCAGCTGGCTGCACAGGTTGGGCTGCCAACCGGCCTGTACCTTCGGGTAGCCGGATAGATTGAATTTGAGATGGTGTTCATAGGCAGCCGTGACCGCCAGACGCGGTACACCCGGTGTATCCAGCAGGTGTTTTGCACCCAGGGCCGGGTGCCGTTTCATGATCTCGAATTCCTCCGGCGTCAGCTTGTCCGTCTTGGTGAGGATCTCTTCGGGGATAAAAAGCTTGCCGATGTCATGCAGCATGGCGGCTATGCCGATGTCGTGCAGGAGTTGTCCCTCGATGCCCAGAGCCATGGCCTGGGCGATGTTGAGGATACAGACATTGGTCGAGTGGGTGAAGGTGTATTCATCCGTCGAGCGCAGGGAAGCCATGGCCAGCATGGCATCACCCTCCTGGCGAAAGGCGTCGATGAAGCCGGAGACGATATCCAGCAGGCCGGTTATCTTAAGCTTCTGGTGCTTTTTGGCCGATTCGTAGACGTCCATGAAGCGTGCCAGTTCTTCGTGCGGCATCTCGGCGATTGACAGCGGCTCGTGCGCTGCTTCGGAACCTGTAGCGGGTTCCGAACCGGCGCCCGCTCCCAGGCGGATGCCCAGCTTGCCGTGCGTCACATGCGCACTGGATGATACGGCTGAGGCATCTGCCGTATGGGCAAGAGCGGAAATCAGGGTTCCGACTTCATCGCGGGAAAGTCCGGCTACGATCTTCAGGTGGCTGATGCCGCGCGCATGCATGATCTCGGCAAATCGATTCAGGAAGAGGCTGAACTCCTGCGGCTGGCCGTTGATTACCAGCTCGCCTTCGATCACTACGATCGTGATCTCGGGGATCTCTTCCAGTACCTGATTGATGCAGGAAAAAGCGGCATCGGTCAACCTGGTGACCTGCGGGTGGCTGTGGGTATAGAGTGAGGTGTTGGCGGTGGCCGAGAGCAGAGTCCGGATGAACTCCTGGACCGAACGGATATCAGCGCTCATGGGTCGTTGCCTTTACATTCTTGAGGAATTCCTCAGCCTGGCGGGCAACCTCGTCTTTTCCGGCACTGATCCGCTGGAGCAAGGGGGCGACGGTCTGTAGCGGATAGCGGCCCAGTGCCCGGAGGATATCGAGCTTGAGTCGTGTCAGGAGTTTGTTGTGAAACAGGCTCGTGGAGCCGAGGATTTTTGCAAATTCTGGCAGTGTTTCGGAACGTTGCAGTTCGCCGAGACTCTTGACCACCGTGCTTTTCAGCTCGTATTCCAGCTGCGTCAGCCCGCCATTGGAGAGCATGGCCAGCAGTTTCTTATGGATATCGGGTAAACGGCTCTTCTCCGACAGGGTGATGGCCGCATACAGGGTTTCCCGGTCTTCGCTGTCGAGGTCGCGCAGCACCTGCTTCTCGGCGGCGGCATCATGGAGCATGACCAGGGTGCTGAGCGCTTCCTGCCGCACCCGGCTGTTGCTGTGGTTGGTTAAGGGGCGGATCAGCGGGATGATCGCGGTATCGCTGTGGGCCCTGAGGATGACGATCAGGTTGCGCAGCACAAACCAGCGCTCGTCATCGAGCCGGATGGCAATCGGGACGCGCGTCACAGGACCCATCTCGATCAGGCGGTCCATCATGAAGCGCCGCAGCGACATGTTGTCTTCGGTTGCCAGGTGATCGAGCAGCACCTCGATGAAGGGGCTGCGGATTTTGGTGATCAGGAGTTTGATGTCATGATAACGGGGTTTGCCCCAGATGGTCAGGCCATTCAGGATCTCATCGAGAAACTCGCGGCGGACATAGTTTTCACGCAGGTAGTATTGGATATCGATCGGAAAGGCACTGTCAGTGGATTGATCGATCATCTTGACCAGTTGCCCGTAATCGCCGGTCTGCAGGAAATATCCGAACATGTCGCTCAGATTCTGGAGAAAGAATTCCCGCTCCTCAGGGCTTTCACCTCCTGTCGTGACGAGGTTCATGATGATGTCGCTGATCCTCTCTTCCACCACGTTGCTTTCCACGCTGGCCAGGAGGTCGTCGATAGCGTCCGGCACTGACTGGGGCATCTGTTCTTGAGCGATGAGCGCGTTAAGCTTTTGCTGGTAGTCGTCGGGGGTGAACTCCTCAGAGGCGTGTTCCTTGAAGACGCTGCGCATTCTTTCCTGCATGTCGTTCTCGTGCGGGTGAGTCATGCGATTACCGGAGGGATGGTTGCCGGCATGTGCGGAGAGTTTTTGCAGGAGTCCCATAATAACCGGGGGTACATTGACCTGATGCTGGTTGAGATCCTCCAGCGTTTCGAGGATGGTATCGGCCGACATGTTTCCGACAAGATCTTCCGTCAGCGAGGTTCCGTCGAGCTTCTTTATATCGAAGGTGCTGCTGAGGAACTGGCGGCGTAGATTCGGGTTGAGTTTGTTCACGAAGGCCGCCAGCTTGTTGTACGGCATGTCTAAGGTAGCTTGTGAGGTCTGTCTGTTATTTTCCTGTCGGATGAGGTCAGCGACGGCCTGGAGATCGTCGCTCTCGCGGTTGTTCGCGGCAGCGTGTTCATACTTGTTGTTAAGCATCGACGCCAATAGCTCGGGGTCGATATCCGGATCGGCCCGACCATCCTGGCGTACGCTGTTTCCGGCCATCAGCGCGCGTGTGATGCGCTCCCAGATCCCTTCGTCAGTGCCGGGCTGTGGACCTTCTTCAGCCGTCTCATTGCCGCTGGCACTGAAAAGATCGTATCTGATGGCCGTAATTGCCAGTGAGCTGATTTGGCCCTTTTCCCAGAGCGCCTCTATGCCTCCCTGACGGTTGATTTCCTCCCGTTTCAGGCCAAGAATGACGTTGAAGTGTTCCAGCTCGTTTGTCGTCAACCCCCGCCGCAGTGTGAGCACAGCGATGCCGTGTTCGAAGAGTACCCGGGCGAAATCGCGGTAGACCAGATTGGATTTCTCCAGGATTGTGGTGCCGAACATCAGGGCGTCTTTGGCGACACCGATGGTTACCTCGCCCTGTACATCGAGTAGTTTGTTATAACGAGAGATGACCCGCTGAAATGCACCTTCAATAACCGGGTGACCTTTGGGGTATGATTTGAAATTCCGGCGCGAGATATTGAGTTCGGTGATCAGGCTGGCCAGTGCTCTGATATCGATGCCGCTGCTTTGTATGTCGCTGCGCTGGTTGGCGTCCATGGACCTGGTGTATGAACTGAGTAGAGGTTCTATGAAACGGTATGAGGTGTGATGATATCTGAAATGTCATGATTTTAAAATATATTTAAGCAGCTTCACTGGTGGTGAATTTATTTGCAAAGCCAGGGTGATTATGTTTATTTACCGGATTCGAGCGTTGGAAGGTTGTTTTTGCGTGAAAATAAGTTTGCTGATACACCTATTCTGATCTTCAGATTTGCCGGATCTAAGCGGGAGGTACTACATGCAGAAAAATCGCAGGTGCGGTGCTGTGTTGCATCCCACATCACTCCCCGGCGCCGGAGGTATCGGGACGCTGGGCGAAGATGCCCGTCGGTTTATCGATCTTCTGGCGGGGATGGGAATGTCCTGTTGGCAGGTGCTGCCGCTCAATCCCACTGCCAGCGGGAACTCTCCCTATTCAGCCTTCTCTGCTTTTGCCGGCAATCCACTGCTGATAGATCTGGATACACTGTCCCGCGAGGGCGATGTGCCGATGCCCGCTTTTACTATGCCGTCTGCTACAGACCGCGTGGATTATGGTGCGCTCCTGACGGACAAGATCGATGCATTGCATGGCGCTGCAGCGGCCTTTTTTGCGGCTGGACGGACAGCGCGCATGGAGGAATTCTGGCATTTTTGCGACACAACCCCCTGGCTGCACGACTATGCCTTGTTCATGGCGCTCAAACAGCGCTATAAAGGGAAATGCTGGAACCAATGGCCAGCCTCTGTCGCGTTGCCGGACGATGAAACCTATGCAAGGGTCTCTGTGGAACTGGGCCCCGAGATCGGTACACAGAAATACATGCAGTGGCAGTTCTCACGGCAATGGGGACATCTGCGCGCATACGCTGCAGCACAGGGTATTTCGATTATTGGCGATATTCCGATTTTCGTGGCCTATGACTCTGCCGATGTCTGGAGGAACCGGGGACTGTTTCTGCTGGATGAGCGGGGCCGGCCAACGGTCGTAGCAGGGGTGCCGCCTGACTATTTCAGCAACACCGGCCAGTTGTGGGGTAATCCGCTCTACGACTGGGATGCGTTGGAAAAACGGGGCTACGATTGGTGGATCGAGCGCTTCAGATTCATGTTTTCCCAGTTCGATTGCATTCGTATCGATCACTTTCGCGGTTTTGATGCGGCCTGGCATGTGCCGGCCGGCCATAAGACCGCTATAAAAGGTGCCTGGGTTGCCGGCCCCGGAAGGCGCCTGTTTGACGCTTTGTTTTCTGCACTTGGACCGCTTCCCATTATTGCGGAAGACCTGGGTGAAATTACGCCCCAGGTTGAAGCACTGCGTGATCATTACGGGTTCCCCGGCATGAAAATACTCCACTTTGCCTTTGGTTCGGGTCCGTCCAACTCCTACCTGCCGCATAATCATATCAACAATTGTGTCGTGTATACCGGTACCCATGATAACGATACCAGTGCGGGATGGTTTCAAGCCTTGGATGACAGAGTGCAGCGCGAGGTGCTGGATTATCTCGGTTCAGCTGGTGGGAATCCTGTTAACGATCTTGTCCGGGCTGCGTTTGTGTCGGTTGCCGATACGGCCATTATCCCTTTTCAGGATGTTCTCGGGCTGCCGACGACAGCACGCATGAACATGCCGGGTACGTCAGAAGGAAATTGGGAATGGCGCTTTAGCTGGGATCTGGTCGATAAGGGGCTTGCGGCTCGATTCCGTCACATGCTGGAGATCTATGGCAGGTGCCAGCATCTCTCCATTTAAATATCTTGACAAAAAAGTGTCATTGCATATACTTGCATGCTTTGTATTTTAGCATAACTTTGCTGTACCCACTGGACTGACAGCGTGAAGATACGAATTGACCACATCAAACACACACCGTATGAATTGCACGTCGAGCAGCCGTTTGAAGTATTCCCGGTGCTTGCCCGTATGCAGGCTGATGGTGAGTGCATTTTTACCGGTCCGGTCTCGGCAGACATAACGATAGAGCGTGAGTTTGATCATCTGAAGGCAGTGGGCAGGTTACAGGTCCCAATCTCACTTACCTGCGGCCGCTGCCTGGTTACGTATGCCTCGGCGATAGATTCAACCTTCAGGATTATATTCCGCAAGGAAACAGCACGGCATAGCGAGGTTGAAGACGAAACCGAATTGTGCGATGATGACCTCATTGCCTCTACCTACAGCGGTGATGAGCTTGACCTTGCCCATGAAATCGAAGAACAGGTGGCAATGGAAGTTCCTCTGAAACCTTTGTGTGAAGAGGGGTGTAAAGGTCTTTGCCCCACCTGTGGAGCAGATCTTAATATGGGTTCCTGTACCTGCTCGCAGGAACCGGTCAATCTTAAATTCAGCGCACTGAAGGATTTTAAAATATCCAGATAAACAAGGGTGACGGTTGTACCGCACCACCGCACAAAGGAGAATCGACATGGCAGTACCTAAGAAAAAGACTTCCAAATCACGTAAAAACATGAGGCGCGCCCATGACTTCCTGACACCTCAGCAGGTTTCAGTCTGTCCACAGTGTAAAGCCCCCAAGCTTCCTCACCGCGCCTGTCCGACTTGCGGCACCTATAAGGGTAAAGAGGTCATCGACCTTTCCAGTAAAGCCCAGTAGGCCTCCCGCTTCCGTGACAGAGCCGGGAACAATGAGAGTTGCGGTCGACGCAATGGGTGGCGATAACGCGCCTGCCATCGAGGTGGAGGGTGCTGTTATGGCGTGCCGTGAATTCGGTATTCCGGTTACGCTGGTCGGAGACCGCGCATGTCTGGCGGCCGAACTCACCAAGTATAATACGTCGGGACTCGACATCGATATCTTTCATGCCAGTGAAGTGGTGGGCATGCACGATTCCGCCTCGGATGCGGTGCGCAAGAAGCGTAACTCATCCGTACGGCTGGCCTTTGACCTTGTCAAAGACGGCAAGGCTTGTGCTGCGGTGAGTGCCGGAAACTCCGGTGCCACCATGGCGGCCGGCATGTTTGTACTCAAACGCATCAGCGGCATTGAACGTCCTGCCATAGCCCAAATCTTTCCAACCCTCAAAGGTAAAACCCTCGTGCTTGACGTCGGGGGAAATGTTGACTGCAAACCGATCCACCTGGCCCAGTTTGCCATTATGGGGGAGGTGTATGCCCGCTATGCCATGGGGATCGCGAATCCTTCGGTTGGTCTGCTCTCTAATGGCGAAGAAGACTCCAAGGGCAACGAGCTTACCCGCGAAACCAATACCCTTTTACGAGCTGCCACGCTTAATTATTCCGGTTATGTAGAAGGGCGCGATATCTTTAAAGGTACCGTTGACGTGGTGGTATGTGATGGTTTTGTGGGAAACGTGGTTCTTAAGCTGTCGGAGGGTCTATCCGACGCCGCCGGTAAAATGCTCAAAGGTGAAATTCTTAAAAGCTGGATTTCAAAATTGGGGTATCTGTTTGTCCGGGGTGCAATTAACCGTTTTAAAAAAATTGTGGATTATGCCGAATATGGCGGGGCACCGCTGTTGGGGATCAATGGCGTCGGCATGATCTGTCACGGTGGCTCCAATGTTAAGGCAATCAAAAATGCCATCCGCTTTGCCCATGAGTATGCCAAAAGCGGCGTTACCGAACATGTGTCAGAAAAACTGACTGAAAATTCACTGGTTAACAATCATCGTGATTACCAGAAAACACAGGCTATCGTGTAATGGAGGTTATGAGCTGAGGGCAGAATAACGGGAAGCGGCTTCGTTATTCCGGAGCATTTTCTCGATGATCAATATGGCTGCTTCTCCTTTTACATCGACTTCCTGAATCGTCCAATATAAATTAGCTGATGTAATGTTGCGGTATTCGATTGTGCTGCCGCATGCTCCTGTTTCGTCTTGTTTTTGAAGAAAGGTTCTTTCATGAGCAAAATTGCGTTTATCTTTCCCGGACAAGGGTCTCAATATCCCGGCATGGGCAAGGAATTGGCCCAGTCATTTTCAACTGCACGACAGGTCTTTGAAGAGGCTGATGAAGCCCTTGGTTTTAAGCTTTCAGAGCTCTGCTTTTCCGGAAGTGAAGATGAGCTGAAACTCACTGCGAATACACAGCCTGCCATTCTGACTACCAGTATTGCCGTCTTGAGGGTGCTTGAGCAGGAAACCGGCTTGAAGGCCGATTATCTCGCCGGGCATTCTCTTGGTGAGTACTCGGCCCTGGTCTGCTCCGATGCCTTGGCGTTTGCAGATGCGGTCAGGACCGTTCGTGCCCGTGGTACGTTCATGCAGGAGGCTGTTCCGGTTGGAACCGGCACCATGGCAGCCATGCTCAGTATTGAAAAAGATGTGCTTGAGGAAATCTGCCGGGAAGCTGCCCAGGGAGAGGTTCTTTCTCCGGCAAACTTTAATTCCCCAGGCCAGATTGTCATCGCCGGCAGTACGGCTGCAATCAACCGTGCCATAGAGATCGCCAAGGGCAGGGGCTTCCGAAAGGCCATGTTGCTACCGGTCAGCGCACCCTTTCACTGCGCATTGATGCAGCCGGCTGCAGACAGGCTTTCTGTCGTGCTTGACGCCGTAAACGTATCTGAGATGTCCCTGCCGGTTGTAGCCAATGCTACTGCCATGCCAAACACCGCCCAGGAACTGGTTCGCTCCTTGCTGGTAACGCAGGTTTGTGCGCCGGTGTTGTGGGAACAGTCTGTGTCCGAAATGGTCAGTCTGGGCGTTACACGATTTATCGAGATCGGTCCCGGCAAGGTGTTGTGCGGGTTGGTCAAACGTATTGCCAAAGATGCGGTTAATGCTAATGTTGAGGACATTGCCAGTCTGAAACTACTTCAGAATTAATTTCACGGCCGAAAGGATACCAGAATGCTCGATATCAATGAGATTATGAAGATTCTTCCCCATCGTCCCCCCTTTCTTCTGGTGGACCGTATAACAGAAATGGAAGCGGGTAAACGGATTGTCGGTCTGAAAAATGTTACTATTAACGAACCCTTTTTTCCCGGCCATTTTCCGGGGCATCCGGTTATGCCCGGGGTGCTGATCATTGAATCGATGGCGCAGGTTGCCTGTATTCTGGCGATACTGTCGTCGGATGAAAGCGTGCGTTCCAAGGTTACTTATTTTGCGGGTATTGATGGCGCCAAGTTCAGAAAGCCGGTGTTTCCCGGAGATCAACTCCGCCTTGAATTGGAGGCGGTAAATTGCAAGCGCGGTATTTGGTATTTTAATGGGCGTGCATTTGTGGATGACAAGCTTGTAACCGAAGCAGAACTAAAGGCGGCATTTGCAGACAAAGCCTAGTTTAAATGGTATGTTATGCACTAAAACATAAAGGAGATTCTTATGCCTAAGGATAGAATAGCTGTCGTAACAGGCGCTTCCCGTGGAATCGGTCGTAGCATTGCTTTGGCCTTGGCAGCCAAGGGGGCAACAATTGTGGCAGTCGACATGGACCAGACAGCAACGGATGCAATCGTGGCTGAGTTGCAGGCTGCTGGCAGCAAGGCGCTGGCGGTTGTCGGCAATGTGACTGTTCCGGCCGATGTCGAGCGCATGATCGATGCGGCCACCGAGGCGTACGGCCGTGTCGACATCCTGATCAATAATGCGGGAATTACCCGTGACGGTCTTCTGATGCGCATGAAGGACGAGGATTGGGACGCTGTATTGAATGTCAACCTGAAAGGCGCTTTCCTCTGCACACGGGCAGCCTTTAAGGTGATGAGTAAACAACGCTACGGCCGCATCATCAATATCGCTTCGATTGTCGGTCAGATGGGAAATGCCGGTCAGGCGAACTATTGTGCCAGCAAGGCCGGCCTGATAGGTCTTACCAAGTCAAACGCCAGAGAACTTGCCAAGCGCAGTATTACGGTCAATGCAGTTGCCCCTGGATTTATTGCAACAGCCATGACTGATGCCCTGTCCGAAAAGGTGCGTGGCGAACTTACCGCCCAAATTCCGCTGGAACGACTGGGAAGCGCCGAAGATATTGCGAATGCAGTAGTGTTCCTTGCCGGTGAGCAATCCGGCTATATTACCGGTCACGTACTTTCCGTCAATGGTGGCATGTATATGTAAGTTGGATTCGTATAAAAATAAAAATTGACATTTAATGGTTTCATGCTTAATTAACAAACTTGGCTTAGTCGAAAAAACCTGAACAGGGTTTACATCACACGGAGGTGAAATATGTCTGATATCGCAAAACGGGTAAAAGAAATCGTTGCAGAACAGTTGGGTGTTGAAGAAGCGTTGGTATTGCCTGAATCGTCATTTATGGATGACCTGGGTGCAGACTCTCTCGATACGGTTGAGTTGGTTATGGCCCTTGAAGAGGAGTTCGATATTGAAATTCCTGATGAGGATGCCGAAAAAATCCAGTCGGTCAACGATGCCATCGAGTACATCACCGAGCACAGCTAAAAATCAAAACGGGGGAGGGGAGATGTTCCCCTCTTTTCTTTTCCGACCTCAGTATTCACATCTGTAAGTTCCAGGGAGTCAGACATCATGAGAAGAGTTGTTATTACGGGAGTCGGCGCGGTTTCTCCACTTGGTACCGGTAACGCCGCCAACTGGGATGCACTTGTCAAAGGTCAGTCAGGCATCGGTCTGATTACGCGATTTGACGCTTCGGATATGCCGGTCAAGGTTGCTGGTGAGGTCAAAGGCTTTAATGCCGAAGATTTCATCGATAAAAAAGAAATTAAAAAAATGGACCTGTTCATTCAGTATGCCATGGGTGCCGCACATTTTGCCATGGAGGATTCGGGGCTGGTTATTAATGAGGAAAACGCCGAGCGGGTCGGAGTTCTGGTTGGGTCCGGGCTTGGTGGTCTCCCCTCCATTGAAAAATATCACGTGGCACTGCAGGAAGGCGGCTACAAAAAGATTTCTCCATTCTTTATCCCCATGCTGATCATTAATCTGGCGCCCGGTCATATCTCCATCAAATACGGAGCCAAAGGTCCCAATATCTCTTCGGTGTCGGCCTGTGCAACGGGAACCCATTCTATTGGTGATGCCTATCATATTATTAAGCGTGGTGATGCGGATGCCATGATTGCCGGTGGTACCGAATCCACGGTCACCCCTCTGGGAATTGGTGGATTCGCCGTCATGAAGGCCCTGACTGACAGCCGTAATGATCAACCGGAACGGGCATCGCGACCTTTCGACAAGAGCCGTGACGGTTTTGTCCTGGCTGAAGGCGCCGGCATAGTTGTCATGGAGGAGTATGAAACTGCAAAAAAACGTGGTGCCAGAATCTATGCCGAGGTAGTCGGTTATGGACTTACTGGGGATGCCTACCACATGACTGCACCGGTCCCTGGTGGTGAAGGTGCTGCCCGATGCATGAAGATGGCCCTCAAAAATGCGGGAGTTAATCCGGATCAGGTCAACTACATTAATGCCCACGGCACTTCGACCCCATTCAATGACCTCAATGAGACACTGGCCATCAAGTCAGTTTTCGGAGAACACGCCAATAAACTGATGGTATCCTCCACGAAATCCATGACCGGTCACCTGTTGGGGGCAGCCGGTGGCCTCGAAGCGGTTATCTGTTGTCTGGCTATGGACAGGTCTGTCGTTCCGCCGACCATCAACTACGAGGAACCGGATCCCGAGTGCAATCTGGATTATGTCCCTAATATAGCCCGTGATGCAGCCATCGAATACTCCATGAGCAACACGTTCGGATTTGGTGGAACCAATGCTACACTGTTGTTCAGAAAGATCTAGGTGGATTTATGATTGTGATCGGCAGTGATCATGGTGGATTGAATCTCAAATCCGCGCTTTCAAGTTACCTTCAGCGCAGGGGCTGTACTGTTTCAGATGCGGGAACGGATAATGACGCTTCTGTGGATTACCCTGACTTCGGACTGAAGGTCGCTGAAATAGTTGTAGCAGGAGCGGCGGAGTTAGGTATTTTGATCTGCGGTACCGGTATCGGCATGTCAATAGCCGCCAACAAGGTTCCGGGTGTCCGTGCAGCGCTTGTAACGGATGTTTTCATGGCCCGTATGGCCAAAGAGCACAACAATGCCAACATCCTTGTACTGGGAGGTCGGGTACTCGACGAGCAGAAGGCCTGTGATCTGGTTGGAGCGTGGCTCGACGCTACGTTTGAAGGCGGCCGTCATCAAGCCCGTCTTGACAAGATTGCCGATATTGAAAAAAAGTACTGTTAAGATAGTATATTATCTGCGATATTATGAAGCGGGACTTTAATAGGTCCCGTTTCTTTTTTCAGCAGGCACTCATTTGTGAAGGAGCAGCACATGTCAATTCTATCTCAGTTTGACCCCGCAGTTGCCGATGCCATTCGGCATGAGACCGAACGCCAGGAATACAATCTGGAACTGATTGCGTCCGAAAACTTCGTATCCGAGGCGGTATTGGAGGCTCAGGGCTCGATCATGACCAACAAGTATGCCGAGGGCTATCCCGGCAAGCGCTATTATGGCGGCTGCGAACACGTCGATGTGGTCGAACAGTTAGCTATCGATCGCGCCAAGGAGCTGTTCGGCGCTGAGCATGCCAACGTCCAACCCCATGCCGGCTCCCAGGCCAATATGGCGGTATATTTTGCTGCCTGCAAGCCCGGCGATACCATTTTAGGGATGAATCTCTCTCATGGCGGACATCTGACACATGGTAGTCCGGTCAATTTTTCCGGCAAACTTTTCAACATAGTGCCGTACGGTGTTTCCCCCGATACTGAGACCATCGATTATGCAGAGGTTGAGCGGCTGGCAGAAGAGCATAAACCGAGGATGATCGTGGTTGGTGCCAGTGCCTATCCGCGCATTATAGATTTCCCGGCCTTCCGCGCCATTGCTGATAAGGTAGGAGCGGTGATTATGGTCGATATGGCTCATTTTGCCGGTCTCGTGGCAGCAGGTGTCCACCCCAGTCCGGTCCCGTATGCCGAGTTTGTCACTACCACCACCCATAAAACGCTTCGTGGTCCGCGCGGCGGCATGATCCTGTGCCGCGAGGAATTTGCGAAAACAATCAATTCGCAGATCTTCCCCGGCATTCAGGGCGGTCCACTGATGCACGTTATTGCTGCCAAGGCCGTGGCCTTTAAGGAGGCTTTGCAGCCGGAATTCAAGGTTTATCAGCAGCAGATTGCCAAAAATGCCAAGGTACTTGCAGCATCCTTGATGCAGCGTGGATTCAAGTTGACCAGCGGCGGTACCGACAACCATCTGATGCTGATCAATTTCTCAGGCACTGAAATAACCGGCAAGGCCGCAGAGGAAGCTCTCGACAAAGCTGGTATTACGGTCAATAAGAATACCGTGCCGTTTGAGACCCGTTCGCCTTTTGTCACCTCCGGCATCCGTATCGGAACGCCTGCAGCTACCTCACACGGCCTGAAAGAAACCGAAATGGACCAGGTGGCCGGCTTTATTGCAGAAGCCGTGACCAATATTGGTAGTGACGAAAAACTTACTGCCATCAAGGTGCGGGTTAATCAGATGATGAAGAAATTTCCTCTGTACGCCCACCGGCTTGCCTGAGATTACGTTTACTGGTATTGTAAATGTCCCGTCTGAACAGATTCAGGCGGGCTTTTTTTTGTAGTGGGAGCTACGGCGGGGGAACCGATCGTGGATGTCAAGCAAATTTTCACTCAGATCAAAACCACTCTGGCCGCTACAGAACCGGAAGCTGACGAGCTATGTCTCAGGTGTATCCTGAAAATATAGCCTCCTGACGGTAGAGCCTCGGTAAGATCGTGGTGATACCGGCTCGTGTATTGTGTAGCGTGTTTGAGCAATGTTCGGAGCATGTCGGTCTCTGCGGGGTGGCTCGATTGACTTAGGCGTGTCGTTCTGTTAGAAAGATACGATACTTTATTTTGCTAGGAACCCAATGGAAAATTTTCTCTTCAAGCTATCCATCATGCTGGTGCCCGGTCTTTTTGCCATCACCTGTCATGAAGTTTCTCATGGCTATATCGCCTGGCGCTATGGAGATCCTACGGCACGAATGCTGGGCCGTCTGACTCTTAATCCGCTCAAGCATATCGATATCATCGGCACATTGATGATTATCTTCGTCGGTATTGGCTGGGCCAAACCAGTGCCGGTCGTGTTCGAAAATCTGCGCAACCCCAAGCGTGATATGATCTGGGTTGCAGCGGCCGGGCCGATGACCAATATGCTGCTGGCCCTCGTCTCAGCCATGCTGCTGCGCGGACTCGTCGCTTTTGTCAATCCTGTTATTTCAGGATCTACAATGACAATGGCGGTAGAGCCGGTTGAATGGATGCTGGCGTTTTCGGTATATATCAATCTGCTCCTGGCTATCTTTAATCTGATCCCTTTGCCACCGTTGGATGGCGGTCGTGTTCTTACCGGGCTGTTACCCTATCGTCAGGCAGCTGCCCTGGCCCGCATAGAGCCTTACGGCATGGTGATTATCATCGTTCTGGTGTTCTTTACCAATATCTTTTCATATGTCATCCTTCCATTTTTAAATATTGCTATTAACCTGCTGGCTGGCCCACAGAGTTATCTCGTCATGGAAGTTACACAACGGCTGATGATGCGGTAGAATTTCCTCCCTCTTTTGTGCGAAAGGGAGAACCATATTAAAGGAGTTTTTCTGAAATGAAATCACGCGTTGTCAGCGGCATGAGGCCGACCGGAAAACTACATATTGGCCACTATCACGGTGTGCTTGAAAACTGGGTCAAGATTCAGAACGATTTCGATTGTTTTTTCTTTGTGGCAGATTGGCATTCACTTACTACCGAATATGCCGACACAACCGGTATTCGTGACAGCATCCGTGAGATGGTGCTGGACTGGGTGGCTTTCGGCCTTGATCCGGCCAGGAGTGTGGTTTTTCGCCAGAGCCTGGTGCCGCATCACTCCGAGCTGAACCTGATCCTTTCCATGATTACGCCGGTCTCATGGCTGGAGCGCTGCCCGACCTACAAGGAGATGCAAGACAATCTGGAGACCAAGGACCTCTCTACCTTCGGCTTCCTGGGGTATCCTGTGCTGATGGCTGCCGATATCATCCTCTACAAGGCCACCCGCGTGCCGGTGGGACATGATCAACTGCCGCACTTGGAGGTCACCCGCGAGATCACACGGCGCTTCAACCATCTCTACGGAAATGTGTTTCCCGAGCCGGAGGCCCTGCTGACCGAGACCCCCAAACTGCTTGGTCTGGATGGCCGCAAGATGAGCAAGTCCTATGGCAATTCAATCTACCTGTCGGATACGGCCGAGGAAACCACCAAAAAGGTACTCGCCATGATGACCGACCCTGCCAGGGTACGGCGCAGCGACCCCGGCGATCCCGATGTGTGCGTGGCCTTTAACCTGCACCGTATCTATGTGCCGCAGGAGAAACTGGACGAGATCATTCCGGCCTGCAAGGGAGCCACCATCGGTTGTGTGGAGTGCAAGCGGATCCTGGCCGGCTGCATGAATGAACGACTGGCGCCTTTCCGTGCCAAACGGGAAGAACTGGTCTCCAAACCCCAGTTTGTCGATGACATCTTGGCGGATGGTAGCGCTCGAGCTACGCTGATATCCGATAGTGTCATGGCGGAAGTCCGCTCGGCATTAAGGTTCTGAGATGCACCCCGGACGCGAGGGAGTTCAGCATCACGGGCGGGATGTTGAACCTGCACTGTTGGATGGCATTGGAGAAAGCTACAGCGTTCATTTTGACAAATTTGATGGTCCAATGGATTTGTTGCTCCATCTTATTCGCAAGAACGAGTTGGATATTTGCGATATCCCGATCGCTGTTATCACCCGCCAGTATCTGGATTACATAAAACTTATGAAAGACCTCAATCTGGAGGTTGCCGGAGATTTTTTGGTCATGGCTGCCACGCTGTTGCAGATAAAATCACGTATGTTGCTGCCGCAGGTCGAACCGGAAGAGGGCGAAGAAGAGGAGGCTGATCCGCGGGCCGAACTTATCAGGCGCTTGATGGAGTATCAACAGTACAAAGAGGCCGGCATGGTTATCGGTGCCCGGGCGCTCTTGGGGCGCGAGGTTTTTGTTCGTACCTGTTCTGATCCGGAGTTGCTTGCGGCCCAGAATGTGGAAGGCCCTCTGGAGGTGAGTCTGTTCGAGCTGGTGGATGCCTTCCGTATCCTGTTGGCGCGTATTCCAGCTGAACATTTTCACGATGTGGCTGCCGCGGAAACCTTCAGCATTGCCGACTGTATCAATGAGATCCTTTCTCTGCTTCAGGATCGAACTACGGTTCAGTTTGATGAGCTGGTCCGTGACGAATTGACCCGCGAGCGGGTCATTGTTACGTTTCTGGCCCTTCTGGAGTTATGTCGACTCAAGATGATCCGCATCTTCCAGGAGGGACACCAGGGCGGGATCTGGTTTGTTCCTTCCGTCACGCAGGAATCGGTTGCTGATTCCTTATTGACTTCGTTAGAATAAAGGAGGTTATTTATGTTGAAGGAATTCAAGGAGTTTGCCCTTAAGGGGAACGTCATTGACCTGGCGATCGGTATCATCATCGGTGCCGCCTTTAACAAGGTTGTCCAGTCATTGGTCAACGACATCATCATGCCTCCGATCGGGATGCTGATGGGCAAGATGGATTTCTCGGCTCTGTTTGTAAATCTTTCCGGGAAACAGTTTGATACCTTGGTTGAAGCCAAGAAAGCCGGCGCGGCTACCATTAACTACGGCCTTTTCATAAACACGCTGGTCGATTTTTTCATAATGGCCTTTGTGGTCTTTCTCATGGTTAAGCAGATAAACCGTCTCAAGCGGGAGGTACCGATTGCCCCGGCTCCTGCTGAAACCAAGGAGTGCCCTTTCTGTTTGTCGATGGTGCCGCTGGCTGCCAAGCGTTGCTCCCAGTGTACATCCATGTTCGATATTTAACCCCGCCAACTTGTAAACATGTCACTCTCTGCTATTATTGAATGCGTATTCTTTACCGCTGAAGCGCCGCTTTCGCTGGATCGTCTTTGTGAACTGTTGCACGAATTCGAGCGGGATGAGATCAAGGCGGCTTTGAACGTCCTGGTTCAGTCCTGCGATGAGCGCGATAGTGGAATCCACCTGGTTGAGGTCGCCGGAGGATGGCAGTACCGAACACGTCCCGGCTATCAGACCTATGTGACCCGTCACATCAAGGCCAAGTCTGCCAAGTTTTCTCAATCGGCACTTGAAACTCTGGCCATTGTGGCTTACCGTCAGCCGATAACGCGGGCCGAGGTAGAGCATCTGCGCGGAGTGGACTGCGGTGGGGTGTTGAAATCTCTTCTGGAGAAGAGGCTGGTAAAAATCCTGGGCAAGAAGGATATTCCGGGCCGTCCGCTTATCTATGGCACATCGAAAGAATTTCTTGAAATATTTGGCCTGAAAGATCTGAAAAGCCTGCCCACACTAAAGGAGATCCAAGCACTGGAGGATGTTCCACACTATGAACGTCAGGAAGAACTGCCGTTAGGGCAGGTAGGAGTATCCGAAGGGGAAGATTTACCGTTGCTTTTCGAGGCTTGATCTCAGGAGGATACTTCTATGAAGCGTCTGCCGGCAGTAGCAGGACAATTCTACCCCGGTAACAGCACGCAACTTCGCAGTGACCTGGCAACGATGATGCCGGAGCCGCACAGCCTGCATCACAGGGTCACCGGCATCATCGCACCCCATGCCGGATATATCTATTCCGGCGGCATAGCTGGCAAGGTCTACGCATCTATCTATATTCCCTCAACAGTTCTGATACTAGGCCCCAATCATCGTGGTATTGGGTCTCCTGTTGCACTGTACCCAGCAGGAGAATGGCTCACACCTCTGGGCTCAATCCCTATCAATTCTAAGCTAAATTCCCTTTTGAATCAGCATGTTCCGTTTATACAGGAAGATTTTCTTGCTCATGAATTCGAACACTCACTTGAGGTGCAGGTACCATTTATTCAATATCTGAAACCTGATGTGTCAATTTCTGCCCTATGTCTGGGGCATGGTGACTATCCCGCCATCAGACAGATCGGGCAGGGTATTGCTGTGGCAATGCGGGAATACGGAGGTGAGGTGTTGATCGTGGCCAGCTCGGATATGACTCATTACGAATCGGCAGCTTCGGTTCGACGCAAGGACGGGGTGGCATTGGAAAAAGTGCTGAAGCTTAATCCGGAAGGGCTGCTCCAGGTGTGCAGCAGTGAACACATCACCATGTGCGGTGCAATACCGGCTGCCATCATGCTGGTGGCGGCCAAAGAATTGGGTGCCGTGCAGGCCGAATTGGTTGCATATGGCACCAGCGGTGATGTAACTGGCGATAATCAGGATGTGGTAGGATATGCAGCGCTTACGATCCGTTAAATGCTAAACAGGCGCCCTGCATCGTACTTTACATAATATAGCTTATGGGCGATTTGGTGCGGTACGTAAAAATACTAAGCTCACCTGTTTTTGCACGATATTGGGTGGGAATCCATCATGTTCTCCATGTTGGGGTGTTTTCCGCGGGATGGCTGGTAAGACGTTTTTTGGGGAAAGCGTGTCGATCAGGGTGATTGCAGAAGACATTCACGAGTCCATGATTTTTCGCGTGAATACAATGAATCCTGTGAGTCTCTGAAGTTAAACATTCAAAGATATCGCTATTCCCAAGTTGTCGAACTAAACAGACATTCGTTTCCATATATTGCACGTATCACATTAAATCAATTATATCTACACTTATTTACCGTATAATAAACCCCACTATTTTAATTCAAGCCGTATCCCTAAGAAAATGCCTGACAGTCTTTGGTCTGGACTGCGCCATTTCATGCTATTATCGGTGTTATGTTTGCGTGGACTGTGCTATTGTCATGGATAGGTTGAATTAAACTTGCAAATTATAACAACTATCAGTAATATATTTAAGTTGAATTAAACAAAGTAATGAGGGGTGCCTTTCTGCATGAGTAAAGAAGAAGCGATTGAGGTTGAAGGAACCGTTATTGAGCCGTTGCCTAACGCCATGTTTCGTGTCAAGCTGGAAAACGAACACGTGGTGTTAGCCCACATATCTGGCAAGATGCGTAAATACTTCATCAAGATTCTCCCGGGCGACAAAGTCACTGTTGAACTCTCCCCCTACGATTTAAGCCGAGGACGCATTACTTATCGCGCCAAATAATCCATTGTTTCGGTATAGTACGAACCAGGCCCATCTCTATTGATGGGCTTGTGTCGTTTCACAAATTACATTTTTGCGAGGAACCAATGTACAGCGTAGCGGATTTAAAAAAAGGATTAAAATTAACCCTTGATGGGGCACCATACCTCGTTATTGCCTTTGATTTTGTTAAGCCGGGTAAGGGACAAGCGCTTTATCGCACCAAGATGCGCAACATGATCAACGGTACAATACTTGACAGAACTTATCGTTCCGGTGAGTCATTCGAACCCGCGAGCCTGGAAGAGCGCCAGATGGAATATCTGTATAAGGAAGGCACCCATTACACCTTCATGGACCAGCAGACATATGAACAGGTTGTCATGGAAGAAGATGCCATGGGAGATGCTAAATACTATCTGCTTGAAAACTGTAAGGTCGATGTTCTGATTTTTGGTGAAAAAGCTATTGGTGTCACGCTGCCTAATTTTGTCAACCTGCGTGTTGTGCAGACAGATCCTTGGGCCAAGGGAGATACCAGTGGCAATGATTCCAAACCAGCTACGTTGGAAACCGGGTATGTTCTCAGGGTGCCTCCTTTTATAGAGGAAGGTGAGCTGATTACCATCGATACACGTAATGGAGAGTACTCGACTCGTGTTAAGGGTTGATAACAAAAAACATGTATTCCACAAGGCGAGTCAGACGACTCGCCTTTTTTTTAGTTGCTTCGTTATTGCAGGTATCCTGATTGTAATGATTGGATCGTTGTAATATGATGACACAACATAAAAAACTTATATTACGGTCGAGTGTGATCAAATCGATTCGATCCTTTTTTGAAGCCAAGGGCTTTCTTGAGGTTGAAACACCGCAACGTATTCCTGCCAATGCGCCAGAAGAACATATTGAACCGTACAAATCTGGTGATCTTTATCTGCATACCTCGCCGGAAATTTGTATGAAGCGATTGCTGTGCCGGGGCCACGATAAAATATTTCAGATTTGCAGGTGTTGGCGAAGTGATGAGCGCGGCAGCAAACATGTTCCAGAATTCACGATGCTTGAATGGTATCGTGCTAACAGCACCTATGTTGATCTGATGATAGATTGCGAAGAATTGCTACGGCATGTTGCTGAAGCATGTTGCTCAACTGCACCTATAAGTTACAATGCTAAATCTATAGCAATGAATAATGGTGCAATATTTTTCACTGTTGATGAGGCATTCGCAACGTTCAGTGATGCCCGTATGGAGGATGCCGTTAAAGATGGGAGTTTTGACGAACGGATGGTCACACAAATCGAACCAGCGCTTATACAGGATAAACCTGTAATCCTGATGGATTACCCAATAGAAATGGCGTCTCTTGCTCGTCGTAAACCTGGAAATCCTTTAGTCGCAGAGCGTTTTGAACTCTACGCTGGTGGTTTGGAGTTAGCCAATGGATTTAGTGAGCTCAATGATCCCGTTGAACAGCGTGAGCGATTCTCTCATGCAAATTTGAAGCGAGCAGCAGCTGGATTTTCCCCCCTACCGCTACCTGAACCATTTTTACAAGAATTGGCAATGTTGCCTCCCTCTGCCGGGATTGCCCTTGGCATAGATCGGCTCGTCATGTTGTTCGCAGGTACAAATTCAATTGATGACGTACTCGCATTTACCCCCGAACAGCTGTGATGTCGCGGTAAGTGACCCGCTCTCCCTGATAAGTCATGAGGAACAGCAGATCCCCTTCCCTTTCAATGATGTCAGGTATCAAGGCGACCTTTCCTTTTCCGTTTGGTAAATCGATCACATAATGAGGAACAGCCATACCCGTGATATGTCCACGCAATGCGCGGATGATCTCCAGTCCCTGAGTGACGGGAGTCCTGAAATGTGCCGCACCTTTTATCAGGTCCATTTGATGGATATAATACGGTCTGACACGCAACTCCAGCAAGCCGAGCATTAGTTCGCGCATGACGGCCGCATCATCGTTAACGCCGCGAAGTAATACTGTCTGGTTTCCCAAGGGAATGCCAGCATCAGCCAGTAGTTCGCAAGCTTTTGAAGATGCAGCTGTTATTTCAGTCGGGTGGTTAAAGTGGGTATTTATATACAGTGGATGAAACCGGCGCAACATGTCGCAGAGTTCCGGGGTTACGCGTTCCGGAAATGTCACGGGGATGCGGGTACCAATCCGGATGATCTTTACGTGTTTAATTGCCCGTAGGCGACGTAATATCATATAAAGCGACGCATTATCAAGCATGAGTGGGTCGCCGCCGGAGAGGATCACATCTTGAACCGCAGAATGTGATTGAATGTATTTAATGGCGTTGTCAATCTGGTCGATGGCAGGCGGTAAATCATGACCGGCACCTACATGGCGCTTGCGCATACAGAATCGACAATATACAGGGCAGCGATTAGATACAAGCAATACAACCCGATCCGGGTATCGGTGGATCAGCCCGGGTGTCGGGCTTAGCAGACCCTCTGCCAGTGGATCTGCGTCCAGAAGGTCGTCATCCAGCTCTCGTGCATCCGGAACGCATTGCCGCCAGATAGCATCTCCTGGTTCTTGGATCAAGCCTGCATAATGGTTTGATACCTTGAAGGGATATATCGATGCGACCGCTTGAAGTTCTTTTGATAAAACAACGGCATTACTTGAATTACAGCATGTTGAATCGATATACTTTATGGTTTGCATCAACAAAGTCTCGTTTACCGGCCAGATGAGAGCCCAAGGCACTGCACAAGCCGGATATATTTGATTTACCTTGAAAATAATCTGAATGTATGAAATATACAACAGCTAAATTCTATTTTGTAGAAGAGCATTTGGTATATCAACCTATGTACACAAAATATTTCGGATTCAACGAAAAGCCATTTACCCTCACCCCCAATCCCCGATTTATCTTCCTCAGCAAAAACCATAAAGAGGCGTTTGCCCACCTGCTTTACGGCATCAACAATCATTATGGCTTTATTGAGCTGACGGGTGAAGTGGGCACTGGTAAGACAACGGTTTTGCGTACACTAATGGGGCAACTTCAGGATGAAAACTATCGCACGGCCCTGATATTCAGTCCATGCCTGACCGGTGTTGAACTGCTGCGCAGCATTAATACTGAGTTCGGGATTAATTGTACGAGTGAATATTCCAACGAATTGCTGGCAGATCTCAACCGTTTTTTGCTGGAAGAATCGTCAGAAGGCCGAACGGTTGTTCTGGTAATTGACGAGGCTCAGAACCTCCAACCGGATGTGCTTGAACAGATTCGCTTGATCTCCAACCTTGAAACGGAAAATGACAAGCTTATCCAGATTATTCTGGCGGGACAACCTGAATTAGAGATTCTGCTTGGGCGTTCGGATTTACGACAGTTGAACCAGCGAATCGCAGTACGATACAAGCTTTGTTCCATGAGCATGTACGAGACACGTTCGTACATCAGACAACGTATGGAGGTTGCCGGAGAAACCGGTGGTGTTTCATTCAGTAACTATTCAATAAAATTGATCTATTTCGCCACACGCGGTGTACCCCGTCTGATCAACATCTTATGTGATCGGGTTCTGTTGATTGCTTATGGCGATGAATGTCGCCGGATTACCGCAGGAACTGTTATTCGAGGGATAAGGGAAGTGCTCAATCGTTCGCTGCTGTGGAAATTGGTTTTTATGATTGTCGGCATCATTATTTCAAGTTTCGCAGCAACATATCTTGTGGCAACCTACATAGGACATTTACCGCAATTTTCGAACAGTTCGAGCACCCAACCAACTTTTGTAGTTTCTTCCGGTTCTACTCAAACTAATCCGAAAACGGTTCCGACTCCGAATACGGTAATGCTGGAACAAGAAATTCTTTCAGCTAATCAAAACGATATCCATAAACAGGTATTTAACACCTTTGCCAGCCTATGGAGGGTTCGTCCGCTCAAAATTATCCATGAAAAACTGAAAATACCCGAAACGTTCAAACGGTTGGCTGCCAAACGAAAGATGCAAGTGACGCTCGTTAATGGATCGTTGGATGACCTGTTTCGTTTCGATCTACCCTTTATCGCCGTGACAAAATTGAATGGCGATTTTGGAGCGTACTGTTATGCCGTAGTATCTGTATCCAACGAACAATTGTCTGTATCCCCTCCTCTTTTTAATCGCAAAACCATATCCAAAGATGTTTTTTCCGCCGTTACCAGTGGAACGTACTACCTTGTCTGGCAAAACTACGGTCAGATACCTGTGATCCTTACAAAGGGTGAGAAGCGTTTCGAAATCAGAACATTACAGAGTCTTCTCAAGCAAGCTGGGTTCTACCGTGATGTTATTAATGGCATTTATACGGCTGCTACGATCACAGCTGTAAATCAATTTCAGCATTCGTTGGGGATTGCGCGTAACGATTCTTTGGGAGAGCTGACGTTGGCAGCCCTAACCCGGTTCGATACGACTCACAAGATTCCATCCCTGACCCAGGAAAACAAGAAAAACATGGCGACGAATTTTATTTCTGTACAAAATCCGCAGAGAAGGATTTCGAGTGTACAATAAGAGTGGGGAAGCAGATGAGTTCAATTCTAAAAGCATTGAAAAAAGTGGAAAATGATAAAAGAATATGTAGGCCAGACCAGTTTGGAATTGATGCAAGAATCTTGCAAGACGGTTCTCCCGCCAGATTTACGCGTATCTCTGCTTCGCTGATTGCGGCCGCACTTTTTTTATGCGGCAGCGGTGCTACATACTTCTTCATGAGGCACGATACCACACATCTTATACCACAGACACCACCTCCACGCTCAGTATCAGTACCCCTAGTTCCCGTTTCTGATGTTGTTCAGCCAGGATTGGGAAGCAGGCTGGTATCAAGCTCACCAGCAAGGCGGTCTTCAGCGAAGCCAGCCTCAGTTGTTGGAGCACAGGCACGTACGACCGGTGCTGCTGTGAAATTGTCGCGTCCGACCCTCCCTGAAAGACAAACAGACAGAGCAGCAGCATCTGTATCCAGACCTGTTACTGCACCTATCGCTACAGTTAGTGCCGTGAGAAACATGCCACACCTTACGGTAAACGGCATTGCTTATCAGGAAGGTGGCAGCGACAATCTGGCGGTGATCAATGGAATTACAGTGTCAAACGGTGCTGTTATTGAGGGGGTAAAGGTTGAGGACATTCAGAAGGATCGAGTGCAGTTCAGTCATGATGGCGAGAAGTTTGAAATTATCCTCAACAAGTCAAACAGGTAATTGATCAGCGTGCTATGATCTTGATAAATCTGGCCAGATAATCTACTCCCGACCAGACTGTCAACAGCGTTGCTATCCAAAGGAAAAACATCCCCACATTGTGCATGTTTACATGCAGCCATTGCTGTTCAATCCCGAAGAACCAGTTATAGTCGTAATGCAGCAGAAGCCCGATAATCGCAACCAGCTGGAAAATTGTCTTGAATTTTCCGAGATTACTGGCAGAGATAACGATCCCTTCGCTTGAAGCTATGCCTCGCAAACCGGTAATTATAATCTCTCGTCCCAGAATGACCAATACCATCCAGGCCGGCACTCGACCGAAGGGCAGGATCATGATCAAGGCCGCCATGACGATCAATTTGTCAGCAATTGGATCAAGGAATTTACCAAAGACTGTTACGATGCCCATCCGGCGGGCAAGATACCCATCGAGCCAGTCAGTTATGGATGCAAGTGAGAAAACCACAGCAGCCCAAAAAACGGACGATCGTGAGGGAGACAGCAGCATCGTAGCCATCAACGGAATGGCGGCAATCCTCGTCATTGTGAGAATGTTCGGCAGGTTAAGTATCGTTGTTTTGGTTACAGAGGAGGGCATTGTTCAATTGGCCTGATAAGTCTGCATATACGAAAGAACGCGATTCACATAGGTGCGTGTTTCATTGTATGGCGGAATGCCGCCATACTTGGCGACCTTGCTCAGACCGGCGTTATAGGCGGCAACAGCCAGCGAAACATCCCCCCGGAAGGTATCCAGAAGAAAACGCAGGTACCTGACCCCGCCTTCCACATTATCCTTTGGATCAAAGCTGTTGCTGACCTTGAGTGAGCGAGCGGTCTCAGGCATGAGTTGCATCAAACCACTGGCCCCTTTTCGGGAAATAGCATTGGGGTTGTAGCCTGATTCTGCCTGGATGACCGCCTTGATGAGTGAAGGGTTAACCCCGTATTTAGTAGCACATTTTGAAATTATTTGATCATAATCCGCAGCATTGACTGATCTGGCCAGATGCAACTTCGTACGAAGTTGTTTATCCTTTTTCAGATCACGCATGAACACCTTGAAGCGTTTATCTGTGGGGGCGTCGGTGAAATGAATAATGCCATCATTATCTTCATACCGATAGATATCGGCAGCGGCAGGTCTGGCGATCCAAACCAGGAGACATATCTGCAGCATCAGTAGAACTGATATGTGTAACTTTCTTATATGCATGGACTTATTAATAATCCTTAAACACGGTGATTTGTCAAGACTATTCGTTGGATTGTTCCGATTTGCAATATCAATAAAGCGGGTTTCTCCCAAATAGATCTAACGTTTTCAACTCATCTGGAGACCATTTATATCGGTAGTTTTTACCTGATTAACCTCGTGCCGTTGCTCCTATAGATCTTCTTCAATACACAATTTATTCTGTGGTGTGAGTGAATGTCTGGGGGCATCTTGTGACGTAATTGGCGGAGAATCACAGGAATCGAACCTGCCAGGGAGATTTCTCATCCCCCTCACCAGTTTTGAAGACTGGGCAGCCCACCAGCGACTGAAGATTCTCCTCTGCAACATACTGTTATCATGTGGTTAATTTTCGTGGATTATACACATTAATTATTTTTTTGCACTAAAATACTGATGATCTGATAGAGTATTTCTGCTGAGTTGAACTTCGCATACCTGCCGTTTTATAAACCACCACCATACAATTGGAGAGTATACATGAGCGCCATTGATCTTACTTGGAACACAGCAATGCTTTACCCTGCGCCGGATTCGCCGCAACTTGAATTAGAACTTGCTTCGTTCGAAGCTCTGGCCACTGACTTCCGTAATCGTTATTTTGAAAAAACAGCAGAGCTTGACGTCACAGCTATCCTGGTTGCTGTCCGGGAATACGAACGCTTGCAGGTACAGATGTCCAAAACCTTTTGCTACGCCCATCTGCTGTTTGCGGACGACTCAGGAAACACAACCTATCTGGCCCTTTCGCAGCGTTGTTCGGAGCTGGGAAATCGACTCTCCCAGCAACTCCTGTTTTTTGACCTGGAGCTGATGAACCTGTCAGATGAGCGCTACGAAGCCTTCTGCGCATTACCGGACGCAAAAAACTATATGCATTTCCTGAGCGGCGTCCGCAAGTTCCGTCACTACACCCTCAAGGAAAACGAAGAACGGCTGCTGACCCGCAAGGAACTTACCGGCATGCGCGCTTTTACCAAGCTGTTCGATGAACTTTCGGCCTCTTTTAGTTACCGCATGGAACTGAATGGCACCGAACAGGATTTCACGGGTGAGGAACTACTGTCCCTGCTTCACCACACCTCGGCCGATGTCCGTTTCCGGGCTTTTACAACCTTCCTGGAGAAGCACGGCGAAAACGGCATTGTTTATAACGCGGTCTTTAATAACATGGCCCTGGACCATGGCCAGGAGATGGAGCTGCGTGGTTATGGGTCACCGATCCAGCCCACCAACATCGGCAACGAAATCCCGGACGAAGCTGTCGAACACCTGATGGCAGTAACCGAGGCAAATTTCGGTCTGGCACAGGAGTACTTCCGCTTGAAGGCCAAGATGCTCGGTATGGAGAAAATCAACAATACAGACCTGTATGCGCCGGTTGTTGAATCCGAACGCACGTATGCGTTTGATGAGGCCCGTGACATGGTCGTGGCTTCCTATGCCGGCTATGATCCGGACTTCGGACGTATCGTTGCGGCCTTCTTTGATGAGCGTCGTGTGGATGTCTTGCCGCGCACCGGCAAATCAGGCGGCGCCTTTGCCATGGGCATATCACCAGAGGCCCCGCCCTTTCTGCTTCTCAATTTCACAGGTACCCTGCGCGACTTGGCCACCATTGCACATGAGGCCGGCCATGGTCTGCATTTCGTCCTGTCTCAAAAACAGACCATGCTCAACTATCATGCACCGCTTCCCCTGGCTGAAACCGCCTCGGTCTTTGGCGAGATGTTGTTGACCAGGGCCCTGTTGGACAACGAAAGCGATCCCACGGTGCGTAAATCTCTCTTGTGTGCCAAGATCGAGGACATTATCGCCACTACGTTCCGCCAGACCGTGCTGACCCGCTTTGAACTGCGACTGCACAATGAACGCACGACCGGTCTGCTCTCCAATGATCGCATTGCTGAATTATGGTTGGAAGAGAACGGTAAGCTCTTTGGCGATGCGGTCGATATGATCCCGGCTTACCGTTGGGGCTGGAGTTACATCAGCCACTTCATCCACAGCCGCTTTTACTGTTACTCCTACACCTTTGCCGAACTGCTTGTGCTGGCGTTGTTTCAAAGATATCGCGAAGATGGCGAAAGCTTCAAGCCGGGCTACCGTCGCCTCCTGGAATCCGGCGGAGCACTCTCGCCAGCTGACACGGTGCGGTTGGCAGGGATCGATATTACTGAAGGTGATTTCTGGCAGAAGGGATATGACTTCCTGGGTGGACTGATCGCGGAACTGAAGGCCAGTCTTTAAAACGCGTACGGTTGAACGTGTGCTTGACAGGTATTGAGGGGACGTCTGCTGTCCCCTTTTTTCTTTTTGAACTCGTTGCGTAGTCGTTTCAGACCCTTAAAAGCTGTATATTATGTGTTTTTCTGGAATGGTTGCTAGAATTCCCGGATAGCATCTGAAACGAAGAGAAACATCAAGACTAAAAAATTCCCGCCAGTGGCCCGCCTTTAGCTGCCAGTTCATCCACCTTGCGCTCAATGATCGGATCATTCTCCAGCAGCGGGGCGTGAAAAGGCTTCACGCGGGCATCGATTACCAAGGGGCCGTTGCACCCCCAATGCCGGCCGCGGGTTACGGCATTGATGCCATAGATATCCGTGGCAGGGTTGGAACGGGTAAAGGTTACCCAGAGGAAGTTGTTGAGTGTGGCGGCGGCAAAGTGGCTGTCGTCGCAGACCACGATCAGCGGGAAGCCCTGAAAACAGTCCCGTTCCCCGTAGAAACGGCAGAACTCCTCAATACGGTCATCGCACTCCCCCCTGCCCTGTCCCGACTTTGGCCCCTGGATTGCCAGAATACCCGGCAGACACACGTTTGATCCACCAAACCCGGCCGGGAATTCCAGGCCGGCCGGAATCTCCGTTGCACGTTTCGTGCGAACAGGACCGGCAGCGGCTATGACCAGCTTGGAGCCCTCGTTGAGTCCACTGCCGCTGTAGTCAAGGGTGTCGATGGTGGTCGCGGTCTGAAAGTGCAGATCCCTGCGCCAGTCGGCTCGCTCCAGGATATGACCCAGAAATGCCGCAATATCGTGGGTGTGCAGTGCGGGGGCGTCCTCCTGAGCGGCGATCAGGAGGTACTTGGCCAGTGAAAGCTGCCCCTGGCCGAGGATGGCGTTGGCAACCGTCAGCAGCTCCTGGGGCTGGCGCTGTGTGGCATAGGGGACATAGCGTTCACTGGCTACGGCCAAAAGCAGTGGATGAACACCAGCTGCGTCTACCGCATGGATCTCCTTGACACCCGTTACAACTGTCGGAATCAACGGGCCGGTCAGTTCGTGGATAAAGGCACCGAAACTGGTGTCCTCCTGGGGGGGGCGACCTACCGTCGTGAAGGGGAAGATGGCGTCCTTGCGGTGGTAGACCGCCTCGACCTGGATATAGGGAAACGTATGTGCCAGACTGTAGTAGCCCAGGTGATCGCCAAAAGGACCTTCCGGCAGTGTCCGTTTCGGATCAACCACACCGCAGATGCAGAAGTCGGCCTCGGCTGAAACCGGCAGATGGCCGGGCAGGCGGACCATAGGGATGCGATGACCGGCCAGCAGGCCGGCAAAGGAGAGCTCCGGCAGCCCTTCCGGCAGCGGCATGACCGCGGCTACTGTCATAGCCGGTGCCCCACCGATGAAGACGTTGACCCGCAGCAGATCGCCACGGGCAATGGCCTCGGCATGATGGCCGCCGAGGCCGCGCTGGATCTGGTAGTGCAGGCCTGCCTGCCGGTCTGGCTCGTAGCTGTTGCCGGATATCTGTACCCGGTACATACCCAGGTTGGATGATGCAAAGCCGGGCTTTTCCGGACTCTCGCTGTACACCTGCGGCAAGGTGATGAAGGCGCCACCGTCCATTGGCCAGGAGACGACCTGCGGCAGCTGCGAGAGCGTTGTGCGGCTCTCCAGCACCGCTGCGGAGGAAACGGCCTTCGGAAGCAGATTCCACGCTGCGAATGGTGCCTTCAGGGTGTTCAACGGGTGTTTCAGGGCAGAGAAGGGATTGACCTTCAGATCCACCAGACGGTGGATGTCGTCGAGGGTATCGCGAAAGATAAAACGGGTACGCTCCAGGCTGCCGAACAGGTTGCCCAGCATGGGAAAAGTGCAGTTAATCGGGTTGGTAAAGAGCAGTGCCGGACCGCCGGCCTGATATACCCTCCGCTGCACGGCGCCGATTTCCAGTCTGGGGTCAAGCGGTAGATCAATCCGCCGCAGCATCCCTCGTTGTTCAAGGTCGGATACACATTCCTGGAGATTGTGATAGCCCATTATTTGCCTGCGCTGCGGAGTTTTTTAAGAAACATTTCAGTCAGTCGCATGCGGTCTCTGGCTGCAGCAATAGCATTCTGCGACGGCAGGTCTGAAAATCGCTTCATACCCTGATCAAGCAGCTTTTCTGCCTCAGCCAGACTTCCAGCTTTATGACGCAGGCGAGCGAGCGCGATAAGATACATCACAGAATCAGGATCCAGCTCCATGGCCCGTTTCAGGGATCTCTCAGCCTCTGGGTCATTACCGTCTTTATCTTCCTTCTGTGCTTTTTTAAACAGGACTATCGCCGTAGCAGCGTGGATATCCTTGCGATCAGCCTCGCTCGTCAGCATTGACTCCGATCGTTCCAGAAACGAAATTGCTTCCGTGTAATGGCCGCTGCGCACATAGTCAGACATGACGGCTGCAATAACTTCCTTGTTCTGGGGGGCCAGTTTGTAGGCCTGCTCGAAAAGCTTCTGAGCGGCATCATTCTCACCTCTCGTCATTGCCTCCCGTCCGGCATTCAACAGGGTACGTACCCGGTATTCGCTGAAAATCGAGCGCACCGTTTCGTCATGTATCGTTATGATGCGGGTGTCAAACAGTTTGTTGAAGTCATCAAGGCGCCCCAACCAGATATAGCTGGTAGCCAGACCAATAACATAGGCGTTGATCTGCTCGCTGCCCTTTGGCAGGTACGTATCGGCCAGTTTCAGTGCCTTTTCAAAGTACGGCAGCGCCGTTGCATAGCCGTTGCTCTGGGCTAAAGCCACGGCCTGCGAATGGGTCAGCTGGGCATCGAAAAGTCCGGCCATCTGCGCCAGACGGGCAGCGGCATCGCCATCAGCAGAGCGCGTGAGATTCATACGTGCAAGATCAAAGTTGCAATCATCTGCGGTTGCGTCCACATGGCGATCGTGGAGTTCTGCTGCCAGTGTGTTATTGTTGTTGGAGCGGGCCAGGGATATGTAGTGGCCGGTGGCCCGCTCTTCTTCCTGAAAGGGGTAGCGGACGTCGAGATGGGCCGGATCTTTCCCCGAGAATTTACCGATCGTGATACCACCCCCGGTAAAGTAGCCATTCAGGACGCCACCGCTCCCCCCCTCTTCTGTAAATGCCAATGACACGTCATTGATACCGCTGCTCAGACCTTCGCAGGACTTGCCGGAAGTAACGATAATATCCATACGGCCGGTATATAGTTGTACCGCGGACTGAGCGCTGTCAGCCAGCGATAGAATAAGCAGAGTCATAAGCAGACTGATGGCTGTAAGGCGGTTCATCATCACCCCCAATGAAAATGAATACTTGAATGTTTAAAGGTATCATTGTAATCAGATAATTACAATCTCAGGTTTGACTCTGAGCGGAGCCGCTATGCCCCGATTGACACTCTTCAAAAAAATACTCTGCATCACGTTGCTGTTGTCATTGTTGCCGCTGGTTACATCATCGTTGCTGCTGTTTTTCAGCCTCGAATCAATCAATACCACGATGCCTGCCGAATTGGCAGAAACCTCCGACATTCAGGCCTCGGAGTCACTGCAGATGCGGGCACAGAATGTTGCCGATACCATATCGGATTTTCTCAGGGAATGTGAAAGTGACGTTCTTTTCCTCGCCAGTTCAAATCTCGACCGACAAACGCTCCTTAATTTCTATATCAACCGGCGTGGTGAGGTCTGGGAACGGCTGGGAACCCTCGAAACGCCTCGCAACCTGCATCTGCTGGTTCCGCTTTACAGTTCCATCGCCCTGATCGACCGCGATGGGAAAGAGCGGATTGTCATTCGCAACGGAAGATTTCTTGATCGAAGCCAGTTACGGGATGTCTCACATCCGGAAGCCACCGAATTCAAACATGAAACCTACGTTGAACAGATAAAAAATCTGAAGCAGAGAGAGATCTACGTATCGCACCTGACAGGCTTCTATGTTTCCCGCCAGGAGCAGTTGGCCGGCGCTTCCGAGCCGGAGGACGCCTATCGGGGCGCTGTCTATCAAGGTGTGATCCGCTTCGGATCGCCGATCTTTGACGCACATGGCCGCTATAACGGCATGGTGGTACTTTCACTCGATCACCGTCATCTGATGGAATTCAGCCAGCATATCGATCCGGGACGCAATTTTTCTACGATCTTTCCCAGTTACAAGAGCGGTAATTACGCATTTTTGTTTGATGACGAAGGCTGGATCATTACACATCCCAAATACTGGGATATTCGCGGCCTGGATCGAAACGGCATCTTGGTGCCCCCCTATACGGCACATTCCAGCAAGGCAGATGTGGAGGCGGGCCGGATTCCATTCAACCTGGACCAGGCCGGATTCATTCACCCCAATTATCCCAAGGTTGCCGCAGACATCAGACAACAACGCGCCGGTTTCGTCGATATCACGAACGTGGGTGGCTCCAAAAAGATCATGGCCTACGCTCCGATCCTGTATGATACGGGAGACTACCGCAAATTTGGCGTTTTCGGAGGTGTTACCATCGGCTTCCAGGTTGATCAGTTCCATGATTCCGCCCGCAAGGGAAGCCGTTTGATCACAAAACAACTCGGTGAACATCGTGCCCGCAGTGCGGTTATCCTGATGGTGACCGCTCTGTTGTCAGGGTTTTCAGCCTGGGGGTTGTCTCGTGGTATCAGCCGTCCCCTGCGTCAATTGACCGATGGCGCGCAGAGATTGGCTCAGGGCGAAACGGGGTGCAGGGTTACCGTGGCTGGCACGGATGAGATCGGCGATCTTGCCAATACCTTTAACTTCATGGCTGAAGAACTGGAGCTGCGTAAAAAAAGCCTGCTTTCGACCCTGGACGAATTGCGACGCTCGCGCCTGGAAATTCTTGATGAACGCAACTTCAAGGAAAGCATCCTGGAAAGTATCTCCAGTGCGATCGTCACCTTTTCTCCGCAAGGTCTGCTGACCTCCATCAATACCACCGGCCGGCTGTTTCTTGGCAGCGATGTCTGTATCGACATGCACTATCTGCAGGTATTTAATGGCTGGGGGCACATGAGCGCGCTGGTCACTCGTTCACTGAACGGGAGTGGTCACTATGGACGTGAACCCTTCAGTATCGAGCGAAACGGCAGCATGACCCATTTTGAGGTCGGTTTTTTTCCGATTGGCCGGGATGCTGAAAAGGGGTTGACCGTCACCATGCGCAACGAAACGGAGAAGGAAAAGCTGCGCGAGGAGATGATGCGCCTCGACCGGCTGGCCTCCCTGGGCAAACTTTCTGCCGGCATCGCACATGAGGTCCGAAATCCGCTGACCGGGATCTCGCTGCTCCTGGATGATCTGCATGATCGGGCCGCTACGGCATCCGACGACCAGATCATGATTAAAAAGGCGGTTGCCGAAATCGAGCGTGTAGAGCGTCTGGTCAATGCCCTGTTGAACTACTCCTCTCCGGCGAGGGTCGAATTTCGTCAATCGGACCTCAATCTGGTGATTCATGATACCGTGTTGTTGATGCATCGTCAGTGTGAGCGTCAGCAGGTTCAGATCAGTACGCATCTCGGAAACCTTGGACTATTCAGGTTCGATCCCGAAAAAATCAAGCAGGCGTTGCTGAATATCATCAGGAATGCCCTGGAAGCCATGCCGGGTGGCGGTGAAATCATGATTGCCACGTCAGCGGATACGGATCATGTTAGTATCACCATATCTGATACCGGACCAGGCATTCAGGAAGCCGATCTGCCCCTGATATTTGAACCATTTTTCACGCGCAAAGGCGCTGGGACCGGCCTGGGGCTCTCGATCTCACAGCGTATCGTGGAAGAGCATCATGGCCAGATTTTCGTGGAGAGCGCCTCGCCATCCGGGACCCTGTTCACCCTGAAGCTGCCCCTGACCTCTGAAACCATAGGATAATTATTCAGCATGGAAAAAATTCTCATTATTGACGACGAGTCCTTTATCTGCGAGAACGTGGCCCGCATCCTGGGTGACGAAGGCTATCAGGTCTGCCAGGCGGCCAACGGGAACGCTGCCCGCGA
Organism: Deltaproteobacteria bacterium; assembly: GCA_021780495.1. GTDB lineage: Bacteria > Desulfobacterota > Desulfuromonadia > Geobacterales > Pseudopelobacteraceae > CAIPTY01. The sequence goes on from JAJXYO010000053.1 coordinate 37,588, forward strand.
ACAGGTTGCCTCGGGTGAAATCGACCTGGCATTGCTGGATCTCAATCTGGGTAACGAAAACGGTATCGATGTACTCAAGGCGCTCAAGGAGCTGGATCCGGAACTTTTGATCATCATCATTACCGGCTACGGCTCGGTGGAATCAGCGGTCGATTCACTGAAGCTGGGCGCCTTTCATTATATGAAAAAACCCTTCAAAGCCGATGCGTTGCGCGTTATTGTTAAACTAGCGCTTCAGACCCAAACCCTGAAGCGGGTGGTTCGCAATCTGAAACGGGCCGGCACCCTCCTGCCTGGCCGTTCCCCGATGATCGGGTCGAGCACGGCATTTGCCGGGGTCATCGACCAGGTCCGCAAGATTGCCTGCATGCCGTCGACCGTGTTGATTACCGGGGAATCAGGCACCGGCAAGGAACTGGTAGCCCGGGCCATCCATGACCTGTCAGATCGCAAGGATGCTGCCTTTGTGGCCATTAACTGCGCTTCGATCCCGGCCACGCTGCTGGAAAGTGAACTGTTCGGACATGAAAAAGGCGCCTTTACGAATGCCAACAACCGCAAATCCGGTCTCTTCGAGGAAGCTCATCACGGTACGATTTTCCTGGATGAAATCGGAGAGATGGATATGGCGATGCAGGCAAAGCTGCTGCGGGTACTGCAGGAACGCACCATTCGCCGGGTGGGCGGTCTCAAGGATATCGCCATTGATGTGCGGGTGATTGCCGCTACCAACCGCAAACTGCAGGAGAAGATCGGCAGCGGTTCCTTTAGGGAAGACCTGTTCTACCGGCTGAACGTCTTCCCGATCCACCTGCCGGCGCTCAGGCAGCGAACCGAGGATATAGCCGCTTTGTGCTCCTTTTTCCTCAACAGCTTCAGCCGCGCCTTCGGTCGTGATTTTCGCGGGGTTTCACCCGAGGCGCTACAACTGATGGAACAGTATGCCTGGCCCGGTAATATTCGTGAGCTTCGCAATGTTATCGAACGCATCTGCATCATGCATCCCGGACCAGAGCTGCTGGCGGAGCAGTTGCCGCTGGAGATCCGGAGCGGTACCTCCGCCAGTGATCCTCTATTCGGGACGTACACGGCCAAAGGCCCTACCCTTCCCGTTGACAAGGGTCTTGATGAAGCTGTCATAGACTTTGAGAAGGCCATCATTCACCAGGCGTTGCAGCGCTCCAAGGGTAATGTTCTGCAGGCTGCGCACCAGTTGAAAATCCCACGCGGCACTTTGCGCTATAAAATGGATAAATACGGTTTGTAACCGCAGTAACATCTGATAAAAATCAGCAGGATAGATCACAGTCAACGAGGTGAGGGAATTGAGATTCAATCATGCAATGATGTCGAGGTGCATCCCCCTGATGCGGATATGCTGTTTGAGCCTGGCAACCGTTATGCTGATGTCCACCGCCGGTTTTTCAGCGTCAGCACCCAGGCTCCACGATATGTCACTTAAAACATTTGAAACCCAGGCCTCTTTGGTTCAGCCGGATGACTGGTGCTTTGTCTTTCTGGGCGATAATCGCGGAAATGATAAAAAATTCGAAGAGCTTCTGCAGCGGGCGACCGCATTTAAACCGTTGTTCATCCTGGACGGCGGCGACATCGTGGAAAGTGGCACAGCCGATGAATTGTCGCATTTTATGAAAATCGTACGGCAACAGAAGGACCTGCCACCGATCTTCATCGTGCGGGGGAACCATGAAGGCAATCCCGTCCTGTTTGAACGGCAGATTGGGCCTCGCGATTTCACCCTTGATAGCCAACGCCTCGGTTTTCGACTGGTGGTTGTCGATAATGCCGATTACTCCCTGAAGGACACGGAACTTTCATTTCTCAAAAGCAAACTGGACCAGAGCCGGAAATTTCAGATTGTAGCGATGCACATTCCTCCAAAAACCGGGCGTTGGCCCAGACACACCTTTGAAAAAGGGAGCAAGGAACTACTCCATGTGATGACAGAACGTAAGGTAACGATGGGGCTGTTTTCCCATATCCATCTGTTCGACAGGGATGAGATCGACGGAATCCCGCTTATTATCAGCGGAGGGGCCGGCGCATCGCTGACCTGGTTCGGGTATCAGGGTGATGCCGACTATCATTTTGTTGTGGTTGAATTCAAAAAAGGAAAGGTCTCGTACCGGGTAGTACGTTTGTAGATAGCGCCACACCAGCAGCTCTGTGCCGGGCATGCTCGAATAACTATTGCCGTCGTGAGATGGCGGTAAAAATAATCATAGAATGAGGTCTCATGAATACAACAACAATGCGTGACAGCGGAGCCCACCTGGCCGGACTTCTGGCCATTGACAAAACCAGCCTGCCCGCCGATGGCGGTGAACGCTTCAATCGCCTGATCTTCTCCAAGAGCCCCTACCTGCTGCAGCATGCCGAAAATCCGGTGGACTGGTATGAGTGGGGTGATGACGCCTTTGAACTGGCCCGTCGCGAGGATCGTCCAATCCTGCTTTCCATCGGCTATGCCACCTGCCACTGGTGCCATGTCATGGCCCACGAATCCTTTGAAGACCAGGAGGTGGCCGCTCTTCTCAACCGTGATTTCGTCTGCATCAAGGTGGATCGCGAGGAACGGCCCGACATCGATGAATTTTTCATGACGGTGGCCCAGGTCTTGACCGGCAGCGGCGGCTGGCCGCTGAACATCTTCATGACACCGGACAAGCGCCCCTTCTTTGCCATGACCTATCTGCCCAAGAACGACCGCCGGGGCATGCGCGGCCTGCTGGGGCTGCTGGCAAACATCGCCACGCTCTGGCGGCGGCAGCCGGACAAGATAGAAAACAGCTGCAACGCCATCATGGAAACACTGGAGAACATATCTCAACCGATTCCACAGGAGGTTACCGACCTGGATGAGTTGAACCAGGATGCCTTCCGGCAGCTCTCCGGCATCTATGACGATGAGCTGGGCGGTTTCGGGACCTCAACCAAGTTCCCCATGCCGCTCAACCTGAGCTGGCTGATAGAACAGGGAGTGGCCGGAAACAGCGAATCACTGGATATGGCACTGTTCACCCTGCATATGATCCGCAGTGGCGGCATCTGGGACCAGTTGGGCGGCGGTCTGCACCGCTATGCCGTGAATCAGAAGTGGCTGGTGCCTCATTTCGAGAAGATGCTCTACGATCAGGCCATGCTGGCATTGGTGTCTCTGGAAGCCTTCCAGGCCGCCAGCGAGCCGTTCTTTATGGATATGGCACTGGATATTTTCGGTTTCGTTGCCCATGATCTGACCTCTCCGCAGGGAGGTTTTTACGCGGCGCTGGACGCTGACTCGGAAGGGGAAGAAGGGACCTACTACCTTTGGACCAAGCAGGAGATCGATGAAATCCTTGGAGCGGATGCGCCCCTGTTCTGTCGATTTTACGACGTCAGCAGTTACGGCAACTTCGAAGGTAATGTGATCCTCAACATCCCCGTTGATCTCGAACGGTTCTGTATAAACGAAGGCCGTGAGCAGAACGAGCTGGAAGGGGTGCTGGAGGATTGCTGCTCACGCCTGCTGGAGCAACGCGAAAGCCGTATTCACCCCCTGCGCGATGAAAAAATCATCACCGCCTGGAACGGGCTGATGATCGCAGCCCTGGCCAAGGGGGGCGCCATCTGCGGTTCGCAGGATCTCATCGAGCGCGCTGACCGGGCCGCACGCTTCATCCTGCATAATCTGCGGCGCAGCGACGGCAGGCTTCTGCGCAGCTTTATGGCGGGCCCCGCGGATATCCCCGCCTTTCTGGAGGATTATGCGTTTTTTACCTGTGGGCTGATTGAGCTGTTCGAGGCAACGCTGGACCAGTTCTGGCTGGATACGGCCGTGCGGATGGCTGACGAAACGGTGCGCCTGTTCTATAGCAGTGCCTCAGTTGAATTTTCCAAAAGCGGGCATGATGCCGAACAGATGCCGGTCCGGGCCTCGCTTGAGCATGATGGCGTCCTGCCCTCCCCCTTTTCACTGGCGGCAAAAAACTTTATCCGGCTGGCACACTCCTCCGATCGGCCCGATCTGCTGGATCATGCCCACGGCCTGCTCGCCAGCTCTCTGGATGATGCCCGGCGTCATCCCTCGGCGCACCTGGGAGCTCTACAGGCCCTGGCGATGCTGGAGCATGAGCCGGTACTGGTCACCTTCCGGGGAACACGGGATTCCGCCGTTCTGCGTGAGCTTCTGCAACAGGTCAAGGTACGCTATATTCCGAACCTGGTCATTACGTGCGAGCCCGATGGAAATTCAGCACCATCGGTTGCCATCTGTGCCAGAGGCACCTGTTATCCTCCCGTCAGCTCTCCCGTTGATCTGGCCAGGGCTCTTTCGCAGGCTGTAGCGGTAAATCCTGTTTCAGGAGATCCGCTGCCATAATTCTGTCACTACCTGCGTTGTGGCTGATCGTAATCGCTAACTGCGTAACGTTACGTCGGTAACTTCTATTGCTGTAGTAGTTGTGCTATAGTCACGGTGGGGAATTTCAAACAACAGTGAGGGTGCCTATGCTGCCGGCCAAACAGGGAACCATCGTAAATCGAGTGCTGCCGCTGGCACTGGTACTGACCATTCTGTCCTGTGCCACACCATGGAGCGCCCTGGCCGTAAAGTGGGAACCACTGGCCCGCACCGGACAGCATGACGTCGCCATTGATACCGAATCCGTCCGTTTGACCCTTCTGGGCAGATTGGCTGTCTGGCTCAGGTTTATTCCGATTGGTGAACAGGAACGCAGAGAGGCGGCAGCCGAGTACGGCCAGCGATCATACCGGCTCCACCTGGAATATTACGAGATTGATTGCAGCGAACAGAACGCCGTGCTGGGGTTGGTTGACATACTGGGGCCTGCCAATAAAAGACTCGCGCGAACAAAGGGGAACAGCACCCCTGATGCCATCATTCCCGGCTCAGTGCTGGATCTGGCCTTCCAAAAGGTATGTCCTGCGCTGGAGAAAGATGCCGGCAACGATGAAGACGCCACTGCAGCGCCAGACAGTGGCCCGGCACTGGACGAACCTGAGCGGAAACAGATTTCTGAGGATTCGCGGCGGACTATCGCGGAGGCGGTTCGGAAAACGGAGTCTGATCCCAATAACCTTGATGCATGGCGGGCACTTGGCAACGCCTATTACGACGCTGACATGCCTGGCCAGGCTATCGCAGCCTATAACCGGGCACTAGCCATCAAGCCCGGCGATACCAATATTCTCAATGATCAGGGCGCCATGTACCGCCAGACCGGTGAGTATTCCCGCGCGCTGGCAAATTTCGACAAGGCCCGCCAGGTGGATCCGTCAAATCTGGAGAGCCTGTATAACAGCGCGTATGTCCTCGCATTCGATCTCAACCAGCTTGGCAAGGCGCTACCCCTGTGGCGGCGTTATCTGGCGCTTGACCACACCAGTGCATCGGCACGGCAGGTGCAGTCATTTATCGACCAATACGGCAAGAAAGCCCGGATTAACCCTCAGAAATGACCGTAGTATATTGCCGGTCAAACATTAAAGTGGTTGTAACAACAGTCCTGACATGGTACAAACTTCGTCGTCTTTACAAGCGCCCGTAGCTCAGCTGGATAGAGTCCCTGGCTTCGAACCAGGTTGTCGGCCGTTCGAATCGGTCCGGGCGCGCCAATAAAATAAAGGGCTTACGGATTTTTCGTAAGCCTTTTTTGTCTTCAAAATTATTTTTGTTGCCGTTTTGTTGCCGTTATTCTCACCGGTTGACATTTCCAATCTTCAAGAATAATTTGTCTCCCACATTGACGCTCCCCATCAAGGGCGTTTATATCAAACAGAATGGAGCAAGCATGACCAAGGCAGATATTGTCGAAAAAGTTGCCGAAAAATGCGGAATCTCAAAGAAAGATTCCATAGACATGGTTGAATCGGTCTTCAGCGTATTGAAAACCACTCTTGAAAATGGAGAGGATATAAAAATCTCCGGTTTCGGTAAGTTTGAGGTCAAGAATAAACATGAGCGCAAGGGCAGAAATCCTCAAACAGGCGAATCCATCATCATCGATGCGCGGAGAATCCTTTCTTTCAAGCCGAGTACAATCCTCAAAGAATCGATAAACGGAAAATAAGTCTGTAGATCCATTTTCTTCCAACCTGCAGAAGAGTTTCAACATTGTTTAGCCACTTCCCCTACCTGCCCCCCCTATAGATTATATACTCAACTTTCGCAGAGCGAAAAATAGCATAACATATTGTTATTATTAATATAAAAGCGCCACCAACTGTGTTAAGATAGTTTTATTCCCCAACAAAACTATTAAGACAGAGAGGTGACGCTTTGAA
>JAJXYO010000011.1 GCA_021780495.1 Deltaproteobacteria bacterium
ATCTTCGGGTTTCTTGTAGTCTTTCATCAAAATGTCGAGCAGTTCGTCGGTCGTGGCCATCGGTCCCTCCAGTGAATTGGGATTTCAACCGATTTTGGCCATTTACACAATCTATTTTACACCCTCGAGAAGTTTCTTCGTCATGTTCGTTATCTGCGCACTCTGCGTATTTCTAATCCGTGGCTGTTATCAAGGCAATTACGTGGTGAACGGGCAAGCTCTTGATGCCGGAACCGTTGTCAGAACTCTATCTAAGGTGACCTTCCACATCATTGCTGTTGGTGTGATGGTCATAACTGCCTTGCTTTCGATGCGAATATTCAGGCGTGACCGGACGGAGGGGATGCAATCGTGCATTTTGTCCAAACCGATAGCCCGGTGGCAGTATGTTATGGGGAAGATCATTGGGATTTGGGGCTTATCGGTACTGTTCATGTTCATCTTGCATAGCATCGTGTTCTTGATCACATCCATCAGCTTGAAGGTTTTCATGCCGGAATACCTCGTTGCCTCACTGCTCTGCTCCATCAACCTGCTCTTTGTGATTATTGCCGTGCTGCTTTTGTCGCTCCTGATGCCCGACATCGTCGCTTTTCTTTGTGTTCTGGGCATCGGTATCGTTGGCTTTGTGGCCGATGGCATCGCTGCTGCCAGCCACAGTCAGATAGCGCAGGCGATGGTGCAGCAATCGGCCGGCCATCCGCAGTCAGACTTGACATGGTGGAGAGTAGTATATCTTCTCTGGCCGAAGCTCTTGGGAGTTCAACAGTTGGCATCATCGTTGATTGGTAGCGAATCAAGTCATGGATTCGGCCCTGTCTATCCACTCATCAATATCCTCGTTTATTGTCTGATTCTTGGCGTAATGCTTTTCAAGCGATTCAGGCATGAAGATATTGTCTAGATTTATGGCGCGGTTATTCGAGTAGCTTATTATTGTCGGGCAGGCTTGCAGCATGCTGCTTTTATGGCACTTCCAAGCTTTCCGGTGCGGTACTGGGAGTGTAACGGTCAGCACGCACACTTCCTTCACGGTCAATGAGGGACTTGGTGAAATTCCATTTGATTGCCTCAATCCCAGGTAACCTGGTGATCGCCTTCGAAGTTAGCCCCGGCAGCGGCGTCCAGCTTGCCTCGCTTCGTAACGTGATATTGACAGGTAATGAGAATGGTAGGTGGGGCCACTTCGACGCCGGTAAGGGGTAAACTTGAAATTCGGTTCACAAGTACACGTTACACAGTGCTATCTTAGATCGATGTCTGCATAGGACCTCCGGAATGACACCCCACTGTCAGCACATTGCTGTAGCGCTTTTTGTGCGCCATCCGGTTCCTGGACGTGTCAAGACACGCCTGGCCTGTGATTTGGGAGACGGTGATGCGTGTGATCTCTACCGGGCAATAGTGGCGGATATCATTGAAAACATAAAAGCATGTGATTTGCCGCTATACGTGTTTCATGATGGGGCGGCTGCTGGTGGTCTGCCGTTGGAATGGCTGAATGCCGCTGAGGGTGTCATTAGCCAGGCAGGCGATTCGCTTGGTGAGCGCATGACGGCGGCGTTCGAATACTTGTTTTCAATCGGCCGGGAGCGGGTTGTGCTGGCCGGAAGCGATATTCCCGGCATTGACGCGCAATTGTTACGGTCGGCCATTGCCTCTATTGCAGAACACGAGATGGCTTTTTCTCCGGCTTTTGACGGTGGTTACGGCCTAGTCGCCTCAAACAAGGAAGGCTTTCGTGTTGCAATTTTCCAGAATATACCCTGGAGCACGTCCGGCGTTTTGGAGATGACACTCGAAAGGTGCCAGGCTGAGGGTGTGTCATATACGCTTCTTGACCCCCGCCAGGATATCGACACCCTTAAAGATATCGAGGCCTATTGCGGGCAGCCCTCCTCAACTGCTGTATCCACCAATGGCTGGCTTGTTTCCCACGGGTTTATGCTGCCGCTGATGATATATTGCTGAAGATTATCACAACAACGGTTGCATGCCGGTCTCAGTGATCTCGCTCCTCCCCGCGCTTCTTACTATGTTTATCCCGCCATGTTACAATGCTGCGAACCTCAACAAGGCTATTGCAATGCGCGAGCTATCCCATATACTTGACATATAACTCGACACTTTGTCGAAGGGCGGATTTTTATACACGTGAATAGAGACGCAATGCATACTGCCGGAATCGGTGAGCAGGCGGGTAGTGTCCTGCTTTCCCAGTGGAACGAGTTCTGCCGTTTAAGAACGGCTGTCCTCGGGAGGTGCGGAACGGATGATATACATGACCTGCGGGTTGTGTCGCGTCGCCTGCGGGCGACACTTGGTCTGTTTGCGCCGTTCATATCCGCAAAATCCGCAAAGATCCTATCCGGGGAGATCAGGCGGGTTACCCGCGAATTAGGCCGTGTACGCAACATTGATGAGGCCGGTATCTATTTCAATTCATTGCCGGCATCACTTCCCGTTCTGACAAAGAGGCTTCGCAAGATCAGACAGAAAGAGATTACAGCCGTCATCAAAGCCTTGAAACGTGTTTCGTGCCGCGATATGGGTGCGCTGCTGAGGAAAGCTGCGGCCGGACTGACAGGAAGCGCTGCGGATAACAGCATTGATCAATCGTTGCCGGCCTATCTGTCGAATACGTCCATTCAGCGTTACCAGGTGCTACACGATCTGCTGGCAGCGGCACCCATTGCAGAGAATCGGGCGCTGCGACACAGACTTCGAATCGCGATCAAAAAATGGCGCTATTTGCTGGAGAGCGTCGGACAGGTCTGTTGCCAGGATTACGCCTCTACATTGGAGCTCTTGAAAGAGTACCAGACTGTGCTCGGACGCCTGAACGACATGGTCGAGTTCAGTGCGCTGAGCGACGCGCTGAGGCTTCCGCACGAGGAGCGGGAAGCGATCAAGACCGCCCTGGAGCAGGATAGTGAACGCAATCTTGCCCTATTTATCGAACTTGCCGCATCACGACCCATTCAGTATACCTTTCTTCTGTGAGGAGCTAGCACACGTGAATACCAAACGCTTGGCCGCTATAGATATCGGAACCAACTCGATTCGCTGCATCGTTGTGGAAGCAGACCAGAAGGGGGGCTACAAGGTTCTGGACGATGAAAAAAGCACCGTCAGATTAGGAGAGCGGCTCACCCGAACCGGTGCCATATCTGCCCAGGCATCAGAGCGTGCGCTTGCAGCCGTCGGCCGTTTCAAAATGCTGATCGCCGGATTGAAGGTTCGTGCTGTAGAAGCTATTGCCACCAGCGCCATACGGCGGGCCAGTAATGGTCAGGAATTAATGGATGCGCTTTCCGCAGCGCTCGGGCACGAGATCAATGTCATCTCCGGCATTGAAGAGGCCGAACTGGCGATGGTGTCTGCGCAGCGGCATTTTGATATGGAATACAAGCGTTATGCCGTCTTTGACATCGGTGGTGGCAGCCTGGAAATCACGACCGCTCTGGGAAACCATGTCGAAGAATGTTTCTCACTCGATCTGGGTGCCGTTGTCATGACCGAGCAGTTTCTGGCGCACGACCCGATCCGGCCTGCCGACCTGGAAAATCTGCAAAGGCATGTGCGCTCAAACCTCAAAAAGCTGGTGGACAGATCCAAGGTTCAGCTGCATACGTTGATCGGCTCGGGTGGCACGACCACCGCCATCGGCTCTATGGCCATGAGTGCCCTCGGCAAATCCTATGCCTCCATTCACGGCTACGAGGTGCTTCGTTCCGAGGTCGTCCATCTGCTGGCCATGCTGACACGTAAGAGCCTGTCCGAGCGCCGGCTGGTGCCGGGGCTGAATGCCGACCGTGCCGATATCATCGTGGCCGGAATGGTTGTGGTAGAGGAACTCATGCGTTTTTTTGGCGCAAACCAGTTGCTGGTCAATGAGCGCGGCATCCGTGAGGGCCTCATTATTCGGGCGATGGAGAAGCATGGCTTGATCCCGGTCGCCGCCGCGCCGCGGACCTGGCGGAAGTCGGCCCTGGACTTCGTCAGATCCTGCCATGGCGACGAACCGCACTCGCTGCATGTGGCCGGGCTGGCCCTGGCCATTTTCGACGGTCTTTCCTCGCCGTTCAAGCTGAAGAAATCTGACCGCAAGTTATTGGAGGCCTCTGCCCTGCTGCACGATGTGGGCTATTTCATCGCCTACAGCAGTCATCATAAGCACTCCTATCATCTCATCCGCCATGCGGAATTGTTTGGTTTCACACCCCGTGAACGTGAACTGATTGCCCAGATCGCTCGCTACCACCGCAAGTCGCTCCCCAAGCGCAAGCACGAAACCTTTCAGGCTCTCAACGCCGAGGACCAGCAGAGGGTTGGGCGGCTGGGCGGCATTCTACGGCTGGCTGACGGACTGGACCGCCGCCGTAGCGCGGCGGTCCAGTCGCTTTCCTGCAAATTGGATGACTCCGTTGTTACGCTACGACTGAACGGGTCTGAAGACATGTCGCTGGAGATTTTCGGGGCAACCGCCAAGAAGGATCTGTTTGAGAAGGCCTTCGGCCAGCGGGTGGCGTTTGTAACGTAGCGACACATGGGGGGCTGAACGGGGAAACATCTATCGGGCGGGTAGCTCCCGGTGCTGGAAAGCTCTGGTCGACTAGACGATTATCCGGGCAAAATCGGCCACTGTCATCAGTCGTCCCGGCGAATAGCCGATAAAATCCCCATCTATCTGAAGCGGCTTGATCCCCCGGATTTCACAGCCGTCGGCCGGGATGCGGAGTATCGCCCGGCTGGAGGCAATCCGTCCCCTTACCAGTTCCAGTGCAAGCTGTAGATAGGTTCTGCGGCTGTTTTTTTGTATGCAGATAGCTGTCAGACCGGGAGAAAATACCGAGCATCCGGGAGCAATACGAAAACTGCCGCCATAGCGGGATGCGTTGCAGATAATGACGCTGTGGCAGGTGATTCGGTGCTCGGCGGTGCTGATCTCGATCAGGCTCCTATCCCATCTCAGGCAACTGAGGATAGCGGCAATGGCGTAGGCGCCCTGTTTCAGAAAACGCTTCCCGGGCAGCCAGACATCCCTGACGACCGTGCCGTCGAAACCGATGCCGACCATGAGCACGAAGCGCCGGCTGACCTGTTTCAACTCCAGGACCCCCACAGAAAATGATTGCGTTTTACCCGCTACGATTCTGCCGATGCCGTCTTCTACCGAATGAATACCGATCTCGGCTGCCAGCACATTGGACGTTCCCAGCGGCAGGATCGCGAGGGTAGCGCTATGCGGCTCCAGACCGTTGACTACAGCATTAATGGTTCCGTCTCCGGCCGCTACGATGACCAGTGGCCGTTCTGTGGAACTGTTGATGGTTTGGAATACGGATGGCCCGTGCTCCGGAGGCGTCAGAGTGCAGACAATCGGAGAAAAACCGGATTCGTTCAGCCGTTGGATGACGGTGCTGATGCGACTCTGATCATAACGACCGGAACATGGGTTGATGAAGAGGTAGGTTTCCATCGGTAATGGATGTATATCACGAACCCGTTGGCAGTTCATGCAGAAAGTATGTTGTGCGCGTCACCGCAGCTGGTTGCTGCGTAAGATAACGAATGCCCTTCTTTTCGGTACAATCGTCAGGTATAGATAGCGGTTACACGAAATTCGACTGATATGATTCCAGGTCCAAGCGTCGATCTGGTATCGGGGCGTTATTTCAATTGAATTCCCGTTGATGGGCCTGATATAGTGATGCCTCGTTGAGGCAGGTATACGCGCAATTACCCGAATGTCTGCGGGGAAACGATGAACATAGCGGTCATAGACAAATTGTTGCTGGCTTTCTTCGCCGACCTGCAAGGTTATTTTGCCTTGGCGGGACGGACCGTTGTACGCATCTTCCGGCGCCCCTTCTATTATCGGGAATTTGCCGTTCAGTTTGACAAACTTGGTTTCTCCTCCCTGTTTATCTGTGTTCTGACCGGTCTCTTCTCCGGTATGGTCATGGCTCTGCAAGCCCTGATACAACTCAAACCCTTTGCCGCTACCAGTTATGTGGGCGGCATGGTGGCTGCGACCATGATCAAAGAACTGGGCCCAGTGCTGGCTTCCCTGATGGTGGCCGGCCGGGTTGGCTCGGCTATCACTGCCGAACTCGGTACGATGGTCGTAACCGAGCAGGTGGATGCCATGCGGGTGGAGGGCACTGATATCGTGAAGCGACTGGTGGCACCGCGTTTGAAGGCAATGCTGCTAGCTATGCCGCTGCTGACGGTTGTGGCTGATGCCATCTCGGTGTTTGGCGGCTACATTATGTCCGCCGGCTATGGCATCAACCCAACCATGTATCTCACCGGCATTCCCCAATTTATGGTTTTTCAGGATCTGATCGAGGGCCTGACCAAACCGGCCTTCTTCGGTCTTGTTATCGCCCTCACCGGTTGTTATGCCGGACTGAACACCCGCGGCGGCGCCGAGGGCGTCGGCAATGCCGCCAAACGGGCGGTTGTGATGTCTTCGGTGATAATCCTGGTGTCTGACTTTTTTATCAGCAAGTTTTTTGTGGCGTTCCGCTGAGGTGAACCGATGGCGTATTGGCTGTTTAAAACCGAACCGGGCTGTTTTTCTTTCGAGGATCTGAAGAACCGCCCGAACATGATCGAAGCGTGGGACGGGGTGCGAAATTTCCAGGCCCGTAATTTCCTGCGCGATGTGATCCGGGTGGGCGACCGAGTGCTGTTTTATCACAGCAGCATCCCCGAGCCGGCAGTCGTCGGAGTTGCCGAGATCGTGCGGGCCGGATACCCCGATGGCAGCGCCTGTGACCCGAACGGAGAACATTTTGATCCCAAGGCCTCGGCGAACAACCCGATCTGGTACATGGTGGATGTGCGCTATGATGAGCCGCTTCCGCGGGCCGTCTCCCTGAAGCAGATTAGAAACAATCCGGCGCTGGCTGATATGCCACTGGTCAAGCGTAGCCGTCTCTCCATTCAGCCGGTTTCAGAGGATGAGTGGGACCTGATCCTTGCCATGGGGGGGCTGCAGACCCGATGAGTACCGCCGATTTGATCAGCATGGAAAGACTGTGCTATTCCATCGGGGGCAGAAAGATCCTGGAGGATTTTGATTTCTGTCTGGAACGGGGCGTCAACCGTACCATCCTGGGGGTCAGCGGCGCCGGCAAAACCACGATTCTCAAACTATTGCTGGGGCTTTTGCAGCCTGATTCGGGCAGGGTGTGTATCGGCGACACCTGTATTACCGGGGTTCCGGAGTCCCGTTTCATGGAACAGCGCAAGCGCATTGCCATCGTCTTTCAGGGGGGCGCGCTGTTTGACTCCATGACCGTTGGCGAGAACGTCGGTTATCGCCTGTTCGAGGAGGGAAGGCTTTCCCAGACGGAAATCGAACGGATAGTCCGGGAAAAACTCAGTTTCGTCGGTGTTGAGCCGGCCCTGGATCTCTACCCCGCCGAACTCTCGGGCGGCATGAAAAAACGTGTGGCTATTGCCCGGGCGCTGGCGCCAGATCCGGATTACATCTTTTTCGACGAGCCGACCACCGGCCTGGATCCGATCGGGGTGTACAATATCTGCAATCTGATGTTGCGCTTGCAGGCTGCGGGTACGACCACGCTGATGGTGACCCACGACCTGGCTACCGCTTTCAGCACCTCTCAGCGCTTCACGTTTCTGCATCAGGCCCGCATGGTATTCGAGGGGACTGAGGTGCAGATGAAGGCCAGTGACATCCCCGAGGTGCGCGAATTTCTGCAGCCGACGGATCAGTCGCTGTTTGTCTAACCATGAAAATGAACAGGCGGAAATGACATGGAACGAAGCAATCGTATCGGTTGGGCGCAGGTGCGGGCCGGGATATTCATCTTCGTGGCGTTGCTCTTTATCGCCGGCGGGGTGCTGCTGATGGGGCAGAAGACCAAGATGTTCGTCGCCAAGGGCAAATTGCGTGTGGTGATGGATGACGTGGCCGGTCTCAAGGAGGGTGCCCCGGTCTGGTTGGCAGGGGTGGATGTGGGTGTCGTGACGGCGATCGATTTCATGGCACCGCAGAAGAGCAATGAAGTGAATATCTTTCTGGAGGTTGATAATAACGCACTGCGCAAGATTGGACCGGATTCGAAGATCACGATCAAAACCCGTGGCCTGATGGGTGAGAAATATGTGGATATTACCCCATCGCAACAGTATTTCGCGACACCGGTTACAGTGTTGCACGGGACCTCGATCATGAAGCTGGATGATGTCGTGCAGAAGGCTGGTGCCACCTTTGAACGCTTGAACTCGGTGGTTGACGCAATCACCCAGGGCAAAGGGACGTTAGGCAAGTTGACCACCGATCCGGTCCTGTATCAAAATATTGTCAAATTGACCGGGGAACTGAACGCGCTGGCCGTCACCATTAATCACGGCGATGGTTCTCTGGGCAAGCTGGCTCGCAGTCCCGAGCCATACAATCGGCTGGTTACCATCCTCAACCGTGCTGACCAGACACTCCAGAATATCCAGTCCTCAGACGGTACGCTGAACAAATTGATCTACGACAAGTCGCTCTACGATAAACTGGTGGCATTGGCGGAAAAAAGCAATCAGGCTGCCGATGACGTGCGCGAGCTGAACAGGAAGATTACCTCAAAAGACGGTACCCTTGGGATGCTGATCAACGATCGGGCGTTTTACGACAAGGGGCTTTCACTACTTACCCGTGCGGATAACTCATTAAAATCAGTCGAGAGTATTGTCGTTAAGGTTAATAATGGCGAGGGGTCGGCTGGTCGGCTGGTGAATGATAAGGAGCTCTACGAGCGCATGAACCGGATGGTGGATGATGTGGATGCGCTGATCAAAGACGTTAAGGAGCAACCCCGCAAATACATCAAGTTTTCACTGTTTTAACCGATGTTGCCGTCGCATCGGCCGGGCAGTCGGCAAGCACCGTTGATATTCAATGGGTGCAGAGTCTGATGGAGATGCGGACAATCCCTGAACAGCGCCGGAAGTGGAGCCGGTTCAGCGGGATATTTTAGTGTCCGGAATTTTTGGCGACTGTGCTCGAACAGAGCCTTGAGCTTCCGTTTTCTTCCTTGCAGGTTTGATGACGTGTCTGGCCCCAGCTGTTTTCTCATCCGGCCTCAGAAGGCGTAACAGCAGCGTTGTGCGATAACCGGCGAGAATCGCCAGTTCGATCAGGCGTGTGTTCTCGGCTGCCAGACGACCCAGCCGGGTTGCAATCGAGCGCCCGCTTGGATTGTCCGCAGCACATGCGATGAACGTAATGATCGAAAACCACTCCAGCAGCTCCTCGTAGCGTTCTTTGTTGAACCACTCTACTCCCCCGCTTTCGTGTACCTGCAGAAACTCCCGTCCGGCAGCTGTTGCCAAAGAGCTTTCAACCTGTGCGGCGAGATCGTGCCGATTTACCATTTCGCTGGCCAACAATACCTGGAACAGTAGAGCTGCCCGGTATCCTGCGGAAAGGGAATCGAATCCTGCGGATTGTTTCAGGCTGTAATCGAGTCCATATCTGACCAGTCCCATTGGCCTGTCCTTGAGCAGCAGCCACGCCAGCAGCAGTTGGGCGCCACCGGGTATGCCCAGGAGCTCTGTTGTTCTGCGGAGCATCTTCCTGGCCGCTTTTGCCGTTGGCTTGACCGTTTTCAGCATGGTCAGGAATGACAGGCAGACCGCTATCTCCGCCATAACAGCGCGCTGGTTTACAGCGGTCACGCCGAGAACGGTTAAAAAACGGCGAACAGCGGGGCCGAGGCTCTTTGTAAAGGCTGCCGGGCGGTCTATGGCCCCCGGGCTTTGTTCCAGTACCGCCCGGAAGGCAGCATTCAGTTCGGCATGTTGCAGCTGTGTGCGCTCATCGTTGAGGTTACTGACGCCACGCCCATTCAGGGCCTCACAGAGCCGACCCCAGCTCCCCTCCGCATCCTCCCTGATTTCGCAAAAGTCGGTAAATACATGGAATTCGTATTCACCCAGTTCGGCGTAGAGTCCTTTTTCAGACAGTTCCCGGCTGTTGCGCAGGAAGACCTGCCCGAGCGTATGATCACGAAAGCTGTAATACACCTGGCTGTCATCAACCAGATGCAATGCTGCGGACAAGGTGCTGTGGCGCAATTCCGGGTCGTCGCCGTTGCCCTTTGTTGCGTACGCTACGGACTCTCGCACCCATCCCGCGGTAGTCGCGTAGCGGTTATGATATAACACCAGGCCGCGCTGTTCGCCGAGCCGGTTGGAATAAGCAAATACGTCCTCGTTGACGGTGTCGCCGGCGAAAAAATCGTACAGCATGAAGTTTTCCGAGCCGGAAAAGAGTCCGCGGCAGCGCAGCAGCGGAAATATGTTTTGCTCATGCCGCCAGATCAGGTGGCCGTCAGGTTCTTCATTCCAGTAGGCCTGTTTGTATTCCATGCCGTATTTTTCGTGGTAGCCCTCGATCTGGCCGTGGCCGAACATGGGCAGTCCCGGCATGGTTGCGAGTAGTACGCAGGCCCCGAAATACTTCCCTTCGCGGCCGAATTGCTCGACGGCGGTCTTTTCGTCCGGGTTGTTCATGAAATTGACGAAGCGCTTGAGTATCTCGGGGTTGAATTCCAGTACATTCTTGATGGTCTGGCGGTATTTGGCGTTCTCCTCCTGCTTGAGCATATTCATGAAAGCGCTGTTGTAGACCCGGTGCATTCCGAGGGTCCGGACGAAATAGCCTTCCATCAGCCAGAAGGCTTCGGCCAAGAGCAGGGTGCCCGGCGCCTCGAGCGCCACGCGGTCAACTACCTCGCGCCAGAATTCGGTCGGGAAAACGGCATCGAATTCCTCGCGACTCATGCCGTGTCCGGCGCGGGAAGGGATGCCGCCTCCCAACCCGCGCACCGGGAACCATAGTCGCTGGAAATGTTTCTTGGCCAGGGTCATAGCAGCATCGAAGCGGATAATCGGGAAGCTGCGGGCCACGTGCAGGATGGTCTGGATGACCGCCTCGCGCACCTCGGGGATCAGGTAATTGAGCTGGGCCGTATCGTTCCAGGGGATCGTGGTGCCGTCGTTACCGTGGTAGATATAGCGGATACGGCCCGTATCGCGTTGGATCAGGCGAAAGACAACCGCGGCGTCGGTTTTGGTCCAATAACCGTCTTCTACCTGAATAACCACGTCGGCGGAACAGGAGAGGTCCTCGCCGTTAAACTGGTAGGTGGGGAAGGGCGGGTAGTCGGTCTGGACGAACCAGTCCGGGTGCTGCATGACCCAGCGTGAATAGATGCCGGTATGGTTGGGCACCATGTCGCTGGCCAGCCGTACGCCGCGCTGAGCTGCCCGTGTCTTCAGATTGTGCAGTGCTGCCCAGCCGCCCAGATCGGCCGCTATCTCATAATCGTAGAGCGAATAGGCCGAGGCGATGGCCTCGGGATTGCCGCACAGCTGTTTGATGTGTTGGGATGCCGGCGAACGTTCCCAGATACCGATCAGCCACAGCCCGGTGAAACCCCGGCCTGCCAGGCGATCCAGTTCGGCGTCCGGGATCTGATCAAGGCGGGTAATAGGCAGTGCATACTGTTTCGAGAGCTGATGCAGCCAGACATAGACCATCTTGGCCATCAGGACTACATTGGACATCCAGTCGGCATCTGTCGAAAAGTGCTCGTATTCGGGATACTCATAGCCGCCAAAGATTGAGCTGCCGCCTGCATGGCCAGCGGCCGCCCCTCCGCCTCCAGCCCTGTCCGCCCGGCCGAATTCCAGCACCGGCGGTGGTCCCGGTTCGCCCGCTCCGCCCCACTCCCTTTCTTCCTCCAGCAGGATGTCGAAGGAGACCAGCAGCTCCTCCAGCAATTCCGCAGGCAGCAGCGTACTCCACTGTTCACGGATGAAACCCACCTGTCCGGAGAGCGAATCCGGGCTGGCCAGGATCGGCGCCCGCAATGCAGCCGCCAGTGTCATCTCCAAGCCCGGTAGAAGCGGGCTGCGGGACAGCGCCAGTTCCATGTCTGCAGCCAGTTGCGGATAGGCAGGAGCTGAGGCCGCCAATTGCTGATCGTCAAGGATCTCACGGAAATTGTCGAGAGCGGGGTTTTCAGCTGCCAGACGCAGTAACAGAAGCTCGCGAAGGACTTCCCGCCGGCGTGACGAACCGGTCGTTGACGCATGGAGCCATTGCTGGCCTTCAACCGGAGGGAGTCCTCCAGGAGGAAAGTGTTCCACAAAAATATCGATGGTCCGAGCTGTGACAGCATCCTCAGGATCATGGCCGGAGCGCTTCAGCGCGTCCAACAGCACATCCGGTACCTGTTCCGCCGCCATGACCTCGATCAGATGGTAGTAAACCTTGAGCAACGTGGCATACATATTGAGTTGGCCGGCATGTACGAAGGGGCTTCCGGCCGGCCGTCGCCGGTTGATTCTCAGCGATAGTTGGCGGTAGAAAATGATGTCGGGGATGGAGTGATCAGTGATCTGGCGCGAAAGCGTCCCCAGATCGAGGGAGCGCCAGTGTTGGGCGCCTATCTGGATTGTATGGGGAAAATAGAGCGGCGTGCTGCTGAGTTCAGTCATGAGGGAACCTGGTGGTCTGAAACAGTCTGCAAAGATTTTGTAGTTGTAGTTGTGCGTGTCCTCGGATCGCGACTATGGTTATTTTTTCTTTGTGGCCGATTTCTTGTGAGCAGTTTTGCCGGACTTCGAGGCCTTTGAACCTTTTTTGCCCTTCTTGTTTTTTTTACTTTTCTTGCTTTTCTTGGATTTTTTGTATTTTTTGGATTTGCCCTTCTTGTGTTTGACGATTTTGTGTGGCTCGGGGTTAAAGTCGTCGCGGATATTGTTGAGCAACACAGCGGCTTCTTCCAGGTTGGGATCCGCCTTTCGGGCGGCCTCGAGCATCTCCTTGGCCTCTTTGATTCGTCCGGTTTTCATATAGATTCGACCCAGTGCATTGAGAGAGCGGGCATGGTCGGGTTTATGCACAAGTGCATTTTTATAGGCGGCAATAGCGTTTTCGTAGTCTTTTTTGAATTCGTAGATCAGCCCGAGTTTGTAGTGGTTGTTGGGATCGTCGGGAAACAGTTCTGCCGTCCCTTTAAGCAACTCGGTTAATTGATCATACTGTTTGTTTTTAACGTAAATGGAAACCAGGGCATTCCGGGTGTCCATGTCGTCCTTCTGTTGTGCCAGTACCTTGGTGTAATGTTCCACGGCCTTGTCATAGATGCCCTTGGCTCGGTATAAGGCAGCTATCTCGCGGTTGGCTTCGATATTGTTGGGAGAGTGTTTCAGAAAGGCGGTGTAGGCCTCAATGGCCAGGCCATTTTCCTTGTTGCGAACAAAAATCCGTGCCAGTTTGAGCTGAATGTCAGGGCTGTCAGGCTTCAGTCTGAGGAATTCGCCGTAATGTGTGACCGCCTCCTGATACAGGCCGCGGCTGTTGCGCAGGTCTGCCAGACGCAGATGGGCATCCGCGTTGTCAGGTTTGACACGAATGGCCTGCTTGTAAGCGACCGCGGCTTCGTCCAGCTGAGAGCGCTTTTCGAGAAGGATGCCCAGATTGAGGTAATCTTCAGAGTTGTTGCTGTTGAGATGACTGGCCTCTTTGTAGGCCGCAATCGCTTCAGTATCCTTGCCGGCAGAGCGATACAGGTTGCCGAGTTTTCCGTAGAGCGTTGCCGAACGCGGATTCTCCTTGATGGCAATTTTAATCGTTTCTATATCCTTGACCGGGTCGCCACTAAGAGTGCTCTCTCGCATCGCATCGAGCTTCGTAGGAACACTGATGGCGGTTTTGGGCTTTCCACCCAGCAGGGACTGGTATTCAGCTGACTTGGCATCGCCCTTTTTTTCATAGACAGAGGCCATCATCAGGTGTATCTCGCGGCTATTGGGATTGCCCACCTCAGCCTTTTTAAGAAACTCCAGGGCCTTGTCCGGTTCGTTGCGCGCGATATGGATGGCCGCTATGCCGACGGATGCTGCTTCAGAATTGGGGTCAATGGTCAACGCCCGGTTATACTCCTCCAGCGCCTTGTCGGGTTGTCCGCTGGCGGCGTAGGCGGCTGCCAGACCGGTGAATACCTCTGCATCGTGTGTCAGTTCGCCCGCGGCCTCATTATAATGGTAAATCGCCAGGGGGTAGACCTTGCGATCTGCCAGAATACGGGCCAAGACCTTATGGTATTTGGGATTGGGCACCGCGGAAAGTCCGCGGGTCAATTCGACCATGGCTTCATCATTCATGCCCTTCTGAGCATAGAGCAGTCCAAGGTTGCCGCTGGCCAGAGCAAATGCGGGCTCCTGTTGCAATGCCTTGCGATATTCACTGATGGCGCCGTCAAGATTGCCGACTCGTTCGAGCTGTAATGCCGAAACAAAGTGTCCTGCGCCGCCATCAGGGCAGATGGAAAGAATTTTTGCCTCAGTCTGGCGGAGCTGCGCTTCATCTCGCTGGGTTTGAAGCCCCCCTGCCAATTTTAATGCATCCTTGCATTGGTCACCGCCAAATCCCCAGCTGAACCCGGTCAACAGGAGAGCGGCGCAAAGCAACATCAGATATGTCCAAGTTTTCTGCATATTTTTTCCCTTGATTGGCGCGATAGTGGCTGGTGATTATACATACCATCCGACAAAGTTTCAATTATTTAGGCGAAGCCCTTGATTATTTATCACAGTGTGAGATAATGCCGGCTGCTTGAGAGAGCCGATCGAACCCCGATAGACGGGATTCATGCGTTTACCAGGGGGGGCTGTCTGCTCCGGTCCTGATAGACAGGATGCGTAACGGTGATGAAGATATTTTATGGCGGAACCGCCTCAGACAAATAGCATCTGAACCGATTAAAGGGCTGCGGTAACAAGAGGGAGTTGAGGATGAATAAAGAACTTGAGTCGATGATCATGTCTGCCAGTGACCTGCCGACCATACCGGTGGTCGCCACCAAGGTTATGCAACTAATCGAAAGCGAGAGTGCATCTGCTGAAGAACTTGCCAAGGTGGTCGCGTCAGACCCGGCCGTTGCGGCCCGAGTCTTGAAGATATCCAACTCATCGTTTTATGGTTGTCAACGCCAGATTCAAACCCTGTCGCACGCCATTATGGTGCTTGGATTCAGCACCCTGAAAAGCCTGGTCGTGGCGGCGTCGGTCAAGCAGGTATACAAGCCTTATGGACTTACCGAGAAGATGCTTTGGGAACACTCCTTTGGCGCGGGTCTGGCGGCCCGTGTCATCGCCAACAACACCCGGCTGGTAAACGAGGAGGAGGCCTTTTTGGGCGGCCTGTTTCATGATATCGGCAAAATCATTCTGAATAGCCTGGATAACCAGCAATTTCAGGTTGTTGTACAGAAATGTTATAATGAGGGCATGTCGTTTCTGGAGGCCGAAGAGCTGGTGTTTTCATATAACCATGCCGAAGTTGGGGGGCTGGTCATAAAGAAGTGGAATTTCCCTGCAATACTCATGCAGGCCGTTCTCAAACACCATAGCTTCGATTTTGCCGAAGATGAGGACACCTACCAGGTGCGACTGACCTGCGTCGTGGGGCTTGCCAACCTGTTTTGCCATAAGTTGGGGATCGGAGTGCGCGAGCCGGATGATGAACTGCTGCTTCACGAGACCGTTCCGGCCCGACTGCTGAATCTGGATGAGGCCCGTATTGAGGCTCTGCTGGAAAACATCACGGTTGCCTACGATCAGGACAAGAGTTTCTTCAGTTGATAGGGACTCTCGTGAACGAAGCAACCAGAAAATATAATCGTAGCCGACTGACTCCTGCTGGTCGGGGTCATGAAGATACTTGTTTGAGATAATCGAGAATGTTTCCGCGTTTTCTCCCGGCAGCCCTATCCCGTGCCTCCTCCGAAATATCTATGCTGTCATGCTCGGCTTCATCTGTATGCCGCGGGCTTTTTTCATGCTTCAGGGGTGTGTCGGTTGCGTTTTTTTTGCCTGGCGCCTTGCTCCTGCTGATTTCTGCAACCCGCTCAGTCATGGCGGCCTCCAAAGATGAAATTGATTTTTACAACAGTTGCGACTATGATTTGGGTACCAAAGAACTCTTGCTGCAAGGAAGACCATGATCCGCGCCATCCTTACCTACCCCAATCCCGAGCTTAAAAAGAAGTCTGCTCCCGTGGTTGTTATCAACGACGCCATCCGCGAACTGGTGCAGGATATGGCCGATACCATGTACCATGCCCCCGGTATTGGACTGGCGGCGCCGCAGATCGGTGTGCATCAGCGCGTCATCGTCATCGACGTATCTGCACATGAGGAGACCCCTGATCTGATTGTGGCAATAAATCCGGTAATTGTCCATGCCGAAGGCGAAGCCTACGAAGAAGAAGGCTGTTTGTCCGTGCCGAAATATGCGGCCAACGTTCGACGTCATGCCCGGGTAGTTGTCAAGGGTCTCGATCTGGCCGGTAATGAACGTACCTGGCGGGCGGAAGAGCTCCTGGCCATTGCCTTCCAACACGAAATCGATCATCTGGACGGCATCCTGTTTGTCGACCATCTCTCGCCGCTCAAACGCGATCTGTTCCAGCGCAGAGCCCGCCGGATGGCTGAATCAAACGAGGGCTGTCCATGACCGCTCGGCGTGTGATCTTCATGGGGACACCCGAATTTGCCTGTCCTGCCCTGCAGAAGCTGATTGACCGAGGTGAACAGGTTGTGACGGTGGTCACCCAGCCCGACCGGCCCAAGGGAAGAGGGCAGAAAATGATGTTCCCGCCGGTCAAGGAGCTGGCTCTCAAACACGGCATTCCGGTGCACCAGCCACTCAAGGTCCGCGACCCTGATGTTATCGAACAGTTGAGAAGGTTGCATCCCGATCTGATCGTCGTTGTGGCCTTTGGCCAGATCCTCCCCCAGGTGTTGCTGGACATCCCCCCCCAGGGCTGTATCAATGTGCATGCCTCGCTGCTGCCACGCTATCGTGGCGCCGCGCCACTCAACTGGTGCCTGATCAATGGCGAGACCGAAACCGGTGTCACGACCATGCTGATGGATGCCGGTCTGGATACCGGGCCGATGCTGCTCAAGCAAACAACACCCATCGATCAGGACGAAGACATTGTGTCGCTGCATGACCGTATGTCGATCATGGGTGCGGAACTCCTGTCCGAAACCCTGGACGGGCTGGCCGCCGGATCCATTGTGCCGCAGCCGCAGGATGATACCCGGAGTTGTTACGCCCCGCTGCTGAAGAAGGAAGACGGCCAGGTCAACTGGTACCGTGATGCCCGCACCATCCACAACCTGGTGCGCGGTCTGCTGGTCTGGCCGGGGGCTTACACCGTCCTGGACGGCCAGGTGCTCAAGATGTATCGCACCAGGGTCGGAACGGCCAGCGGTCTCCCCGGTCAGGTGCTGAGGTCCGATAAAAAAGGGCTTGAGGTGGCCTGTCTGACCGGCAGCCTGATTATCGAAGAGATGCAGCTGGCGGGGAAAAAGCGGCTCGATGCCGCCAGTTTCCTGGCAGGGTTCTCTATCTCAGCGGGGACGTTGCTTGGCAGCGACCAGGACAAAGGCGCCATACTATGAGCACGCCGGAAGAAAAGTATTCTCCGCCTCGCAAGCGGCTTTTCATATCCTTGATGGGTTTGACGTGTCTGATCCTGGTCGGGCTGATTTTTATGGCCTGGTGGGTCCCCAATCGCGGTTTGGCGAACATCCATCCCGACCTGCCTCACATAGTCGGCATTATCATGGCAGTACTCTCCGGCCTGGCCATTCTGGGCACCGGCCTGCTGGTCCTGACAACCGCACTGGGCAAGGATATCTTCTTTACCCGCTTCATGCGCTTGGTGGTGATCAAATTCCTGCTGCCGGTGATCGAGTCCGTCGGCCGTATGATGGGGCTTGACAAGGACGCAATCCGTCAGTCGTTTATCGCCATGAACAACAGTCTGGTCATTTCCCAGCGCCAGAAAATCAGCCCGGATCGTGTCCTGGTGCTTCTGCCGCACTGCATCCAGCTGTTTGATTGCGAGATCAAGGTCACCGGTGACATCAACAAGTGCGTGCTGTGTGGCCGCTGCGACATCAAGGGCCTGGTGGAAATCAGCCGCAAGTACAATATCGACATCTCCGTTGCCACCGGCGGCACCCTGGCTCGCAAGGTCATCGTAGAAAAACGCCCCAAGCTGGTGCTGGCGGTGGCCTGCGAGCGTGATCTGACCTCCGGTATCAAGGATTGTTATCCCCTGCCGGTCATCGGTATCCTCAACGACCGTCCCTTCGGCCCCTGCTTTAACACCACCGTTGACGTGCGCAAGATCGATGAGGCCTTGAGCCAGATTCTCCTGGTTGAAGAGCCGGAGCTGTCGAAATCCTAGCAACTTCGACACAGCTTACTGGAGGTCCCGTCAACTGTTGTCCGGCACTTGTCCCGCCTTTGCAACCCTGAAGGATGTGTTTCGAAACCACGGACCGTAACGCGTCCTGGATTTTTCCAGATGCCTTTTGCCATATCTTCAGGTAAGCCATTGATTAAATGTGAAAATTCGGCGGCTGTGTCCGGGGCATGATGTGAAATTCAAAATGTTGTGACAGGAATCTGATACATGAAATTTCGCCAAAGAACGTATCTCCAGATTACAATCTGGTGTGCTGCTGCTCTCGTCGGCGTAACTGCGGTGCTTTATGCGCGTCTGATCGGAGTGGCGCAGGATTTTTACTTCTCGCTCGTCCATGCGTACCCGTACTGGGTGGCGCTCGGAACACCGGCGCTTTTTGTTGCCGCCACCTTGGTTGTGGAGAAATACGGGCCGGATGCAAAAGGCAGCGGGATCCCGCAGGTTCTTGAGGTGATCGATCACGCACATGATGGTGATCATGACGACCCGCCATGGCGGAGTTCGCTGGTTTCCATACGAACCGCAGTCGTAAAAACGATTTCGAGCGTTCTTGGGATATTAGGCGGCGCATCTATCGGGCGCGAAGGTCCAACCGTCCAGATCGCGGCTTCAATCTTTGCCTGGTCTGGGCGTGTTACCCGAAAGTTCCTCCCCCACGCCGACTTTCAATCGTTTTTGACAGCGGGAGCTGCAGCAGGAGTCGCTGCGGCCTTCAATGCGCCGCTGGCCGGAATCACCTTCGCCATCGAAGAAATAACGGAAGGCTTGCTCGGGCAATTCAGGGAAATGATCATGCTTGCCGTCATACTTTCGGGTATCGTCACTATGGCGCTATCCGGGAATTACCTCTATTTCGGACATCCCAGCATGTTAAGCTCCTCGGCCGCTCTCATACCAGAAACCCTGATCCTGGGCGTTGTTGGGGGGCTGTTCGGCGGCCTTTTCGCTCGTCTGCTGGCTTACCCGGAACTGATGCATCTCCCGAGCCAAGGTTGGAAGAAAGCGCTTTTGTGCGGAATCCTCTGCTCTGGAGTAGGGCTCCTGAGCGGCGGAGCCACTGCAGGTTCGGGATATGAGATCACACGATCCTTTCTGGAAAATTCATCGCTTGAAAAATGGCCGCTTTTCTTTGGCCTGGAAAAGTTCTTTACAACGGTTCTGTCGTATTTATCCGGGATGGCCGGAGGTATTTTTTCACCCTGCCTGTCGATTGGTGCCGGTTTGGGGTTCAGCGTGGCAAAACTATGCCAGTTTGCGAATTTCAAGGTATGTGCGCTGCTTGGCATGGTGGCTTTCTTCTCCGGCGTTATTCAAGCTCCCCTCACGGCAGTGATCATCATCATGGAGATGACCGACGAGCATATCCTCATTATTCCGTTCATGGTCGCTGCCTTTCTGGCCCGGAGAATTGGGCAGCAGTTCATGCCGATCCCGCTGTACCGCTTTCTTGCAGATAAGAATCGGAAAGGTTGAACGGGCAAAAAAACTCAGCTGTCATCCAGGGTGGGCAATAGGTGGCCGTGTCGATTGTCCTCGTTACGCATTGCTGCGTAACGTAATGGCCTCACGAGAGTGGTATCAGGGCTTGCTTTGTTGCTTTACTATCATTTTTGTCTCGCAGATCGCGCTGCAAATTTCAACGCGACATCTCGCTGGTGCGTACATCTATGCTGTTGGGTTACGCGATGAAGCCGCTACCCAAGCTCGAAACGACAGCATCAGCAGAGCTACTCCTCCACCTCGTCCAGCATGGCCAGTGCAAAATTCTTGGCCCGCCCCGATGGGGCGATGATGCCGTAGGCGACCGCTTCACGCAATTCCGCAACAGTTGCCCCGGCTTCCTTCGCGACCGCGAAGTGTTTCTTCAGTCAGGTGGGGCACCCCACGGCAATGGCGCAACCGACCCGGATCAACTCGCGGGTCTTGGTGTCCAGGACCTCTTCGTATTCATAGTCCAGAAACTTCTTGCGAATGTTCATTCGTATTCCCTCCTCTCGTTCTTCTCAACAGGATAAGCGCCGAACTTCCCAAAGCCGCCGAAAATGTTTTCTAACTTGCTAAAATACGGTCGTAACAATCACGGATCCTGCCGGTCGTTTCCTCATAATCGCAGATCAGGCTTGCCCCGGGATTCTTCAGCTTTGGATCGTATCCCAACCGCAGCGCCAGCTTATTGATATAGTTTCTTGAACCACCCAGGTCGTTGACCGAGTAATCATGGATGATGCGCAGGCGGTTCTCCAGTTTTCGCAGGAACTTGTAGCCGGTTAACAACGCCTCGGCATCGTTGTCGGTCAAAAGCCCCAGCGTGCGAATCTCCTTGAGGGCAACAATGGTGTTGGTTGTACGCAATTCCGGAAAACGGCAGCCGTATTTGAGCAACAGGTACTGCACGGCGAACTCGACATCGACCATGCCGCCCCGTCCGGTCTTGATGTTGTAACTACCGGTGGTTTCCTTGGCCAGTTCGTGTTCCATGCGCATGCGCAGCCGGTTGATTTCCTGGCGGCCATCATCGTCGATGGATGCACCGTAGACGGCCTGGCGGATAACCTCATGCAGCTGGAAGGCCAGGACCCGGTCGCCCAGAACAACGCGGGCTTTGGTCAGGGCCTGCCGCTCCCAGATCTGCGCCTCTTTGCGGTGGTAATGCAGGAAGGAGTCCAGCGAGGTGACCAATGGGCCGGCATTGCCCGATGGGCGCAAGCGGGTGTCGATCTTGTACACGTACCCCTCGCGGGTCTGCATGGTCAGGATGGAGATGACCTTTTGGGCCAGTTTGGCGAAATATTCATGGTTGGAGACCTGCTTGTCACCGGTGGTCATGCCCTGGTGGTCGTAAACGAAGATGATATCCAGGTCGGAGTGGTAATTGAGGTCGCCACCACCCAGTTTGCCCATGCCGATCACGGCCAGGCTGGCTGGTTTCTGAGTGCCATCCGCCAGGTAGGTCGGTGTTCCGAAACGCTTCAGTTCCTGTACCGCCAGCCGGAAGGCTGCATCGAGGCAGGCCTCGCTCAGCACGCTCAACTGGCTCGTGATCTCGCTCTGTCCCAGTTTGCCGTGAATATCATTCAAGCCGATACGCAGAAACTCCTCGTTGCGGAACCTGCGCAGTACGTCGAGCTGCTCCTCGAAATATTCGGTCTGTTCCAGCTGGCTGGCCAGGTCTCTGGCGAGATCTTCCTTGGATTTGAGGATGACGGCATCGCTACGGGCTACCAGGCTGTCCAGCAGCTCCGGATGCCCGATCAGGATTTTGGACAGGAACTCGGACATGCCGAACAGCGACACCAGCAGTTTGAGTGTCTCCCGGTTTTCGGCCAGCAGGGCGTAATAGGATGAACGGGTACCGATCATGGCCAGGAAGCGCTCCAGGTTTGTCAGCGCCAAATCCGGGTCAGGAGATGTGAATATCTCCTGCAACAGAAGTGGCGATATCTTTGCCAGCAGCCGCCGGCTGCGCTCGGTCAGATTTGCTTTTACCGGGCCATTGCGGAGCGACAGCAGGTTGTCATAGGCTCGATCCACATCCTCAAAACGCCGTTCAGCCAGCATATCCTTGACCAGATCCGCATCGGCCTTATGATCCAGAAAGAAGAGCACCTCCGGGTCTGCTTCGTGTTGCAGCTTCTCGTCGCGGGTGTGGAACAGGTTGCCATAGATGGCCGAGACATTTCCGCGATGCCCTTCCAGGACCTCGCGGAAGCGTTCGAGGCCGCCTGTGCGCAGAAAACCGCATCGCCGTGACAAGGCCAGGATTTCATCCTCCTTGGTTGGCAGGTTGTGGGTCTGGCGCTCCTGCACTACCTGGATGCGGTGCTCGGCCGTACGCAGGAAACGGTAGGCATCGGATAGCATGCGATGGTCTTCCGGGGAGATCAGGCGGGCGGCGAGCAGGGTCTCCAGCGATTTTAAGGTGTTGCGCTCCCGCAGCTTGGGATTCTTGCCGGCGTACACCAGCTGCAGGGCCTGGATGAAAAACTCGATCTCCCGGATCCCCCCCCGCCCCAGCTTGAGGTTGGTTTCACCCTCCATGGAGCGTGCCAGCGAGGCATCGATCTTCTGTTTCATGTGTTTCATGTCCTCGATCAGGTTGTAGTCGAGGTACTTGTGGTACACAAATGGCTGCAGCATCTTCAGCAGTTGCTCGCCCAGCTCCAGCGAGCCGGCCACCGGTCGCGCCTTGAGCATGGCCGTGCGCTCCCAGGACTGACCCCAGGATTCATAGTAGATCTCGGCTGATCGCAATGATACCGCCATGTCACCGGATTTGCCCTCCGGCCGCAGTCCGACATCGACCCGGAAGACGAATCCGTCCTCGGTGACCTGGGACAGGGCCTTGCTGACCATCTCTCCCAGCTTGTTGAAGAAGGCGTGCAGGGAGATAACCCCTTTTTTGACGCCGGGGTTGTTGCCGATGCCACTGGTTTCGCCGTTGTCGGATTCGTAGAAGAAGATGATGTCGATGTCAGAGGAAAAATTGAGCTCATTGCCGCCGAGTTTGCCCATGCCGATGACGGTCATTGCTGCTTCGCGCCGCCCGTTATCGGATTGCAGCAGGGGGATGCCGTGATCGCGGACCAGGCATTGACGGCAGATTTCGCAGGCCACCTGCAGAGAAGCCGCCGCCAGGCTGGAGAGTTCAGCGGTGACCTCCTCCAGGGGGGCCAGTCCATTCAGATCGCGGGTTGCGATGCGCAGGATTTCGGCCCGCTTGAAGTCCCGCAGGATCTTCTGCAAAGCGGCAAAATCGGGCTGACCAACAACCTGACGGCGCAGTTCGGCCAGCATGTCGCCGGCCGAACGACCCAGATCGACGGCGTTCTCCAGGAACAGCCAGCGGAAGAGAGCGGGGGTCTTGTAGATGAGATTGACCAGAAAGGGTGAAGAGCCGCACAGCAGCAGAAACTGGGTCAGCCGTTTTTTGCGGTGGGCGGCTTCCGCAAGATCGGCCTGCGCAATAACACCCGTCAGGCGCTCAAAGTTGTTGAGCGCCATGTCGGGCGATGGGGTCATCAGTGAACACACCAGGACGCGGTGCAGGGTTTCAATCGGAAAGAGCTGTTGAACCAGCAGGATGTTTTCGGCGGACCGTGCGCCGTACAGATAGTTGTGACTTTCCAGGAACTGGGCCAGCTCACCGGCGCGCTCGACAGCGTCCTCAATGGCCATGATGCGATTGAATTCCTGGGAGAATCGTTCAACATGCATGTCAGCTGCCTGTGATTCTGCGCAATCCAGAGAGATAGTCGGCTTTTACGATGCCGTTCTCGGTGATGATGGCGCTGATGTAGCGGGCGGGTGTGACATCGAAGGAAGGGTTGCGCACCGTCACCCCCGCGGGGGCAATGGCGATGCCCTTGATGTGGGTCACCTCGCTGGCCGGGCGTTCCTCAATGGGGATCTTGCTGCCGTCGCTGAGCGTCAGGTCCAGGGTGGACACGGGGGCTGCCACATAAAAGGGGATGTTGTTCTCCTTTGCCAGAACGGCCACGGAATAGGTGCCGATCTTGTTGGCCGTATCGCCGTTGGCGGCGATACGGTCGGCCCCGACCACGCAGCAGGTGATCTCGCCGCGGCTCATGAAAAAACCGGCCATATTGTCGGATATCAGTGTGGTGGGTATGCCGGCTTTCATCAGCTCCCAGGCGGTCAAACGCGCCCCCTGCAGCCAGGGGCGGGTCTCATCGGCAAATACCTGGATGTTCTTGCCGGCCTCGTGGGCGGCCCGAATCACCCCCAGGGCGGTACCGTAACCGGCCGTGGCCAGACCGCCGGCATTGCAGTGGGTCAGGACGCTGGCCCCTTCCGGGATCAGGGTGGCGCCCCATTTGCCGATGTTGCGGCAGATGGTCTGGTCCTCTTCCTCGATGCGAATGGCTTCCTTTTTAAGAATGTCCTTGATCTGCGGCAATTTCTTGTCACGGTTGGCTTCGGCGACCCGCTTCATGCGCTCGATGCCCCAGAAGAGGTTGACCGCCGTGGGGCGGGTCCGGGCCATGACGTCGCAGACGTTCTCCAATTGGCGGAAAAAGGAATCATGCGTATCGGCGATGATGTCCCGGGCCCCCAGGGCAATCCCCATGGCCGCTGCCACGCCGATGGCCGGTGCGCCACGAATGATCATGCCCCGGATGGCTTCGGCCACCGCCTTGAAATCGCTGTAGGTGTTGTAGATCTCTTCGCCCGGCAGGCGGGTCTGGTCAATCATGATAACGGTGTCGTCGCGCCATTCGATGGTTCGGAAGGACATGCTGGGCTCCTATAGCAGGCTGGAAATCGTTGTATCCGTTTTGGGGGCCGTCCCATCTATTCGTCAACGCATGTATCCTGTTTGTCAGGCGGCTAACGTGGTAACGGCCGGAATGTTATATGTATCATGGAGAGCCAGCCTCAGGCAATCATTTCTCCCTTGCCGATACGATGGCAGCGCTGCTATAACTGCAGCATGCCCAACCGCGAAAAAAAAGTTACCCTGGCAGAGATATTTCAGACCTTCGCCAAGATCGGCCTGACCGGTTTCGGCGGCGGCATGGCCATTGTCGCGCTGATCGAACGGGTCTGCGTCCAGGAGAAACAATGGCTCGGCGGCGAAGAGTTCCTGCATGGTCTGGCCTTCGGTCAGATACTGGGGCCCTTCTCCCTCAACACCTGTACCTTCATCGGCCACCACCTGCGCGGCATCCGGGGCGGCATCATCGCCGCAGTCGGCTTTATCCTGCCCTCCTTCCTGCTGGTGTCATTGCTCTCCTGGCTCTACTTCACCTACCATAAGCTGCCCCAGTTGCAAGCCGCCCTCAAAGGAACCAACCCGGTCGTCATCGGCCTGATCGTGGTCGTGGCGATCGACATGGGGCGCAAGCAGATCAAGGACGTCAGCAGTGGCCTGATCGCTCTGGCCGCCTTTGCGGCCACGGTCTTTTTCAAGCTCAATGCGGCCTGGGTCCTGCTGGCGGCCGCCGCCTGGTCGCTGGGGATGAACATCTATCGCCGGAGGTGCTGCTGATGGTGTCCCTGCTCACCCTGGCCTGGATCTACTTCCGCATCGGTCTGATCTTTGTCGGTGGCGGCTATGTATTGATCCCGCTGCTCAACCACATCATGGTGGAGCAGTACCGCTGGTTGACCCTGCGGCAGTTTCTGGACGGCCTGGCGCTCTCGCAGCTGACACCCGGCCCGCTGGCCATGCTGGCCACCTTCACCGGCTTTCGATCCGGCGGTTTCCTGGGCGGACTGGTGGCCACGGTCTTTATCTTCATGCCCTGTGTTGTTCTGATGCTGATCATCGGTCGTAACTATACCCGTTTGAAAAATATCGACATGATCAGAAATACCCTGGATGGTCTGCTGCCGGCGGTGGTCGGTTTGGTGGCGGCCGCCGCCTGTAATCTGGGGGCTTCTTCGCTGGCCGGGGTGCGGGATTATATCATTCTGGCGGCCGGTTTCGCGATGTTCAAATGGACCCGGGTCAGTCCGATGCTGGTCATTCTGGGAGCGGGTCTGGCAGGGTTGCTACTTGACTGAACCGTCGAGTACAATGGGAGCAGCGGCATGCTGAATAAAGTTATCATACGCAGGGTGATTCTGATATGCGTGGCAGTGACTGCGGTTTTTACCAGCGGCTATTACTACGGACACTCGCGAGATCAGGCTCGCGGTTCTTTCGACGATCTGCTGGTCAATCACCCGCAGGATCTGATGGGACTCATCGACCGGCAAGATCAGCGGGTACGCGACCTGGCAGCCGAGTTGAAGACGCCGCAAAATGCCTATGCCTATGTCAGGGATCGCGTACGGGATGACCCTGCCCAGCCCGCCATCAGTCCGGGAGAGACCCTTGTCGCCGGGCGGGCCAGCTGCCTGGGCAAGGCAGCGTTGCTCGCCAGTCTGTACCGTGCGCTTGGCATGCCTTCGTCGGCGGTTCGCATAGTCACCGGAGAAATCAGTATTCCGGCAGGCACCTTCGATCATGCCTGGATCGACATGGAGTACAATGGATCCGATATCCAGCAGGATGCGACCAACATCCTGGGTACGTTCACTTTCGACCAGTTTCAGGGTGATGCCTATACCCAGGCCTACGTCCGCGACGAGGAATTCGTATTCAACGACACGCATTTTGCGGTAGTTTCCCAACTCAACCAGTTCAAGGGACAAAAACATCCCGCCATCCACTAGCTCTGGTTACGGGCGCTCTGTTCTGCCGGACCGGTTGCACGGATCGGGTGTGTCCACGAGGTTGTTTCCAGCGCACTTGACAGCTCAGACACTTGTTTCTGACGTACCAATGGAGTCGTAACCCACTTGAATAACTATTTTACCGGCGATGCGCTGCTGCTGATGCGTCATGAAATTGGAGAGGCCTCCGGCAACGAGGTCTTTTTTATCGGCCGTACCAATCTGGATGGCATTGTCTGCGAGGTCGAGGCGATTGCCCGCGGCACAAAAACAGCGGTTCCCGCTATCCTGGCCCGAGCGGCCTGTGGTGATGTGGTGATACATAACCACCCCTCCGGCGATCTGACCCCTTCCGGAGCCGATATGGAGATCGCCTCGGTGGCCGGAAACCAGGGCATCGGCTTTGCCATCATCAACAACGATTGCAGCCGCTGCTATCAGGTGGTTACCCCCTTCAGCGAGAAAAAAGGAGAGCTGCTTTCGCTGGATGAGATCGGTCGCGTATTTGCGCCGGACGGTATCATGGCGCACCTGAAGGGTTATGAGCAGCGTGATGAACAGCTGCGCATGGCCTTCAGCGTAGCCGAGGCCTTCAACCAGGACCGGGTCGTGCTGGTGGAAGCCGGCACCGGCACCGGCAAATCCCTGGCCTACCTGGTGCCCTCCATCCTGTGGGCGGTGCGCAACAACCAGCGGGTGGTGGTCTCTACCAACACCATCAATCTGCAGGAACAGCTGATCCGAAAAGATCTCCCCTTCCTGGCCCGTAACGCCGCCGTTGAGTTCAAGGCGGTACTGGTCAAGGGCCGCAGCAACTACGTCTGTCTGCGCAAGCTGGAGCATGCCGAAGCCGAACCGGCGCTGTTCCCCGATGAGGCCACGGCTGAGCTGACCGCCATCATCGAGTGGAGCAAGGGCTGCCAGGATGGCTGCCGCAGCGACCTCTCCTTTGCACCGCGCAGCAGCACCTGGGAAGAGGTCTGTTGCGAGGCCGACCAGTGCAGCCGCTCCAAATGCAAACACTTCAACCGCTGCTTTTTCTACCGGGCGCGGCGCGATGCCTCGGCAGCCAACATCCTGGTGGTCAACCATGCCCTGCTGTTGTCGGATATCGTCCTGCGCAAGGAGACCGGTTACGACGCCACGGCCATCCTGCCCCCCTTTACGCGGCTGATCTTCGATGAGGGGCATCACCTGGAGGA
The DNA here is from genome assembly GCA_021780495.1 of Deltaproteobacteria bacterium. GTDB lineage: Bacteria > Desulfobacterota > Desulfuromonadia > Geobacterales > Pseudopelobacteraceae > CAIPTY01. Next base: position 27,716 of record JAJXYO010000011.1, read on the forward strand.
TGTGGCCACCAGCCATCTGTCGCTGATCATCTCGCGCGGCGCCATCCTGAAACAGCTGCAGCGCCTCGTGCCGCAGAAGGCAGCCAAAGCCGGCCTGTTGACAATCATAGCCAACCGTCTGACCCGCGACCTGCCCGAAAGCATGGAATCACTCTACACCGAGCTGTCGGCCCTGCTGGAAAGCCATCTCTTGCCCAAGAGCCACGATGTGGGCACACTGACCGAGGCAACCATGGACTGGCTGGCGCTGGCCGTGGAGCGCGAGGCCGGGGGGGAGGGGGGGCGCGAACGCAAACTGCGGATCACCCCCGAGGTCGAGCGCCGGCCGTTCTGGCAGGAGTGTCGCCAGCGCTTGCAGGCCCTGGCGGCTGCCGTGGGCGATTACACCTCGGCCCTGCGAACCCTGGTGCGCCGCTGCGGTGATCTGCCCGACAAACTGAAGGAGAAACTGGCCGACCAGCTGCTGGATACCGCCGGTATCGAAGGGCGCCTGCAGGCCATGGTTGACGGACTGCTGTTCTTCATCAGCGCCCCGGAAGGGTACTGCAGCTGGATCGAAACATCGTCCGGCCAGCGGGGCGTGCAGGCCCGGCTGTGTGCCGCTCCGCTGGATATCTCCGGACAGGTCAAGGAGACTATCCTCGACCGGCTGAAAACGATTATCGTCACCTCGGCCACCCTGACCGTCGGCGGCGATTTCAAGTATCTCAAGCAGCGCACCGGTTTCGGCCTGTTGCCCACGGAACGGCTGAGCGAGCTGCAACTGGCCTCGCCGTTCGACTACGCTTCCCAGGTCTTCGTCGCCGTGCCGGACGACATGCCTGAGCCGACCGCTCCCGGATTCCGTGAAGCGCTGGAGGAGCGCATCCTGCGGGCCGTCAGCACCTCCGGGGGGGGTGCCTTCGTCCTGTTCACCTCCTACGACCTGCTCAGCAAGCTACACACCGCCCTGATGCCGGACCTGACCCGGCTGGGACTGACGGTGTTCAAACAGGGTGAGGCCGGCCGCCATGCCCTGCTGGCCCATTTTCGCAAGGAAGGTAATGCCGTGCTGTTCGGCACCGACTCGTTCTGGGAAGGGGTGGATGTCAAGGGTGGGGCGCTCCGGCTGGTAATCATTACCCGCCTGCCGTTCCAGGTGCCGACCGAGCCGGTGCAGCAGGCCCGCTCCGAACAGGTCGAGGCCAATGGCGGCGATTCATTCCGCGAGTTTTCCATACCCCAGGCCGTGATCAAGTTTCGCCAGGGCTTTGGCCGGCTGATCCGCAGCCGCGATGATCGCGGGGCGGTACTGATTCTGGACCGGCGGATAACCACCAAGGGCTATGGCAAGACCTTTCTGCGGTCGCTGCCGGACACGGAGCTGGTGCGGGGAGCTTCGGACGAGGTCTTTGAAAAGATGGGGGCGTTTTTTAAAGGGAAGCTGGTTGAGAAGTAGGGGCGCAGCAAACGTCGTATCTGCTTCGCCCCGGTGGTATCGGCAATCAGGGCGAAGCAGACAAAACTTGCTTCGCCCCTACGGTTAGGTCACCCGTTCTGCTGCATCTGTTTCTTGGCGCTGAAGTTGAAACACTGGTAGTAGCTCAGACACATCAGCAGGAACGAGAAAAGGATTCCGGCGAGCACCGGGGTGGCCCCGGCGGCCTTTTTTGCATCGGGCACCAGGGTGACAAACGCCAGGAAGAATCCCACGGCGCTGAACTTCCAGAGATCACCCAGCATGCGTTTCTTGCGCACTGCGGCCAGGTCTCCCTTGCTCAGACCGGTGATACTGCCTTCGATCTCGACGCCGGCATCCCGCCAGGCCAGACGGTAGATGGGATAGATTGCCAGCAGCTGACCTATGATGGTAATCTTGATACTGGTCATCAATTTTTCCGGAGTGCCCAGCATGGCGAACCTGTTCTGGAACACGTAGATGACGTAGATCAGCAGGAACAGCAGCAGGGTCTGGACCACGCGGTAAATGATCATGGTTCGGCGTAATCTGGTGAAGTCGTATATTGGCATGTGTGGCGAATCTCCGATGCACTCTCAGATTGCGCTGCAAACGCCCAGCGGTTATAACAGAATTATCAATAGGCTAGAAGTCCTTTTCCGAGGTACTAATCATTTCCAATGTTTTTTGAGCAGCAGTGATTCCATCTGTGTCGGTAGTGCCGGGGCAGGGGTTGTTTCAGCCACACCAAACATTTGCAGGTCACGAGGACCGATGAAACTGTTGCGCAAGATATTCCACCCCGTCATGGCGCTGATCGCCATCCAGCTGGTCTGGATCACGGTGGTAGTGTTCTGGATCTACTGGTTCGTCGGCAAGCACCGCGAGTTCCGGGCCCTGGCCGAGAAATACCGTCCCGAACTGCTCGGCAGGGGCTCTAACTGGGGCGTCATGGTTGAGGGGCTGCTGCTGCTGGTGGTGATCCTGGTGGGGGTGTATGTCATCTTCGCCTACTGGAACCGCCAGTCCAACCTGTATGCCAAGCAGCGCGATATCATCTCCCAGGTAACCCACGAACTGAAATCGCCGCTGGCCTCGATCCAGCTGCACCTGGAAACCATCCGGCTGCGCAGGCTGGCCGGAGACAAGCTGGATGCCTTTGTAGGGACCATGCTGGCAGATACGGACCGCTTGCATTACCTGATCAATAACCTGCTCATGGCGGCACGTCTGGAGCAGCGTCGCAAGCCGGCCGAACGACGGCTGACTGACATGAGCGCCATGCTGGTGGAATACGTCGAGCATGAGCGGACCCACCTGTCCCAAGGGGGCAGCATCTCACTGGAGGCTGAGCCGGGCATCAAGCTGCTGGTTGATCCTGAAGAAATGGGCATGGTGTTGCGCAACCTGTTTGAAAATGCCGTGCTCTATTCGCCCGGCAGCCCTGAGATAACGGTCCAGCTGTCCAGGTCGGGAAACTCTGTCCGGCTGTCGATTCAGGACAAAGGGCGCGGGCTGGAACAGAGAGAGTTGAAACATGTCTTCGATATGTTTTACCGTGTCCATCCGGCCGGTGAAAATATCCGCGGAACCGGTCTGGGGCTGTACATCGTTGCCACCGTCATCCGCGGTTATGGCGGCAATGTGCGGGTGGAGAGCGGTGGACTCGGACAGGGCTGCACCTTTATCATTACCCTCCCGGTGGTCTGATGGCTATGAATACGGAAAAACCACATATCATGCTGGTTGAGGACGAGATCCATCTGGCGCGCGGCATCTGCTTCAACCTGGAAGAGGATGGCTGCCGTGTCAGCCATTTCGAAACCGGGGAAAAGGCCCTGACATCCCTGGAGGTAGAACACTTCGACCTGATCATTCTGGATGTCATGCTGCCCGGGATGGACGGTTTTCAGGTCTGCCGGGCCATCCGCGCACTCGATCCGCGTGTGCCGATCCTGATGCTGACCGCCCGCTCCGAGGATGGCGACCGGGTGGAGGGGCTGGAGAACGGCGCCGATGACTACCTGACCAAGCCCTTCAATCTGGTGGAGTTTCTGTTGCGGGTCAAGGGGATGCTCAGGCGCTCCTCCTGGTATCGTCCCGATCCGGTGGAAGAGGGCTACCGCTTTGGCAACAACGAGGTCTTTCCGCTCTCCTACCGTGCCCGCACCGCCCAGGGCGAGATCGATCTGACCGAGATGGAGGTGCGGGTGCTGTCGCTCTTTTTCCAGAAAGAGGGGGCGATCATCCCGCGCGGCGAACTGCTCCAGTCGGTCTGGGGCTATACCAACGACACCGAGACCAGGACCCTGGACAATTTCATCGTCCGGCTGCGCAAGTACTTCGAGCCCGACCCGACCCATCCCGTCCATTTCCAGACCGTGCGGGGCGTCGGCTATCGATTCAGCCGGAAGGGGTAGACGCTGCCGCGCCAGCAACTCTCAACATTCATAGAAAACAAGTTTGTTGCACAACAATTAGAGCGTCAACCAACAACTGATAACAAAGAAAGGTTTCAACTGTGGAACAGTATCACCTGCCGGTTTTTATTATCAACACACTGATGGTGCTGGTCGATACGGCCATCGGATACCATCTTGCGCCGCGCCTGCTGGCCGGCATGGATGAACCGGAGGCGGTCGAAACCGGGGTTCGCACCACCCGGGGTCTGCTGCCGGCGGTCGTGGCGCTCTACATGTTCTTTAACTGTCTGGGGTATTTTCAGGGGCGCACGGTCTATCTGCTGGCAGTCAGTGGTCTGCTCCTGGTGGATATGGTGCTGCAACTGTGGCTACGCCGTAAACGGCAAGGTCCGGGGCCGGACGAAAGTGAGAACGGGGAGTAATGTAGCTTTTTTGTCGAGAGTAAAATTCTACTTTGAAATATTCGGGAATTCGTTACATGAAAAACCTCATCCTCGGCACCGCCGGACATATCGACCATGGCAAGACCTCGCTGGTCAAGGCCCTGACCGGCATCGACACCGACCGCCTCAAGGAGGAGAAAGCCCGCGGCATCACCATCGAGCTGGGCTTTGCCCACCTGGAGCTGCCGGGCGGCATCCGCTTCGGGATCGTGGATGTGCCGGGTCACGAAAAGTTCGTCCGCGCCATGGTGGCCGGTGTGGGGGGCATGGACCTGGTCATGCTGGTGATCGCCGCCGACGAGGGGATCATGCCCCAGACCCGCGAGCACCTGGATATCCTGCGTCTGCTGGGGGTCAAAAACGGACTGGTGGCCCTCACTAAACAGGACATGGTTGACAAGGAATGGCTGGGGCTGGTGAGCGAAGAGGTGCGGGATTTTGTGGCCGGCAGCTTTCTGGAGGGGGCGCCGATTGTTCCGGTGTCGTCGCGTAGCGGCGAGGGGCTGGACCAGCTGCGGGCCGAACTGGTGCGCCTGGCGGAACGGGTCGATGAGAAGCGCCGCGAAGGGCGTTTTCGCCTGCCGGTCGACCGGGTCTTCACGGTGGCCGGTTTCGGGACGGTGGTGACCGGCACGCTACTGGCGGGCGAGATCCGGGTTGGCGACGAGCTGGAGCTGCTTCCCTCGGGCCATGAAGGGCGCGTCCGCGGCATTCAGGAGCATGGAGAAAAGACCGAACAGGGGCGGGCCGGCCAACGGCTGGCGATCAACCTGCAGGGCATCGATCTGGATCAGGCCCGGCGGGGCGATGTGGTGGTGCCGAGGGACGTTTTCCGGACTACGCGGGCCGTGGATGTGCGCCTGGACTACCTGGCTTCGGCGCCCCGCGAGCTGAAGCACCGCGCCACCCTGCGGCTCCATTCGGCCACCTATGAGGTCGCGGCGCAGGTGATTCTGCTGGACCGTGATACGCTTCAGCCGGGCGAAAGTGCCTATGTCCAGCTGCGCCTGAAGGAACCGGCCCTGCTGCTCTCCGGCGACAGCTACATCCTGCGTATCTCCGCACCGGCCACTACTGTCGGCGGCGGTTGCGTGCTGGATCCCTTTCCGCCGCGCCGGCGCCGCAGAAACAGTGAGGCGCTGGAACTGCTGGAGGCCTTCGGTCTGGCGGAACACGGGCGCACAATCGCCCTGATCATCTCCCAGAGCCTGCTGTCCGGCATCAGCATCGACGAGATCCTGCTGCGCTCCGGTTGTCCGCGCAAGGTGGTCGAAGCCGCGCTGACCGCACTGCTTTCTTCCGGCGAGGCGCTGCAGGTTATCCGTGAACCGCGCATATTCCTGGCCCGGGAAGCCTTTGAGACCCTCAAGAAGGCGGTGACGGATGAATTGGCATCGTTTCTGGATGCCAACCCGCTCAAGGAGGGCATGGGCAAGGAGGAGCTCAAGACCCGCCTGCCGAAACGGAGTGACGCACGTTTCTTTACGCCATTACTCTCGGCACTGGAAAAAGACGGCCTGGTGATTCCGGACCGGGATCTTGTCAAACCGGGCGGGAAGGTTGTCAGGAAGGGGGCTTTCAGCGAAGACCTGTCCGGCAGAATCGCCCTGCTTTTACGGGAGGGAGGCATCGAACCGCCGACGGTCCGGGAAGTCATGGAGCGCTTTCGCTGCGATGAGAAAAGGGTGCGTGACAATCTGGCGCTGCTGGTCAGGAGCGGTTCGGTTGCCCGTATATCGGCCGATCTGTTCTACTCGTCAGCTGCACTGGACGGCCTGCGGCAGAAGCTGGTGGCCCATCTCCGGGAAAAGGGGGAGATTGTCCCGACCGATTTCCGCGACCTGACCGGTCTGTCGCGGAAGTTTCTGATTCCGCTGCTGGAGTATTTTGACAGCGAGAAGATCACCATCCGGGTAGGTGACAAGCGGGTCGCGCGCAAACGTTAGGCCGCTTTTACCTCTACCGTTACGTCATACAGGGTGCTGCCCCGCCCGCCATCCGTCAGCCGCTGCGAGGTCAGGCAATTTACCCCGCGTGCGCCGGGGATGAACTCGCGCCACCAGACACCTTCGGTTACCACGGTCCCGGCCGGAACCCGTTCCGTGACCTTCAGGCGAAAGCCGACCTCTCCCCGCCGGTTGTAGGCCAGCACCTGCTGGCCGGCGCTCAAGCCTCTCATCCCGGCGTCCGCCGGATTCATCATCAGTTCCATACACGACTGCCGGGCACGCAGGCCGTCCTGCTCGTAGAAGCTGGAGTTAAGGGCCATGGGCGTTGTGGCGGGCTGCAGCCGGAGCGGAAAACCGTCCGTTTCCGCGTGGGTCGGCAGCGGCCGCGGCAGCGGCTCTGCCTCGCGCTCATTCAGGATCTCGATCCGTCCCGAGGGGGTCTGCCAGCGCTGGCCCGTGTCCACGGGCGGGGTCAGAAAAGCCGGTTCACCCTGACGCAAGCGGTTGGTCGTTTCTGCATCCCGCCAGGGGGTATCGAAATCGAGCAGCTGCCCGATCAGGTCGTCTGCCGACTGCCGGAAGAAGGGCTCATGCCAGCCCATGCCCTGCGCCAGCAGGCAGAATACCTCCCAGTTGCTCCTGGATTGGCCGACCGGCGGAATGGCTGCGTTGCAGCGCTGGCTGGCATAGCTGCCGTAACAGCGGTACAGGTCGGGATGCTCCAGCGAACTGGTGGCCGGCAGGACGATATCGGCGTAGCGGGCCGTGTCGGTCAGAAAACGCTCATGGACCACGGTGAACAGATCGTCACGCAGCAGTCCGCGGATGACCGCGTTCTGGTCGGGGGTCACGCTGGCCGGGTTGGAGTGGTAGACATACAGGGCCTTGACCGGCGGATCGGACAGCTCGTTCAGGGCGTGCCCCAGCTGGTTCATGCTGACCAGCCGGGTCGGCGCAGTCATGAAATCCTCGCGCGTCACCCGGTGCAGCGGAAAGGCGGCGCCGGTTGCGGTGCCGGGAAAAACCCCTCCCCCGGGGCGCTGCCAGGCGCCGCTTATGGCCGGCAGGCAGGTGATGGTGCGGACCGTCATGGCGCCATTGCCGTAACGGGTCAGGCCGCTCCCCAGGCGGATGAAGGGGGCTGCGGCCGCCGCATATGACCGTGCCATGCGTTCGATGGTTGCGGCCGGCAGGCCGCAGAGAGGCGCCATTTGCGCCGGCCGGCACTCCGGCAGGATGCGGTCTTCAAACTGGTCGAAGCCGTGCACCTGGGTGGCGATGAATTCCCGGTCAGCCAACCCCTCCCGCAGTATGACGTGCATCATGCCCAGCGCCAGGGCGCCGTCGCCGCCCGGGCGGACAATGAAGGCTTCGTCAATGGCCTCGCAGGTGGGGGTGCGATAGGTATCGATGGCCCAGACCGGCACGCCGCGCCGCCGGGCCGCCTGGGCGTCGCGCATGGCATGGATGCTGGTAGCAGCGGCATTGATGCCCCACAGGATGATCAGGTCGCTCTGCTCCATTGCGGACGGTTCCAGGGCCGGGGTGTCGCCCATGATCGTTTTCCAGCCGGCATCCTTGGCCGGTGAGCAGATGGTCCGCTCCAGCCGCGAGGCGCCCAGCTTGTGGAAAAAGGGATGGCCGCTGTTGCGCTGCAGCAGTCCCATGGTGCCGGCATAGGAATAGGGCAGGATGGTCTCGCCGCCCTGCTCCTCGATCAGCGTGGTCCAGCGGGCACAGATCCGCTCGATGGCCTCCTCCCAGCTGATGGGCGCGAATTCTCCCGCGCCTTTGGGGCCGGTCCTGAGCAGCGGCGTGGTCAGGCGACGGGGGGAGTGGACCGTGTGTTCATAGTGCAGCATCTTGGGGCAGAGCAATCCCCGCGTCACGGGATGATCCGGGTCGCCGGTCACCCGAACGGCGCGGCCGTTCTCCACCTCCACCAGCAGGCCGCAGGTATCGGGACAATCAAAGGGACAAACGGAACGATGGATGGTCATGGGATCCTCACGTATGAAACCGGTTCGGGCGGGCGCGGGACAGCAGCTCCACACCCATGCTGGAGCACGTATATCACAAGGTATTGTTTTTCTCGGAAATGGTTTTTATCATGGTGCAAATTATCGCCTGCATTTTGACCGGGTCCGTCTCGTAGTCTACCATTTTGTACATTCTCGCGCGTTCGCCAAAGCCAAACCTCTGATAGATCGCTTTCTCTTCGTCGGGCAATTGTTCCAGTATGGCATGTATCTGTGCGAGGTGTTCCGTCTGCTGATGTTGATTTCTGGGGGTGGCCTCGGCTGCCACCTGCGCGGGTGTCTCGGGTTTCTGGGATTGATATAACTTCGCGGCCTGCCGGAGGTCGTGTGCCAGGTCAGCGAAATACTCGGCTGCGGCCCTCATTGTGGCGATGCTCGCGGCATCGTCCCCGGCATCAAGCGGGATACTGCCCGTGAAACCTGATTCTGATGGTGTGAGGAATTCACTGTTTAGATTGAGCTTAATCCGGTTGCCGGCCACCTCGACAAGTCCGCAGACAAATTCCCGATTGCTGACGTAGGTATGATTTTTCACTGCCGCGTAATCTGTCTTTAGCATGGTTGGTCCTCTTTATTCTCTTGTGAGGGGTAAAAGGGTGGGGGGGCCTGATCCTCAAAGTTCTCCCGCGGCCTTGAAAAAGGTGAATGGCTATTTCACAAATTCGTTACTGAAAAATAGCCTCTCTCCTTTTACTATCTGAATTCGTCATTTCCCCACCTGATTCGTTCAGTCGCAATAGCCGATGCCCTTCAAAAACAGTAAGTATTTCAATTCGATCACCATTCAATCGGCAGATAATGCGTTATCCCCAGTAAATAAGCTCTCGAGCGTATCAAAAACCGGTGACGAGGAAATCAATGGCAGCTATGATTTCGTTACGATGTTCCTTGAGGGAGCATACTGTATCCCCAAGGCTTTTTACCGCAACACCGGCCAACTCAGCCGTTGACATTATGACAGTGGTCCTTTTTACGGAAAATTGGATGTTCAGATGTTTGGCGGCTTTGCCCATGGCAGCGGCGGTATAGAGCGGAATAACTACGCGTGTTGTCAAGTTGTTCAAGAGGTCTGTCTGTATGTCTAATAAAAAGGGAATGGTTCGTTTTGTTGCAGGATTCGGGTTTGCATACACATCGAACTGGGCCATCAGAATTGCCTCAAGCCGTCACTGAAAACTCCACGATCTTCAATGCGTCTGTTATATTCTTCAATTGCCTCTTGATTTTCCTCTTGCCATTCTCGCCGTTTCCGGTCCCGTAATATCTCCGCAAGGCGCAGCTCTAATGTCTGTGACAAATTAACGTGATGTTCTTTGGCTTGCTGGAGAAGGTCACTGTTAATACTCAAATTAGTTGGTTTTTTTTGTGCGTTTGGGTTGAAAAAATTAAGCTGCATAATGTGCTCCTCATACGCATTGTGTATGCGCATAATTTACGACCTTCTAGAGAATAGCGCAAGAAATATTTGAGTTCTAATCTTCGAGCCAACGGCTCGGCAGAACAGCGGCGGTTTTTGGCCGCTGTTTTTGTCTTGTTGAACGCTTCGTTGCTCTCAATAAATTTGCCGGTTGACTTTATACGTCAATGCCGTATATTTAGCGCATGGTTACGTTTGTCGAATCGCCACTGTTCACGAAACAGGTTCATGATTACCTGACAGATACCGAATACGGAGTCTTTCAGGAATATCTTGCCGCCAACCCCGATATGGGCGACGTGGTGCGCGGCTCTGGCGGGGTTCGCAAGGTGCGCTGGAGCCGTCGGGGAACCGGCAAGAGCGGCGGCGTCAGGGTTCTCTATTTTGCCCGGACCGAGGCCGGGCAAATTTGGTTACTTCTGATTTATGCCAAGAGTGCCGTTGACAGTATTCCCGGTCACATTCTCAAAGCCCTTAAAGAGGAGATGGAACATGCCACTAAATGAAAAAGAACTGCTTGAACGTGATGCAAAGCGCAACATCGGTGAGGAACTGCTCCAGGCCGTGCGTGACCTCAAGGCTGGCAGGGTCGGGCGAGTGTCTAACATAGAGGTCTCTCCTCTGGCAGCGTCCCGTCTCAGGATTGGCCTCTCCCAGAGCGAGTTTGCTAAATTGCTCGGTGTGTCGCTTCGCACCCTTCAGGAGTGGGAGCAAGGGCGTCGTGCGCCGTCGGGCGCGGCAAAGTCACTCATCACAATTGCCATAAAAAAGCCGGATGTTTTGAAAGAGCTGCTCGCGGCTTAATGCTCCTTCTTCAGTCGTTTTCTGATGATTGAAACAACGAAGAGAATCGCCAGCAAAGAGCATATTGCCATACCGGCCAAATACAACCACGCCATAAGTTCCCAATGTGATTTTCCTTCGGGTGCTGCTACAGAAAATGAAGCAACCATTGCAAATCCAAGGAAACAGTAGAATACCCCACCTATAAAAAGAATTGTTGCAACCCAGGGAAAGACTCAGGTTCGTGAAGTTTCCCTCTGTTCACAATCAATTGGCCTTACATGACTACATGTGCATCGCATCGAATCTTCTAAATTTTCAGAGCTGCACTCAGCACATTTCCAAGCCATTTTTTTTCCTATTCTTTATCTGTTCAACGTGTGAGAGTGCAGCGGCGAAGCGAAGCGGAGACCGTCTGCCACGCTTTGTTGGCAGTTCATGTTAGCCATAAGTCAATTTCTGATCGTACTTCGCGCAACTGTCCATGAATTTGACTCGAAGAAAAGTGGTAAATCTGTTTAACTTTGTTTCCATTTTCAAAAGAGAGAGCCTGATTTTCTGACAAGCCTTTTAAGCACCCAAAGACGGAATATCTTCTATTGATCTTTTCTATGTCCTTAACAACCCCGTTGGAGACAAAAAACAGTTTGTGCCCGCCTCCGAGGATAAGGTTCTCAATGTACTTCAGGTGAGCTAAGGAAAGCAGATTAAAAAACTCATCTCGATTTTCTGTTTTGTTCCCAATAGTCGGCACATCGAGAAGTTCCAAAAATGAAATATGGTGTGCATGCTCTGGCCCTAGTTTTAATTTGCTGAAGTTCCTGTGGAAAGGGACTCCGGCCATATTCTTGTTGAAGGGATAGCATGACAGCATGAATGGGTGGTGATATCCGTGCTTCTTCCAGAAAGCAACTCCATCTCCTTGATACTCAAGAATGAATTTGAAAAATGAGTCACTCGAAATTTTGGATGAGTAGTTCGCGTCAGAACTCAGAAAAATGATTGATGCTTTTTCGGGGGATTGCCCTTGAAAAGGGCGTTGGAAGAAAAGGTCCACTAATTCATCTGATGTGTGCTTCTGGAATTTCATTTCTTTCGCTTCTTTCATTTTTTCTCTCATAGCTTGTCATCGCCCGAATCCTGACCGGAGGATTTTCGGCCTGTCTTGGCGCTAGTTGGACTCTATTTACCTTTTGGGTTTCATTATGGCCGACAATACTCCTGCAATCAGATTGACCGTGACCGCCATGACAATAATAGCCCATTTGACAATGCCTCGGTTAACTCGAATTGGAGTGAATTCTGGTAGAGGTTCAACATTGAGCTCACGGCAACGCTGAACATACTCCTTATATTTTTTGGACATTTTGGGGCTCCACAATAGTACGGTTTTGAGCTATTTGTCTGTGTGAGGCGTAGACACTCGCGGTTCATGTTTTTCATATTTGCCCAACTCGTAGATCAACGGTTTCCGTATATAAGGAACTTGTGCCCTATATACGGTGCTTGCTACCCATATAAGTAACCCGGTCAGTTTCCGGACAGAATATGACATAACAGCACGTCTGCAGGTTTGTCGGCAATGTTATGCCGCAAATTTACAAGATAAATTGCCTCGTCGCAAGAAATGTATTATAAATATTTCTCACGAATTCTATTCATTCGTTTGGAAAATCGGGAGGAACGCATGACCCAGCAGTCAGAAACCCTGCACTACGCCGTATCCGTGGTCGGAAAGGATCGCACCGGTATCGTGGCCGGTATCGCCGAGGTGTTGTTTCGCCTGGGGTGCAATATCGCCGACTCCAGCTGCACCATGCTGGCCGGCGAATTCGCCATGATCCTGATCGTTTCCCACCCACGCCCCTTTACAAAATCAAAGCTGCACGACGAGTTGAAGCCTGTTTGTGACGATCTGGGTATGTCGCTGGCCGTGCGGACCCTGCACGCCGATGAGATCATCCGACAGGAAACCAGTAACGAAATCTGCATGATCTCGGTCTATGGCGCCGATCAGCCCGGTATCGTCTATCACGTCACCCGTGAGCTGGCCGCGCTGGGGGTCAACATCATGGATCTCAACACCAAGCTGATCGGCACGCCCGAGGAGCCGGTGTATGTGATGATGCTGGAGGCGGCCATCCCCGCAGGACAGACGCCGGAGGGGATGGAGGCGTTGCTGGGTGATCTCAAGAAGGAGTTGAACGTGGAGATCGGTGTCCGAATCGTGACGCCGGTTTCCCTCTGATCCCATGCCGAATCAACCGATACTGCACTACCCTCACCCGGTTTTGAAAAAGGTCTGCCACCGGGTGGAGGCAATAGATGCAACAATTGAATCCCTGGTTGCTGATCTGCTGGACACCATGCATGCCGGCCCCGGATCGGTGGGTGTGGCCGCGCCGCAGATCGGCGTTACCCTGCGGGTCTGCGTGGTGGATGTCTCGGCCAGCCGGCACGGCAAGGACAACCATCATGGCCAGCTCTGCATGATCAACCCCGAGATTGTCGCGCGCCAGGGGCTGGCGGTCATGCGCGAAGGCTGCATGAGTGTTCCGGATTATACCGGTGATGTGGAGCGGGCCACGGCGATCACCGTGCGTTTCACAGCTCCGGACGGTGCGCTGCGCGAGATCGCGGCCAGCAGTTTTGAGGCGGTCGCCATCCAGCACGAGATGGACCATCTGGACGGCATCTTGTTCCTGGATAGAATCGTGAGTATCAAGACCGGATTGTTCAGGAGAAAGAGTTACGCATGAGATGGAGGAACCATGGCTGAGTTGCTGACAAAGAAGGAGCAGAGAGATCTGTTGAAGATCGCCCGGAATACGATCGTCTCATACGTAAACAGTGGCGCACTACCTGTTGTCGAGAGTGCCTCGAAGGGGTTGAATCTGGAGTCCGGCTGCTTCGTCACCATCAAGCAGCACGGTCAACTGCGGGGCTGTATCGGCAACTTCATATCCGACAAGCCGCTGTATCGTCTGGTACAGGAAATGGCTGTCTCGGCCGCTACGCACGATCCCCGTTTCTATCCCATGAAACAGCCGGACCTGCTGGATTTCGAACTGGAGATATCGGTGCTCTCGCCGCTGAGGCTGATCTCCTCGGTGGAGGAGATTCAGGTGGGAAAGCACGGCATCTATCTGGTAAAAACCGGCTACCGTGGTGTGCTGCTGCCGCAGGTGGCCACGGAATACGGCTGGGACCGGGAGACCTTCCTGCGGCACACCTGCCTCAAGGCCGGACTGCCGGAGAACGCCTGGAAGAAGGATTGCGAGATCTACATCTTCAGTGCCCTGGTGTTCGGGGAAAAGTAGCTATAACATCAAATGCTGAACCTTACCACCCCCTACCCCTCCTAAAACAGGAGGGGTGACTTAAGCCCCCCTCCTTGATAAGGAGGGGCTGGGGGTGGTTGGTTTCGTGCAATATTGATAAAAAAGGATGGGCCGGTGCGGCCCATCCTTTTTTGTTGTGCGCCCGGCAGGGCGCGTGGGGCGCAAGCCCCATCGAATCAGCCATGGTAGCTGATTCGTGACTTGGAGGTGCAAGTCCTCTACGGACCCTGATGGTGGGAACCGTTAGCCGAACG
>JAJXYO010000033.1 GCA_021780495.1 Deltaproteobacteria bacterium
TGCGGAAGCAGCGGGCGGGTATCCCGAAAGGGAGATTACTTTGGAGTGCTTGAGCCGTATGACGGGAAACTGTCACGTACGGTTCTGAGGGGGGTTGGGAGCCGGAAGGCTCCCCGCCTACCCGGTGGCGAAAATAAGGAATAACAACCAATGCAAAGTCCAGAAGATATTCTGAACCAGGCCAAACAAATTAAAGATGAAGCGAAATTATTTTATGAGCGCTTCAAGAAAGAGAATAATCAACCACGAATGGCTCACGTGAAACTGATTTTTAATACAGCAGAAGCAGTAAGATATGAGCTGGAAGTTGATTCACTTACGACGGCTCCGGCGCCGCCATGGAACGTATTGTTAGCAATAATGAAAATTGGAGTAAATATAGATGATTCGGCAGAAGAGGAACTCCTGCCGCTATTTTCCCGCTTTAAGGATTTCGAGAAATCGTATGAGAAATTGATTCGTCAAGGAAATGTTGTTTGAAGTGCGTACTGCATCCGGGGTCAGAGCTCCACATTTGACAACACATCAACAGTTGATAAGTTCTGAATTAAGTTTGAGCCACCGCGATGGAGGCAAAAAATGGCACGGCCGTTGAGGATTGAATTTCCCGGTGCTTTTTACCACGTCACCTCCCGAGGAAACGAGAAGAAGGATATTTTTAGAAGCCGCAAGGATCGGGAGCAATTCTTTTTCTACCTTGAGTCTGCCACTGAGCGATACGGCGCTTTTGTCCACGCATACTGCCTGATGACGAATCATTACCATCTGCTGCTTGAGACCCCTCACGGAAACCTTTCCGAGATCATGCGCTATGTCAACGGCTCATACACGACTTACTTCAATACAAAGCGCAAGAGATCCGGGCACCTCTTCCAGGGAAGATTTAGATCAATTGTCGTGGATGCAGATGAATATGCAATGGAACTTTCCCGTTACATACACCTTAACCCCGTACGTGCCGGCAAAGTCAGTCATCCTGATGACTATGAGTGGTCGAGCTACCGCTCATACGTTGGGAACTCGGTTTCTCCGGGATGGTTGAAGACCGAATTTATTCTATCAAGTTTCGGTAAAAAAGGCCGGGAGAAGAACTACCGCACCTTCGTGGAAGACCTGCTGGCAGCGGAGTATGGCAGTCCTCTGCTGGATGTTGTTGCCTCAACCTTGCTGGGATCTCCGGAATTCGTAACGGGTATCTTCGGTAAATATGTCAATGTGCAGAAACCGGATCGGAGTGTTCCAGCGGTGCGTGCATTAACACGTTCCCTTTCGATCGAAGAAGTCGCGCGGAAAGCTGGGGAGATGCTACCGGGTCGTGAGGTACTGGCTAGAAAGCTGGCCATGTATGTCTGTCATCGCTATTGCGGAGAAAAGCTGAAGCAGATAGGGGAGCGTTTCGGAATAGGAGATTCCGCCGTGTCGTTGGCGAGCAAGCGACTTGACACCGAACTGGTGAGAGATGAAGATCTTAAGAAAGCATTGGAAATGCTGCGCAGGGAGTTGAACTTGTAAAATGTGGAGCTCTGACCCCTATGGATTCTTCTGACCCCTATGGATTCTTCCGTCCTTGGACCTGCCCTTGAAAACCGGCAGGTCAAGGCCGGCCCCGTTGAGCTAAGAATGGAACCGAGCACTTGCATTGGTCTATTTATTGGTCTATATTTTGACCATAAAGAGCTTTGTATCAAGGAGGTAAAAAAATGAGAGCTATTTCAATCAGTAATGACATTGTTCCAATTGCAGAATTTAAAACCAATATTTCCAAATGGTTCAAAACACTCCAGACATCCGGACATCCACTTATCATTACCCAAAACAGCAAACCAGCCGGTGTATTGTTGTCCGCTTCGGATTACGATGAACTGGTTTACCGAAAATCTTTTCTTGAATCTGTTGAGAAGGGGATTGCTGATGTTGAAAACGGGCGCACCCAAACCACAGACGAACTGCGAAAAGCCCTGCGAGCCCGGAGAAGTGCGGGTAATCCATGAACGTAACATGGTCTCAGGAAGCTGGAGAAAATCTGGTTGATATAGAGGAGTTTGTTGCACGTGACAGTCTGGAGCGCGCTGTCCGGTTTGTTGATGCCCTGATTGACCAGACTGAAGCAATTTTGGCTGACAATCCGAGAAGCGGAAGGACTGTGCCAGAAATAGGTAATCCTGAGATTCGAGAGCTTATTTACCGAGGATATCGCATTGTCTACCGATTGAATGGTGATCGAATCGACATACTTACTGTTTTTGAAGGGCATCGGCTATTGCGACTGAGTGAAGCAGGCGATTAGGAAATAATGAATTCAGACACTAAAAGGAGAGGCTATTTTTCAGTAACGAATTTGGGAAACAGCCTTTCTCCTTTTTCAAGACCAAGGGAAATACCCAACCACTCGGCAAGTCCCGCCGCGGGCGGGTCAGTCTCAGCAACGTTGTCGCGACACGATGTCACGTTGAAGACTGTCTGGCTGAATCCCGAGAGGGAGATTACTTTGGAGTGCTTGAGCCGTATGACGGGAAACTGTCACGTACGGTTCTGAGGGGGGGAGCAACAAGGCCCCCGCCTACCCGGTGGGGAGTCACACTGGCATTGTCTGACGAGCGCCTGCACGAGTCCACCAACTTTTCCGTGCCGCAATAACTGTATCAACAGGCTCAATCCAAAAGGGGGGTTGCATGACATTGAAATTGAGGTCAATCATCAAGACTTGTCTATTTCTGACGATCATCGCTGCATTTCCGGCATCATCACCAACCCTGGCCCAGGAGGTCTACGCCAACCCGGATCTGGGTACTGCCGTCTCAACACCCGATGTTTCGGCAACAACCGTACCTGACACAAAAAAGGCACGCTTGTATGAACCGAAACCAGGCGAAAAGCTGTCCTTCCAACAGATCGCTGAAATTTTGAGAACCACACGCATCCTCGCCGGCAGAAATCTGAGCGGACTCAACCTTGCCGGATTGGACCTGAGCTTTTGCAACCTGCAAGGCGCAGATATGAGAGGCTCCAATCTGGAGCGTGCCAACATGATGGGTTCCAATCTTGAACGGGTTGACATGACCGGAGCAAACCTGAAAATGGCAAGCTTCTACCAGTCGGCGCTGACCGCCGCGAAACTTGACAAGGCCGCCCTGGATGGCGCCATCTGGATTGACAAAAGTATCTGCGCAAAAGGTTCCATCGGGGAATGCATTAAAATCGGCGCAAAATCGGAACAGCCCGCTCAAGTTCATGTCGCCCGTTAGGGTCAGGCTCGGCATTTGTGACGTAAGACGTTGGTAAGAACGAGGGAATTGGATTGGGTCAGGTCTACATTCTACATAAAATGAAAAATGTAGACCTGACACCTTGGAAGTACGCTAGATTTATGTGGTAGAAGGTGGACGAATCCCATCAAATCGAGACAGCCAATAGCCAAGAAATGTCTCCACATCATTTAGTCTACATCTGAGAATTATTGATTTGTGGCTACATGTGCGCCGGCATCGGCATGTAATCGGTATGGCATACGTAGCAGTTCCAGCTCCAGGAGCTGTCCCCCTGGAGCTGCTGGGGTATGCCGCTATCAGCCGGATTGGTTGAGCTAAACTCCCCATGAGTGCTGTTATGGCATCCCTCGCAGTAGATTTTGCCGTTCATCTTGGGATCCGGTGCATTGGCAAGGAGCGAGTTGCGGTAGAGTGTGTTGCTGTTCTCCTGGTGCTTGACGTCATGACATTTGCCGCAGCGTGGCTCCTGCAGCCAGGGCTGCCTGCCGGCGAGGAGCGCGGCCGCCATTCCGCTCATGTCGCCGTGGCAGTCTTTGCATACCTGTCCGGCATGAAACATCTCGCCCCGCAGGCAATTGGTCCGGGGACCAGGGTGGCAGTTGTAGCAATCGGGATTCAAGGGGTCGGCGCTGACGTTCACCTTATCCTTGTGGAAGCCGTGCATCGCCAGCGAGAGGTTCTTCATCCCCTGCTTGCCAGGGAGCCCCAAGGCGTTGTCGGCGTGGCATTCGGCGCAGAGATGGAGGGTGCCGTTCGTCCGGTCAGCGACCAAGGTTGTGCCGCTGTTTTTGTCGTGCGCCTGAAGGATATTGAGGAAGGTGTTGATGGTGCCGTGGCAGTTACTGCAGTTCAGTTCCGTGGAGATGGGGGCTACCACGTTTGTTGAAGCAAGAACGGCGCCGGTGGTGTTGTCGGTGACCGTGATCGTGGCGCTGCCGTAAGGGTCCCAAGTCCCGTTATCGTCGTAGGGGGTGATAGGAATTCCGGTCGCTACAAAACCGACACCATTGGCGTCAAGAGCCATGGCCCCAGCTAGTGGGGTGCCGGTGATGCCGACGTTGGAAGCGACATTCCAGCCGTACTTGGCGCGATACTGGTAATTGGAGGAGTAGTTCCAGAAGTTGGTATGAAGCGCCGAATTGGCCTTGTTCGGGAAGGCATAATGTACCGTGATGCCGCTTGTAACCACACCGGCGCCCCTCTGAAAAACCTGGGCGTGCAGGGTGTTAAACGGCGGCAGGATAAGGAAATACGAATAGTCATCCTGGGCGCAGTGCATCCCCAAGTCGTTCCAGGCGAGGATCACAAAGTTCATGCTTGCAGCTGGTATCTGCTGGGAGGGGGGGACGCTGCTGTAATCCGAGTAGGTCGCGTGGGCCGGGGTAAGGGACCAGTTGATGGTGGTGGTTGCACCGGCAGTCACCGTGCAGACCCGTGAGGTCGTCTCGTAACCAGCAGTAGTGGCGGTGATGGTATATCCGCCGGCCGGCTTCATCAGGGTAAACACGCCGCTTGAATTCGCGGTGACCGTCGTGGTGCCATCGGTCACGGTGACCCCTGCCAACGGCGAGCCGGTGGCGACATCCTTGACCGTTCCTGTGACGGTGCCGATATCCGCAGGAACCTGGGTTTACCATCGAAGCTGGTAAGCTGAAGCTTTCAAAAATTGGCCAGCTCAAGATCAAGATGCACCGCCAGATCATCGGAGTCGTCAAAAACTGCAACATCAGAAGAGATGGAACCCACTGGTATGCCTGCTTCTCGGTTGAATACACACCAGGTGTCAAGCCAGTCCCGGTAAAACAAATAGGCATCGACGTTGGCCTGAAGAGCTTCGCAACTTTTTCAGATGGTTCTGAAATACAGAACCCGAAACATCTACGCAAAGCGGAAAAGAAACTGTAGCGTAAACAGCAACAACTTTCCCGACGTAAGAAAGGCGGCGCCAATCGGAAGAAAGCCAAACTGGTTGTAGCGAACCTGCACCAGAAAGTCCGAAACCAACGCAGTGACTTCCATCATAAGGAAGCCCGCAAGATCGTTGACACCTGTGGCTTTATTGCCGTTGAAGATCTGAAAATCCGAAACATGGTAAAGAATCATCATCTTGCAAAAAGTATTTCCGACGCTGGCTGGGGTTGCTTTCTCAATATATTGGCACACAAAGCGGAAGAAGCTGGTTGCCAATTCGAGAAAGTCGCACCTCATCATACCAGCGTCAATTGCAGCTGCTGCGGCACTGCCATACTGACACCGTTATTTATTTATATTCGACGGAAATAATTGACGGAATAGGGAAGTATATCGGACAAATAAATTTAAATCGGCAGGAGATTAAAACAGTGAGGGGAGATTGATTCTCCACTCACTGTTTGTCAGATGGACATCGTTTTTAAGGTGGGCTTAGTAAAAATCGTTTTTTTTGTTGTTCAGATTGTTGTAATATTTAACTGGAATAGCAAACGCGCCTGGAATCGACAACCAGGCCATGTAAAAAAATACTACCCCATAAAATGCCGCCATCCATCCTATAGTTTCCCAGAAACTAAAACCTGGGCGGGCAAGCTTCCAGATTAAAAAGCCAAATCCAAAAAATATACCAGCTAAAACGGTGTCCCAGAAAATAATACCGGCGGGTATTTTAGTTTTCATCACTTCCTCCTTCTCCGTACGGAACGCCATTTACCGGACAATGTGCAGCATTCAGATCGAATGCTACCCCCAGCGCCATTGACATGTTTTCCTGCGATTTAAAGATGCCCAAACATACATTAATACTTTGCCTATGGATATTTTGATTAAAACAACCCTTCGGACATTTATGTCTAAAGATCCAAAGGCAGAAGATTTTATCAAAACCGTCGATACCGGTAAAATTATTGTTGCTATTGAAAGAAAGCTGGATGAAGATCTGACAAAAAAAAGAATTAAGAGAACTTGTAGAATATAGCAATGGAAAACGCAAGACTTTTTTAGAAATGGATAAGGTTAAAAATAGTATGCAATCGGCTATTCAGGGTGAACTCGAAAAAGCTGTTGTAAAATTTTACGATCGAAAATAAGATAAATACTTTTTAAAACATAAAATATTGGGGGGTGTTTTGTGAAGAACGTGTGTGCGTTGATTGTTATGGCTGTTATGGTTGTTTTGTCCGGATGCGGACCTTTGAAGTCGCAATATATTAAAAATGCTGATATCAGTGATCTTCCAACTGCAAAATTTGGAATTTTGGAAATTAAGCATTGTTCTCCAATCTATTATGTTAATCCGACGATTATCGATAGAACCGACAAAAATCTCGGCGAACAGATTAGGGAGTGCACTAACGAAAAACGCTACGTTGATTATACAGCAGAAATGTCTAAGCGGCTCTCTGAAAGGCTCGGCAATAAGCAAATAGCGTTAGTGCCGATGTTGGCAAGTAGTCCATTAGATTACTCTCCAGCTGCGGAAGCAGCGGCAGGCAAAGCGGCCGGAGTTGATTATATCATTGGCGGTATATTGCATCAGTATACATGCCCTGGCGTTGGAGCCTCTGTTGCTGGTGCTCTTGTGTCTGGTGTAACAACAGCATTGTCGCCGATTGCCCTCTCGGTATCTTCTCAACACATAGTAACGGCTCAAGTTGAGATTATCCGGACCTCAGACGGCAAAGTTATGGGTGAAATAGTTACCGGTAAACTAGGTCAGGGATTCATGGGATCCTGCACTAAGCTGACACGAGATATTGCAGATGAAGTGTACGAGCAGCAGTTCTTAGCGCCAGCGAAAAAATAAAGAAGATCTACTCATAAATTTGATTTACCCGCCTTTCTGGCGGTATCTCTGGCGAATAGCGTCGAGCATCATCATGGTCCTGCTCGCTGCGTGCAGCAATGGTGGGAACCCCAGCGGGAATTCCTCCCCTCCGCCTCCTGCCGCCGTCAACTCGCTGGCCATCTCCAACACCATCACGCCGGAGAAAAATCCGATGAATGTGGCAGATACATCCAATTCGATCATGAGCGCCTATAAGAACACGACCGAGAACAAGACCATCATACAGATCTGTAGTGTAGTGATCAGGATCAGGACAACGACTGCTCGAAACTGGTGATATTGACCATTGACGGGACAACCGCGCAGAATTATGCGATTGATGCCATTGATTCACCGTCGCAGATCGTGTATCAGGACGATGACACTGTCGAAGGGGTCGCAAATCACTATCTCAGCACGAGCGGACAGATCAACGTGACCCGCCTCGACAGTAGCGTCGAGGGTTGGTTTACCGCTACCGTTGAATGCAACTCGGGTTGTGTCGGCAGCCGCCCCATAAGCGGATCTTTCAATATCCCCCTGACGCCTCAATAGGCGCTACTTTGCTCTGATCTAGTGAGTGTGTATTGATGTTTTTTAATCGGTTAGTCGGAGGTTTTCCTCCCCCAGCCCCAGACGAGGGTCATAAGAGATCATCCATTAAAAGACTGCTATCAACGGCAAAAACGTTCTCAAGGGGAACCTATAGGGTCATGTTTGACTATTGACGATTTGCATGGGATGAATGTTTAGATGTCAAACATGACCCGCTGTTTTTTCGAACGGTGCATTCTGGGGGAAATAAAATACGGTTGAAAAGGCCCTTATAATCAGAGACGCGTCGCCTGGTAGAGTAGAGGAATAGCGCCATTCGGTCAGATCTCAACATCTGACAACTTGACCAAATGTGATGATTGTTGAGACCTGCCCCTTTGTCTCGTTGCAGGTATTGACGCTCTGCCATTTTGATGTATAGTGCCTCCATGAACGTACTCGCCCTTGACACCTCCACCCCGCTGGCCAGTGTGGCCATCATCTCTTCCGAGACGATATTGGCCGAAGCGGCCTTTACCTGCAACCGTTCACTTTCGGCACGCCTGGTGCCGGAGATCGATCACCTGCTCGAACTGGCCGGACTATCCATCAACGATATCGATCTGTTTGCGGCCTCTATCGGTCCCGGCTCGTTTACCGGCGTACGCTGCGGGGTTGCCACGGTCCAGGGACTGGTCCTGGCAACCGGCAAGCCCTGCGCCGGATTTTCCTCGCTGGCCATGCTGGCCATGAACTTCACCCTGACAACACACCCGATCTGTGCCCTGCTGGATGCCCGCAAAAGCGAGGTCTACGCCGGTCTCTACGATTGCTCAGCTGCCACCCCTACCCCACTGCTGGCCGATTGCGTCATGCCTATCGAGCAATTCCTTCGCCTGATTTCCGCTGCCACTGACCGGCCGGTAGTCTTCGCTGGTGAAGGCGCCCAGCGCTACCGCGAGACCATCCTGGCCCTTCGGGGTGAGCTGGCGCTGATGGCACCCTTCCCCCACAACATCGGACGCGCCGCACACGGGGCCATGCTGGCCCTGCAACTATTCCACAACGGAAAAGCGATCGAGCCCGCCCAGCTGCTTCCGGATTACATCCGCGCCTCAGAAGCCGAACTAGCCCGCCGCGCCAGGACCTGACCGGCCCGGCACACCGGTCATTATTGCTCAGGCGCCTTGTATCCGTCCTGTTGTTTGCTATACTTTGTCAATATTCAGCCCTGCTGAGCAGGATACGTGCGTTAACGAAATTATTTCTGCAAGATGCTGCAGAAACATTTCTAACTTACCAGCCCTACTACGCAGGATAAGTGCGTTAACGGAATTGTTTCTGCAAGATGCCGCAGAAACAATTTCTAACTTACCAGCCCTACTACGCAGGATAAGTGCGTTAACGGAATTGTTTCTGCAAGATGCCGCAGAAACAATTTCTAACTTACCAGCCCTGCTACGCAGGATAAGTGCGTTAACGGAATTGTTTCTGCAAGATACCGCAGAAACAATTTCTAACTCAACTTTCGCAGAGCGAAAAATAGCATAACATATTGTTATTATTAATATAAAAGCGCCACCAACTGTGTTAAGATAGTTTTATTCCCCAACAAAACTATTAAGACAGAGAGGTGACGCTTTG
>JAJXYO010000006.1 GCA_021780495.1 Deltaproteobacteria bacterium
CAACGCGGGAAGAAGGTACAACGGCTCGTTTTTTACATTCACCCATTTGGTGAACCTCCTGATCTGAGATTGCAGCACAATATCAGGAGGTTGGAGCAAAATCAAAGACTCAACTGCTTTTTATAGGATGAATTACCGGAATGTTACCCCCATTGCTTCGGCTACAGTGTGGATGTCCTTGTCACCACGTCCGGACAGGCAGACCACGATGGTCTTGTCCTTTGACAGCGTAGGGGCGAGTTGAATGAGGTGGGCAATGGCGTGCGATGACTCGAGAGCCGGCATGATACCCTCCTCCTGCGTCAGCATCCTGAAACCTTCAAGGGCCTCCGTGTCGGTGATGGACACATATTCTGCCCGCCCGGAATCTTTCATCCAGGAATGCTCGGGACCGACGCCGGGATAGTCCAGGCCGGCCGAGATAGAATGGGCGTGATTGATTTGACCGTGCTGGTCCTGCAACAGGTAGGTCAGGTTGCCGTGCAATATGCCGGGAGATCCGGCGCAGAGCGGCGCCGCATGCTTGCCGGTTTCGATGCCGTATCCGGCCGCTTCGACACCGATCATGCGGACGTTCCTGTCCTTCATGAAGGGGTAGAACAGACCAAGGGCATTGCTGCCGCCACCTACACATGCCACCAGATAATCCGGCAGACGCCCTTCCAGTTTGCGATGCTGTTTTTTTACCTCTTTGCCGATCACAGCCTGAAAATCCCTGACCATCATGGGATAGGGGTGTGGACCGGCCACTGTTCCAATGACATAAAATGTGTCCGCAATCGTAGTGACCCAGTTGCGCATGGCTTCGTTCATTGCATCCTTGAGGGTGGCAGTGCCTGCTGTGACCGGTGTGACCGTAGCCCCCAACAGGCGCATGCGGAATACGTTCAGCGCCTGGCGCCGGGTATCCTCCTCGCCCATGAACACCTCGCACGACATACCGAAGAGAGCCGCAATGGTTGCTGTTGCCACACCATGCTGGCCGGCGCCGGTTTCAGCGATGACCCTTTTCTTACCCATGCGTTTCGCGAGCAGTCCCTGTCCGATGGTGTTGTTAATTTTGTGGGCTCCGGTATGGTTGAGATCCTCGCGCTTCAGGTATATTCGGGCTCCACCAAGTTTTTTGGTCAGTTTCTCGGCAAAATACAGTGGGTTGGGGCGGCCAACATACTGACGCAGGTAATATTCGTATTCCTCACGAAACTCCCGGTTATGACGGTAATGCTGATAGGCCTTTTCCAGTTCAAGCAGGGCCGGCATGAGCGTTTCTGGTACATAGCGGCCACCAAATTGGCCGAAATGGCCTTTCTTGTCGGGTAGTTTCATGATTTCCTCTGTGTTTGTGCCGGGTAAGTCTGAAGGTAACCGTTACCTTGTGGGGAAAATACCAGATCGTATACAACCCATTTTTGACAAGCGGTAAGAAAAAGCTGTACGCAATACGTC
Source organism: Deltaproteobacteria bacterium (assembly GCA_021780495.1). Classification (GTDB taxonomy): domain Bacteria; phylum Desulfobacterota; class Desulfuromonadia; order Geobacterales; family Pseudopelobacteraceae; genus CAIPTY01. The sequence continues at coordinate 1,447 of JAJXYO010000006.1, forward strand.
TAGCCCGTAGGTTATGCTCCGCCTGAAATTAATGGATGAAGCCTCGGGAATATAGCGGGCTGGGCAACTTACCTCGCCGATGGTGAACCCATACCAACTGATTTGAGCCAACATCTGATTATCGAATACAAAATCGTCTGAATTGCCTTCCAAAGGTAATCTTGTCAACACATCTCGGGAAAATGCCCGATAACCGGTATGATATTCCGAAAGATTCTGTCCAAGAAGCAGATTTTCGGTAAATGTCAGCCATCGGTTTGCCAGGAATTTATAGAGCGGCATGCCGCCCTTCAATGCCCCTGTGCCAAGGATGCGCGAAGCAAGTACCACATCATAGACTCCAAAGGCGATCATGGATGCCAGCGAGGTTATAAGAAACGGTGTGTATTGGTAATCAGGGTGCAGCATGACGATGATGTCGGCATTGTTATCAAGTGCTGCGCGATAACAGGTTTTCTGGTTGCCGCCGTAGCCACGATTCTGCTCATGGACAATAGTATGGATGCCCAGGCGGCGTGCCAGTTCTGCGGTATTATCCTGAGATGCGTCATCCACGAGCAGCACTTCATCCACGATGTTCATGGGAATTTCACTGTAGGTTCGTTCCAGTGTGCGAGCTGCATTATAGGCTGGCAGGATAACGATTATTTTTTTATTGTTGAGCATGATCGTGCCTGTGGTAATTGTCCGGATGATCACATGTTAGCGGGTGTTGACAGCTGTTGCAACAGGGCGACTGGTCGGCAGATGGATGCAGGTATGCAGCCTGCCAGGACACTGAAGTCACGGTGTCAGTTTGGCTAATTCAACAAAACGCCTTAGTTTGGATGCGTCTTTACGGCCCGGAGCGGATTCAACACCACTGGAAACGTCAACCCCAAACGGCCGCACCTGACGGATACTTTCTGCAATATTCTCCGGGGTCAATCCGCCTGCCAGAATAATGCGCTCCCCCCTGTGCACTGCTTCAGCAGCAATTTCCCAGTTACATGTCTGTCCTGTGCCTCCATGGGCGGCCGGAGACCACGCGTCAAGCAGGTAGCCGGCAACACGATACTTCGGCAGTGCATCAAGTATGGTGATATCTTTGACACGAAAGGCCTTGAGGATACGTCTGCGAATTGACTCGCAATATTCGGGAGTTTCCTCTCCGTGCAGTTGAATGACGTCAAGGCCGCACTGATCAGCGATAGAATTAACAATTGCCGAATCCTCGTTGACAAACAAGCCGACAGTCTGCACAAAGGGAGGGAGGCCGCGAATGATTGCTGCCGCCTGTTCCGGGGAAACATGGCGGGGTGATGCGGAATAAAAGACAAAACCCAATGCGTCAGCACCAGCTTCAATGGCTGTAAAGGCGTCCTCCGGGCTGGTTATTCCGCAAATCTTGACTTTGACCATCGGTTTCTCTGAACTGTTTTACAGATTTATTTTTGGCAGACGTTCCAGCGCCTGCTTGACCATCTCACTGGGATACTCGTAATCTTCCAGGTTGCCGGATAGATAAGCGTCATAAGCACCCATGTCCAGTTGACCATGCCCGGAAAGACCGAAAAGAATGGTCCGTTCCTTTCCTTCTTCCTTGGCCAGAACGGCTTCATCTATAGCGGCGCGCACGGCGTGAGAGGATTCGGGAGCCGGGACGATGCCCTCGCTGCGGGCAAAGAGCAGGGCCCCTTCGAAGCAGGAGTTCTGTTTATACGATTTAGCCTCAATCTGGCCGGCGTGGAATAACTGGGATACCAGCGGCGATTCACCGTGATAGCGCAATCCACCGGCGTGGATGCCGGGCGGCATGAAATCATGACCGAGGGTATACATCATCGAGATCGGAGCCACCTTGGCGGTGTCACCATAATCAAATGCGTAGATCCCCTTGGTCAAGGTCGGGCAGGAGGCCGGTTCAACCGCCAGACAGCGGACATTCCTGCCAGCGGCCCGGTCGGCAATAAAGGGGAATGCCAGGCCGGCAAAGTTGGAACCGCCACCGCAGCAGGCGATGACCACATCCGGATAATCACCAGCGATCTTCATCTGTGCCTGTGCTTCCTGGCCGATGACCGTTTGGTGTAAGCAGACATGATTGAGAACACTTCCCAGGGCATAGTTGGTATCGGCGTGCGTAGCGGCATCCTCTACCGCCTCGGAGATCGCGATACCCAGACTGCCGTTGCTGTCAGGGTCATGGGCGAGTATCGAGCGCCCTGAATTGGTGAACTCCGAAGGGGAAGGGATTACGGTGGCCCCCCACAGTTGCATCATGCTTTTGCGATACGGTTTTTGCGTACAAGAAATCTTGACCATATACACCGTGCACTCCAGGCCGAACATGGAGCAGGCCAGGGCCAGGGAACTGCCCCACTGTCCGGCGCCGGTTTCGGTTGCCAGACGGCGGATGCCGGCTTGTTTGTTGTAGTAGGCCTGAGGGATGGCAGAGTTCGGTTTATGGGAACCGGCCGGAGAAACCCCTTCATATTTGTAGTAGATCTTTGCTGGTGTGCCGAGAGCCTGTTCCAGGCGCCGGGCGCGATAGAGAGGGGATGGGCGCCAGAGTTTATAGATCTCCCTGACTTCATCCGGGATGTCAATCCAGCGGTCGTTCGACATTTCCTGCTCGATCAAGGACATGGGAAAGATCGCCAGCATCTCCTCCGGCGTGACCGGTTTGAGGGTTTGCGGACTGATGACCGGTGCCAGTGGACCAGGCATGTCAGGGATGATATTGTACCATTGACGGGGAATCTGATCTTCGCTGAGGAGGATTTTTGTATCCATTGATTGCTCCTTGAGCCCTGAATCAGGGGAGCTCGTTAATGATAAATTCCGTTAAAAACAAAAAAATATTTGTAACGTACAGCAGTGATTGCAGGTTATTCCAGATTGTCCTCAATCCTGATGAATACGGTTTTCTCGCAGATGATATCATTCCGGTCGATCTCTTCCAAAGCAGACTGAACCGCTCCTTCCAGAGCCTCGTGAGTCTTGATCACGATCGGGACCGGAGTCGCGTCGCCGTCTTGGTGTGCGCTCTGAACCATGGATTCAATGCTGATACCGTGTGTGCCGAGGGAGCCGGCGATAGATGCCAAAACGCCCGGTTTATCAAGCACACTGAAACGCAGCATGTATTTACTGGTGATAGCCGCCATCGGTTTGAGCGGAATTGTTTTGATCTCTCCATCCAGAAAACCGAGCGGTGCCATTCTGCGTCCGGCTCCGGCTTGCATGGTGCGAGCCAGGCCGATCAGGTCGCCGACAATGGCGCTGGCGGTCGGATTCTGGCCGGCGCCACGCCCATAGAACATGACCGGTCCGACGAAGTCGCCTGTCAGCCGAATGGCGTTGAAGACCCCATTGACCTCGGCCAGCGGGTTGTGCAGTGGTATCATGGTGGGGTGGACACGCGCCTCGATCTGACCATCGCTCAATTTACCGATGGCCAGCAGCTTGATGCGGTAGCCAAAGTCATTGGCAAATTTGACGTCCAGTCCACTGATATGGGAAATCCCTTCGGTGTAGATTGTGTTGAAATCGATCTTTGTTCCGAAGCAGAGTGAAACCAGAAGAGCCAATTTATGGGCTGTATCGACCCCTTCGATATCGAAGGTCGGATCAGGTTCGGCATACCCCAATTCCTTGGCTGCCGTGAGTACGTCCGTAAAATCGGCACCCTCCTGGGTCATGCGGGTCAGGATATAGTTGCAGGTACCGTTCAAGATGCCGATCACACTGCCGAAATTGTTGGCAGCCATGTTGCCTTTGATCGCCGTCAGGACCGGAATGCCGCCACCAACAGCAGCCTCGAACTGCACCTCTACCCCTTTGCGGGCAGCCGCGGCATAGATCTCCGCGCCATGTAATGCCAGGAGCGCCTTATTGGCGGTGACAATGTGCTTCCCTTTTTCGATGGCTTTCAGCACGAAGGTCTTAGCCGGCTCATATCCGCCGATCAGTTCGATGACAACAGATATCTCCGGATCATCAAAAATGTCGTCCACACGGGTAGTCAGAATACCGGGCGCAACAGTTACTCCACGGTCCGTGGTAATGTCCAGGTCGGCGATCCTGCTCAGGAAGATGCCGGTCCCGACCTTGCCCCGGATCAGTTCTGCATTCTCCTGAAGCAGTTTAACTACACCGGCGCCGATATTGCCGAATCCTATGAGTCCAACCTTGATATCGTTCATTGCTCCTCGCTAGATTCTTCAGTTTTGGGACATGCCTCGATCTCGTCCAGAATGCCGTTCACAAACGCGGGTGATTCCTTGTCCCCGTATTTCCGGGCGATCTCAATCGCTTCGTTAATGCTGACCTTCTTGGGTATATCGCTACGGAACATCAGTTCATAGGTAGCCAGACGCATGACATTCAGATCCACCAGCGGCATCCTGGCAAGGGCCCAGTTTTTGGAGCGGGCCTTTATGGCAGCATCAATGACATCCCGTTGTTCCTGGACGCCTTGAACAAGCCCTTCGGCAAACACCCTCACACGCGCCACTGTTTCCGTCTGCTCTTCGCGAAAGGTCTGCAGGGTTTCCCGTAGGCCGACAGTCGGGTTTGCATCCAGTGCATACAACATCTGCAGAGCCAATTCTCGCGATTCTCTACGGAGCCCCATTATTTCATAGCCTTAAACAGGTTGGCTGTTTCTATGGCTGTTACGGCAGCCTCAAAACCCTTGTTGCCGGCCTTGGTACCGGCCCGTTCCACCGCCTGTTCGATGGTGTCGGTGGTAAGTACGCCAAAGGCAATCGGGACACCGCTATCCAGTGAAACGGATGCTACGCCCTTGGATACCTCGGAGGCCACATAATCAAAATGCGGCGTAGAACCACGGATTACAGCACCCAGGCAGATGATGGCATTATATTTTCCGCTTTCAACCATCTTCTTGGCCGCCAGCGGGATTTCGAAAGCACCCGGAACGCGGGCAACGTGTATGTTTTTGTCGTCACCACCATGGCGAATCAGGGCATCAACAGCACCTTCCAGCAGGCGCTCACAGATAAAACTGTTGAAACGGCTGACAATAATGCCGAATGTAAGCCCCTTGGCATCCAATTTTCCTTCATAAAAATGTGGCATGACGAACCTCCGATTGTATGACCGCTAAAGAAATCGAAATACTAGCATATTTTTGGGTGATGGGGAGAAAAAAGTGCAATCAAGGCCTGTCTAGCGGCTATCGAAGATACAGTTTCCGCTGTAATCCGCCACGAGAAAGCGTGGATATATTTCAGGAGCATGGTTCCGCACCGCAATCCGGGCATGCCGGAATACCAGTTCGAGCAATCCCGGATCAAAGTTGCTCGCGATAGCTATTTCCCGAGCGGTATTGGCGCTGGCGATAGTCGCACAGGCAGACTCCGAAAGGCCGGTTTTTCCCCACTCCAGTAATTGCGCCAGATCCAGTTCCGACGCTGCCGCGTGGGTATTTTCATGTCCGCAGGAGATCTTGAGCAACTTGGCAAACTGGCAGGTGATGACGGGGAGCTGGAAACCTCGCGCCTGGCAGGCTCTCAGGGCATAGGCGATATGGTCGCCCATCATGATATAGGCCTCCTCGGGGAGGGTCTTGTCGAGCCAGCGTTGCGCCGCCAGCTCACTCGTTCTGCCTGTGGAAAGCACGACTGTTTCACAGCCGCAGGCCTTGGCCACATCAAGGGCGGCATCAAGGGTGTCGGTCCAGGCCTTGGCTGATATCGGACGGACGATTCCGGTGGTACCCAGGATCGAGAGGCCGCCGATGATACCAAGACGGGCATTGAGGGTTTTTCTTGCCCGTTCTTCGCCATCGGGGATGGATATGGTCACGTGAACCTTATGCTTGGAAGATATGACCTTGTGAACGGCTGCTTCAATCATCTGCCGCGGAACCGGATTAATGGCCCACTGGCCGGGTGGCACCGCCAGACCGGGTTTGGTGACGCGACCGATTCCCTTGCCGCCTTCGATGGTGAGCCCGGCGAGACGGCCGTTATTTACATCCTGAACCCGCCGCAGGGTTGCATGTACCTCGACCCCATTGGTCACATCCGGGTCGTCGCCGGCATCCTTGATGACAAAACATGTGGCCTGTTCGGAAGTAACGTTCTGGCCTGACAACGAAAAGGTGGCGAAATCCCCCGTAGGAAGCTCTATCGTTACTTCGCGGACGGATATCTGGTGAACCAGCATCAGCGCCGCACCCTTGGCTGCGGCAGCTGCGCAGGCACCAGTGGTAAAACCTGATCGGAGTTTTTTTACCGTATCTTCCGGATTCATGGCGATCACCCGCTACTCGTCAGAAAGAGATGCCACAGATGCAGCGTTACAAAGGAAAACGGGATGCCGATGCCAATCAGCAGTGTTACCAAGCGAGGTTCCAGGTCGTGGTCAATGGCGATAATGCCGGCGGTAATCATGGGGGCCATGGCCGCCTCGAAAATCGTCACAGCGGTAACGGTGCCGGTTGCTCCCAGGAGGTTGGCATACAACAGCCAGATCAGCGCCGGGGCCAGCAGCAGCTTGTAACCCAGGCCGGCCGCCAGTGGCCTGATAACCTCGCGGATTCCGCCAAAGTTGAGCTGGAAGCCGACCGAGACCAGCGCCAGAGGGGTGAGAGTGGCGCCCAGCTTCTCCAGGATGGTGACCGACCAGATAGGAAAGGGGAACGGTCGTAGGATAAATGCCAGCAGCAGCGCCTGAAAGGGTGGGAACAGGATGACTTTTCGAGCCATCTGCCGGGGAGATACTGCTCCGGCGGAGTAAATTGTCGAAACCAGGATGCCCAGAGTGGAGAGTACCATGAACGATCCGAGTTGGTCGGCGATGATGCCGACCCCCAGATACTCTTTGCCAAAATAGGCCTCGATCATGGGCAGCCCGACAAAGGAGGTGTTTCCTAATCCGGCCACCATGATCAGAGCGCCGACCCGTTTTCGATCAATGCTGAAGATCCTGCCTGCCAGGCTAAAGATTGCCCAGGCCATGCCGAAGACGAGCCAGGCCATGGCAGCTGTGAGCAGCAGGGACGAGTCGATCTTCATGGTGTGAATGTGCAGGATCGCCAGCGCCGGCAGGGAAATATGAATGATGAATCCGTTCAGGGCGGCGGGGGTTGCAGCCGGGAAGCGCCCGGTCTTGTTGAGGCCGATCCCTGCTACCAGGCAGACCGCAAGCAGGATAATGTTTGCCATTGATATCTAGACCTGTGGCCGGGCCAATATGGCCAGGGCGTTTATTACGGCTGCAGCCACGTTGGAGCCACCCTTGCGGCCGATGTTGGTGATGAATGGCACGTGGTGATGCGCGGCGGCCAGGGCGTTTTTACTCTCCTCGGCCCCCACAAAACCCACCGGCAGCCCGATAATCAGGGCCGGGTCTGTTTTGCCTTCATTCAGTAGTCGCAACAGTTCGAACAATGCTGTCGGAGCGTTACCGATCACAAAGATACGGTTGGCAGGATTTTTGATGGCTTTGCGCATGGCGGCAACGGAACGGGTGATCCCCTCGCGCCCGGCCAGCTCGGCCACATCGGCATCGGCCACATGACAGGTCGTGACACAGCCGAAAGCGGCCAGCCGCGCCTGGCTGATGCCCGACAGGGCCATGGTGGTGTCGGTGACAATGCCGGCACCAGATCTCAGTGCATCGATCGCCTGTTCAACGGCGCCCTCGGAGATGACCATGGACTGAATATACTCAAAATCGGCGCTGGTATGGATGGCGCGTCGCACGATCTGCCATTCCTGTTCATTCCAGCCGTGTTCACCCGCTTCGGAGTCGATGATGCGAAACGAACCGGCTTCGATCTCTTCGGGCCGTAAGTGTAACGACGTGCTCCCTGGCTCGTATGTCATGATCCGATACCTTCCCAACCCCGCAAGGGGCCAAATTTGGATTTAAGCTCCTGGTAAACCGTTAATGCGGATACGGCATCCTTTGCATTGCCCTGATTCGTGTATCCCTTGGCCAACATCAACCAAGCGAGCATATTGTCCGGATCCCGGCGGATTGCAAATTGCCACAAGGTCGTAGAATCTTTCCAGTTCCGAGACTGGCAGTATGTTATTCCGCCAAGCACGGTACAACATGCGACAGATATGACGACGACCGTATTACGTAATCGTATCGAACCTTGCATCAGAACTGAAATCAACAGTGCGGTAACGCCGGCTATGCCAATCATCGGAAAATACAGATATCGGTCATTTTTGAGCGTCAGGAGCGGGATGATCTGCATAACCGGCAAGAGTGATATCATATACACCGCTAAGAAAAAGAATAAGCGTGGCCAGCGTTTGGCAGATATGACAGCAATCCCGGCCAGGCTGAAAAATAAACCTGCGGACATAACCACTTCCCAGTCAACAGATTTCCTGATCGGGACCATATAATACGGGCTCAGATCCAAGGGATAGACCAGATCCCTGAGATAGGAAATAAATACCGGAATCATGGTCCAGAGGGTTGTCAGAGGGGTTCCACCGGGATAGCCCATTCTCCCGCCACCCACACCTGCTGCTTGGCTCATAATCGTCAGGATGCTGGCTGCCAGAGCGAGCAACAGGAACGGTAGCTTGTCCACCAGCTTCAGAGGATGTTTTTCGTCACGAAAACAAAGATCGTAGCAGATGATAACCAGTGGGAAAACTACCGCTGCAGATTTGCTCAGAAGCGCGCACGTGAGAAAGACGAGTGATAATGCATAGTTTTTAACATGACCGCTACTGGCTCGTCTGTATGCAATGTACCTGAGTAAGGCCAGTAAAAAAAACAGTGCAGATAACACATTCTTCCGCTCGGATACCCAGGCCACTGATTCGACCTGAACCGGATGAAGCACGAAAACAATGGCCCCGAGCAGAGATGGCATTTCTGAAAGCTCAAGCTGTAACAATAGCCGGTAGACCAGGATCCCGTTCAAGGCATGCAGCAGGATGTTCACGAAGTGATAACCGGCTGGATCAAGACCCCAGAGTTGATAGTCGATCATATATGAGATCAGGTGAAACGGGGCATAATTCCCGACAAAATACGTTGAGAAAACAATCTGTAAATTGGCCAGGCTGAAACTTCGTATGGCCTTGTTTCTGACAATATAATCATAGTCATCCCAATTGAGAATGAATCCATGCTTAAGGGTTATGGCGTAACATAAAAAAGTAACAGTGAAAATTGTCAGAATCGCGGCAGCTAGCCATTTATTGCTGGAATGCAACCCGGCAGTTTTCCGGTTGTGACCCATCAGCGCCAATCCAGTCTTTCCAGTGCCTCTTCAATGCGTTCGGCTTCGATCTCGGCCAGTTTACGATGCACCCCCAGGTGCCCGCCCATCTCCATGAGCAGACCGGGATGGCGCTTTTGAGCCTCCAGGATCTCCTCCGGCAGATCGTGTTGCACATGGGCCCCCATGAAGAGGAAATAGGGCATCAGCAGGATGCGCTGAGCGCCGCGGGCGACGCAGGCATCGATACCCTGCTGGATGTTGGGTTCGTGCAGTTCTCGAAAAGCGACCTCCACGATCTCAAGGCCGATCATTGCCCGCACCAGCGCTGCAACCTCGCCGGCGGCAGCATTTGCCTCGGCGATGCGGCTGCCGTGGGCCATTATCAGAATTGCAGTCTTCATGATGATGTATTCCTTTCGTCGCTCAACAACAGGCTGGTATCCGAGTCTAATGACGCGAGCGGTGCCCATGGCCCGGACAGCGGATCATCAATACGTTCTGTACTCAGCCGCAGGATCAATTCTGTCACGATTTGCCAAGCCGGAAGCAGATCCCCGCCCGGTATGTCATGACTGTGCATCCGGGTGGGGTGCAGTTCCGGAGTCAATCCCTTGATCGGCAGGCCCGGTTGCATAACCTGGCTGAAACGCTGGGCCCGCCCTTCGTGGTTGACAAAGGTGCCGTCCATCTCGACCCAGGTCGTGACCGGCAGGACGATCTCGCTCCGTTTTATGAGACCGCTTGGCAGCCAGTCGGCGGCTGCCAGCACCCGGATGCCGGACGGCAGATCTGCCGGCAGGTCGGACTCCAGCGCTATGAAACCCTTGACCTTGCCGTTTGCCACAGCTTCCTGGAACGAGATGGCGCCCAGGTCACGGGACAGGATCGCGCAGCCGAAGGAGTTGGGGTGTTCCATGATGAAGGCCAGTTTGGTAGTGCCGGGTGCTGCTGCGAGTACCGCCGCCGGATTCTGCAGCTGGGGACCACAGATAATCACCGGACTCGTGGCCTTGAGAAGCGGCACATCGGCCAAGGATGGGACCGAAACCGATTCAAAGAGTTGTTCATGTGATGCATCAGATGTTGTGCCGCATCCCACCAGAAACACGTGAGCACCGTTACGCCAGGCCTGACGCACAGCCAGGGCCATCATGGGAGCGGTCTCCAAAATATCGCATGCCATGATAACAACCAGGTCGGCACGGCGTACGCCATCCTGCGAGGCTCTGTTGGTGGCGTGCAACAACGATACGGCTGTTCGTGGCAATGTCTCGTTGTGTTCTTGGCCGAAGAAGCAGAGTGTCCCGGCCCCAAGCAGCTCTTTCAGTCGCCCTGCCATGATGTTCCCCTCCAGGCTCATGCGCGGGGAACCAACGATGGCCAGAGCCTCGGGACCATGTAATTCCAGAAACTCGCTAAGCCGCTCCGCCAGCGCATCCAGTGCGGTATCCATGCTAACCGGCATGCCGTCCACCAGCGCTTGGCGGGGCCTGTCCGGAGCGTTGACAGGGGCATTGGCAAAGCGCCCCCGGTCGCAGATAAACCAGCCATTGATCTGATCGTTTCTGCGAGCGGTGGTCTTGAGCAGTTCACGGTATCGAGCCATGGGGATTGTATTGCAACCCAGAGAACAACCTGGGCAGATCGAGGGGGCCATGTCGTAATCCCAGTAGCGGGCGCGAAAACGGGCGGTCTTGTCGGTGAAGACGCCGGTCGGGCAGATGTCCACCAGATTGCCGGAAAAGGGTGATTCCAGTGCCCCATCCTGCTGACGTCCGAAATAGACACTGGCGGCCCGGCCCATGACACCGAAATCGGTACCGCCGGCATATTCCTGATAGAACCGTACACAGCGGTAGCACTGGATACAGCGGTTCATCTCATGTTCGATCTGCTGTCCCAAATACTGATTGACATGGGTACGCTTGCGGCCATCGTAACGGCGGATGCCGTGCCCGCCGGCAATGGTGAAATCCTGAAGCTGACACTCGCCACCTTCATCGCAGACCGGGCAGTCGTGGGGGTGATTGATCATCAGCCATTCAATCACGCTCTTGCGCATGGCACGCGCTTCTTCATCGGTTGTGGAGACTACCATGCCATCCTGGGCCGGCAGCATGCAGGACATCTGCAGGCCCTTGACCGGTCCGTCAAGCATTTTGACGGCGCACACCCGGCAGGCGCCGGCCTTACCCAAGGCCGGGTGCCAGCAGAAGTGCGGGATGACGATCCCGATGCTGCGGGCCGCCTCCAGTACATTGGTTCCATCGGGAACCTCGACCGACTGGTTATCGATGATAAGTTTAGGCATGTATTTTTCACCTTCGACCAGGAGTTGACGATTCTACTCCCGTCCATACCGCCGTCGTAATGCGGAAAGCTGTCGTGAATATCCGTTTGTTGCAGGTGAATTCTGAGGCCTGGTGCAACTAATGACACCCTGATCATGCATGGTTGTCATCAATCGCTCTCGTTTGTCATAGAGCGGTGTCATGGGTATAATCAGTTGGTAATCGAATGGTTACGGGTCAAACTTTCAGCTCTTCTTTAAGTCCATCGATAACCGCCTTGACCTCGGCGATCATGTCGCTGGCCTGGGGGGATGTCTCGAATTTGAGATATTGCTCAAAATAGGTAACAGCATCCTGGGTGCGGTCCTGGTCCATGCAGATACCACCCAGTGTCAGGTAGGCCATGCCATAGGTCGGGTCAAGGCGGATCGCTTCACAACAATGCTCCTCAGCCTCTTCGAGCTCCTCCATGTCGTACAGTAATTCACCCAGGTTGTAATGCGCAGCCGGATCCTTGGGATCAATGTCCACACCCTTCTGGAAGGCATCTATGGCTCCTTGGGCATCGCCCAGGCCGTAGAGCGCATCACCCAGAGCATTCAAGGCAAAGATATTTTCCGGCTCCATTTCCAGTGCCTCACGGTAGGCGCGAATCGCATCGTCGGTGCGTTCCTGGTTATTGTAAACCAGGCCGATACTGACCAGCGCGTCTGCGTCTGATGGGTCAAGTTCACGTACCCGGCTGTAGCTGGCGATAGCATCTGTGTGCTGACCGGACTCAAACAACAGGTCGCCCAGGGTAGTCAGGGCATCCAGGTCCGTTGGTCTTCGTTTGAGCCCTTCACGGTAATGATCAATTGCCTCTGCGATGTGTCCATCCTCGGCCAATGCGTCGCCCAGGTAAAACCAGCTGTCGGCATCGTCCTGATGCGCCTTGCAATATTCCTTCAGGGTGGTGATGGCTGCCTTTGTGTTGCCTGCATCCAGTTGTTCAATGCCGATCCGCAGCATTTCATCCAGTACTTTGTCCGCCATGTGATATATCCTCCAGATCAATTAAAAGTGCGTTGCAGTTTTGTCAAGATAACAGACCTACACGCACTTTTCCAGAATATATCCGAAAATGAATGGTTTTTACTTTTAAAAGAAATTGATTTATAGTCTGCAGATTCTACGCAACGGGGCGAACTCCATGAAAGAAAGTCACCACTCCATAGGACTGCGAACGCTTGAGGATATAAGTTCCATCATCCTTCATTCCCATGATTTGCAGGAAACCCTTGATAATATCGTCACTATTGTGGCTAAACGCATGAAGACCGACGTCTGTTCGATCTATCTGCTGGAAAAGGATGGGGAAACCCTGATGTTGAAAGCCACGAAAGGTCTTTCAAAGTCATCGGTCAACCGCATTTCCATGAAGGTCCACGAAGGTCTCGCCGGTCTGGTTGTCGAAAGCCGCGACATGGTCATGAGCGACAACGCACCATCACATCCGCGCTACAAGTATTTCAAGGAAACCAAGGAGGAGAAATTCCTCTCCTTTCTCGGTCTGCCGCTGTTTGAGCACAAGGCTCCCATCGGCGTGATCATCATCCAGACCCGCGAGGCACGCCGTTTCAGCGAGGATGAGATCAGCGCCCTGCGTACGATTACCTTTCAGATCGGCAGCATTATTCACAACGCCCGATTGTTGGACTCCATTCAACATAAGGAACAGGAACGGGCCTGGTTTGAGCGGGAATTGGCCAAGGTGACAATCGGCAATGGTGGCGCTACATCGCCATCGAAGAAAAAAGCCAAACGGGCAGGGGGCTCGAATGTGCTGGCCGGGACCGCGGTTTCATCAGGATTCAGCAGAGGTAAGGTCTACATCCTCGATCGCTTCAGTGACAAAGTCATCAAGGTGGCGAAAGTCGGCACGCGGGCCGATGAGCACAGGAAGTTCACCATAGCCCTTGAAAAGGCGAAGATTCAGACGCTGTATATGGAGAAGCGTGTCAGCGAGACGCTTTCCGAGGATGACGCCGCCATCTTCCATACCCATCTCATGATCCTTGAAGACCGCGGCTTTTCATCCAAGGTCTGTGATCTGGTCGAGCAGGACATGGGTGCTACCCGTGCGGTACATGAGGTTGTGCAGCACTACGTCCAGGCCTTTTCTGCCATGGAGGACCCCTATCTGCGGGAGCGGTCGGCAGATATGGAGGACATCGGCCGCAGGATCATCGATGCCATGGAGGGTAATGACACCACGTCGGTCAAGTTGAAGGAGAAGCGGATCATAGTCGCCGAGGAGATATTCCCCTCGGATCTGGCCATGCTGGATCACGACAAGATTTTGGGCATCGTCACGGAAAAGGGCAATGTCTATTGCCATGCCGCCATTATGGCCAAATCACTCGGCATACCGGCCGTTCTGGGGATCAGCGGTCTGATCAAGGCGGCCAATGTCAAGGATGAGATGATGGTGGATGGCACCTCGGGACACGTGTACATCAACCCGGACAGTGCCGTTATAAAGGAGTACGCCAGGCTCGAACAGGATCATGCTGTCCTCATGAAGGAACTGGAGGGGCTGCGGGATCTGCCGGCGGTAACCAGCGATGGTGTGACGATCGTTCTCAGTGCCAATATCGGCCTGATTTCTGATGTCAGAGTGGCCAACATGCATGGCGCCGACGGGGTCGGGCTCTATCGTACGGAATTCCCCTATATGGCCCGAACCTCGTTCCCTAACCGTGCCGAGCAGGCTACCATTTACAGCAAGATCTTAGAGGGCTTCCCAGGCCAGATGGTCAATATCCGCACCCTGGATATCGGTGGCGACAAGGGGCTGCCGTATTTCACCTATCCTCACGAAGACAATCCATTTCTGGGGTGGCGCTCAATCCGTGTGTCCCTTGAGCGACAGGATATCTTTCGGGAACAGCTCGCCGGAATCCTTTTGTCAACGGGTGCCGGAACCCCAACGATCATGTTTCCGCTGATCACGAGCCTGGATGAGATCCGTCAGATCAAGGAGATACTGGCTTCGGTCCGGGATGAGCTCATCGGGGAAGGGCACGATGTAGCCGGCACTATTCCACTGGGAATCATGATAGAGGTGCCGGCGGCTGTCCAGATCATCGAGTTCCTGATACGCGAAGTGGATTATGTAAGCATCGGCACCAATGACCTGATTCAGTACACCCTGGCGGCTGACCGTAATAACGCGCGGGTCAAACAGTATTACGACCCGCACCATCCGGCCGTGTTGCATTCCATCAAGCTGGTGGCGGATGCCGCCATCAAGGCCGGGAAAAAAGCCTCGGTCTGCGGCGAGATGGCCTCTGATCCGCTCAATGCCCTGCTGCTGATAGGCATGGGGATTCGTGAATTCAGTCTGTCTGCCCCCAGTATCCCAATTGTCAAGCAAGCCATTCGTGCGCATGGACTGAACGAATGTCATACGTTGGCGCGCAAGGTCTTGGGGTGCCGCTATGGAGCGGATGTCAGGCGAACGCTTGCTGATGCCAGAACGCAATTGTTCTCGGGAACTGAACGGCGCAAATCCGCACGAGATGCCGTTGACGGAAGCGAGTTTTAATCGGTTGGAAGTGTAGCCCTGTAGTGAATTTGTCTCGTCTTTAGCGAATCACGCCGGTCATTTGCCGAAGGCGGACAGGAATTGTTGCAGGAGCTGGGGGGCGTTAGATTTGATCGCACCGCCCATGAAATCCACGATCCCGGGCCGGTAGCCGTCGTGCCAGATCCTGGAGAACATCTCCGCGCTGGTTTTACAGACGCAGTCGGCCGTCTCGATGGTCCTGCCGTCCTGAATGGCGCATCCTTCCCCATCCAGTATCAGGGTTTTCTTGATATCGTCGATGGAGAAGTAGAAAGTTGTTGGAACCGTAAATATCCCTTTCCGGTAGCTCTCCCGTAACGTCTTGAAAATATCTTCCCGCATCTCCTGTCACTCCTTGTTGGATGATTTGCGAACCTGATCCGGTCCCATCCTCTTTTCTGTTGTGCCAGCCAGCCATCTTCGTAAGTTATCAGTTATTCAAATCTGCATTTGAATTGTGTTAAAGGCGGGGCCTGAGCCCCGCCTTGCCGATAACGGCTATTTCCGAATCTGGTTAATATCCGAAGATCTTCATAACCGGTGGTACACGGACTTCATAGCTCTTGGCCGGAATTTGTGACGCTGTGGCCAGCTTGGCAACACCGCTCGGAGTCGGGTCAACAATTACGCCGCGCAACAGGAAATTGACCATCTGCGACTGGGCATACTGGGTATTGGTAAGGGATGCCGTTGGATCGAGCAGGAATCCGTGGCCGACACCGGTCTGGTCGAACTGGAAGTATCCTTCTGATGGGCTGGTGGCCGCCAGATCGCTCTGTGCCGCTGCAAAATCTACCTTGGGGGCAGGTGTCCCGGCGATTAACGTGAACATGAACGAGGATGGTATCCGGGGCGTTGCGCCGCCTCGATAGCCCAGTTGTTTGAAACCGGGCGCAACCGCAGCCGCAGCGGCGCCAAGGACCTCACGCCCGCCCAGGGCATTGCCGAAGTAGCGGGTATAGGGATTGGTGATCACCAGGTCGCCATTGGTCGGGGCTCCGGAGGTGCTGAAGGTGGTACTGGTGGCCTCCTGGATAGCGATGCGACCCGAGAGGCGCGAAGGAAGCCCGGATGCCAGAGGCGTGGTCATTGTGGCTGGATCTGCCGGGTCAACGATCGACTGGGTGGCTTGAAAGAACTGGTGGTAGGTAGGCGATCCGGTCGCAATATGTGCCTGGGCAAGGAGCCCGGCGTTTACGCTGGGGCTGAATGCCGGGCTGTTCTGGATCAGGTAGGCGAGACGTCCTCCTGGAACGCTTAAGAAGCCCTTCATGTCGCTGTTAAGTGTTGTCTGGGTATAGGGCAGGCCCGAAGTAGCCAGGGTGGTGTTGCCTGCCAGATAGTAGGAGCCCACGATTGAGCCCAGGCTCTGGCCGACAAAATCGATCTCGGTCGGAAGGGCTGATGTCACTCCTGCGGCGATGAAAGCTCCGGTTTTCAGGGTGAATTCGAGACGATCCAGGTTGAATGCCCCCTGCTGGATATTGGAGCGTGTGGCAAGCGGTGCGCCGAGGGCCATAAAATCCTGACCCCATAAATCACCGCTGGTGTGTGTGGGTACCGCCAGGGCTCCATGCAGCGGAAGATCAATGGCCACAACCGCATAACCGGCAGCGGTGAGCGCGCCGGCCACGGCAACCACCTGTTCCTTTTGTCCGGTTATACCGTGCTGGAATATGATTACTTTCCCGTTCGGAGTGCTCGGGACGAGATATACGAACGGTACGGATCGGAGTGAGAGATAAAATCCGGTCAGGCTGGCGCCGTTGCGAAAGGCTTGCACCACCCCGGCCGCCGGGTTGTAGGCACCGGTGACTGAGCTGAGATCCATGGTCGTGGCATTTGCCTTGGCGATTACCGGGTCAATGGAAAGATCGGCGCTGTTGAAGGTGCCGGTAACCACTGAATTGACAGAAGCCGGCGCACTGCCGGCGCCCGGTATCGCTCCCCAGTAAGCGGCCGCGGGTAGTGTGACAATATTCGAGATGCTGTTGTTCCATGTCTTTCCTGGAAGCCCACCCAAGCCAGCCCCTGCAGCGAACAAACGCAGGGCACTTTCCATGGGGATACGGGTGGCGCTGTTGGTGGCGTCTGTCGGTATGAAACCTGCGCCGGTCGTGATAAAGCGGCCCATCACGGCAATGTCGTCTCGACTGGCTATGGTCGTTGTCGCGGCGTTTGCGATCAGGTCATTCATGGTATTAAAGTAGCCGCGGAAGAGTATGTTTGATCCGCTCATCTTGTCGGCGCGGACCTGCTCCAGTTGGGCGAACGGTCCGACGAGCGGGAAAAGTGATTTGAGGGCGTTGAAGTAGAACGAGCTGCTGACCGATTTCCCGCTGGCTGCATCCTTGACCCGGCTGCTGACCACATACAGATACTTGCTGCCGGGCTGCAGCGGGAAGTTCGGGAAGAGGAAGAGATCCGTGCTCCCTGCGGTGTATTGGATGGTAAACATCCCGGTTATGTCCGCAAAGGCGAGGGCGTGGTTCTCCGTGCCGTCGCTATCGCTGGTGCTGGTCTGGAAGACCTTGATGTTGGCACCGGTAACGGTGCTTGCGTCGAGCGGACCGTTGAAATGGATATAGATCGGCGCGTTCACCCCTGATACGGCACTGGTGCCTCCCATCTCATAGTTGTTCACATAGGCAAGGGCCTCGGCCGGATTCATGGGGGTATTGGCGGGGCGGGCGCCAACCGTCGTGGCGGAAATGCCGAACTGTGTCAAAGGATCCTCAGCCGCGGCAGTAGCCAAGACATTCGGCATCGGTATGTCGCCCGTGCTGGGATCGAATACTGCCGCATTGCTACTGGAGTTGGCAGGTGTGCTGGATGTGTCGGGCACATTGTTGGAACTGCAGCCCACAACCAGAAGCAACGAAAAATAGAGAATTAATCGCATGAAGGAAGGATACATGGCATTACCTCGCTGAAATATAAGGTTGGTTAAAACGTTAAAATTTCACGCTGATGTTGGCGCCAAACAGGTGGACATCGCTTTTGAATGTGCCGTTCTCGCCCGTCGTCAGCGCTATGTTCTGGTTGTTGACCGACCGATCCTCGAAATGTGTGAACATGTAGGCCATATCAAGCGTTACGTTGTCTACGTGGATGCCGGAGCCAACACTGAAACTGTGCCGGTCGGCATCGGGAAGAATAGGTCCGAGCGTGGAATCGGGGATCGGATTGGTGTCGTACATGTAGCCGGCGCGAAGATCCAGGTTTTTATTCACGGCGTATTGGCCGCCGAACTTGTAGCACCAGGCATCCTTCCAGTTTAAGGGGATAGGATTGTTGTTGAAATGGGACATCTGCGAACTATTGAAATTGATATCCAAGTTGTTGAATGAACTCCAGCCGGTCCGCTCGGCGTCGAACTCCACGGTCAGTTTGCCGGTAGGTTGCCAGGCTACAGCCAACGTCAGGCTGTCGGGAAGGGTTATCGTGGTAGATGCCGAGGAGTAGGCCCGGTTCCGGGTGTCGGTAGTGGTGGAATTGAACCCGATCAAGGTGTTTCCAGTGGGGGTCGTGGCAAGGAAATTGGCGTTACCTTCGATATGCAGGGTGATTTCACTCCGGTAGGCCACGCCAAAGGAGAGGGCCGGCAACGGTTTCCATTTCAGACCCAGGTTGTAACCGACGTCGGTGGCGGTGCCGTCAACTCCCAATGACCCAAGTTCAGCACCGCTACTGTAAGCTGTTTTTTGTAACGAGACGATGGCATGGGTGACATCGAGACCGGCTGCCACCGCCAGATGGAGATCATCGAATCGATAGGCAACGGTCGGTTGAAAGTTGATCGGTTTTACGGATATGTTGGTGATTTGGCTGCGAAAGACACTGCTTTCATCCCAGCCCTTGGCCAACGGATAGATGGAGTTGATTCCCAGGCCGAACGTGAGCGGCAACGTCTCCATGGTATACGTGGCGTAAAGACTAGGCGCGATAAAGAGATCTTTTTTTGCCTTCTCATAGGTAACTGACGTGCCGCCTCCGCCACTTAACGGGGTCGTTCCGGTAAATTCCGTCTCGGGCACACTGATAATCAGTGATCCGAGACTTACCTGGGTCCCTTTTAGAAAGGCGATCCCGGCCGGATTGTAGTAGAGGGCGGACGGGTCGTCTGCCTGGGCGGCAAAGGCGTTGCCCATCCCCATGGCCTTGGCCCCCTGCTCGTTAACCCTGAGTCCTGCCGCAATAGACACGGTGGCAGTCCCTGCCAGCACGGCTAGAGTGCATGCCAATGTGCTTGCCAGTACCAGTTTAGTTCCCATTTTCGATCTCCTTTCTTTCACAGCGTTGAGTGCACCATTTCGTCAAGCTTGAAACATCACTTTAAAACACTATTATGATAAAACCTAAATAACATTGACGTTGATGTCAAGTACAAAATAACGCAGTTGATTAATATGTTTTGCAGGGCAAAATAGTAGCAATATATTCGGTCAAAAGGGTAGTATCGAAAGACACTGCGCCGTCATGCATTAATTAAAAAAACGAGCTATAACGGTATAATGACTTTTGTTACCTGTTGCGGGCGAGTGGAGGGATGGCCGGTTTTATAATGAGAAGAGTGACATTTGTTTTGCACGTGGCGGTACACCAGATTACGATAAACCCTGTGTTTTGCCGCGATTTGCTCCGGATGGTTCAGGGTAAGCCCAGCTGGCTGTCAGTTTGCTTGATGGATAAGAATTTCACAAAATATAAAAAGCAATTTTAAATTAAACTTGACATGCGCGTCAAGGTTATGTAGCGTTGAATAAAATCCATGTTAACGGGTGGTCGCTATGGCAGACGTCATCTACAAATCGATTCCCGACATGCTGCGAACAAATGCTGCAAGATTTCAGGGGCGGCTGGCCTTGAAATATCGCAAGCAGGGGAAGTATGTCGCTCTGAGTTATGACGAATACTATGAGCGTGCGCTGATGGTTGCGCGTGGTCTGAAGAAACTCGCGATAAAGCCCGGTGACAGGGTCGCCATACTTTCTGAAAACCGTGCCGGCTGGGTGATTGCCGATATGGGTATCTTGTGCGCCGGCGCCGTCACCGTTCCCATCTATCCTACCAACACCCCTGAGCAGATCGAGTATGTGCTCAATCATTCGGGCGCCAGGATCATCTTTGTCTCCGGCAAATTTCAGTACACCAAGCTCCTCAAGATCAGGGGAATGATTCCGGGTGTGGAACTGGTCGTCTCGTTCGAGCGTTTTCTTGGGGAGAGTGCCTTGCCGGTCTGCACGTTCTATCAGATGTCCGAGATAGACACACCGATCAGCGCAGAGGAAAAAAGGGAGATAGAGGCAGACATCGACCGCATCGCCCCGACAGACATGCTGACGCTGATCTACACCTCCGGCACCACCGGTGTGCCGAAGGGGGTCATGCTCTCTCACCGCAACATCCTGACCAATATCCGGTTTCTGACCGAGCAGGGAGGCGTCATCGCCCAGGACGATGTCCTGCTGAGTTTCCTCCCCTTGAGCCACATTCTTGAAAGGACTGTCGGTTACTACCTGGCGATTCGAAACGGCGCCCTGATGGCGTTTGCTGACAGTATCGAAAAGGTCCCGGAAAACATGATGGAAGTGAAGCCGACCATGATGGTGAGTGTCCCCAGACTGTTCGAAAAGATCTATCACCGGATCTTTGAAAATGCCCATCAGATGCCGGTCTTCAAAAGAAAACTGTTCCACTGGGCCGTAGATGTGGGTAAAAGGTTTGTGGAAGCAAAATATCTCCATAAACTGCCGTCAACCATGCTCGGTTTACAGTATGCCCTGGCCGACAGACTGGTCTTCAGCAAGATCAGGGCGCGCTTTGGCGGCAACATGAAAATGTTTTGCTGCGGGGGCGCCCCGCTGGACAAAACGATCAATGAATTTTTCTGGGTGATCGGTATTCCGATCTTTGAGGGGTATGGTCTGACGGAGACAAGCCCGGCCATTTCATTCAACAGCACCGCCCACGTCCGTTTCGGTACTGTCGGAGTTGCGCTGAAACACACCGAGATCAAAATCGCTCGGGACGGGGAAATCCTGGTCAAAGGCCCGCAGGTGATGCTCGGTTATTATAACGATCCGGCCGCCACTGCCGAGGCGCTTCAGGATGGTTGGCTCAAGACCGGTGACATCGGGCATCTGGAAGAGGGTTTTCTGTATATTACCGACCGCAAGAAAGAGCTGATTATTACGGCAGGTGGAAAGAATATCGCACCGCAGCCCATTGAGAACGAACTGAAAATGGATAAGTTCGTCAACTCCGCCTTTGTGTACGGTGATCGAAAACCGTACCTGACAGCATTGATTGTGCCAAATCTGGAGCGTTTGCTGGCCTTCGCCAAGGAGAAGCATGTTCACTACTACGAGCTTGACGATCTGGTCACGCATGAGCCGGTGCAGAAGCTGTTCGAACAGAGGCTGGTTGAGATCAACAGCCGTCTGGCACCCTACGAAACCATCAAGAAGTTTGTACTGCTGGTTCATGACTTTTCCATCGAAGGTGGTGAGTTGACACCGACACTCAAGCTCAGACGTAAGGTCATCTATGAAAAATACAAACACCGGTTAGAGGATCTGTACGTTGATCATAGTAACTGAAACCATTCACGCCGTTGTACCGACAGGGAGGAAGACCATGAAACAGATCAACAAGGTGGCGGTACTGGGGGCAGGGGTGATGGGGGCGACCATCGCCGCCCATCTGGCCAATGCGGGCATCCAGGTGCTCCTGCTCGATATCGTCCCCAGGGAACCGAACGATGATGAAATTGCTGCCGGACTCACCATCAGCGACCCCAGGGTGCGCAACCGCATCGCGGCTGCCGGGCTTGAAGGGCTGAAGCGGATGAAGCCGGCCCCCTTGTTTCTGCCGGGGTATGCAGGCAACATCGAAGTAGGCAATTTCGACGACGACATGCCCCGTCTGCGCGATTGCGATTGGGTGGTGGAGGTCGTCATCGAGAACATGGCGATCAAGAAACAGCTCTTCACCGGGAAGGTCGTGCCGAACCTGAAGGAGGGGGCAATCCTCTCCACCAACACCAGCGGCCTGTCGGTCAACGAGATGGCAGCCTGCCTGCCGGAGGAGGTCCGCAAGGACTTCCTGGTGACCCATTTCTTCAACCCGCCGCGCTACATGCGCCTGCTGGAGATCGTGCCCTGTGACGCGACCGATCCGGTGGTGACCGCCTTTATGGCCGATTTCATCGCCAAGCGGCTCGGCAAGGGTATCGTCTACGCCAAGGACACCCCCAACTTCATCGCCAACCGGATCGGTGTCTATGCCATCTGCAACTGCGTGCGCACCATGCGGGAGATGGGCATGACCGTGGAAGAGGTCGATGCCGTGGCCGGCCCGGCAACGGCCCGCCCCAAGAGCGCCGCCTTCCGTACCGCCGACCTGGTCGGTATCGATACCCTCCTGCATGTGGCCAACAACTCCTATGAACTGCTGGTCAATGACGAGCAACGGGAGATATTCCGGTTTCCCGACTTCGTCACAGAAATGGTGGCCAAGGGACTCCTGGGCAACAAGAGCAAACAGGGCTTTTTCAAGAAGGTCAAGGGTGAGCAGGGGCAGGAATTCTTCTACTACGACTACACGACCGGCGAATATGCGCCGTCGCAACGCCCCAAGTTCGCCTCGATCGAAGCGGCCAAGTCCATCGACGATCCGGCCGAGCGTCTGAAAGCGCTGATCAACGCTGATGACAAGGCGGCCCAGTTCGCCTGGACCAATCTGCGCGACACCCTGATCTATACCTTCAACCGGATCCCGGAGATCGCCGACGATATCGTCAATATCGACAACGCCATGAAGTGGGGCTTCAACTGGGAACTCGGTCCCTTCGAGATGCTGGATGCGATCGGTGTGGCCTGTTTCGTGGCGCGGGCCGAGAAGGATGGCGTCGCGGTGCCGGCCGGACTCGGGTCGATTGAGAGCTTCTACCGCTTCGAGAACGGAAAAAACCACTACTACAGCGTTGCTGACAAGACCTACCGCGAAGTCCCGCAGAAACCGGCCCATATCAGCCTCTCCATCCTCAAGCGGAACAACCGGGTGGTGGAACGGAACAGCGGCGCCTCGGTGATCGATCTGGGTGACGGTGTCTTCTGTCTGGAGTTCCATACCAAGATGAATGCCATCGGCAACGAGATCCTCTCCATGATCCACAAGGCCATCCGCCGCACGGAGGAGGAGGGCGTCGGTCTGGTGATCGCCAACGAGGGGGGCATGTTCTCGGCCGGCGCCAACCTGATGCTGCTGGTGATGGCTATCGCCGAGGGGGCCTACGACGAGATTGTCATGACGGTCCGGGGCTTCCAGAAGGCCATGATGGCGATCAAGTACTCCAGGATCCCGGTGATTGCCGCCCCGCACAACCTGGTCATGGGGGGCGGCTGCGAGACCTGCCTGCACGCCGACGCCATGGTCCCCCATGCCGAGACCTACATGGGTCTGGTGGAGATCGGTGTCGGTCTGCTCCCGGCCGGCGGCGGCACCAAGGAGATGGCCATCCGCGCCATCAAGCTGGCCGAGAAGTACGAGACCGATGCCACCCCGTTCATCTTCAAAAACTACATGAACATCGCCATGGCAAAGGTCAGCATGTCCGCCGCGGAGCTGGCGCCGATGGGTTTCATGCGCCACGGCGATGCCATCACCATGGATATGGACAAGCGCATCCACGACGCCAAGCTCAAGGCGATTGCCCTGGCCGCCAACTATCGTCCCGGACGGCCGTTGATCGACCTGAAGGCGCCCGGTCGCGGTGTGGCCGCATCGATCAAGTCCCAGCTCTGGAACATGCAGAAGGGTGGTTTCATCTCCGAGTACGACCAGTTCCTGGCGAGCGCCGTTGCCGATGTCATCACCGGCGGGGATTGCCCGGCCGGCACCCTGATCACCGAGGAGTACCTGCTGGAGCTGGAGCGGGAGGCCTTTGTGCGTCTGTGCGGCCAGAAGAAGACCCTGGAGCGCATCCAGCATATGCTCAAGAAGGGCAAGCCGCTGCGGAACTAATGGAGATAGACTCCCCCCTTTGCAAAGGGGGGCTGGGGGGGATTTGATTTTTACTGCAAAGGCGAAATCCCCCTAAATCCCCCTTTTTTAAAGGTGGACTAAACCTTATGGAGGATACCGATGAGAAACGCGTATATACTGGCCGCCTACCGCACCCCCGGCTGCAAGGCGAAAAAAGGTAAACTGAAGGACGTCCGCCCGGACGATCTGGCGGCAGCCGCCATCAAGGGACTGCTGGACAGGAGCGGCATCGATCCGCACGATGTGGAGGATGTCATCATCGGCTGCGCCTTCCCCGAGGGGGAGCAGGGGATGAACTTTGCCCGGGTGGCGGCCATGAAGGCCGGTCTGCCGGTCGAGGTTCCGGCCCAGACCGTCAACCGCTTCTGCTCTTCCGGCCTGCAGACGATCGCCTCGGCGGCGGAGCGGATCATGGCCGGCTTTGCCGACTGCATCATTGCCGGCGGCGCCGAGAGCATGTCCATGATTCCGATGGGAGGGGGCAAATACAGCGCCAACCCCTCCCTGGTGGCCAGCTGGCCGGAAGCCTATGCCTCCATGGGGATCACTGCGGAACTGGTGGCGGACAAGTACGGCATCAGCCGCGCGGAGCAGGATGCCTTTGCCGCCGCCAGCCATGCCAAGGCCGCTGCCGCCATCGCAGCGGGCAAATTCCGAGCAGAGATCATCCCGGTTGAGGTGGAGAACTGCACCCTGGTAAACAACAAGATGAAACGGAGCAGGGAACTGGTCGATGGCGACGACGGCGTGCGCGCCGATACGACCGCGGCCGGCCTGAGCCAGCTCAAGCCGGCCTTCAAGGCGGACGGTACGGTTACGGCCGGCAACTCCTCCCAGATGACCGATGGCGCCGCGGCGGTGCTGGTGGTGTCCGGGGCGTATCTCGAAAAGATCGGGAAACAGGCCCTGGCCCGCTTCGTCGCCTTTGCCGTCAAGGGGGTGGCGCCCGAGCTGATGGGCATCGGCCCGGTCGCGGCCATCCCGGCGGCGCTGAAACTGGCCGGCCTGACGCTGGCGGACATCGGCCTGATCGAACTGAACGAGGCCTTTGCGGCCCAATCCCTGGCCTGCGTCAAGGAGCTGGGCATCGACCCCGCACGGGTCAACGTCAACGGCGGTGCCATTGCCCTGGGCCATCCCCTGGGGTGTACCGGGGCCAAACTGACCGCCACCATCCTCCAGGAGATGCAGCGCACGGATACCCGCTACGGCATGGTCTCCATGTGTATCGGCGGTGGCATGGGGGCTGCGGGGATTTTCGAGAAGGTGTAAGAACACTGCCCCCCCCTTTACAAAAGGGGGGCTGGGGGGGATTTGTTTTTGACGTCAAAGGCGAAATCCCCCTGAATCCCCCTTTCGTAAAGGGGGACTAAAAACAAATTCAATACAATACACATAAACGAGGTGACACCATGGCAGCGAACATATTCAAAGGCGCAGAATACCTGATCAGTGCGGCCTCCTGTAGCGATGTGTTTACACCGGAGGACTTTACGGATGAGCAGCGGCAGATCGGCGACACGACCGAGCAGTTTGTGCTGAACGAGGTCGTACCCCTGCGCGAGCGGATAGAACACCACGATCTCCCGCTGACGGTCGAGTTGATGCGGAAATGTGGCGAGCTGGGGCTGCTGATGATCGATGCCCCCGAAGAGTACGGCGGGCTGGAGCTGGATAAGGCCACCAGCATGCTGGCGGCCGAGAAGCTGTCCCAGGCCGGTTCGTTTTCCGTCACCTACTCCGCCCATACCGGCATCGGCACGCTGCCCCTGGTGTACTACGGTACCAAAGAGCAGAAAGAAAAGTATCTCAGCCGGATCATATCGGGCGAGTGGATTGCCGCTTACTGCCTGACCGAGCCGGGCTCCGGCAGCGACGCCCTGGCGGCCGCGGCAACCGCCACCCTCTCCGCGGATGGAACACATTACCTCCTCAACGGCACCAAGCAGTTCATCACCAACGGCGGCATCGCCAATCTCTTTACGGTCTTTGCCAAGATCGACAAGCAGCACTTTACCGCCTTCCTGGTGGAGCGGAATACGGAGGGGCTGAGTGTCGGGCTGGAGGAAAACAAGATGGGGGTCAGGGGATCGTCCACCACCCAGATCATCCTGGACAATGCCATGGTCCCGGTGGAAAACCTGTTGGGCGAGATCGGCAAGGGTCACAAGATCGCCTTCAACGTCCTCAACGTGGGGCGCTTCAAGCTGGGCGCCGCTGTCACCGGCGCCGCCAAGGTCACGCTCGCGACCGGGATCAAATACGCCAACGAGCGGAAGGCCTTCGGCGTAACCATCGGGACCTTCGGGGCCATCCGGGAGAAGATCGCCGATACGACCGCCGCCATCTTTGCCTCGGAATCGGTCGTGTACCGCCTGGCAGGGCTGATCGATGACCGACTGGCCACCATTCCGAAGGATACGCCCAACTACTACGAGGTCTACCAGCAGGGGATCGAGGAGTATTCCGTCGAGTGCGCCATCATCAAGGTGTTCTGCAGCGAGGTGCTGGCGGATGCCGTGGATGCGGTGGTCCAGATTCATGGCGGCTACGGCTTTATCCAGGAGTACGCCGCCGAGGGGTACTACCGGGACGAGCGCATCAACCGCATCTGGGAGGGGACCAACGAGATCAACCGCCTGCTGATCCCGGGCATCATCCTGAAACGCGCCATGAAGGGTGACATCCCGCTCCAGAAAGAGGCCATGAAGGCCTTCGAATCGCTCATGTCCCCCTCCTTTGACGAGCTGGACGATTCGGTCCCCTTTGCAGCGGAAAAGGCGCTGGTCGCCAACCTGAAGCAGGCCTTCCTGGTGGTCGCCGGCACCGCCGTGCAGAAGTTCATGAACACCATCAAGGACGAGCAGGAGATCCTGCTGGCCGTGGCCGATGTGGCCATCAACATCTTTGCCATCGAGAGTGCGGTACTGCGCGCCGGTAAGATCCTGCCGAAACTGAGCGAGGGCAAGAAGGCCTCCGTCAGCGCCGCCGTAAAGGTCTTCACCTTCAATGCCGCGGAAACGGCGGCGACTGCCGCGCGGCGGGCAGCCTATTACATTGAGGAAGGGGACAACCTGACCATGCTGCTGGCCGGCATCAGGAGGTTCACCAAGTACGATGCCACCGGCCTGCTCAAGGCCAAGCGCCAACTGGCGGCTGCGGCCATTGAAGCGGAACGGTATATTTTTTAGTCTGACCAAGTGTCTATCTATTTGTTGTGAGCCCCCCTGTGAAAAAGGGGGATTTCAAAATCAATGATCAGCCGGAGTCCCATGCAGCAGCACACCGTACAAACCCCCTACATGGTGGGTGAGGTTCACTTCTACAGCGCCGAGCTCGACTGCGGCCTGGTGTTGTTCGACACCGGGCCGCCCACACCCGAAGGGGAGGCCTATCTGCGGGAGAACGTCGATCTCAAGCGCCTCACATACCTGTTCATCACCCATTGCCACGTCGATCATTACGGTTTGGCCGACTTTATCCTCCAGCAGAGCGATGCGGAGGTGTTCATCCCGCGCAGGGACGCCATGAAATTCCGGCGCCAGGCCGAGCGGATGGAACGGATGGGCGATCTCCTGGGAGGATACGGTTTTGGTGGGGATTTTTCCGTTCAATTAAGGAGATCGTTCGAGCTGCACAAGCTGTTTCCCGCGATCCCGGAACGGTTCCGGATCGTTGAGGATTCGGCCAACCTGCTGCACGAACTCGGTATCAGCTTCCTTCCCTGTCCAGGGCACTCCCAGAGCGACCTGGTCTACCTGACCGGAGATGTGGCTGTAACCGGCGATTGCCTGCTCAGAAACATCTTCCAGGCGCCGCTTCTGGATATCGATCTGGAAAGCTTTGAGGGACGTTTCAAAAACTATCACGCCTACTGCAATTCCCTGATCAATCTGGCACAGCTGCAGGGCAGACGCATCATGCCGGGGCACCGCTATTACGTCGAAGGGCTTGATGTGGCCATACTCTCCTACGTGACAACGCTCCTGGAGCGTGTCGGTCAGCTGTTACCTTTTCGAAAGATGGACATGAACGGCATCATCGAGCAGCTCTTCAAGGGGCGGCTGGTCGATCCGTTCTTCATCTATCTGAAGATCTCGGAGATCGTATTCATGCTGGATTTCATCGAGAACCCGTCTCTGCTCAGGGCCTCACTGGAACAGATCGGGCTGTTCGACCAGGTCAGCGCACTCTATACGGCGGTGTCGCAGGGGCGATAGCACGGCTTTATTGTGCAGGTAACGGCAGTAAAGTCGGGCGAAGCAGGAAAGGCGCTTGCTTCGCCCCTACAGGCAACATTGGAGAAAACCATGACTGATCCTCTGTTTCAACCGATTCTGATCAACCGCATGCAGGTCAAGAACCGCATCTTCATGCCGGCCATGCATCTGAACATGGCCGGCAATTATGCGGTCAGCGACCGGCTGGTGGATTTTTACGCCGAGCGGGCCCGTGGCGGGGCCGGGATGATCACGGTCGGCTATGCCACGATCGATGAGCTCTCCGGCAACCCCGGCAACATCGGCGCCCACAAGGATATCTACCTCCCCGGCCTGACCCGTCTGGCCGATGCCATCCGCAACAACGGTGCCCGTGCCTCGGTCCAGCTGAACCATGCCGGCCGCTACAACCACTCCATGCTGACCGGTGGCAGGCAACCGGTGGCACCCTCGCCAATCCCGTCCCGACTGACCCGCGAAACTCCCCATGAATTGACGATCCCGGAAATTGAAGAGCTTATCGCCCGCTTTGCCCAGGCAGCGGGGCGGGTACGGTCAGCTGGTTTCGACGCCGTCGAGATCCTTGCCGGTACCGGCTACCTGATCAGTGAATTCCTCTCGCCCCTGACCAACCAACGCACGGACACGTACGGAGGGACGTTCGAGAACCGTATCCGCTTCGGGCTGGAGGTGATCCGGGCTGTCCGTACGTCCGTGGGTAGCGAATTCCCGCTGCTGGTCAGGATGAACGGCAATGAATTCATGAAAGGGGGCTCCAGTCGCCAGGAGCTCCAGGAGTACGCGGTCCGCCTGGCAGGGGAGGGGGTGGATGCCCTCTGCGTCAATGTTGGGTGGCATGAGGCTCAGGTCCCCCAGATCGTGACCGAGGTGCCGCGCGGGGTCTTCGGTTATCTGGCTCGCGGCATCAGGGAGCGTGTCGGCATACCGGTTATCGCCAGCCACCGCATCAATGACCCGGCAGTGGCCCGGGAGATGATCGCCGACGGTCAGTGCGACATGGTGGCGCTCGGGCGGGCATTGATCGCCGATCCCTACTTCCCCGAGAAGGCCCGGAGCGGACACGAGACCGACATTGTTCACTGCGTGGCCTGCGGACAGGGCTGTTTCGACAACCTGTTCCGGATGAAGGCGGTGGAATGCCTCTGCAACCCCCGGGCAGGCTATGAACGGTCACGGCAGATCAACAGGAGCGGCCGGCCGCTGAACGTGATGGTGATCGGGGGCGGGGCGGCCGGCATGAGCGCGGCCATTGCCGCAGCCGAGCGGGGTCACCGGGTGACGCTGCATGAGCAGGCGGGATACCTGGGTGGGCAGTTGCTGCTGGCCGGCGCGCCGCCCGGCCGGGGAGAATTCCTGGCGCTGGCGACCGACCTGGAGCGGCAGGTGGCCCTGTCCGGAGCGGCGGTGGTGCTCAATTCCTGCGTGGACGAAGCCGTTCTGCACGGAAGCGCTCCGGATGCGGTAATACTAGCCAGCGGTGGTCTGCCGATTACGCCCCCAATTCCGGGTGCGGACCTGCCCCATGTGGTCCAGGCCTGGGATGTCTTGTCTGAACATGTCGCGGTGGGACGGCGCGTGGTTATTATCGGCGGTGGGGCGGTCGGTATCGAGACAGCGCTGCTGCTGGCGGAGAAGGGCACCCTGTCGGGCGAGGCCCTCAAGTTCCTGCTGGTCCACGGCGCGGAGCCGATCGAACAGTTGTATGAGCTGGCCACGCACGGCAGCAAAACTGTTACGGTGATCGAGATGCTGGACGAACTGGGCAGGAACTTCGGTAAGAGCACCCGCTGGGGGATGATGCAGGATGTGGAGAGTTACGGGGTCAAGACTCGCGCCCCAGCCCGGGTGGTTGAGATCAGCGCCGCGTGTGTCAGGATCGAGAGCGATGGCCAGGTTGAGGAGATCCCTGCCGACAGCGTAGTGCTGGCGGTGGGTACACGGGCCCGCAATCCGCTCCAGGAGTTCATTACGGCCAAAGGCATGGCGCTGTATGTTGTGGGTGACGCGCTCCGGCCGGCCATGGTCTTCGATGCCATCCACCAGGGATTTACCGCCGGTCGCGAGATCGGCTGAGAATGATTGATAAGGAGTCCTGCCCATGAGAAAAATTCTTGTTGCCCTGCTGATGACACTGATTCTGGCCGGAAGCGCTTCTGCCCTGGAGGTGGCCGGTGTTACCCTTGAACCGGCGGTGACGGTCAACAGACATGTCCTGAAACTGAACGGCTACGGGATCAGGAAAAAGTTCTTCTTCAAGGTGTATATCGGTTCGCTGTATGCGGCCAGGCACATTTCCAGCGCCGCTGATGCCCTGAACGATAACGGAGACAAGCTGATCCGGATGAATTTTCTGCATTCAAAGGTGGATAAGGAAAAGATCGTCGCGGCCTTCAATGAAGGATTTCAAAACAACTCACCCGGCCTGGCCGGTTCCGCTGAGGTCAAGAAATTCCTTGCTCTCTTTACGGCTGATTTTAATCGCGGCGATGTGGTTGACCTGACACTCAAGGCGGATGGTACGGTGGCTGCCAGTCTTAACAACAGACAGCTGGGGGTTGTACCGTCCGCACGGCTTGCCAGAGCGGTTCTGGCCATCTACCTGGGGGGTACGCCGGCTGACGAGGACCTGAAGCGGGGGATGCTCGGCAAGGAGTAGCTATGTCCCTGACGATTCAGCAGCAATCGATAGCGGTGCCATTGGCCAGTGGTGATGTTCTCAACCTGCAGCGATTCACCGGTTTTGAACCGGGGGCGCCGGTGCTCATGTTGCATGGCGCCATCGAGAACGGGCGCATCTTCTACTCCGGTTCGGGAAAGGGACTGGCTCCCTACCTGGCCCGCAACGGTTTCGATGTCTATGTGGCCGACCTGCGCGGGCGCGGCAGGAGTACGCCCCCCATCGGCCGGACCTCGCGCTTCGGTCAGACCGAGGCGATTACGCAAGACATCCCGGCCTTTATCGCTGCCATCTCACAGCTTCGTGGGCCGCTTCCCCTGCATTTGGTGGCTCATTCGTGGGGCGGTGTGCTCTTTTCATCCGTTCTGGCACGTTTCCCCGAGTATGCTCAGTCGGTCAGTTCCCTGGTGTATTTCGGCAGCAAACGAACCATCCGGGTTTGGAACATCCAGCGCCTCATCCAGGTGGAGCTGATCTGGCGGTGGATCTGCCCCCTGGCCTGCCTGATTACCGGGTATCTTCCGGCTCGGCAGCTCGGAATCGGCTCCGACAGTGAAACCGGCAGATCGTATCGCCAGAGCGCGGCCTGGGTAAGAAACGACGCCTGGGTCGATGACGACGGCTTCGATTATGGTGCCGCCATCAGAAAGATCAGTCTTCCGCCGATCTGGTATATTGCAGCACACAACGATCACGTCCTGGGTCACCCCCGTGATGTGCGTGATTTCATGGTGTCAACCGGACGGCAGGAGTGCCGCTATACGCTCCTCTCCCGCACAAACGGCAACCGCCACGATTACGATCATATCTCCATGCTGACCCATCCCGATGCCGAGCAGGATCATTTTCCCCAGGTCCTGGAATGGCTGCGGCACCACAATCATAGCCCGAAGGAGTGAACGAAATGAGCGGTACGGATCTGATCCAAAGCGAACTCGGCGCGGGTATCCTGACCCTGCGCATCAACCGGCCGGAAAAGAAGAATGCACTCAATCTGGCCATGTACCAGGCCCTGGCCGACGGGCTCAGGCAGGCGGACGGCGATGCCGCGGTGCGGGTGATCCTGATCAGCGGCTGCCAGGGGTGCTTTACCAGCGGCAATGACCTGACCGACTTTGTCGCTGCGCCGCCGGACGGTTCAGACAGCCCGGTGCTGCAGTTCATCTCCGCCATCAGCCAGGCCCGCAAGCCGATCGTGGCGGCGGTGGGCGGCGTGGCCGTGGGGATCGGGGTTACCATGCTGCTGCACTGCGACCTGGTCTATGCCGGGAACAAAGCCACCTTCCAGATGCCGTTCGTTAACCTGGGACTCTGCCCGGAGGCAGGGTCCACACTGCTCCTGCCCCGGATCATGGGGTACCAGCGGGCAGCGGAGCTGATCCTGCTGGGGGAGGTGTTCAGTGCCGACAAGGCCTGCAGTGTCGGGATCGTCACGGAGGTCTGTCCCGACGAAGAGCTGGAATCGACCGCCCGCAACAGGGCGCTGCAGCTGGCAGCCCAGCCGGCTTCGGCGGTGCGACTGGCCAAGAACCTGCTCAAGCGTGAGTATGCACGTCCGTTGCAAGAGACCATTGCCGAAGAGGGGCGGGAGTTCATGACGCGCCTGGAGTCGCCGGAGGCGGCCGAGGCATTGCAGGCCTTCATGCAGCGCCGCAAACCGGACTTTTCGCGGTTTAGCTGACCGGGAGGGAAGGACACCTGATGGGGCACCACCTGGGCTCAAAAAGCAGCATCGCGCCGCTGATCGACCGGCTGAACAAATATCCCATCGGACTGGTGGACAGCGCGAAGCTGCGCCAGATCCTTGCGCTTCTCTTTGATGAACGAGAGGCCTACGTGGCCTCACGCTTTCCGCTGCAAGAGGCAACCCTGACGGAACTGGCGCGAATGACCCGGATACCGGCTGGAGAACTGCTGCCGCTGCTGGAACGGATGGCCGACAAGGGGCTGTTGATGGACATGCCCTACGGTGGAGAGGTTTATTACCTGCTGCTGCCGGGGCTGATCGGTTTCTTCGAGCTCACCTTCATGAAGCACCGCACGGATCTGCCATTGGAGCGCCTGGCCCTGTTGATGCGGGAGTATCTAAGGGAGAGCCAGGCAACGGAATTCTTCGGAGCCCGGACGCCGCTGACCCGTGCGCTGCTCTATGAGGAGCATATCCCGGTGACCTCGGTGGTAACCAGCTATGACCGGGCTCGCGAGATCATCCGGGAGGCCGGATTCGGTGCGGTCGGCATGTGCTACTGCCGCCACAAGAAAGAGCATCTCGGCCAGACCTGCAGCAAGGGGGCGCCGACCGAGGGAATCTGCATCTCGCTGGGCAGCGCGGCCCGCTTCATGGCCCGGCGCGGTTTCGCCCAGGAGCGCAGTGTGGATGAGCTGCTGGCGGTCCTCGACAGTGCCCGGGCGCTGAAGCTGACCCACATCACCGACAACATCCGTTACAAACCGTCCTTTATCTGCAACTGCTGCAGCTGCTGCTGCGAGCTGTTGGCCGGGGTGCAGATGGGCTACCGCCACGGGATCGGCAAGACCGGGTTCCGGGCGGTTATCGACCGGGAACGCTGCAACGGCTGCGGGGTCTGTTTCCGTGCCTGTAACGTCAAGGCCATAGATCTGCCGCGCGATGAGCCGATCGGGCAGAAGTCCGGCAGTTCGGCCCTGGTCGCCGCCGATCTCTGCCTCGGCTGCGGTGCCTGCATCACGGTCTGCAAGCTCGGCGCACTCTCCATGGCCCCGGCCGCGGACCGGGATCTGCCGCCGTTGAAACGCAAGGATCTTTTCTTCCGCATACTCAAGGAAAAACGGCGCCTGACGCCGTTCATCGTCAGCGGGGTTAAAAAGAATCTGTTGAACCTGCTGACGGGAAAATCCGGAAAAAACATTGTACCGATTATTCAGGGTTAGAACTTTTCTGAACAGTTGCAGGTGGTCGCATGATGGATGAATGGCTGGGGGACCCCTCCGGGGAAAACGACCGGAGTTTGTGACAAAGGCTACTTGCGCAGTTTGTATTGGTCTACGATCCTCTGGCGATAGGCTGTGATGTCCTGGTCAAGTGACTGGAGGGTCGAGATCTTCTGCTTGATACTGTTCAGATGGGATTCCAGCAGTTCCAGCAAGCGGGGCATGATCTTATCCGGCACCTTCTGTCCCTTGTCGTAAAGATCCGCCAGTTCGGTCATTTCTTCGAGTGACAACCCGAGAGTCTTCAGTTTTAAAACAAATTTGAACCTCGTGATGTCGGCCTTTTCATAATACCGTACACGCCCTTCCGTTCTTTTCGGCGGCTCTACCAGCCTCTTCTTCTCATAGAGGCGGATGGTCCGGGTAGTGATGCCCAGCTGTTCCGCCAGGTCGCTGATCTGCATATGGTCTTCGTTGCTCAGTCTCATACTTCACCTCAACGTCAATTATAGATATAATAGAACTATGTTCTTTTTTTTGTCAAGGTGTTTCCCCATGTGACAATATATCAATAAGCAATTTGCTCTCAGCGGCGACATCGGTTAGAATGGATACTCATCTCAGGAGCGTATCCATGGCGATGGTATTTCGATCCATTCTGTACGAGCGGGGTCCAAAGTTATGCTGAATGGAGCGCCGCCCAATCTCCCACGTATCATCGGCCATCGCGGTGCACCGTGTGAAGCGCCCGAAAACACGCTGGAATCATTCCGGTTGGCTTGGAAACAGGGAGCCGATGGCATCGAGGCTGATTTCCGGCTCAGCTCCGATGGCCGGATCGTCTGCATGCACGACGAGACAACCGCTCGAACTACCGGCAGGGATCTGAATATCGCCGATACCTCCCTGAAGGAACTGCGCAGCCTCAACGCGAGGGGCGGGGAGGGCGCGGCCTGGCCCGGGGCGCTGATACCGACGCTCGATGAGGTGCTGGACGCGATCCCGCCTGACAGCTGGTTCTTTATCGAGATCAAAAGCGGTACGGAAATCATCCCCTTCCTGGAAAGGGTGCTGCGGGCCTCGGGCATATCCCCGCGGCGCGTCAGGCTGCTGTCGTTCAGCGCTCCGCTGGTTGCGGAACTCAAGCAATGGCTCCCCGACTGGCACGTCTGCTGGCTCTGCGATTACCGCCACTCCCTGAAGGACAACATCTGGCGCCCCTCCCGGGCAGACGTGATTGATACACTTCGCTGCTCCGGTGCAGACGGCCTGGCCAGCGCCAACCGTTCATTCCTGGACAAGTATCTGGTCGAGACGCTCAAAGGTCTCGGCATGGAAATACACGTATGGACCGTTGACCGGCTTCCGGATGCGAAGCGTTTGTGCACTCTAGGTGTCGACTCGATCATGACCAATCGGCCCGGTTGGTTGCGGCAACAATTAGCATCCTGCGGGGAGCGGCCATGAGATATTCCGCCTATCTTGCAACAGGCCAGATAATTGCGCTCATGCAAGGTTTTTCAAAGATCAAGGTCAGGACCCACGGTCAGGAGACGATTCCCGAGGGTTCGATTATCTTTGTTGTCAATCATTTCACGCGCATCGAAACCCTCCTGTTGCCCTATCACATTTATACCCACACCCATGTGCCGGTCTGGTCGCTGGCGGATCATTCCCTTTTTGAAGGCCCGCTCAGCAGGTTTCTGGCTAAGGTTGGTGCGGTTTCAACCAGGAATCCCGACCGGGACCGCCTGATTGTGAAAAGCCTGCTGACCGGTGAAGCAAACTGGATCATTTTCCCCGAAGGGCGGATGGTCAAGGACAAGGAGGCATTCAGCAGGCCTTCCTTCTTCGGACTGCACCATGACGCACAGCGGACCGCCCATACCGGTGCGGCAAATCTGGCG
The DNA here is from genome assembly GCA_021780495.1 of Deltaproteobacteria bacterium. Classification (GTDB taxonomy): domain Bacteria; phylum Desulfobacterota; class Desulfuromonadia; order Geobacterales; family Pseudopelobacteraceae; genus CAIPTY01. The sequence goes on from JAJXYO010000006.1 coordinate 37,342, forward strand.
CTGCGCACCGAATTCTATCGCAAACGGCTGAATTATCTGCTGACAGAAAACCCGGCAGAAGCAGAACGCTTGATGAACATGTTTCAGATAGAAAATATGATGCCGATTCTGACGGAAACAACCTGGATCGTCCCGATCAATCTGACCTATTATCCCCTCAGAACCCGTGAAAATATCCTGAGCACGCTCGCTGATCGTTTTGCCCGAACCATCTCCGACCGATTGCGGGAGGAGCTGTTGACCGAGGGCACCATGTTTTTTGAAGGGGTTGATATCGATATCCGCTTCGGTCAGGCCATCCCGGTTTCGGAATCGCTCACCTCTTCACGGATCACGAAAGACATGTTCTCCCTGCGGCAGATCAATTTCGACGACCAGCTGCCATCCCTGCCGTCAATGCGTCAGGAAGCGACTGCCCTGATGCATCGCTTCATGTTCGATATCTACAGCATGACCACGGTCAATCACGATCATCTCTTTGCCTCGCTGCTCAAGGCACTCCCCTTTAACAAAATTTCCGAGGCGGATTTCCGGAGGCGTGTCTTTCTGCTGACCGATCTGGTGCCGGACCAGACAGAGGTTTATTGCCACCTCAGCCTTGAAGTGGGTCAGGTTGCCCTGCTGACTGACGACCGTTATCACAAATTCCGGGACTTCCTGACATTGGCACGGGAAACAGGAATTGTCCGTTACGAGGACGGCGAACTGCTCAGAAATTCAATCAGCTTTTCTTCCAGCAGTAAATTCCATCGCATACGGATCGAAAATCCTCTTGCAGTGGCAGCAAATGAAGTGCGGCCGTTGACTGCCCTCAAACGCCAGGTACGCTGGCTGGCGTGGCTGCCGGAAATGATGGTCCGGCACCGGGTTGTCGATGTCCTGCTGCGACAGGCCGATGATCAGTTCGCGGCGGATTATTCCCGCTTCCATCACCCGGGAGAATCAAAGGAGCTGGTTGTCGGCGCACCCATTCTGCTGAAGGGGCAGTCACGGCGACTGGGTGTTGTACTTGTACACGGTTTTCTGGCGGCACCCCGTGAGATGCAGGAACTGGCCACCTATCTGCACGGCAAGGGGTATTGGGTGTATTGTGTCCGTCTTCGCGGGCACGGGACCTCCCCGGAAGACCTGGCCACGAGAAACGGGGATGAATGGATCGAATCGGTGGACATTGGCTATGCCGTGATGAATGCGATCTGTAAACGGGTTGTGATCGGCGGTTTTTCTTTCGGCGGCGGCCTGGCGCTGGACGCTGCCGCCCGCATTGGCCGTCTGTCTGGAGTGTTTGCAGTTTCGCCCCCCTTCCGTCTGCAGGATATCTCTTCGCGATTTGCGCCTGCCGTCACAACCTGGAACAGACTGATGGACACGATTCAATGCCCGGGAGCAACAAAGGAATATGTGGAAATAGTGCCGGAACGGCCGCTGATCAACTATTCGCGGGTCCCGGTTGCAGCCCTTTCCGAGCTGGAGCGTTTCATGAAAGCTCTTGAACCCCGTTTATCAGGCGTGACGGCGCCGACCCTGATTGTGCAGGGACAGGGTGATCCGGTGGTCAATTTCGAGGGGACGGCACTGCTGTTTGATCGCCTTGGGGCAAAAAACAAACGGTACCTGCCATTCGATCTCAATCGACACGGAATCCTTGCCGGAGATGGGTCTGAAGACGTACACGCGGCGATCGGTAATTTTATTGACACGCTGCCAGGCGAATCCTGAACAGGCCTGACACTGCCACACTCTGAACGGATATTTATATTTGTACTTGACATGAACGTTAAGTATAAATATAAGGAAGCTACGGTGTATACTTTGTAAGTTTCGAGGTCGCTCATGGAAGTAACCCGCGAGATCTATTGGAACGTTGGCCACGGGGTGATCATCCCCATGTACCTGTTGGCTTTGGCAGCCTTCGGCGTCCTGGTCTGGGGCTTTTGGCAGCGCCTGCCGCTCTGGCGCC
>JAJXYO010000024.1 GCA_021780495.1 Deltaproteobacteria bacterium
TCTTCGGGTTTCTTGTAGTCTTTCATCAAAATGTCGAGCAGTTCGTCGGTCGTGGCCATCGGTCCCTCCAGTGAATTGGGATTTCAACCGATTTTGGCCATTTACACAATCTATTTTACACCCTCGTATTTTAGGAAATATTTCTAAGAAAGGAGAAATAATGGAAGAAGAAAATTTGAATCTTTTTTTTGCAACTATTTCAGCCGAATTAGGCGCGTACAAGAAATTTGAGAAACTTGCAGCACCACAACTAGCACCAGACTTCAATATGGTCTCATGTTTGTGCCCAGACGAGAATCGATTGTCCAAAGTGCTTGCAATGCTACTTGACCCAAACGGCGTACATGGCCAAGGAGATACGTTTATTCATCTCTTTCTTGATATTATCATGGCAAACGCTCATCACGTTAATATCATAGATATTTTGCGTAAAAATTTGAAGCTTGGGCGTTCAAAAACAAAGCTTGAAGTTGCAACCTCTATGATTGAAAACTGTCAGCGACGGATTGACATCCTGCTCGATCTAGGTGTAACAGGTTTAGCTATCGAAAATAAACCATGGGCTAGAGATCAAGAGAAACAGATCGAAGATTATATTGAACATCTTGATAAGATTTATTCCGGAAATTTCCTTATCATATACCTTTCAGGAAATGGGGCCGCTCCAGTAGAAGAAAGTTTAACCTCTGAGAAACGTGCCAAACTTGAAAAATCCGGACATTTTTTGGTTTTTAACTATCTCGATCTGAGAAACTGGATTCGGCTATGCGCGGAAAAATCTCGTTCGATACGGGTACAGACTTTCCTTGAAGATTTCGCTTCATATATTACTCTCGAATTTGAAGGAGGATTAACAATTATGGAAGAGCAGTTAATTATAGATCAGGCAATAAAAAAGGAAAACATTGGTGCGGCTTTTGCTGTTGGAACTTCGTGGCCTAAGATTGCAAAAAAATTGATTATTAAATTAAAAGATCTCGTTGTTAAGGAAGCAGACCTTCCGGGTACTTGGGAGTCAGAAGAAGATTTTGATTTATACGGTACGTACTCAAGCATTACCTTTAAACATGGCAACTGGAAACATTATAAAATACGATTTCAGTTCGATAGCACTAATGCTAATAATCTCGCCTTTGGTATCTGCAAGGAAAATGAAAACATTAGAGATTTGCCAGAGTATCTGAAGCAAATTTTAAACGAAAGCAAATTAGGAAATGGTCTCAGTAGCACTTGGTGGCCATGGCGCCAAAATTTCTCTGAGCCCTACAGGAACTGGGGTGATTGTGAAGAGCCATGGGTGGGTATAAACGAATGTGGTGCAACTGTTCAGTTAATTGCAGGAAAGTTGAAGGATCTCATGGAAATTTGTGAGTTTCATATCAATAATATTGAAGAAGAATTGAAAACAAGTCCGTTATAGAATGAAATGCCATTTAAAGTTAACTTTAAGAGAAAGTTAACAATGAGTTTTAATGAAATTTTAAAGAGTCGAATTAATTATCACAGGAATTGTATATATCGGCTACCAAACTCCACAGGGATCTATCGGACACGGATCTGCATCGGAATTCTCTGGGACATCTTTTAGGTAATCGTACACCAGTCGAAAAAACACAAGTTCAGGATACGGCAACAAAGGCACGACACATATTTGTGCCGCTTCGAACCAGCTGAATATTGATTGAATTCGATGTAATAGTTGAGGAGATGGAGTGGCAAATCAACGAACCATAGCTATTGCCGATATCCACGGCTGTTGCCGGACATTCCGGCGTCTTATCTTTGAGATAGTGCGCTTGAAAAAAACCGACTCGCTCTATCTCCTGGGTGACTTGATTGACCGGGGACCGGACAGCAAAGGCGTTATCGACACCATCCTGGAGTTACAGGCATCCGGTTACGGCATCAGGCCGATCCGCGGCAATCACGAGCGGATGCTCCTGGCTTCCATATATACACCTTACGACGGAAGCCTGTCCGAATGGCTGGACAACGGCGGATATACGACACTGAAAAGCTACGGGGCAACTCATCCTGAAGAGCTCGGAGAGCATATCCTTGTCCTGCACGAACACCCCCTTTATAGGATCACCGATACCCACATCTTTGTCCATGCCGGGCTTGACTTTACTCTTGACGATCCCTTTTCGTATCAAGGAGAGAGTGCAATGCTCACAAAACGGGGTGGCGATGTTAACGAAGCAAAACTCGACGGCAAAGTGCTCGTGAGCGGGCATACGCCCCGGCCTCTCTCCTTCATCCGCCGTTCACTATGCACGTCGCACATCCGCCTGGACAATGGCTGCGTATATGGCGACGCGCTACCCGAGATGGGTAACCTGGTAGCGCTTGAACTGGAGAGCGGTATGCTGCATATACAGGAAAATATTGGTTGAATCCGTGATCTGTTCATTTAGGAAGAATGACAGGATTACGAATTAACAACAACTGGTCATAATTCCTGACTCGGACGAGCCGGAACTGATTTATTCAGCCTCATTTAACGGCTCTGGTGGGATAAAATAAATAGTTGATATTTATCAAAACAGCCTTCAAGTACATACGTTTGTTACTATAGAGTTGTACCACTTTGAAGAAGATTGTATTTGTAGCTCCACACTAAGAACAGAACTCATATAAAAATCTCAAGTCTTATTTCTCGCACTGGATTCCGGAGACCCTCAAATTCCAGATGTTCTGTATCCCTTTAATCCTGCCCACCCATCTAAATACGCTTTTACGGTTTCAAATCTGGCTGTCACTACTCCTCTGACCTGATAAAATCCTCTGCGAAGCTGCGCACCAGCGGCATGAAGCCGTGAAAATCGGCTTGCAGGGCGTCATAGTGCCGCAGCAGTTCCGCTTCGCCACCGGCCAGCGGATTGGCGCGCGTCACCCGGCGCGACATGCGTTCCAGGGCTGTGGCAATGCCGTCTACCCGGCCATAGGAGGGCAGCAGTTCATCGAAGATGATCGGTACGAGCCGTTGCAATCGCTCGGGCAACTCGCAGCGCTGCCGCTCGATGATCGCCCTGGTTCTGGCCAGATAGCGCTCGAAAGGCTCATCCGACCAAAGGCGCCACTCCCTGACCAGAAAGTGATCGTAGAACAGATCGACCAGTACCCCGCGATACAGGCCATAGTGCGGGTCGAGCCGTCTTCGGCTGGCCTGGAACGGTTCTGCCCGGCTGGCGAAGGAATCGATCCTGCGGTGCAGGGTGATGCCCTGGCGGACGCGCTCGGGAAACCGCTCCAGCTGCGGGCCTTTGACGAAGTCACCCATGAAGTTGCCGATCAGGACCTGGTCGTCTGCACCGGACAGCAGCATGTGGAAGAGAAAGTTCATGGTTGCGACCAGGGCCAAGCGTTAGCCGGGGCGGGCTCGATTACAAGGATGAGCAGGTACATGGAACTGCCCTGCGTTAGCGGGAAACAAAGCGGCCGTTCAGCGGCGCTTACCGGCCGCGCAGGTACTCGATCAGCAGCCGCACCCCGACACCCGTCGCCCCTTTGGGTGAGCAGGGGCGCGATTTGTCGCTCCAGGCGGTGCCGGCAATGTCCAGGTGCGCCCAGCGGGTTGTGCCGACAAACTGTTTCAGGAACCAGCCGGCGGTGATGCTGCCGCCGTCGCGACTGCCGGCGTTCTTCAGGTCGGCGATATCGCTCTTCATGGCCTCGCCGTAACTGTCCCACAAGGGGAGTTCCCAGACCCGCTCGCCGCAGCTTTCACCGGCTTTTTTCAGGGCATTCACCAAGCGTTGGTCGTTGCCCATCAGACCGCTGGCCTCGTGTCCCAGGGCCACCACGCAGGCCCCGGTCAGGGTGGCCAGGTCGATCATGGCCGCCGGCTTGTAGCGCTGGGCGAAATGCAGGGCATCGCACAGCACCAGGCGCCCTTCGGCATCGGTGTTGGTGATCTCGATGGTGGTGCCGGACAGGGAGGTCAGCACATCGCCCGGTTTGTAGGCCTTGCCGTCCGGCATGTTCTCGGCGGTGGGGATGATCCCCACCAGGTTGACCGGCAGCCGCAGCCCGGCTGCTGCCTCCATGGCGCCCAGCACCGCCGCGCTGCCGGCCATGTCGGTCTTCATCTCCTCCATCCCGGCCCCCGGTTTGATGGAGATGCCGCCCGAGTCGAAGGTGATCCCTTTGCCGACCAGCACGACCGGCCGCTCTTTATCGCCGGCCCCGTGGTATTCCAGTACGATCAGGCGCGGTGGCTCCAGCGAACCCTTGCCCACCGCTATCAGGGCGTTCATCCCCAGACGTTCCAGCTCATCCAGTTCCAGTATCTCGCAGGTCAGCGTATGGCGCGCTGCCAGTTTGTGCGCCGTATCAGCCAGGTAACCGGTCGTGGCTACGTTACCCGGATGGGACACCAGATCACGGGCCAGGCTGACTCCCTGGCAGAGCAGCGCTGTGCGCTCAACCCTGGCTGCCGCCTCCTTTTTCGTCAGCCCCTTGGGCAGCAGCAGGGTCAGTCCCGCGAAGCTGAAGCGATCTTCCTGCTCCTTGGTTTTGTACTGATCAAAACTGTAGCTCCCCAGCAGCGTTCCTTCGCAGACCGCCTCCAGCGCGTTTTCTGTTTTTCCGGCCAGATGCAGCGCCGTCGCGAACGAGGCCACCCGCGCGGCACGCAGCGCCTGTACTGCATTGCCGGCTGCCTGGCGGAGGCGCTCATCATCCAGCTCTGCCTTTTTTCCCAGTCCCACCAGCAGCAGCCGTTCGGCCGGCAGCTTGCCCAGGGTGTGGATCAGCCGGCTGCTGTTGGCCTTGCCGCTGAACTCCTTGGAGGCAGCCAGACGGCTCAGGCACCCTCCCAGCGCGATGTCGCAGGCCGAGAACAGCTCGTCAGCGGCGTCTTCAAAGCAGCCGATAATCAGGGCAGGGCAGGGGTGTTTCAACGGAGACGTGGCTTGGACATCGATCTTCATAGGGAACCTCGCGTGGTATTATGGGGCGTCGTGTCAGCGTTGCCGACTCGTGCCGAAAGGTATGGAAATTCTCTCTCTGATGTAGCATTTAGTGACTTGATTGCAACAATTATTTTGCTACAATTGAAACATTACGGTGTGCGGTCAGATTTTGCAGGAGCTTAGCATGTCCTTCAATCCGGTACTTATTGTTGCGAAAGTTGAAAAACCGGACTGGTACAAAAAAACGTCACAATTCGCCCACGCCAATCCCCTCATCGCGTTGCGGCAACTATTCACCACCTTTATTCCCTATCTGCTCACTCTGGCACTGATGGTTCTGACCGTTCGGCACGGTCTCCCTTACGGGCTTACCCTGGCCTTGGCCGTGGTTGCATCTGGGCTGTTCGTCCGCCTGTTCATCTTTTTTCATGATTGCGTCCACGGCTCGTTCCTTCCGTCACCGCGATGGAACAGGAACGTGGGCTATCTCTGCGGTATCCTGACCTTCACCGCGTTTCACGACTGGCGGCGCAGTCACTCCGGACATCACATCACCGCTGGTGATCTGGACCGGCGCGGCATGGGGGATATTACAACCATGACCGTGGAAGAGTACCAGAAGGCAGCACTGCTGCAGAGGGTGGCCTACCGTTTGTACCGGCATCCCCTGGTCCTGCTCGGCATCGGTCCGCTCTATTACTTCCTGATACGTAACCGCTACCCGTCGCCCGGCGCGAAGCGGATCGATGTCGTCAGCGTGATCTGCACCAACCTGGCGATTGTCGTCCTGGTTGTAACGGCCAGCCTGACTATCGGCTTGCGGACCTACCTGCTGGTCCAGATGCCGGTGCTGATCATGGCCGCCACGTCCGGGGTCTGGCTGTTTTATATCCAGCATCAGTTTCAGGGTGTCTATTGGGCGCGCCACGAACAGTGGGACCCCTGGCGCTCCGCTATGGAGGGTGCTTCGTACTACCAGCTGCCGAAGATATTGCAGTGGCTGTCGGGCAATATCGGGTTTCATCATGTCCACCACGTCCGCCCCGGGATTCCCAACTATTGTTTGCAGGAGTGCTACGAAACGATTGAGGAACTTCAGAAGGTCAAGCCAATAACGCTTCGCACCAGCCTGGAGTCGTTGAAATTGAACCTGTATAATGAACAGCAGCGCCGGATGGTTAGTTTCCGGTCGCTGGAAGGCTCCCGCGATTGTGGAGCCGGTGCGTGTGGAAGTAAGTGAGTAGCAGCTCCCCTGAATTAACAATGCCAGGGGAGCATCACTCCAGCACCTTGACATCAACGGCAAAATATTCCGATTCGCCAAAACAGGTTGTGGGTATCCCTTTGCGTTGTTTATAGGAGAGTGAAACCTTTTTACCCAGGGCAGAATTGATCTTATCGATCACCGCCGCGTCACGTACCGAAAACTGGAACTTTTCCGGCACGGCTCCTGGTACCGGCAGCATCTGCAACTCTCCTTCCCAGGTTTTGCAGAGCCAGCCTTTTTCCGAGAACTTCTGGACGTACCCGATTCTCTCTCCCTTGGAATAGCTCCAGTTGAGCGTAATAATGACATAGCCTGCACAAAGAACGATGGTGGCCACCATCAGTAAAATTGCCGACGTGAAGACCTTTTTCTTTATTTGTCCCGTTGTCATTATTTCTCCTTTGCTCGTTGGATGGAAGCCGAGTAATCAGTGATGATGTTGCTGAGTTCGTAGGTTCAAATTTGCAGCCTGTTCACGTGCGCAACTTGATGCCATCGGGCTGAATCTCGATCAGCCCATCCTTGTACAATCCGCCGATCGCCTTCTTGAAACTCTTCTTGCTCATGTGTAGTGTACCGGCAATGGCTTCCGGTGAGCTTTTGTCGCTCAGGGGCAGCCGGCCGTTATGGGCTTTCAGGGCATCCAGAATCACCGCCCGATCATTGGCCGCTTTCTGCGGCCCGCCCATGCGCAGGGTGACGTCGATCTTGCCGTCTTCGCGGACCTTCTTGATGTAGCCCCGCAGCCGCTCGCCGCAGGCCGGTGGGCTGAAGAGTTCATTGCGAAACAGCAGCCCGCTGTAGGTGTTGTTGACAACCACCTTGGCCCCCAGGTCGCTGCAGGCGTAGACCAGCAGATCAACCTCCTCTCCTTCGAACAGACTGGCATCCGCCGGTTTGAGAAACCTGTCCAGCCTGGTAGATGCGGCAATCCTTCCACTGCTGTGCAGATACACGTACACGAGCACATCTTCTCCCCGGCGCAGCGGTGCGGTCTGTTCACCAAACGGCAGCAGCAGGTCCTTTTCCAGCCCCCAATCGAGGAAGGTGCCGACGGTCACGTTGTCCTTGACCTTCAGCAGGGCAAAATCACCCACTACGGCCCTGGGTTTTCTGGTTGTGGCTGTCAGGCGCTCTTCCGAATCAATGTAGATGAATACCTCCAGCAGGGTGCCCGGTTCGGCTCCTTTTGGAACCAGCCTGCCGGGTAGTAGAATCTCGCCTTCGTCAGAAGACAAGAAGGCTCCCGTAGCGGTGATCCTGGCGATTTTCAATCTATTGTAATTACCGATTGCAAGCATTGTTTATCCCGTTTCATATGAGGGTTGGTGCAGCGTTGTTGTAGGCAGAGGACCCATGCTGCGCTTGTTTGAAATGTTTTGCCAATCAGGTAATGGGTTTCCTCATTGCTATCTCAGATATCAGCCGGTATTGCGCAACCCGGAGGCAATACCGTTGATCGTGGCAGCCAGTACAAAGTCCAGTTCGTCATCGCCCTGGCCAGACCTCCTGCGCCGGAGCAGTTCGATCTGGATCATGCTCAAGGGATCTACATAGGGGTTGCGTAGCTTGATCGAGCGGGCCAGGGAGGGATTTCTCTCCAGCAGTTCCTTTTGAGCGGTGATAGCCAGGATCATACGCCGGGTGCGGCGGAACTCTTCCACCACCATGTTGAAAACCCGCTCCCTCAGCTGTACGTCTGTAACAAGGCCTGCATAGAGGCTGGCCAGTGGCAGGTCTACCTTGGTAAGGGCCAGTTCCACGTTGCGGATCAGGTCGTTGAAGAAGGGGAAACGGCTCAGCATCGCCTGCAGAAGCGCCAGATTGGCGTGCCCCTGCCCGACATACCCCTCCAGTGCGTGGCCGACCCCGAACCAGGCCGGGATCACGTGCCGGCTCTGCATCCAGCCGAATCCCCATGGGATGGCGCGCAGTTCGCCCAGCTTCCGGCTGGCGCTGCGCTTGGCAGGGCGTGAGCCGATTTTGGCCAGTTCGAACTCCATTACCGGGGTGGCCTGTTCGAAATAGGGCATGATGTCGGGATTGTCGGCGATCCGCTCCCGGTAGTAGCCGTAGGCGCTGGCCGAAAGTTGTTCCATGGTTGTTTCCCAGGCAGAGTCTGTGACCGGGTCTGCCGGCGGAATCAGGCACAGGGAGTCCAGGCTGGCAGCCACCATCAGCTCAAGATTGCGCTCTGCCAGGGAGGCGTCCGAGTATTTCCAGTTAATGACCTCGCCCTGTTCGGTGATGCGGATCGCGCCACGAAAGGCACCCGGTGGTTGGGCCGTTATCGCCCGGTAGGTCGGTCCGCCGCCCCGGCCGACTGTGCCGCCCCGGCCGTGGAAGAGGCGCAGTTGCACGCCGCACTCGGCAGCGACCTGGTGCAGGGCGCGGTGTGCCTTGAAAATCTCCCAGGTACTGGTAAGCATGCCTCCATCCTTATTGGAGTCCGAATAGCCGAGCATGACCTCCTGCCGGCGCTGCCATGAATCCAGATAGGGCGCATAGCCGGGCAGGCTCCACAGGGTGCGGCAGATGTCGGGGGCATGGCGCAGGTCTTCTATGGATTCGAAGAGTGGCACCGGCATCAGACCGGGGTCGCGGCCGTCGGAGGAGGCGGCTACCTGGACCCCGCACAGCTCCAGCAGCCACATCAGCGAGAGGATGTCGGTCACCGATTCGGCGCCGCTGATGACATAGTTTCGCAGCGCCTCGGGCGGATAGGTGCGTTTCAACGCGGCCAGGGTCCGCAGGGTGTCGAGCAGTTCGATTGTTTCTGTAGAAGCGCTGGCGGGCACGTGATCATGCGGCGGCAGAACCCTGCTGCCCGTGGCCAGTTCTGACACGGCCCGGGCGTGAATGCGGGCATGCTGGCGAATATCGAGGGTGTGTAGGTGAAAGCCGAAGGTCTCTACCCGGCGCAGGATCGGGTCCACATAGGAGCGGGCCAGCCGCTCGCCGCCTCCGGCGACCAGGCTGGTGCGTATCAGGGTCAGGTCAGCCTCGAAAGCGGCCGCATCCGGATAGGCCTCCGGATCGCCCGGCTCGTTCTGTGTGCAGCGCAGGCGATGCAGGACAAAGGCCAGGAATCCGCGATACTGCTCACAGACTGGGTAGGCGGTGATCTTGGAAACCAGAGCGGGTATTGTGACGCAATAACGAGCACATGCAGCGGCCAGGTCCGCTGACTGCCCCACCCGGCAACTGGAGGGGGTCAGCAATTCGCGCAGCTCATCGATGTCGCTCAGATAATGTGCCAGAATCGTCGTGCGGGCCATCTGCAGGGCGCTGCGGGTGGTATCGGTCGTCACGAACGGGTTGCCGTCCCGGTCGCCGCCGGTCCAGGACCCGAATCTGACGACGTTCGGCAGATCGCAACCGCTGAGCTGCATACCGTACACCTCCCGGAAGGCTGCGGCCATGTCCTGATAGAAATGGGGCAGGGGGGTGATCAGTGAGTCGGGATAATGGTTGACGCCCATGCGAATCTCATCGAGGACGGTCGGCTTGTTGCGGCGGACTTCATCCGTTTGCCAGAGGGCGGTGATCTCCGTCAGTATGTCGTCCTGCCCCTGGGCGGCGGCGGCATCGGTCAACGGCAGCCGGTCGAGGTTTTCCAGTGCGCGGGCGATGCGGCGGCGCTTGAAAAGGACCACCCGCCGTGCAACCTCGGTCGGGTGGGCAGTGAATACCGGCGTTACTTCAATACGACCGAGGCATGCCAGGGCATCCGTTCCGCTGATGCCTGCCTGCTGCATGCGGCGCAACGTACCACGCAGGGAGCCGGGTTTGTCCTTGTCAGCGGCGGCAAAGCGCGTCGCCCGCAGCCGCCGTTTGCGATGGTTGGTTTCCGCCAGATTGGTCAATTCGAAGTAGGTGCCGAAGGCCTTGACAATCTGGTAGGCATCGTTTGCGGACATGCCCCGCACGATCTCATTCATGTGCTCCTTGAGCTCCCGCTCCTGCGGGGTATCCAGAGCCTCTGCCTGGCTGCTGTTGAGGCGGCGGTGACGGATCGCCAGGTCGCGCAATTCTTCTTCGGCTTCATATACGGACTGCCCGGCCTGTTCCCGGATCACCGTGCCGAGCAGCATCCCCAGGGAACGTACATCGCGTCTGAGCGATACGTCTTTCAATGACGGATCGCAACTCGTCAGCTCGTCCAGGCGGGCACGCTGATCTTCCGCCGTCCAGTAGAGTTCCATATCAGACATGCTGGTCCGTCCCTTTCTTACCGTGTGCGCATGACATCATCCGAACAATTCCTGCTGTCCGATGACGGCTGGCAGGCGTTTGGGGGCTTTGATGCGCAACTGTTTATTGATATTCATGCGCCCGAACACAACCTGAATATCGCTGATCTTCACATCGAATTCTTCCGCCAAAAATCGCACCATGTGATCGGTTGCCCGACCGGCGCGCGGGGCTGCGGTCACACTGACACACAGCTGATGTCCCTTCACCTTGCCGATGGCGTCCTTCTTCGAGTTGGGCGTGCCGAGAATGTTGAGCACCAGGGTATCACCTTCCCACGTATAGCATGCTCGTTTCATCGTTCCTCGTGGTAGTACAGGCTATTTCGATCGCTGGGAATGCGGTATTGACCCGCTCCTGCGGTTGCCGGGCGAGAGTGCCGGTTTGACGGATTGTTTCGTGGCATCCTTCACGACGATCAGGCTGTCACCGAGCATGGCTCCATTCAGCAAACCGATGGCATCACCGGCTTCATCTTCGGTCGACATCCTGACATAACCACATCCCCGCAGTTCTCCGCTGCCGGAATTTTTGACCAGGTGGACGGACTGAACCGTACCCGCCACGGAGAACATTTTCCGCAGCTCTTCCTCTGTGACAGTTGCGGAGATGTGCCCGACATATACTTCCACACCCATACGATGGTTTCCTTTCCCGGATGGTTTCCGGGGCGGTGTTTCAGGCGCGGTCCAGGACATCCTGCAGCGCTTCGGGCAGTTGCGGCCGGCCCTTGGCGTTCAGGGCGGCGCCGGTCACCAATGCTTTGACAACTATCTTCCGGTCCGGCAGACGGTAGATATCCTGGCGGAAGCCGATCCGCAGCGGGGAGATCCGTTCCGGCCGCACCTCGACCACGAACCGGTCACCGCTGACAAGCGAGGCCTTGTAGTCGATTTCGACCCGTGTCACCACCAGGTTGATGCCCAGCGCCGTCAGCGCCGCGAAATCGATGCTGATTGACCTCAGGTATTCGTGCCGGGCATGTTCCAGATAGTTCTGATAGACGGCGTTGTTCACCACCCCTTGCAGATCGCACTCGTAATCGCGTACCGCCAGCTCCAGGGTAAAGCAGTCCCGTTCCATGTGTGCTTCCTTTTCTCCGCTGTAATCGTACGGAAGGTTGTAGATTGTCGAGCAGTGCTCGGGAGGGTTGTGCCGTATCCGGCGGTCAACATCTCTTGCAAGCGCTGCGATCTACATCCCATTCTCCTGAACTTTTCGCTCGATTTCCCGGACCTGAGGTTTATTGAGAAGGTTCATAAAGACCGGGTTGTTCATCAGAGTGCCGTAATCACCAGCCTGAATCGCCTGCAGAATCGCCGGATCACTCATAAGCGCCTGCATATCCGGATCTTTTTGTATTTCAGCGATCAGCCCCATGATCTCTTTATCCTGCATCATCCGGTCCGTCAGTTCATCCACACTGGGTGTAACGGCCCCCTTACTAACGGCGGTCTGTTGGCGCTCAGCGGAAGAAGCCACCATAAATCTGTTCGAGGTCTTGCCGGTTTCCCTGGCCATGACTGCGGCGATTTGCAGGATATCAGCCGGGACCTCGCGGATGGATTCCTCAACATTGGCAACAGCCACGTTGCCGGTTGGGGTGTAGGTCTTCGCCTGGGCGACGGTCGCTGCCAACAGTAAAACAAGGATAAGCTTTTTCATGGTATCTCCTGCCGTATGTAGATAGCCGCGTGGTGGATAACTATGCTTTCTTGACGAACTCCGATTTTAACTGCATTGCCCCGATTCCGTCAATCTTGCAGTCGATGTCATGATCACCCGAGACGAGACGGATGATCCTGATCTTGGATCCGACCTTGACGACCGATGACGACCCCTTGATCTTCAGGTCCTTGATAACGGTGATCGAATCGCCGGCCTTGAGTTCATTGCCGAAGGCGTCACGCACGACGCTTTCTTCAGCGGCGCTTTCGGCAGCCGTTTGCGGCCATTCATGGGCGCATTCCGGACAGACGTAATTCTCGCCGTCTTCGTAGGTATAGGCCGATTTGCAGGTGGGACATGCGGGTAAGGTAGACATGGTATTCCTTTCAGGGTGGTTATGGTTGCGCTGCTGCGCGGAGTATATATACGTTTTGTGAAACGCCGAAAACCGGAAACGTACCTGGTTTCCGGTCGTGAAGGTGGCGCTTGACTGTTTACAGCATGATCAGCAGGGAATGATGCCGACCCGTAATGATTTCGCTGTATGCACTACCTGCCCGTGGAGCAGAATTTCACCGTCAGCTATGGCCATGGCCATGGAACTCTTCACGATCTTTTTTATGTCGAGATGGTAGGAGATGGTAACCGCGGCAGGCACGATCTCTCCTGTATACTTGACCTCGCCGATACCCAAGGCACGCCCTTTGCCCTTGTATCCTTTCCAGCCGAGATAAAAACCGAGGAGCTGGCATAAGCCGTCCAGCGCCAGGCTGCCCGGCATCACCGGATCGTCTTGAAAATGACAGGCGAAATACCAGGAGTCCGCATTCACCGCAAACTCGGCATCGACTTCACCCTGTCCATACCGGCCGCCTTCATCCGATATGTTCGTGATGCGATCCAGCATCAGCATATTCGGCAGCGGCAGGCGAGGGTATGCGATGCCATCCAATTCGCCGCTGCCGCATTTGAGGAGATCTTCCCGTGTGAATGAATACCTGGTGGCTATTGCTGCCGTGGGCTGCGGTACGGTCATCTATCATCCTTGTGCTTGCGGTCTGCAGCTATGGGGGGATCAAAACAGGTAACACTATAGTAGTCTGTTCGCGGTATGTCTCCTGAAAAATGGAGACGTACCGCGGCGGTTGGATCATGTCCGCAGTTCCCTATGTAGACACCATAAGCGTTGCCGTTCCGTGAGCCACCAGTTTATCCTCCTGGTTCTTCACCGTCACGGCTACACTTGCCAATCTTCGCCCCGTATGCATCAGTTCCGAGCGTGCCGTCAGAACATCTCCCATAACAGCCGGTCTGACATAGGTTACGTTGAGGTTGGTCGTCGTACAGGCTTTGCCGGAGGGGAGTAACGGGCGGGGAAAGAACGAGACCGTATCAATCAGCGTAGCAATCAGCCCGCCATGTGCGCCGCCGAAGTAATTACGGTGTTGTTCGCCGACGGTTACTTCCATGATGGCGTGACGTTCGCCGATCTCCCGCAGGTGGATATCCAGCGTCCGCAGCATGGAAATGGCGTTGCCTGAATCCAGGGTGGCAGGTTCTATCTTTTGCATGAATGGTATTCCCTGATGCGGCGGGTGCCGCATGCGAAGCTCTGATAGGGGCTATCGAGCTACTTTTGATTTCAAGATCATCGTCCGGTTGGCTCAGTGTTGAGAAGCTTCCGGTCAAAGGACACGGGATGCCAATGTCTGTTGTTATCCCGTGCCCGTTACAGAATCCACACGGATTCCGGCATTATTTCTGGACCCAACGGCCGTTCGACAGCTGGATCCACCATCCGGGTTTCGATGCTTCGCGCTTGGTATCGGCATAGGTGGCTGCTGCTTTGCCCAACACCTGATCCAAGGCCGGCTTTGATTCTTGCACTTTCGTTATCTTTAAAATGGCCTTGGCCATGCTGTTGACGATCAGCTTGCGGCTTTGATTTTCCTGTGTTACCAGCTGCTGGTCCTGCGGAGATAGTTTTGTTCTGTCGCGCACGCTTACCAGACCCTGGTTTGTCAGGCCGACGGCAGCGCTGTCAAACAGTGCGTCGAGACGGGGCATTCTCTTGTTCATATCATCGTAGGCTTTCAGGACTTCCGGCATGCTGGCCAGCTCGATAGCCAGATCATCGGCATAGTTTTCAGCGGCCTGGGCGACCGCACAAAATGAAAAGCCCGGCAGCTCATTGAACAGGAAGCTTTGCGGCTTGCCATCGCTCTTCCCGGGGGGGACTCCCGGCGGTTTCACCGCACCCGGCGTTTTATCGGCACTATCTTTCAGGAGCATGTCGTCCAGCGACTTGTAGGCCTCTTTCACGGCCTTCTCAGGGAAATAGACATTGACGGTAATGATTGCACAGGCCGCAAGAAGACCACACAGCACAGCCAGCAGCCATTTTATAAATTTTGCGTTCATAGGTGTCTCCTCAGTCTTGGTTGATTGGTACTATAGCATAACGGTCCTACAATAAAAGCATCTCCGTGCATGATGGCCGGATAGGTCAATCCTGCCATTGGAATTCCTGTGCAGCTGGCGGGGTATTGCCCCCGCCGCCGGTCTTGCCACGTTCCGCAGCCTGCTTGATGGTAGTAATTAGATGGTCCAGGGCAATCTGGTTTTGGTTTGGCGCAATCGAAACGCTCAGATCACGGACCCCGAACATATTGGTATTCACAATATCCAGCTTGTTGAAGGTCAGCATGCCATCCTCCAGAACAGCGCTAACCTCCGCATTGTCATACGGGTGGTCCGAACGGAAGAAAAAGCCGCTCAGGTTCTTGCCGGACAACTTCTGGAGAAAGTCCTTGCTGACCAGCATCTTTTCCCCGGAACCTTCGTGCACCCACAGGTCGGTGAATCCGCTTAACCCGGCCATCCGTGAGCCTTCACCCTTGATGCTGATGATGCCATCGAGACGTCCGGAGATATAATCCTTGATTTTGGGGATGGTTGCGCAGAACCGTTTCAGGCTGAGTCCGTTGACGAGCAGGTCCGTCCGGTAATTGATCCCTCGATTCACCGTTACAAAACCGGTGCCAAACAGGCTCCCGTCGTAGAGGGACGAACGCAGGGAGTCGATCCTGGTGATTCCGTTTCCGGCGCTGATCTGTAACGAGATCTCTCCAAGGTTTAGGGAGCCGAATGTAACACTGCCGATGGTGAGTGATGGACGGCCGTCCGCGCCGGATCGGAGTTGCTTCAGGAGCCCGGGATAGTTGTTCCGGGTAAAGCCGGATGTGTCCTGGAGTTTAACGGACGTCGCGCCGGATAGATCGAACGCAAATGGGATGTGGCCGGTAATGGCTGCTGTTCTGAACGCCTGCGACGGCAGCTCCACAAGAACATCCTTCAGCAACAGGGAGCCGTCCAGCAGCTGTCGGCCGTTACGCAGGGTGAGGCTGCCTTCGGACGCCAGTGAACCAGCCACTGTTGCTTCCTGGATCACGCGCGGCAGGATGTTTGCAAACGGGTCGATGATACTGTCGAGGGATGTCGGTGGAAGCGAGAAGCGCAGATTTCCCACCCGCTGCGGCGAGAGAAGGTTGGCAACCTCTCCCTTTGCCTGCAGGGTAACCTTCCTTCCAGCCGAAAGGGTAGCGTTATCGACCGCGAGCCGGGATCCGGATAGGTTGCCGGACAGATGAAGCCCGCCATCGCCCAGGAGGGTCTTGCCGCCACTGCCGGTAAGCGTGATATCGGCAGCGGTTACGTCGAATCGGCCGGCCAGGCCGGCTCTGCGGGAATAACTGCCGCGCGCCGTGCCGTCGAAAGTACCACTTGATAGCGTGACCGCGCCAGGCCGGGGCAGCAGCTTGCCGAGACTCGACAATTGCCCGCTCCTGATGCCGAACCGGAACGTACCAGCTTCTCGCAGGTCCAGTGGTTGAAAACCGATCTCTCCGGTCAGCAGCCCCCCCAGCAACCGGCCGCTGATGGTCCCCAAACCTCCCGCGCGGGAAAACGCGACATGCACTGCCGGTGCAGCGAGCATCTGCCCCTGCCAGACGACCCGGGCAGAGGAAACATCCGCCGTACCTTCCAGCCATTTGCCGCCTGGATCGGAAAGATAGCCGCCGCGCATGCTGCCGGACAAACCGTCCAGCTCGGCCCGACCCCGCCGGAACCCTGCTCCGGCGACCTCGAATACCAGCGGATAGCGAACCGTTCCGGCGATTGACGCCTTTTGCGGGATTGATGCCGTCAGATGGGCAATGCTGGCGGAAGCACCGTCCAGGTGGAATGTGACGTTGTCCAGAAGAACCGTCCCGCCGGCGATGCGATAGAGAAAACGCGCATCCCCCGCTCGGTCGTCAAGCGACAGTCCGCTGAAGCGGGCTTTCCCACGGAGATCAAGCTTTCCGTTGTCCCTGGCGATGCGACTGTCCACCTCGCCTTTTTTAATGCCGAAAGTTGTGCCGTCTCGTGTCCCCCGTACGGTTGCAACCCGGACGTTCGCCGTGGCAGAAAAGTCCTGCGGTCCGCGTCCCGTGCCCTTCAGAGCAAGAGAGCCGCTTCCGGATGCGATCTGCAGATGTAGATTTTCAGGGAGAAAGCGCAGGGATGAAACCGTTACAGCCGGTATCCGCAGGTCGATAAGGAAAGGATCACGCAAGTGTGCGTTGTATGCCAGACGGCCGGTAACAGCAAGGCCCATGATAGTGGCTCTCAGCGCAGGGATCGCTGCCGAGCCGGGTTTCAGGCGGCGGGACAGGGTTATCTCAAAGGGCGCCTGCAGGGATTCCAGGAGGGCGCCGCCGTGGGCCTCACCCTGAGACAGGCTGCCTTTGACCAGAAACCCGTCCGGTTCACCGGTGATAGCCGCCGTGCTGGTGAGCCCCTTGAAGAGACGTTGCCCGCCTCGCTCAAGCGAAACGTTCTTCAGCATTACCTGGCCGTTGGCGCTGACGAGCCCCTGGCTGCTGTTTCCCGAGATCCGAAACTCGGTACTGTGCAGCGTGCCGTTAAGGGTTGTTTTTCGCCGTTCCTCGTGAGGGAGCAGATACGTCAGCGCCGCGAGATTCAGCTCGTCAATGCCGAACGTGCCGGCAAAGTGACGTTCACCATTTAGCCGTCCGATCGTTCCGGCGGCATGGCCTCTCATGAGGTTGCCGGCCATCACGGTGAGGGTCTCCAGGCTAACCTCATCCGTCTTGATCGTATAGGCTGCCGTCGCCGTGATGCTGCCGGTCAGGGGCGGCGTCACGGGGGGAGACGGCATGGAAACACGACTGAAATCCAGTCTGCCGGAGGCCCGCACGCGCCCGTCCTGCAGAACAGCCGTTACGCGCAGACTCCCGTTGCCACCCTCGGGAAGAAAGCGGTTTCCGGGATCCAGCAGCCCGGCTAAGCGGCTCAGGGAAAGCGAAGGAGCCGCCAATACCAGGTCAAAGGCGGGGTTTGCTCCGAGGCGGGTGGTTCCGCTCACCGTATAGATGTTTCGCGCGGGGTCCTCGAATGAAAGCTTGAGCTGGGCGTTACTCGAACCCTTGGTCGCCAGATGGAACAGGTGCAACGAAATCCCCTGCGCGCCTTGACCATTGACCTGAATGACACCGGCTTTGACGATGAACTGCTCAATGAGCAGCTCTGTACCGGCTGATTTTTTTTCGTTCAAACGGCGCTGAAGTTGCGAAAAATTCCAGACACCGGCGCTGTTTTTCAGCAGATTGAGCTTCAGGCCCTCCAATGCGATCAGTCGCAGGCTTCGCCTGCCGGTCAGAAGGGCGCCCCAGTTGGGGGTAATGATGATGGAGTCTGCCTGGATCAGATTGCCGCACGGAACATCAGGCGGGTTGCCCAGCGAAACCCCCGTGAGATAAATGGAGCCTCCTGTGGCATGTAATCCGGTGATGCGGAGTGGTTGCTGGAGGTAGGATGTCAGCGTAGTGGATAGCAGGGAGGCCGGGTAGGGTGTTTGCAGATAAATTCCAAGGGAAATGAGACCGAGAGTACAGATGCACACCGCAACAATGAGAGTGCGGCTCAGTATTCTTCGTGAGGCGCTGGTTGTGCTCTGTCCGGTTTCCGTGTCATTCATGCGTGCTCGTCACCTCACGAAGAGTGTAACCTGGATTTGCCGGTTTGACAAACAGGAGCGGAACGGAAAAGGTGTTGTCAATGGCGCTTTTCACGCCGTTGACGCTTGCCCGGCGTGGAGCATTGCCTGGGGTGTGGAATCGTCGATTTAAGCGGTGTCTGCGAGGAGGTGGCGCGACGCGTTGAGACGACGAGCGCCTGGCCGATTCCGGCAAGGGAGAGCAGTGCGCAGACCCAGCCCAGCCAGTCTCCTGACAACGCATAAACGGTGCGGCCCTGCATCATCGGAACCCGCTCAACCAGTGTCTCCCGTGTCCAGATTCCGCTACGCTTAACGATCCGTCCGACCGGGTCCACGAAGGCGGATATGCCGGTGTTGGTGGAACGCACCAGCGAACGGCGCTGCTCGATAGAGCGGAAACTTGCCAGGGCCAGGTGCTCAATTGGTTCGGTCGATTTACCATACCAAGAGTCGTTGGTCAGGTTGATCATCACATGGGGAATGCGCCGGTTATGCCCGCCCTGCATCAGGGAGCGGATCTGTCCGGGGAAAATATCCTCGTAGCAGATATTCACCGCGAGCAGGTATTTACCGAACGCGATCGGCTCGGGGTTTTTGCCCGGCCAAAACCTCCCCGTGGAGGGGGGCGCCAGCGCATACAAGGCGGGGAATGTCTCGCCAAACGGGATGTACTCGCCGAAGGGGACCAGCACCATCTTGTCGTAGGTTCCGATGATCCGGCCCCCGCTGTCCGTGAGCAGTGCGGAGCTATGGGCGCGGGGCGCACCGTTCTCGCCGATTCTCAGGATCGCGCCGAATAGTGTTGGCGTGTGCGTGTCACCGAATAGAGCCGCCGGCAGGCTCTCCTCGCGTGAGGCCAGGTTGAGGCCAAGGACGCTTTCGGGCCAGACGACCAGGTCAAGCGCTTGGCTGGCGGCAAGCGTCCGGGACATCTCCTGATGCTCGCGGAGCAGGCTTTCGGGGTGCGCGTCTTTGTCACCCGCGCCACGATTGGCCTGGACCAGCCCGATGGTCAGTTTTGCGGCAGCTGCGACCTGACGGTCCACGGCGCGGATGCGCACTTGGCCGTAAATCAGCACCGCGGCCAGAACAGCCGTACAGACCAGCAGCTGCCGGGTGGCGATCATTCGCTTTTCGGACCACTGTTCAAGTGCTGCAAAGAGCGTGGAATTGATATACACGACTATGAAGGTGACTCCAAGAATGCCGGTCAGATCGGCGATCTGGGTTACGAGGGAGAGTTTGTACTGGCTGGCACCGAGGTAGTACGGAAAAATTTCGGGCCAGAACTTTTCCAGCGCGGTCCAGACCACCGGGGAAACCCAGACCACGCTCCAGCCGGTATCACGGGTGATCATGCGAGTCGCCCATGCCCAAACGGCGAGCAGTATGCCGTTGGCTGCCGCCAGCAGCAGAAGGCCGAGGGCGGCCAGCGGCCAGGCCGCGCCCGCGAACTGCCGGAACATCTCAATGGCCCAGTAGAACCCGCCGATGTTCATGACGATGCCGGCCAGCCAGCCGATGAAAAAGGCCCGGCCGGGTCTCGTATCCCGGATAGCCCACAGGACCGGTATGAGACAGATCCATTCGAGGTAGAACTGATCAAAGCCGGCGTAGCCCAGAAATACAAGAAGGCCGCCTGTTAGTGCGGCAAACCAGGGCAGTGCTGTTTTTAAGGGATGTCTTCCGGATGTCATGGTCTGTCCTTGATGGTGGATTCAAAACTCGCGCTACTGCTTGATCAGGTGTGTCAAAACCCTGTGACGGAATAATATTGTAACGCAAAACTTTTATGCACGGCTAATCGACGTCAGATGGCCTCTTTGACATGATGACAAGTGTGATCCCCCCAAGAATCCCGGCCGAACTCAGCAGGAGTCTGAGGGTGATGGTCTCGCCCAGGAGCATGACGCCTCCCACAGCCGCAATGACAGGAACGCTCAACTGTATGGTTGCGGCATGTGTCGCCTTCAAGCCTGGCAGCGCAGCATACCACACTGCATATCCCACCCCCGAGGCCAGGCCGCCTGAAACTACAGCATACCCGATCCCGGCACTGTCCGGCCAGGCGTCGGAGTGCTTGAATATGTACACTAATGCCGTGAGAGGAACGGCGCGCAGAAAATTGCCGGATGTAGCCACAAGAGGATCTCCCCCGCCTTTTCCACGCAGGGAATAGATGCCCCAGGCGACTCCTGCGGCCAGCATTAATGCCGCACTGGCCAAAGGTGGCGCTGATAACCCCGGAAGCAAAAGCGCGATCAAGCCGGCAAAAGCCGCACAGAATCCGGCAATCTGCACCCGCTCCAGCCGTTCTCCGCGCCACAGGCCGCAGCCGATCATGGTGGCCTGGACCGCACCGAAGAGAATCAAGGCGCCCACTGCGGCAGGCAGTTTCACATAGGCGAACGAAAAACCGGCCGCATAGACAAACAATGCCAGGGCAGACAGCCAGCTGCCTGCCGGAACATGCGAGAGACCTCGCAGGCGCACCAGCAGCCAGAGCACTGCAGCGCCCGATATGATGCGTATGGCCGTAAAGCTGCCCGCATCGATGGCGGTATTTTTGAGCGCCATTCGGCACAGCAGCGAGTTCGCCGCGAACGCAACCATGGCGGGCATTACAAGCAATGGTATACGTGCCGGTATCCTCATGTCACAGAACCTTCGAATGAGCTGGATGATAGTAGGTACGTTGTTTGTAGCCGCACCACAGACGTCTCGGCGAAAGTCCCGCCGCGTGTCGTATCATAGGTATTTTGTAACCCCCCTATATTCTCAAACGTCTTATAATATAAAGGAAGCAAAAATAACAACACAAAGGGTATCGACGGAGGCGCCCTATGAAAAAATTTCTTCCTATAGTGTTGTGTCTTGTGCTGGCTGGTTGCGTGGCCATTCCTGTTGATGATAGCGGGTATTATTATCCGGACTACGGGTACTACGGTCCATACTCGTACAGTTATCCGGGACCGGATGTAAATATCTTCTACTCGGGTTTCTACGGCGGCCGCGGCTATCGCGATAGAGACGTCTTTCGTGGTGGCGACCGCGATGAATTTCGCGGAGGCCGCAGGGGAGAAGAGCGGCGTTAGCGCCAGCCTCAGTTGCGGGGATTGAGATCGACTCCATGCCAAGATGATGGGGTGAATTCAGTACAGCGGCTGCTCTCGGGTAGACGTAACTTCCTGCCGCTCGCCGCGGGCGGAGGCCGCGCCTCCCTGTGACAGACCAGACGCCTTTTTACTGACGGCATCGCTGCAAGGTGTCCCGCCTTGCAGCGATGCCGTACATCAGGGCGGTTTTCGCCAGACCGGGATCAGAGTGCGACCGGCGGGAATTCGTTATTATATATCTTCTGCATACGAGTGGCATCCTTCAGTTCGCGTTCGAGTGTGTTCAACTCTTCATGCGTGTAGACGGCTGAACCTTTGGAAATTTCCCGCTCTATCATGTTAACCCTGGCGTTGATCGAATCGATGCCGCAGTTCTTTGCAACGATCAGGCATTCATTTTTGCGTGCCCCTGCCCCTGTTTCCGCTTTCTGCCCCATGCTCCCTTCAACTGCAAGGGCCGGCAGGGAGATAATCATCAGGGCCGCAACCATAACCGGTAGAATTCTTGTCAACGATTTCATGGCTGGTCTCCTTTTCATGTAGTACTTCCATAGCTTGCATTTTATCCGTCTTTACAGGTAAATGCAAAAGATAATCAATATCATTCACGCTATTGCCTTAGCAGTCATGATCACCGGATGCCTCGGTGCAGTGCAGGTGTAACCAGGTTGATGGACCGCTTGGATTGTTGCCTTGTGCCCTGAAGCATTAATGTTCATCTGGACCTCTCCGTTGAAAAATCCTTTTCGTACGCTACACTTGAAATCGGCAGGCAAGTTTATGGTGCGAGGGTCGATACCCATGGCTCCCTTCAACTGGAAACCGCTACTGATAGTAATGATGGCCCTGATCATGATGAACATGCTGTATGCACTGTTTCCGCAAGAAGCCGCGCAAACGGCAGTGATCAGCTACAGCCGTTTCCGCAACGAGTTGATGGTTGACAATATCAAGCAGATCAGGATCAGAGGTGCGGTCATAACCGGCGAGTTCCGGGCCAAGACCAAGGTGAATGAACAGCTTCAGGGCAAAACCGTGCTCCGCGAGGTTACCGGGTTCGGCACTGTAATGCCGGCCATTGCCGACCAGACCTTGATGGCCGATCTGACAGCACATAAGGTGGAGGTGACCGCCGAATCCACGGAGTCGCCGGTGTGGATGAATGCCCTGATCTATGTGGCGCCGTGGTTGATTATAATCGGTGTCTGGTGGATGGGGGCGCGGGCCATGCGTACCCAGGGACCAGGCGGTTTTATGGGCACCTTCTCTCAATCGGGCGCCCGCACGTACACAACCCAGGAAAACGTCTCCGTAACCTTTGATGATGTGGCCGGTATGGAAAGCAGCAAGCAGGAATTGATGGAGATCGTGGAGTACCTGCGCAACCCGCGGCAGTTCGAGCGGGTCGGCGGCAAAGTACCCAAGGGGGTGTTGCTGGTGGGTCCGCCCGGAACCGGCAAGACCCTGCTGGCCCGTGCTGTAGCCGGAGAAGCCGGGGTCACGTTCTTCAGCATCACCGCTTCCCAGTTCATTGAGATGTTCGTCGGGATCGGTGCCAGCCGGGTGCGCGACCTGTTTTCCAAGGCCAAGAAAGCTGCCCCCAGTATTATTTTCATCGACGAGTTGGACGCCGTGGGGCGCAGCCGGGGGGCTGGATTCGGCGGCGGACACGACGAACGGGAACAGACCCTGAACCAGCTTCTCTCCGAAATGGACGGCTTTGACCAGCATCAGGAGGTGATAGTTATTGCCGCCACCAACCGCCCCGACGTGCTTGATCCGGCTCTGCTTCGTCCCGGCCGGTTCGATCGCCACGTGGTGATTGAACGACCCGACTGGCGCGACCGGGAGAAGATCCTCAGGGTCCACGTACGCAAAATTACCCTGACCGAAGGGATCTACCTGGGGGTACTGGCTCGCGGCACCCCCGGCATGACCGGCGCCGACCTGGAAAACCTGGTCAACGAAGCGGCTATCCTGGCTTCACGGGAAAATGCGGCAGAGGTCGGGAGAGAACATCTGGAACAGGCCAAGGACAAGATCCTGATGGGGGGCGAACGCAAGATGTTTCTCTCTGGCCAGGAGAAACGGGTCACAGCCGTCCATGAGGCGGGACATACCCTGGTCGCCAGGCTGCTGCCCGGCACCGACCCGATCCACAAGGTGACCATCATCCCGCGTGGCATGGCACTGGGGGTAACTCAGCAGCTGCCCGAGGACGACCGCTACCACTACCCGCAGAGCTACCTGGAAAAACGCCTGGCGGTGGCCATGGGAGGCCGGGCGGCAGAACGCCTGGTGTTCGGTGAAATCTCGACCGGCGCCCAGAGCGACCTGAAGCAGGTGACCGATCTGGCTGAAAAGATGGTGTGTCAATGGGGTATGAGTGAAAGGGTAGGGGCTGTAAGTTTCAGCCGGGGGGCCGAACACCCTTTTCTCGGGCGAAAACTGGCCGAGGAAAAGTCCTTTTCCGAGGCCATGGCCTGGCGTATTGACCAGGAAATCGCCGCCTTCATCAGCAAGGCTGAACAACAGGCCGAGCAACTATTGTCTGCCAATCGAACCAAGCTGGATCTGCTGGCAGCTGCGCTACAAGAAGAGGAGACGCTGGACGGTGCACGGGTGGACGAGATCGTTGGCTGATACTTCCGGTAGTTGCGTGTCAAGCCCCGCTGTTTCAGATTGTCAGGAAGTAGTTACCTATTGGTCGCATGGTTTTATGAAGGTCTGCCTCCCCGGGCATGCCGGTTTATCGGCGTCATTAGTATTTTAATGAAAACCTGGTTTGATCAGCTTTTTGAGTCTGTCACGTCCGTTGTCGCTACAAAATTACCCCGCAGTTTCCCCCGCCATCAGCCGTCCAGCTCCGTGAAATGGTTTTGAATGCAAGTGCTTCGTCGTACCTGACCCTCCTGAAGTTAAGAGCGATACCATTAACTCAAGCAAAATTTGTCGCGTGGCCGGTTTGGTGCTGCATGGTAATTTTTCCAAAGTGTACGCAAAGGTATAATTATTGATATGGCAACGATCCATAAAATCATACACTGTATAAATATATAAAACGACATAACTATTCAAAAATAAAGTAAAATATGAAATATATCAAAACGATGATAATTGAAAATATAAATAGTTATTGACAGTTTTGAAACGCTGTATTAAATATTCACCTATATGTAGCTTCCATTTTTGGTTCAGTGTTTGATTTTAATGTATATTGATGAGCACGCATACAGGGATCGCTATGAAATGGATGTTGTCCCACATAATTTTATTGGCGCTGCTGGTGGGCTCGTCCGATTTCGTCAGTACGTCTGAAATACCCAGTCATATATTATTGCCCTCATCAAGTCTCCTGCGCAGGAATCAAGATATAAACAACTTTGTAATTGTTCGCAGGTTTGAGCTGCCGGCTGCATCGGAGCTTGCCGGCCGGCACCCTGAAACAAGCAGCATTTCATTCCCCATATTCTCTGTCATTGATTGTTTCGCGGGAATTGAAAATGGCAAATCCCCTCCCATCATTTCTGTTGCATGAATTGCATGTAACTATACAACCGTTGTTTTAAATAACGTCATATTTAACCGAAATAAATTAATTTGTACCAGCTGCTTGCCCTATCAAAGTTTTGTGTTACGCTAGGTTACATAAATCATGTTGATCAAAAACGGATACAAACGCTCATTTCACTAGATAGGAGCTCTGATATTTATGAGAGAAAAAGAAGCTTATTCCGTTCAGGCTGTTGTTAAAGCCATTGATCTGCTTGAAGCTCTTGCACAGGGTGGCGAGAGCTCTTCAATTGCAGTTTTAGAAAAAAAACTCGAATTGAGCCACAACAAGGCGTTTCGTCTGCTTGCCACACTCGAGGACAAGGGACTGGTTGAGCGCGATAAAGCGAATAATACTTACAGTCTGGGAATACATGCATTTGAAATGGCGCAACACATTCTGAAGAGCGACAACCTGATCAGGATGGCGCACCCGATCATGGTCGAACTGGCGCGCAAGCTGGACGAAGCGGTCTACTTCACCGTTGCCAATAATGATGAGGTGCTGTTTCTGGATATGGTCGACTCTTTCCAGCAGATCAAAACAGCGGACTATGTCGGTCGTCGCTTTCCATTCTTTACCAATGCGGCCGGCAAGGTAATCAAGTCCGTTGGTTCGATAGACCTCTTTGGGCGTGCCAACAAAAAAAACGGTATCAAGGATGTCCAGAAGCTTGAGGTTGAACTGAACGAGATCCGCCGTACCGGCATTGCGGTCGATTTTAACGGACTTGGTGAAGGTATCTGCACCGTGGCGGTCGTAATACGGGATTATGCCGGCAAAGCCGTTGGGGCATTGACGCTGTTGGCCCCTTCCTTCCGCATGTTGCAGGAACGGTTGGAAACAGAGGTCATCCCCTGCATGCTGGAAGGAGGCGAGCTGCTTTCCATGAAGTTTGGCTATTCTCGGGTGTACGCGTAGTGCGCTCGTGCAGGTTTGCAGCACATTGAATCGATTGAGGCGAAGTAATGATCAACCGCTAACCGTCCACAGTGTTGGGCAGGGGATGTCCGGTAACAATCCGCACGGAAAGGAGGAGAATGACAAAATTACCGTGGAAAATTCAACCGTCATGAATTAGGGGTATCATGCAGATTTACAAACATCCCAAAAGGAGAAAAACATGTCTTTGTTAATTGCTAGCAATATTCAAAAAAATCCAAAGTATCTTGAATTGGTCCATCGACGTAATACGCTTGGCTGGACGCTTTCGGCAATTGTATGCGTGATGTATTTCGGTTTCACCCTGATGATCGCCTATGCCCCTGATATTCTCACTAATCCCATTGCCCCCGGCAGTGTCATCCCGATGGGTATGCTGCTCGGACTCGGCGTCATACTGGCCTCATGTGCAACGACAGGCATATATGTTTACATGGCAAACAAGACCTTCGATCCCATTATTGCAGAAATCGTTCGGGAGGCATCTAAATGAGAATATTTAAAACGGTTATCGGTGCAGCGCTGAGTTTTGCTACGTTGTTCGCCTCCACTCTCTCATACGGTTTCGATGCTCCTGCGGCTGCGCCTGCGGCCGCAGTTCCGGCTGCGGCACCGCCACTCAACTGGCATGCCATTATCATGTTTCTTATCTTTGTTTCGATTACCCTGGTCATCACCTACTGGGCTGCAACCCACACCAAGACCGCATCCGACTTCTATGCTGCCGGGCGCGGCGTTACCGGTTTGCAAAACGGTATGGCCATCGCCGGCGACTACATGTCGGCCGCCTCGTTCCTGGGAATTGCCGCTTTGGTTTACTTCAACGGTTTCTACGGTCTGATCTTTTCGGTCGGCTGGCTGGTCGGTTGGCCGATCATCCTGTTCCTGGTCGCTGAACGGCTCCGTAACTTGGGTAAATACACCTACGCCGACGTGGTCTCCTTCCGTCTCCAGCAGGGACCGATCCGCATCATGGCGGCCATCAGTTCGCTGATCGTCGTCATCTGGTATCTGATCGGCCAGGCGGTTGGCGCCGGGCAGTTGCTGCACACCCTTGTGCCGCAAATGTCCTACAGACTGTCCATCGTCATCGTTGGCGTGTTGATCGTCCTCTACGTTACGTTAGGCGGCATGAAGGCCACAACCTGGGTACAGATCATCAAGGCCGGCCTGCTGTTGGGCGGTGCGAGCTGCATGGCGTTTGGCGTTATGCTTCATGAGGGCTTCAGCTTTGCAAAACTGTTTTCCGACGCCGTGGCCCTGCATCCCAAAGGTATAAAAATCATGCAGTCAGTGGTGCCGATCGGTGCCAAGGCCAATCCTATTGAGTCTATCTCATTGGGCCTCACGCTGATGTTCGGTACCGCCGGCCTGCCGCACATCCTGATGAGATTCTTCACCACAACCGATTCCAAGGCTGCCCGCAAATCGGTTCTGTACGGAACCTGCTTCATCGGCTATTTCTATATCCTGACCTTCATCATCGGTTTCGGCGCCATTATTCTCGTCGCCAACAACCCGACGTATGTGGTTGATATCACCAAAAGCGTCCTCGATCTCAAGGGCGGCGGCAGTATGCCGGCCATTTATCTGTCGCACGCCATCGGCGGCAACTTCTTCCTCGGTTTCATAGCTGCGGTTGCCTTCGCCACCATCCTGGCCGTTGTATCCGGACTGACGCTGGCAGGCGCCTCGGCTCTGTCGCATGACATCTATGCTAGCGTTATCATGAAGGGCAAAGCCGACGAGAAGAAAGAGGTGTGGGTATCGAAGATGAGTGTTATCGGCCTGGGCATCCTCGCCGTGCTCCTCGGCATAGCGTTTGAGAAACAGAACGTTGCCTACATCGTGGCGCTGACCTTCTCGATCGCTGCCTGCACAAACTTCCCGATCCTGGTACTGTCCGTGTTCTGGAAGGGACTGACCACACGCGGAGCGGTAATGGGCGGCTATACCGGTATCTTTGGCTCTATCGGACTGCTGATCATCGGCCCGACCGTATGGACCAAGGTTCTCAGCATGGGGCCGGCCATATTCCCGTATGACTTCCCGACCTTTGTTGTCCTGCCTGTAGTACTTATCGTAGCATATGTTGCGTCGGTAACCGATGGCAGTGAGAGCGCCAAGAAGGAACGTGCTGCATTCGAGGCACAGATGATCCGTGCCGAAACCGGCCTGGGTGCTGAGGCGGCTGCAGAACACTGATTTCGAAGTAATACGTGTTCGAAAAAAGGCTGCCGGAGATTCTCCGGCAGCCTTTTTCTTGGCATTGTCTGCTATGTCATGTTACAGCGAATCTTACCGATATTATTCATGTCCATTGTGCTTTTCGCGGACAATTGTTTTTTCTGGATTCAAATTCGTGAACAGCATAATGATCAGCTCAGGTAGTTCAATTCGAATGAGAATCGCAGTTTCCACAATGTGTATTGAATTGTTATTTCAAGAACGGTATATTCAAAAAGTTTCGACAATCGTATTGTGGTAAGGGTGCTCAACTGTTTGAATATCAAGCGCTTGAACCGCGCAAAAGGGGAGTTGTATGATCGAAAAGACATTCCATAACATGCTGTTTGCTGCCGTTCAAAAAGGTGCGTCCGATATCCATTTTCAGGTTGGAGCCAGTCCGTTGTTCAGGGTTAACGGTGAGCTCTACTACTTGAAATACCATCACCTGACGTCCGGGGACACGCGTGCCATTGTCGATGCGATACTTGATCAGTCGATCATTCAAATTCCCGCTTCCAATTCCGTTGCAGAGATTGACGTTGCCTACAACCTGGAAGGATACGGCCGGTTCAGGGCCAACATATATCTGCAGAGAGGTTCCTATAATATCGTCATGCGTGTTGTCCCTGTTACAATAAAGTCTTTTGCAGAGCTGGGTCTTCCCCCGGTTCTTGAAAAAATATCCTTGATGCAGCGCGGGCTTGTGCTTGTGGTTGGCGCAACAGGTAACGGCAAGTCAACGACGGTGGCCTCAATGATCCAGTATATCAACATCAATCGCCGTTGCCATATCATTACCATCGAAGATCCGGTTGAATATGTCTTTGAAAACAAAAAATCAGTAATCAGCCAGCGAGAAATCGGTACGGACACGGAGTCATTCTCTAAAGCCACCACTGCTGCCATGAGGCAGGATCCCAATGTCATTTTTGTCGGGGAGATGCGGGATAAAGAAACCGTAGACACCGTACTCAGGGCGTCAGAAACCGGTCATCTTGTCATATCCACCATGCACACCATAGACAGCATCAGCTCTATCGCGCGCCTGCTCTCTTTCTTCCCGACCGACCAGGAATCCAATATCAGAAAACGACTTTCAAAATGCCTTGTCGCAGTTGTTGCCCAGCGTCTGATGCCACGCAAGGATACGATCGGCAGGATACCCACGGTTGAAATCATTCGGGTAACGGAAGGCATTCGCGAATGTATTGCAGATTCTTCCAAAACCAATGACATTCAGCTGTACATAGAAAAAGGCAAGGATATGTACGGGATGCAGACCTTTGACCAGCACATTCTGACGTTGGTCAAATCCGGCAAGATTGACCTCGAAGTGGCTAAGCAAGCTGCTAATAGTCCTGATGATCTTACACGGTCTCTCATGCTTGACAATACTTCCGAACAAGAGGATTTATAATACACACGCCTAAGGATACTTGACTTTCTTCTTCATCAGATTAAAATTATATATCAATTATCAATTCCTTACAAAATAACAGACTCCTGGCAACCGGGGAACGCAATCAATGTGCCAGATTAGAACAACGGGGCTGCTCTGCATTGGGGCAATCAGCGGACGTATCTCTGAAGCCCATTGTCTCTCTGACAGTGGGCTTTTTTAGTGATAGAGCGATCAATTAAAAAGACTCTATACCAGGCAAAAATTCAATTTCACCTTTTAGGCGGATAGCCAAAGGAGGGCTGTATGAGATACTGCACAAGTATATTGGTATTGGCTGGTATGATACTAATCCGCTTATCATCGGCCCAGGCGGTTACTATCAATGGTGGATTGACCCTGATAAATAATCCCGCTGTACAACTAAGCCTCACACTTCCGACAAACTGCTACCAGGTCCAGCTTCAGAATGAGACGGACACACCGGTTGTTTTTACATCCCCCGCTGCAACCATGCCCTGGACCCTTTCAACAGGAGATGGCCAAAAGACGGTCAATGTTATCTATGACTATACCTATCAGTATCAATGCGGATCGCATGTTTGTGGTTCGTATATTTGCGGTTCTTACAGTTGCGGATTCTATACGTGTTATACGTACTGTTCCACCTACTGCCCAGACTACTGCACAGGCTATGGAACCAGTACCGAATCGGCCCAAACAACCCTGGACCAGACACCACCAGCTCTGACCATTTCGACCCCAGCAGACGGCAGCCATACTGACAATCAAACGCTGAGCCTGACCGGAACTACCTCAGACGTTAACGGAATCAGTCAGTTGGTCGTTGCAGGAACACCTCTCGGAGGGTGGGGGGGCGGAGTGCCCTGGCTGTTTGGGAATACAATACAACTCAATGCCGGATCGAACGTGATAACGGTGGTTTCGACGGATAATGCAGGAAACAGCAACACTGCAACCCGCACGGTTTTCTATGATCCTCCTGTGAACGGCAGCTGTGGCTTGTCCAACGGACAGACCTTTACGGTAGCACCTTCAACGGACCTTTGTACCGCAGGGACAGCAACTTTTGTAACGGGAACCGGTCCATGGACCTGGAGTTGTACCGGACTCTACGGAGGCACAACGGCTGATTGTTCCGCAAACATTCAGAACCACACCTTGACCGTAATCAGGGCCGGTACCGGCAGTGGAAAGGTAAGCAGCTCGCCTGCCGGCATCGATTGCGGTGCAACCTGCTCTGGCAGCTTCACTGCCGGAAGCCAGGTTACACTTAC
The DNA here is from genome assembly GCA_021780495.1 of Deltaproteobacteria bacterium. Classification (GTDB taxonomy): domain Bacteria; phylum Desulfobacterota; class Desulfuromonadia; order Geobacterales; family Pseudopelobacteraceae; genus CAIPTY01. The sequence continues at coordinate 30,707 of JAJXYO010000024.1, forward strand.
TGCCACAGCGGATTCAGGATTTACCTTTGGAGGTTGGTCGGGCGAGGGCTGTAACGGTATCGGATCCTGCAGCGTCGCTATGGACGCGGATAGGAATGTTACGGCTACATTTGTTCAAGACACGCATGTACTCTCACTCAACCTGGCAGGAAGCGGGACCGGCACTATCAGCGCTTCACCGGCAGGTGCATCGGGGACGCCACACAATGGAGCCCTCATCAACAGTCCCATCTGGACTGCGGGTCATTACGGCAACGCTCTCAGCTTATCCAATAGTCAGTATGTATCAATACCTGCGCCCACACCTGATATCTTCAACATCACCGGAGACCTCACTATTGCCATGTGGATCAATCCAAATTCAGTGACCTGCAGTGGCGCCGATCCCGCCTATGCCTTGATCTCCAAAAGGTCCTCCAACCACGCTACCCCCTATGAGCTGTTTATCGGCTGCGGCGGATCATTGACGCTGCATTACTGGGGGACCAACATACAATGGCCAAACTTCACTTCCACTGGATCTATCACGACTGGGGCCTGGCAGCATGTAGCGGTAACACGATCATTTTCCGGAACCAACGCCACAGTTACATTCTATATCAATGGGGTGGAAGCCGGCAGTTCTACCCAGAATACCGGTCAGGTTCTGGCCAGTTCCGATCCGCTATGGATTTCACGGGATGGATACAATACCGGCTATACAAACGAAGGCTCTTACTCCGGTTTAATGGATGAGGTGCAAATCTATAACCGCGCCTTGTCCGCTGCGGATATAACCAATATTTACACCAATCATTCTGATTTGCTGACGAACAGGGTCGGTAACTGGAAATTCGACGAATCCAGTGGATCAACCGCAGCTGATACTGTTCTGCTTACCTGTTCCGGAGCTTGCAACGATATCTATCAACCAGCCACAGTTGTAGCGCTCAGCGCCACACCATCCGCAGGATCTACTTTTTCGGGGTGGAGTGGCGATGCTGACTGCTCTGACGGTTCAATTACGATGAGTGCCGACCTGGCCTGCACGGCAACATTCAATCCTGAAACCCAGCTATTGAGCACAAGCAAGACCGGCACCGGCTCGGGAACCATAACCAGCTTGCCTGCCGGTATCGACTGCGGAACGACCTGCTCTGCTCCATTTCCCTACGGTTCGGCAGTGGTACTGTATCAGACCCCCGACAGCAGCTCGGGGTTCGGCAACTGGGGTGGGACATGCAGCGGGACGGGAGACTGTGCTTTCAGCATGTCAGCAGACAGGAGCGTATCGGCAGATTTCCCCCTGTCACCGCTGGTGAAAAACCTGAGATCAGGTGTGGCCTACAGCCTGCTGCAAACCGCCTGTTCCGAAGCGTCAGGAGGGGATACGATCAGGGCGCTCAGCACAATGCCAACAGCAAGCCTGATTCTGGACAAAGCGCTCAACCTCACCATAGAAGGGGGGTATGATGCCACGTACTCATCCATCATCGGTCTAACTTCGCTGTTAGGGCCCCTGAATATTAAATCAGGCACGATACGGGTTAAGGGGCTGGCAATCAGACCGTAAGACGGCTCAGCACCAGAAATCGTTCAAATCAAATCGTTGTATGCTGAAATAGTATAAACACCAACGTCTCATGTCGAAGCAGATCGTCTTTGCCGCCAGGATATTTCATTATGGACATCTTTGTTATTGTTAGTTGTTGGGCCGGACTGATGAAAAGGTAATAGACTGGTTTTACGGTTATCCATCAATACAGTGGCTTGTTCACTTATGGATTCCCCGTCCTGTTTTCCGCATCGGCATTTCGCCGGCGCCGGCGTTTCTTTCTCTTTCGTTGCGGCGTCCTGGTTTTATTGGGGAGTTTGTGCGGCTCCTGCTCCTGCTGTTGTGCCTGAGCCTCCCACCAGTCGAGCTGTTTGCTGATGTCCTTTTTATTGCCGCAGGTAATCCGGTTGTATTCGATGATGTCATTGAAATCCGGGCGGGCGATAAACGACTCCGGCCTGCGGCCGGGGATCTTCTTCAGGCGCATCTGCTGGCTGATGATGTCGCGCAGTGCGAGCCCGACACGGTTCATGATCATAACGATCGGACAGGTTTCGCCCATGAACTCAGCAACCGCGGCGTTAATGCTCTGCTGCCAGGGCGTACCCAGCCGGCGGAAGCGCTCCGCCTTCTCATGGATGTACTCGCCGAAGAGCAGTGCCAGGAGGAGCGGCGGAGAGACCTTGCAGCCTTGCTGGATGCGGGAATCGACATGGTTGAGCATCTCCCCGAAGCGGGTGTGGGGAAAACCTTCGCTTTCAGCGTCGAGCCAGCTGGAGAAGGCCGGGAACAACGCGGCGAAGAGACCGGTCTGGCGGAGTAGTTCGTAGCAGCGCGACCCCTCACCCGAGAGGAACAGTTTGAGTATCTCATCATAGAGGCGCGGCGGCGTTGCCCTGACGATGGTATCGGCGGCGGCGACCAGTGCCGTACGGGTGTTTTCTTCGATGGTGAAGGCGAGCAGGGCGGCAAAGCGCACCGCCCGCAGCATCCGTACCGGGTCTTCCTGGAAGCGGACGACAGGATCGCCGATGGTGCGGATGATGCCGGCGCTCAGGTCGGCCAGGCCGCCGGTGTAGTCGATGATCGAGAAATCGACGATGTTGTAGGCGAGCGCGTTGACGGTGAAATCACGGCGCTGGGCATCCTCTGCGGGGGTGCCGTAGACATTGTCCCGCAGGATCATGCCATCATCGTCCTTCAGCATGCGCGGTTTCCGCGGCTCTGCTTCGTGTGCTTCTTTCGGCACGGGCTCCGGCTCGTCTGCAGCCTGGGATCGAAAGGTCGAGACCTCGATGATCTCATCCTGGTAGTGGAGGTGCGCCAGACGAAACCGACGACCGACAAGACGGCAGTTGCGGAACATCCGCTTGATCTCGTGAGGAGTGGCGTTGGTCACCACGTCGAAATCCTTCGGCTCCCGCCCCAGCAGGAGGTCGCGCACACAGCCGCCGACGAGATAGCCGATAAAGCCTTTGTCTTTCAGGCGGTAGAGTATGCGCAGGGCGTTCGGGCTCATAAGCTTGCGCGAGATCCCGTGTTCTGGCCTGGCAATGATCAGCGGGCTGTTTTTTCTCTTTTTCATCCTGTTCACTCGGTTGCGGGGTAGAAAAAGGGACAGGCTCGAAGTGGCCTGTCCCGTTTTAATCCTTCAAATACTATCCTATTCTTTCAATGTCACACGCGTCGCCCCGGCATCGTTCAAGAGCACGCTACAACCTCCTCAATCGCTCCGTTGCTGACTTCATGCTGATTCGGATTTTTTCGAGCACATGCGCCAGGTCTCCGATTTCATCCTTCGTGTGGGCCATGATGGGGGAGGTGACATCACCGTCCGCCATGCGGGAGGCCTTTTCGGTTAGAAGAGTCAGCGGTTGCAACGAGCTGTGGATGGTAAAATGGATCAAGAGGGATGTTACGACGATGATAACCGCCATGCTTATGAGCAGTTGGAGCAGGATAGAGGACTTTGCCTTGTTAAGGGCCTCGATGGAAAGCCCGATCCGGAAATTGCCCCACTGTTTACCCTTGACCATGATGGGAGAGGAGACGTCCCACATGGTTTCGCCGGTATCCCGCTTATAGACCTGGATAAAGCCGGGCCGGGTGTTTCGGGCGGCGGCCAAGCCGGTGTCATCGTTGAATATCCTTTTTGTCCGGTTGCCGACCTTGTCCTTCTCCTTATCGCCGGTAATGGGCTGCTGATAGATCGAGTTGTGGGTCGGGAGATAGCCGTTTTGGTCCACGGTAACAGCGAACACGATGCTGGGGTTCCTAAGCATCTCATCTTGCAGCCCCAAAAGGGCTTTATCTGTGAAGGCATCGTATTTGGTGTGATATTTGGCGGGATCGAACGAGCCGTATTGCTGATAATTTGTATCAAAAGCATCCGCAGCGGTAAGGGCGTTATTGTCGATAGCCTCATCAAACAGCTTGCCGACGGCCTTGGCAGCCACCATGCTTTCAAACTTTGCCTGCGACTTGTACTGCTCATCCAGACGCTGGAACTGCTCCTTGGCCAACACGACCGTTCCGAATCCCACAATTACCAAGAGTACCAGGTTCACCTTTACGGCAACTTTGATGCTGATCTTTCGGAACATTTGATTCCTCCCCCTTTATTCAACTGATAATGATTTCAGGTGTGACGCCGCCATGTGACCTTATTCAATGCGGCTACAACCGGCAATGTATACCAGTCTTGCAAATTAATCAAACGATTTTGTAAAATTAAAAAACATATAACTATCCTGTTATATTGGATTTTTAAGCTATTAAGGCAGCTCAATTTAAACATATGCCGATTTGAATACTATGTAATATAACGTTGTAAAATATATTTACGCTTTGCTCACCACTCCGTGGCGTGGCGGCTTGAGCGGTAGCGTTAGTGGACATTTGGCTGGAGATGTGATTGTTACGCGAGGAGGGTACGAAAGGGGACAGGCTGGCTTGCAATGCCAGAGCTGTGTTCTTGTATTTTCTCTATGGCCATTACCACGCAAGTGGAACCGGCGCAGATGGTTCTCCGGGAGGAGGTGGCGGGGGTGTGAGTAACTTGTCCCGGGAAAGCCGGGTGTAGGGGGCAAACTTCAGCACCTTCGTCTTTGGAGTGCTTTTACCCTGTACGGCAGCTTTGACCAGTGCATCTACTTCGGATAACATGGCCGTTTCCACATCGTTGTCCAACGGTTGGGGATCCCTGCCGCTTTTCAGACGCTCCAGCTGGCTAAATACCCTTTTTGCGTACATCTCGCTCTTCTCGGGCGTCTGGCTGTTGTAACAGCCGATAGCTTTCCAGTTGTAGCCGTACTTGCTGATGCACGAGGCTAAGATCCAGGCACCGGTTTTCGTGTTGTAGCAAGCATCTCCCAAAAAACGCCAGCGTTCTTCTCCCAGCGTCATTTTCCAGATGGTGTTGATCTGCATCAGTCCAACATCAAACGTGCCATTACTGTTTTCATGTATGGTGTCCGGTTTTGTATTTGACTCCACTTTAGCAATCGAGCGCAACACCAGCGGGTTAATACCGTACAGCTGTCCGGCTTCCTGAAAACAGAACGGATAGCCTGTGCTGCTAAAGATTAGCAGGAGCAGTGTAATCGCCCCGATGATTTTGAAGTGAGAGGTCATATGGATTCGATGTTGAACAATAGCCCCGGTATCAATAACAAGCCGTTTAGTTCCATGAGCTGCGGGTTGCCCCGATTGATTTCCCCACCTACTGCAGCCTGATGCTGGTCTGGCCCTGCGCGATGACATCGATCGACAGCCGGTCGTTCAGTACCGATGCCTCGCCAAGCGTTAACGACGTTACGGCACCGGTCAAGGTTACATGGTCAGCTATGTGCAAGGATGACAACGCAGTGCATGCCTTCAGGCGGACCTTTTCCAGCTGCTCCACAACAGCCGTGTTGAGCTTCGTCCTGATGGTATCCCGGATGGTACTGCTGAACAGCCAGCTCCCGGTACCGATCACCCATCCGGCGTTCCGCGTGTCAAAATCGACATCGTCGAAGGTCAATGTATTGCGCTGCTGGTTATACACCGGCTTTGCCAGGATCGTGATCTCGCCGTTGAAATCGCCGGTGGCGGTCAGGACGATAACCAGACGGCCGTCCTCTCCCTTCAGGTTGAAGCTCTTTATGGTAATTTTCCGGTCTTCGCCGAAGGTCTTGTCGAGCAGCACCGGGTTGAGCGCCGTCACGAGATCGTTAAAGAAGATGTCGCTGGCGAGCTGGATATGAAACCGTTTGTCGAAGGCCGGGAGCTGCTGCACCGGTGGCAACGCCTTCGCCGGCGCCGCGGCCGGTTTCGGGCCGACCGTTATCGCGGTGCCGGTAATGACGCCGATGGCCAGATGGATCCGATTGTTCGTTGCCAGCAGCGGACTCATGACGATCTTTTCCGGGGTCAGCTCCAGCCAGGCGCTGAACTCCTTGCTGACCAGCATCGGGGTAAACGCATGCTGCCAGAGCGGAGCGATCTTGGCCCGGAGCTGGATGGCGTCGTTAACCTTGGCGTCGATGATCGGCGCCAGCAGTCTCTGGACCGGCAGCGTGACGTTATCGACCATGGTTTTCGGTTTCAGGGACAACGGCCCCAGGCTGAACGTGTCGGCCAGACTATCCGACAGCCCGGTATAATAGAGCTCGGTCTTGAGGCGCCAGTCCGGGGTAACGTTGATCCTGGCCTTGAACCTGAGCCCCGCCCGCAGCGGATAGCTCTCGTAAAACGAGTAGCCGAATGTCAGCTGAATCGGCAGTGTGAAATAGACAAAATTGTCAGACGCGCTCACAGCCACCGGCCCGGTGCGAAGCACGGTGACCGAGGTACCCAGCCCGCCTTGCCCCTTGTAGAGCTCTTTGGGGAGAGCGCGGTTGATGATGGCGGCGAGATTGGCCGCGGAGGTTTCAACGTTCAGGTTGATCGAGGAAGGCGGTACGGCAGCGTAGGCATACACGGGACTGAACGACAAGAGCAGGAATCCTGCGAAAATACGGGACAAAATGGTGCTGTCCTCCTTTGATTTTAACCTGGTTTGAACTCATTGGTTTGGTGATCGACTGACCTGATCTGAATCAGGAGCATATTCCAGATCAGGTAAATTTTAAAAGGATAATATCGTATCGGCACATTGTACGTGTCGGATAATCAGTGCAAAGGTTCCTCATCCTCTTCCTCGCTGCTGAGAGCAAGTGATTTCGCACTGCTTTCACCCGATTTGCCCTGGAGAATGTTCTGAACCTCGCTGTGTGGAATAATTCGAATGTCGTGGTGGGTAATGTTGGCACATACCGGGTGGGTTTCAATAAATTTGCGAGCCTCGTGATATTCAAATTTCGCAGGTTCGAGATCACCGTGCGGCACAATCACATGGAAACGGAATTCACTCCCCTCAGGGAAAAGCATGTGATAGTTCCCCTCCAAAAAAAAAATCGATACTGTAGGTGTTATCTCTATCCATCTTTATCACCCCCGAATCAATTATACACCTCTGTGCAGGTGTTGCTGATCTACTCCTCATCACTCTTCAAAAACTGATCCAAGCAGGCAAAAACAGATAAAAATACGACCGTAAACTTGCGACTTGAAAGTTTGGTGGGATATTCGGGAAAGATTCATTTTGCTTAGAGGTCACTTTTTGGCGCTAAAAACGTGGATTTAAGGCGAAAAAGTAGGGTGGTTTTGACTCAATATTCAAAAAACACAGTATGTTAGCTTGGTCCGACCCAAGAGATCCACCTTCTCCCAATAATCAGCCTGTCACCTTATTTCCCCTTATTGGCCCCCTGATAGAAGACAGTTTAAGTCTTAAGTTCGGCATGCCGAAATTTGACATAACCAGCTGTATTTTAACGAATCATATCGAAAAACAGCCCAAATATTTTTTAACCGGAAATCGGGGGTAAAATCCCCCATTCAACTCGGCCTCAAGTCAAATTGGTATTGTGACAGCCGACTTTTCCTGGTTTGACTATATTGAAAATGAGATTTTCTAAGCGAGAAAACTCCCAGAGTGTCTGATTGCTCAACACAAATATGCAATCAAACACTGTAAAGCTGTCACCTGCGGCAAGCAATTTAGTTAGAAAATTTGATGTTTTTTTTGCATCAATCGGTGGAACTGGCCAATTGTCGTAGATTAGAAGCCAAGTCTTGTCGAAATTTTGAAACCCTGGCTTTCGCGCCTTGTCTACTTTTTCGGCCACAAAATGTGCCATAGCACTGGCCCACTCTTCCCCAGGCGAATCACCGACCCAACCATCACCTGGATCGTTGTCTTGGGTCATGCTGATAAGCTGCTTTGCCTGTTTCTTTGGCTCACCCGGAACATAACGACCCAAGAAATGCACATCAGGTCCGTGTCCTGCATGTCGCAACACCGAGGCGTGAGCTTCATTTTGAGGGATTGCCTCGGTGTGCTCAATTCCAATAGAGTACTTCCCCATTTTGAGAAGAAAATCGGGCCTGTCACGGTGCTCAAGTATTAAAGGAAAGCTCAATCGTTGGGATGGCAGAGTTGCTAAAAGGTGGGCAGCTGCAAAGCGTTCAACCTGCTTCGTTGTCCGGCCTTCTGATCTGGGGGGCACTGTTAAGTCCATTGTCGCTAAAATTGTCTTGAGTTCTTTTTTAGTCTCAGCATGCAGCATTTCATCCCTCGGAAGCAAACGGCTGCGGCGTGAAGCAATCTGACCGCCGCCTTTCGCTATGGCAGTTTATCCCGCCAAAATCCATAAATAACTCCAGATGGTAAAGATTGCAAATATACTTAGTTTCCATCCGGAAACGTAACATTCCGGATTTGTTCACAAATCTTGCATAAATTGGTTTTGTTTTCGCTCTGTTTGTGCTATCCTGTAAACCATAACAGCTTGTAACTGTTACATATTATGGTTTCAGGAGTGTTCCGGATG
>JAJXYO010000055.1 GCA_021780495.1 Deltaproteobacteria bacterium
GGCGTTGCAACCAGACGGACAACATACTCAAATCAATCTCGGATGTCAATAACTTTTTTTGCTGCCCCGAAATTTTCTTTGCCCCGCAAAACAAGATGTGTTTCAAAAGGGACTAGCTTTCTAACACAGCTCTTCAACAGGTGTCAACCCGAAAAATCATATTTTTGATTAAAGATGAGAAAAACTGCTCGGGGGCTGTTATGCAGGCTCTTCAAGCAGGGGTATAATGACCACCTTGATCCTGCCCTTCCCCCATAAACCGATCTTTTTGGCTGCCGCACGGGAAAGATCAATAAATGGAAAGGGTTTACTGGCACAGCGGTCATTGATGGTAACACTAACTTCCTGGCTGGTGACGGGGTTAACTACCCGCACCACCGTGCCCATTGGCAAACTGTGATGCGCGGCGGTCATTCTCTCTGGGAGATAGCGGTGTCCCGAGGTTGTTCTCCTCCCCTCAAAGCGCTTGGCATAGTACGAGGCAAACCCTTCTGCTGCCTTTAGGCTGCTCCCTTTTTGAACGAGCTCTTCCAGATTGTAAGTGGCTGGCGATTCCAGCTCCCTCAACAGACCGCCAGCAGCAGAGGCTACTTCGGCACGCGCCTGTCCTGTCAACGTACACAGCAGCGCAAGACAGGTCAAAGTATTTTGAAATCCGGGGTAGATTCTGAACATGCCGATACTTATACAATATTCGGAGCAGTGCGGTCAAGTAGGTCAGGTCATTTGCGAAGGTATTCGCATATACCTTCCGGGAAACCACGAGGTTCGAAGCCGAATACTTTTTTCCAGCTGCCATCACATATATTTTCTTCAATGAGCATCTGCAGCTGATCCATTGTGATAGGAAATTGGGGCAGGTGTTGGAAAATCGGGATGATCAGCTTCATCACCCCCAGCGGGGCATGTGGCTTGAACGGCGCAGTCCTGCCGATGGCTGTTGCGATCGCATCCAGCAGTTCCAGATAGGTCAACCGATTATTGCCACACAAGTCATAACTTTGACCGATCGTCTCGTTTAACCGCAATGCCATGGCAAAACAGCGCGCAACATCCGCGACGTGGACCGGCTGCAGACGATAGGTGCCGCTTCCGATGACCGGCATAATCCGGGTCAGGCGCAACTGTCCTGCCAGCATGTTGATAAAGGCATCGTTGGGTCCATAGATCAGCGAAGGCCGCAAAATGGTCATATCCAATCCGCTCGACCGGACAAGCTCCTCCGCCTGGAACTTGGTCATATGATAATGTGACACGGCATCCGGCCGTGTCCCCAGAGCCGACATCTGCAGGTAGCGCCGTATGCCGGCCTTACCGGTCGCCGCCAGCACGTTGGCGGTTGCCTGCACATGCAGCCGCTCGAAGGTGATACCACTCGCAGGGAACTCCCGAATGATCCCCACCAGATTGATGACGGCATCACACCCCTCTGCTGCGGACTCAAAGCTTTGCAGGCGGGTCACATCACCTTCGACCTGATCGATGGCATCCGTCACACGTGAACTTCGCCTGTGGACCAGCAGGCGCACTGAATGGCCGTGATCATGCAGTGCCTCTACAAGGTGTCCACCTACGAATCCCGTGCCACCGGCAATAAAGATCTTCATGACTGCCCCTCTTTCCATAACCTGTCTACCAGGCCGGAACGTCTCTCTATACACCGTTCCACGGCATTGCAGAAAACATCTTCGACTCCCCAGATTTCTACCCGTTTCCGAGCACGTGTTACCGCTGTATATAGCAGCTCACGACTGAGAACGTCTGAGAGCTGATCCGGCAGGATCAACAACACCTTGTCAAACTCACTGCCCTGCGTCTTATGAACAGTCAGGGCAAAGGCGGTTTCATGCGGTGGCAGGCGTAATGCGGAAAATTGTCGCAGCACCGCATCCGAAGCCGGAAAGTAAACCGCCTGCCCCTGCTCTGCCCCTGCATCTGTCAGAACCCCGGTATCGCCATTATACAGCCCCAGATCGTAATTATTACCCGTTATCATAACAGGCAGCAGAGGGTTGACTCCCGAGCCGGCCGACCGGAATGTAAGCATGGCCGACTCGACCAACCGGTTGAGGGTGACTACTCCATGCCTCCCCTCACGATGCGGTGCAAGAACTCTAAAGTGTTCCAGTTCTTCCAAGGCGGTGGCAGGCGAATCAGCATGTGCATAGGCTGTAAAACCTTCCCTGGCAGCCGCCTTGAACGACTCCGCGAAGGTCCCTTCAGATGGAAGACAGCGCCAGCATACATCGCTATAAACACCGGACGTAAGCAGCTCCAATGCCCCCGTCCCATCCCCGGAGTTGATCAGACGACCCAATCTGCCGATACCGCTTTGGTCGTTAAAACGATAACTTTTCGTCAGTTGGATGATGGCCGGACGGCCATCAGTCGCTATGGTATCGTGACTACTCCCGGCACAGATATCCGACATAACCGCTCCAGCCTCGACTGAGGCCAGTTGGTCACGGTCTCCCAACAGGATCACCCGCGTATCGGTGCGTAACGCCTCCAGCAACCTGGCCATGAGGGGCAGATCGATCATGGAAGCCTCGTCAACCACGAGTACATCACAGGTCAGCTGATTGCTGCAATTATGACGGAAGCCCGACTGTCCCGGAATCACGCCCAACAGACGGTGGACGGTCGCCACCTCCAACGGCATCGCAGAGCGTACCGTTTCTGACAGCGACATGAGCTCGACAGACCGGCTTATGGACTGTTTCAGACGCATGGCGGCCTTGCCGGTCGGAGCCGCGAGCAGAATGACGGGAGCGGCACCGGCAGCCAGCTCTATCAACAGCGCCAGAATGCGGGCCACAGTGGAAGTCTTTCCCGTGCCGGGACCTCCGGATATAACTGTGAATCTGCGCGAAAGGGCAGCTTGCGCGGCCTCTCTCTGCCGATCAGCTTCGTCACCGGCCAAAGGGAAATAACGATCAAGGGCGGCTGCGAATCCGTCCGCATCATCTGTCAGCAGCGCACTGCGGGTCAGAATCCCTTCGGCCACCCGGCGCTCATAATCCCAGGATCGATGCAGGTACAAACGACCGGCAGCGTCAAGAACGAGCGGTGTATAATCACCCGGCTTGCCAACCGTAGCGCAACCAGCCAGCAATCCCAGCCAGCACTCCAGCTCCGGCGTTTGCAACGTTCCGAATTCTGGCAGAAAGGGGTCGATTCTGCTGTCCGATACCCTGGAGAGTTCCAGACAGACGCTGCCGCGGCAGGAAACGGCGCTGGCCAGGGCCGCTGCTATCCACAGCCCGTCGCACGACCTGCCCTCGATACGGGTAATGAACTCGGCAAAATAGTGATCAAGGCTTGAAAGTTGAATAACGTTCATCAGAGTGTGGTGGCCCCTTCAGGCGAGCATTGCAAACAGGATCCGGGCGTTACCGAATAGTTTTTTTGTCGCGAAATAGCTGCCATCTATACGAGCTGAGCCGGCGGCGAGACAGGCACCTGTCCTGCGTAGATGGTCAGACGGTTTTTACCGGTACGCTTGCTCACGTACATGGCCTCATCCGCATTGGCCATGACCGTTTTCACATTGGGCCCGTCCTCCGGATATCCGGCCAGACCGGCCGAGAGCGTTGTTGAGAGCATGCCTCCCTCAAACGGAAAAGGGGAGGTTGCCATGCCTGCAACGATGCGCTCAACCGCAGCGGCTACGTCATCTTTGGCCGTTTCATTGAACATGATCACAAATTCGTCGCCACCGTAGCGGGCGCAGATATCCGAGGTGCGGATATTGGAGGTGATCATGAAGGCCACTTGCCGGATCAGTTCCGTACCGGCGAAGTGGCCATACTGGTCGTTGATCTTCTTGAGACCGTCGGCATCGACCATGCAGATGGCAAACCGCCGTTCATAGCGTTTGGCAAGCTTTTCCTGGACATCTGCCAGCAAAAAGAAATTACGCATATTGTTAATGCCGGTCACGTCATCGGTCAGTGACAAGCGTTCCACCTCCTGGCGGGCGCTTTCGGCCTCACCGGCCAGCATGGCTCCCAGATGGGCGATCAACATGAAGGGAAAGAGTTCCAGGATATGGGAGAGATAAAAGTTGAGCTCGCGAAAATGCGCCGTTGCCAAAAAAACATAGGAGGAGATGGCCAGGGCGGCCATGAAATAGGTTGCCCGTTTGCCTTGAGTCAGGGCGGTAGCCATCAGGACCAGATAGATCAGCGACATAAACGGACTGGTCAACTTGCCGGTATACCAGCAGACCGCAACGATGAACGCCAGAAAAACCATCAGGTCGATAAAAATTTTAAACTGGCTGTAGTTGCGGGAGAGAAAGCCATATCGGGCATTCACATTGTAGAAGAAAAGCAGCAGGCAGAAGATCGACAAGAAACCGAGGCTGGCAAAGCTTGTGTGCGGCATCAACTTGATCGCAAGGGTCACCAGGGCAATCAGCAGCCACGAAATATTGCCCATAATGCGATCATAGGCCTGGTAGCGCTGCTGATCGGTCGGGGCCGCTATCCTCTGCTGCGAATCATCCATGGTTGCCTCCTGCCTTGCCCGCACACTTCCCCTCAGATAACACCGTCGTTCCAGACGATCCTGACATCATCCGGAAACTCGCAGTGCGATCCACGCAGTAACAGCATAGCGCACTAACTTACCTGAGGCAACCAGGAGCGTAAAGAGCCAGAAGTTGATACGCAACACCCCACCCGCCAGACAGAGAGGATCACCGACAAGCGGCAACCAGGAGAACAGCAGGGTAAAAATCCCGTAACGACGGTAGTGGTTTCGGGCACGCTCCTGCTGTTCCGGCGATACCCGCAGAACCGTTACAATGAGCCACTCTCCACCAAACATGCCGATCAGATAGGAAGTTACAGCGCCAAGGTAATTCCCGGCTGTTGCAACCGCAACCGTTGTCAACGGCTCATATCCGCTTACCAGCATCATCACCAGCAACCACTCGGACCCCAGCGGCAGCAGGGTCGAAGCCAGAAAGCTGACCGTAAACAGGGTGACATACCCCGGTTGATGCAACCGGTCATGCAGCATGACAGTATACGTCAGAAATTGGTTGTCAAATTGATTCAATTGGCTACAATACCCCCGCTGTATCTCTATCCAAAGGTCGCATTGTAACGGTAAATGAGAATTCGGCAAGGGGCAACCATGCAAAAAGGAAAACCAGCCAAAAAATATTCCCAGGCAGGACGCCTGCACTCGATTATCAGGCTACTGGAAGTACGGCGCGGCATGAGCCTTGACGATCTGGCGCAAGAGTGCGATGTTGACCGGCGCACCATCCACCGCGATCTGAATGCCGTCGAAGAAGCCGGCTATGCCCTCACATCCGAGTGGCAGGACGGGAAAAAGGTCTACAGCTTCCTGACCAAATCCCGCAATATCCCGCCGATAACCTTCACCCTCAACCAGCTGATGTCACTGTATCTGCTACGCTCGCTGAGTGTCCATCTGGCCGGCACACCCTTCCAGGCCGAAATGGACGACCTGTTCCGGAACATCACCTCCGTATTACCCGACCGCTACGCTGCACACCTGGAAAGAATCGCTCGCGTGTCCTTGCCGCTTTTGCACGGAGCACGGGACTTCTCGTCCGCGTCAACCTACATGGAGGGGTTGCAGCGGGCCCTGCTCCATCAGTATCGTGTACGGCTGGAGTATGCAAAAAAAGGAAAGGGGGCGACCGGACCGTACGATGTCGACCCCTATACCCTGGTTTTCCATAAAGGCGGCATTTATCTGTTGGGGCTTGCCCACAACCGTACCGGTATGCGGCTGTTTGCCCTGGAGAGGATTCGCGGGATTGAGGTAACGCGGCAGCGTTTCGAAATCCCCGAGGGGTATCAACCGGAAACACACTTTGAAAACGCCTTCGGGCTCGTACGTGACAACACCATGAAGGTACGGGTCCGCTTTTCTCCCGAGGTGGCCCATACGATCACGGAACGCACCTGGCGGCCGGGACAGTTGATCACGATCGACAGTGAAGGACGGGTAACACTTGAATTTGATGCCGCTGGCGAAATGGAGCTGGTTGCCTGGATACTCTCATACGGCATGCACGCCGAGGTGCTAGCCCCAGCGGAACTGCGCCAGGAGGTCAAGCGGCAGGTGCGCGAAATGCGCGACTTCTATCGCAACAAGGACAAAAAAGCGGATAAGGGTACTAAACGTCATGCCTGACAGCGCATTCGGCGTAATCCACAAACAATATTTTTTACTTGAACACAGGACCACGAACTCATGAACAACGACACCCCCCTCAGAGACTTACTCACCCAGCGCATCTCCCGGCAAGGCCGCATCACCTTTGCCGATTTCATGGCCGCCTGTCTTTATGAGCCGGGTCTGGGCTACTACACCTCGCCGGGACGCAAGGTGGGCGCCGAAGGCGATTTCTACACCAGTATCTCGGTGCACGCCGCCTTCGGCAGGGTCATTGCCCGCGAGGTTGCCCAGATGTGGCGCTGCCTGGGGTGCCCGGACACATTTACCCTAATTGAATGCGGGGCCGGTAACGGCCGACTGGCGTGTGACATCGTCGATTACCTGGCTGAGCGCGAGGCCATCCTCTACGGCAATCTGCAGCTGGTATTGGTAGAGAAGGAGCCGACGCTGGAGTCGGCTCAACAGGAGATGCTGGCTGCTCACACCGGCAGAGTTTCCTGGCTGTCGCCCGAGGAATTCGCCTCGGGACGCTTCACCTTCAGCGGCTGTCTGTACTCCAATGAGCTGATCGACGCCCTGCCGGTTCACCGGGTGTTGATGAGCGCAGACGGACTGCAGGAGATCTATGTCACCATGAAAGACGGAGAGTTCCGCGAAGAAACCGGACCGCTCTCAACGCCGGCTATCACGGAATACCTTGATCGCGTAGCCGTAGAACTGCATCCGGGGCAACAGGCCGAAATCAATCTGGCTGCTCCCATCTGGCTGGCAGAGGCATCATGTGCATTACAACAGGGCTTCATACTGACCATCGATTACGGTTTTCCAGCCGTGGAACTGTTTGCGCCTCATCGTCAACGCGGAACACTGCTCTGTTACCATCGCCACCAAATTGAGGAAAACCCCTACATTCGCCTCGGAAAGCAGGACATCACCGCCCATGTCGATTTCACGACGCTGATGCAACGGGGAGAGGAGCTGGGACTGCAATCCACCTGGTTTGGCGAGCAGTATCGTTTTCTTTTATCAGCCGGGATTGTGGATGAAATTGAAGAAATCGAGCAATCCGATGCATCGGATGAGCATAAGCTCAAGCTGCGATTGGCCCTGAAGAAGCTGATCCTGCCCGAGGGAGGGATGGGCGATACCTTCAAGGTCTTGATCCAGTCCAAAGGCATCGAATCGGTCAAACTGCTCTGTCAGCGCAGGATCGGAGGCTGAGTGCGGAAACCGTTGAATGACATCCGCGGCATCGTCTTCGACCTTGACGGCACCCTGTATGTGTCGCCTTCTTTTGCAACAGCAATCCAGGACGCAGCTGCTGATTGCATCGCCAGAATCAAATCGATCGAGCCGGGTGAAGCAGGCCGACTGCTGGCTGACACCCGTAAACGCATGATAGAAGAGCGCGACGAGATTCCGACACTTTCCGCTGTCTGCAGCGAACTGGGCGGCAATGTGCGCGATCTGCACACCTACTTTGCATCATGTTTGCAGCCGGAAGACCATCTGGCAAGAGATCCGCGCGTAATAACGCTGCTGGAGAACCTCTCAAAATCACGGGCACTCTACCTGTTCACCAACAACAATACAGCCCTGACGAACCGTATTATCGGCTATCTCGGATTAAACGGACTGTTTCGACGCATCTATACCATTAACGACTCGTGGAAGGGCAAACCTGACGAGGACATGCTGGACAGGATTCTGGCAGAGTCCGGGTTGCTGCCAAGCCAGGCCCTCTTTGTCGGTGATCGCTACGATGTAGACCTGCGGTTGCCCGAACAACGCGGCTGCCCGGTATATCTGAGCCAGAGCATAGAACAGTTGCTGCGGCTTGAGGAGCTTCTGAAGGCCTGATATTCATGCTGTGTGACGGCGGAACGCGTTCTGATCCTATACGCAGGTTATGCGGGCCGGGCCGGAATACGGCCGGAATTACCTGGCTAACGCACGTTTCCGTTCAGGGAGAGACGGTGCCTGTGGAGCTGCCGGCCAGGTAGTCGCAGAGCGCCTGCATGTCATCAGGCATTTCGGTGGTAAATTCCAGATATTCTCCGGTTGCAGGGTGGGTGAACCCGAGGGTGCGGGCATGCAGGGCCTGACGACCCAACTGGGTGATCATCTTCTTCAGTCGCGTGTCCGTCAGATTGTTGATCCGGCCGCCATCAGGATAGAGCGGATCTCCCAGCAGAGGAAATCCGGCCTCGGTCAGGTGCACGCGAATCTGATGCGTGCGGCCGGTCTCCAGGCGCAGCTCCATCAGGCTAATCCGTCCGTAACGTTCTTTTACCCGCCAGCGGGTAATGGCATGTTTCCCATTCCGCGCCTTGCCCGATTGCCGCAGACGCTCGGTAGGGTGGCGTCCAATGATCCCTTCGATCTTGCCATTATCCGCCGACGGAGCCCCAAAGACCAGCGCCTGATAGATTCTTTTGACGGAATGCACATGAAACTGGGCAGAAAGGGCCTGATGCGCCCGGTCATTCTTGGCCGCCACCAGCACGCCGGATGTCCCCTTATCCAGACGATGGACAATACCCGGCCGCAGCTCACCGCCAATGCCCGAGAGATCGGTACAGTGCGCCAAAAGGGCATTCACCAGCGTTCCGCTGCTGTTGCCGGGGCCGGGATGCACGACCATGCCGGCCGGCTTGTTGATGACAATCAGATCGCTATCCTCGTAAAGGACCTCCAGCGCAATCGATTCCGGTTGCGGCTCGGCCTCCGTGGGCGCCGGGATCTCCACGGTAATCTGTTCTCCGCCTTTTAATTTCAATGAGGGCCTGACGACATGGCCGTCAACAAGGACATGGCCGGTTTCGATCAGTCGTTGCACGGCGGTCCGGGTTTCACCATCCAGCTGGCTGCTGATGAACAGGTCAAGCCGCATCGACTCGCATTCAAGGGGGTATGTCAGGCACGTAGTATTCATTCTGGACTCAGCTCTCAACCCGATACGCAAGATATATGCGTTAGCATCAACAAGCGCTAACCTGGTAAAAACAAAGGCGCACCCCTTCCGGGCACGCCTTCCGAAAAATAATTACGAAAACAAACGACTACCAGATGGAGGATTCGATCTTACCGGCCCGCTTGATAAGAACGTCAACTACCGCAATCTCGTAGATGATATCGGGATTGAGGTCGGGAGATACCCGAGAATGGAAATGTTGACGGCCTTCTTCCAGCTCCTCGCTAAGGAGATCAAAGATATTGTCGTTCTTGATGCCACTTTCCACCTTCTCGGGGTTATACATGGCTACATCGGAGAGGATGGCCCTCGCTAACCGCTTCGCAAGTTCAGGACTTTCAATCAGGCTCATGATCACTCTTTCCTTAATCGTAGTTATTTTATCCGAAAAGCAAAATAGATACTTGAGTTACCGCGTCGGACCAGGATCGTAACGCTGCTACCAGAGCCGGCCTGCTGAAGGATGCGCTGGTATTCAGCACTGCTGGTAACCTTTTTACGGTTAATTGCGACGATCACATCGCCGCGATGGATACCCGCCTCGGCGGCAAGACCATCCCTGGCAACATCGACCACCACCACACCACCACCCTGCTTGGCATCGTCTACCGCCAGACCGAGCAGGTCGGCCTGACCCGGCTGTCCACCATTACCATCCGGCTCACGGCGTTGTTTTGGAGCAGAATCTGCGCTGGCAAGCGTCATAGTCAGTTCGAGATCCTTGCCATCCCGGAATACTTTCAGCTTGACGGACTTCCCGATCCCGAACTCTGCGACAAGGCGTTGCAATTGAGAGGGATCTTTGACCGGCGAACCATTGAATTCAAGGATTACGTCACCCTGCCGCACGCCGGCCTTTTGTGCCGGACCGCCTTTCAAAACATCATTAACCAGCGCGCCCTTGGGTTCTTTCAATCCAAAAGAGCGAGCAAGCTCCTCGGTAACCGGCTGAATTGTAACACCCATGTAGCCACGACTGACACTGCCCTTCTGCAGAAGCTGGGTGACGATCGGCTTTGCCATGCTGATCGGGATTGCAAAACCTATCCCCTGACCAGCCGCTACGATGGCGGTATTGATGCCGATTACCTCGCCATGGATGTTCAGGAGCGGTCCACCCGAATTGCCGGGATTGATGGAGGCATCGGTCTGGATAAAGTTCTCATAGGTCTCGATACCCACATTCGATCGACCAGTGGCTGAGACCACACCAACCGTCATCGATCGTTCAAGCCCGAAGGGGTTGCCGATAGCTATGGCCCATTGACCGACTTCCAGATTTTCAGAGTCACCCAGCACCGCTACCGGAAGATCGGCCGCTCTGATCTTGATCACGGCAATGTCGGTTTTCGGGTCACTGCCAATAATCCTGGCATCGTAGACTTTATCGTTGGATAGCTTGACCTGAACGCTTTCGGCATCCCGTACGACATGATCGTTGGTAACAATGTAGCCATCTTTACTGATAATGAAACCAGACCCAAGGCTCTTGTCACGCCTATACTGCGGGCCGCTGAAAAAGTCCTCGAAAAATGGTGACATTTCAAGGAACGGCTGGACAGCCTTCTTCCGGCTGATCGTAGAGATATTGACCACGCACGGCGTAACCTTGGCGGCTATGGTCGTGAAGGCCTTCTGGGTCGCCAGGATATCGGCAGGGACATCTTTGACCGGCGCATCAGCCTCGCCCGCCTTGCGTTTTGACTCTAAAAAAAGCGGCGAATCGTTTTTGCCCGAACAGCCTGCCAGACAGGCCAAAGCCAGTGAGCAGATGATGACATACTGTATGAAGCGAAGAGATGCTGGCATTACCTACCCTAGCGGAAATCTGTGCAGGCACTATCTCGTCATCCTGACATGCGGGATTCGTACGTTCACGAAATCATTTCGAAATGCGCAAAGATAACTTCTAACCTACTAAAGAATCAAAAGACTAGCTACATTTGCATCTTATGTCAACGGAATTAATATCTCTCAACGCTGGCAGGCGCAGTCGTTCTATCCAGCATAATAATGTTATTGAAACGCGGGCCGGTTTATGTAACCATATTTAATACTGTGGAAAATCATCACGCCTCGCAGGGAGCAAAACATGAGTGACATCAAGGCACAGATCAGGGAATTCCGCATCGGCGAAAAGATCCGGGGCTTGCGCCAACATAAGCGGCTGACCTTGCAGGAGCTGTCGGACCTGACGACCCTCTCGAAGCCGCTTCTGTCTCAGATCGAGAATCAACAGGTCGTTCCGCCCTTGGCGACTCTGCTCAAGATCGCCAAGGGGCTCAAGGTTGGCATCCATTTTTTCTTCGAAGATGAAAGCAACCGCCAGAACTTTGTGCTGACCAAACGGGAGGATGTCAAGGAGGATGAAAGCATTCCGCGCCCGGTTGCCAACGACGTTTCCCGCCCCTATACCTATCACTCCCTGGCCCAGGGGCTCCGTCACAAGCATATGGAACCATTTCTGGTTGAGTTTGAAGGGCGCGACTGGGACGAGAAGCTGTTCTTCAGACACGAAGGAGACGAGGAGTTCCTATACGTAACCGAGGGGGAACTGGATTTTCACTACAACAACGAGGTACTGCGGCTACGAACTGGCGACAGCATCTACTACAACTCCAGCCAACCACACGGCTGGGTTGCGGTGGGCGCACAAAAGGCCAAGGCGGTTGCCGTACTGTATTCAAAAGAATAGTCACAAGCAACCGCATCCAAGATATATCGCAGACAGCCTGAACCCCGGCGTCACGCAGAGGACCAGCAGATCTTCCACGGGATAGCGTTCACGTCCTGCCAGCTGTGTTTCCAGCCCACGCCCGGAGCGTCCTGACCCGATCTACCACCGGCGGGTGCGAATAATGAAATCCGGCATACAGCGGGTGTGGAAACAGGTTCGAGAGATTTTCGGCTGACATCTTGACCAGGGCCGACGCCAGGTCCTGCGGCCTGCCGGTCAGGTCAGCGGCGAAGCGATCGGCCTCCCGTTCGTGGCAACGTGAGCGCCAGGCCGAGAAGGGAGCCAGCGGAAACAGGGCCAGCGACGCCGCAAAGCCCAACACGACCATCCTGGCCGGAAGCGACATATCCGGCGGCAACTCCAGCAACCCCGGCAAGCCCGACCACGCCAGCAGTTTGAAACTCAGCCATGCCCCTCCTAACGCCAGCATCTCGACCCACAGCAGTCGCTTCCAGATATGCCCCTTCTTCCAGTGCCCGATCTCATGTGCCAGTACCGCTACGATCTCGCCGTGGCTCATCTGCCTGACCAGGGTGTCGTAGAGAACGATGCGCTTGACCTTTCCGATGCCGGTAAAGTACGCGTTGGAATGTTTGCTGCGCCTTGAGGCGTCCATCTGCATGACCTTCCCGACCTTGAGCCCGGCCTTCTCCATCATCACACGGATCTCATCCTCCAACCCCTCTTCGGTGACCGGCTCATATCGATTAAACAGCGGCTCGATCACATAGGGGGAAATAAACATCATGAACAGGCTGAAGATCGCCATGAAACCCCACACCCAGATCCACCAGTGCTGCGGGCTCCATTCGATCAGCCAGAAGGCGACGGACACCAGAAAGGCCATCACCACGGCTCCGATGGCCTGTGACTTCACGAAGTCGCTGATCCAGAGACGCGGTGTCGTGGTGTTAAACCCGTAGCGCGCCTCGATCACAAAGGTGCTGTACAGGTCGAAGGGGATTCCCAGCAATGTCTGGGCCCATGCCAGCAGCAGGAAAAAGGCGATGGCCGCCGGAATAGCTGAGCTGCTCAAGCCAGCAATCACATGGTCATAGCCAACAATAACACCACCGAACAGGAAGATAATCAGCAACAGGTTGTCGAAAAGCGAACTCCACAACTCCAGCCGGCTTGAGTCGAGGGTGTAAGCGGTACTGGCACGAAGCTTTTCCTCGTCGATGGCCACCTCAAAACCGGCCGGCACCCGGTTGCCGGTCTGTTTGAGGTGCTGCAGGTTGATGTGGCGAAGCCAGTACGTAAAAGCGGTGATAGCGGCGAAGAGGGCAAACAGGGCGAGTTTCATCAGGTACATGTCCTTTGACGACAGAAGGGCGAAGCACGCGTGTCTTCGCCCTTGCAGATTACATTAGTACGACTGTTTCAGATCAGCTTTATGACTTCCTTCACACACTGCTGTACCCCGGCGTACACCTCGGATATGCGGGTGGCCAGCATATAGGCCGGGGTGGAGACAATCTTGTTCTTGGTGTCGATC
Organism: Deltaproteobacteria bacterium; assembly: GCA_021780495.1. Lineage (GTDB taxonomy): Bacteria > Desulfobacterota > Desulfuromonadia > Geobacterales > Pseudopelobacteraceae > CAIPTY01. The sequence continues at coordinate 13,375 of JAJXYO010000055.1, forward strand.
ACAAAGCCGGTCACCGGGCACTCCTGGTGGGTCGCCCCGGTCTTCCCGATCTCGGCAGCGGTCCCGGCATCCGTGCCGATGGTCAGGACAGTAGCATACTCTTTGCCCAGCACCGTTGCGATCAGGACCGGAGCGATACAGATAGCTCCGATCGGTTTCATGGCGACAGCCATCTCCTTCAGCAACCGGGACACCTCGGGGTGAACAGAGGCGGCAGCACCCTTCACGGCAAAATCGCACAGGTTCCTGGCGGCCCCAAAACCACCGGGAAAAACGATCGCATCCAGATCGGCCGCTTTCACATCCTTGATGTCGCGGATATTGCCACGGGCGATACGGGCCGACTCCACCAGCATATTGCGCTTTTCGCCGGTTTCCTGCATAACCAGATGATCCGTCACGGCAAACGCGGCATTGGGCGCCATACAGACCGCTTCGCAACCGGCCTGGTCGATGGCCAGCAGGGCGGATACCGCTTCGTGGATCTCACTGCCATCCCGCACACCGCATCCCGAGAGCACAACTCCAATCTTCTTCATGGCTGTTCCTCCTTCTGTTTACTTCAGGTTTTATCGGCAGATTCTGCCGCCAATGCCTTCCGGACCGCTTCGTCATAGGGCGTCAAGCGGATGGGGAGTATCTCCCGGATGGTGTTTTCCCGGCAGACCACCTCGTTTTTGAGCCCCTCGATCAGCGGCATGGAAAGCGATGGCGGCACCGGAGTGATCAAGCCGACCCAATAGGATGATAGCTTGGGAGTCAACACCGGCACCGGCAGAATCAGCAGGTTTCGCCCTTCAATGCGGCCGAAGCGTTCCATCATCTCCTGATAGGTCAGCACCTCCGGACCACCGATATCAAAGGTTCTCCCGGTCGTTCGTTCATCTGCCAGGCAACCGGCCAGATAGTCAATCACATCATCAACCGCAATCGGCTGGCAGCGGGTAGTAACCCAGCGCGGCACAATCATCACCGGCAGCCGGTTTACCAGGCACCGCACCATCTCAAAAGAGGCCCCGCCCGCACCGAGTATGATGGCCGCCCGCAGAAAGGTCGTGGCAAAGCGGCCTCTTTTGAGAATCTCAGCCACCTCCAGGCGGCTTCTGAGATGTTCCGAAAGGTCGTCGCCGGTTTCACCCAGCCCGCCCAGGTAGATCACCCGCCGCACTCCCGCCTTACCGGCAGCAGCAACAAAGTTTTCAGCCGCTTCCCGGTCACGGCGTTCGAACCCGGCCCGGCCGGCCGACATGGCATGCACCAGGTAAAAAGCAGTGTCGATCCCTGCCAGAGCCTGTACCAGCGTGGCTGGTTCGAGCATATCGGCCCGCACCAGCTCGGCACCGTCCGGAACTCCGGCAGCTGCCCGGCGCACCATACAGCGGACAGCGTAGCCGTCAGCCAACAACCTGCGGGTGAGAAGCCTGCCGAGGAAACCGGTTGAACCGGTAACAAGGATCTTATGGTCGGGTGGTTTCATGAGAACTCTATTGTGCCATAAAAATTGTGGAAGACAAGCGGCTAATTGAGGTCTACAAATGGCACTATCGTAGTCCGGCGGCAGTATACTGCCGGCAGGTTACCCCATGAGCGACAGGCGTGTCGCACGTACCTGACCGGGCGGCTGTCCGGTGCAGAGAACGCTGGACAGCTGCCCGAACCCATGCTAACAATTTTAAATAACAACCGCCTGCACCTGGCCGGCCATCCCGAAGGGCGGGTTTACATCCGGGTGCCGATCAAGCTCATCAGCAGATTACAAGGGTGTGCCATGCCGAGCGAAGACAAGCAAGCCCCTATCCTGGTTGCCGGTGCCACCGGCTATATCGGTGCCCGGTTGATTCCCCGCTTGCTGCAGACCGGGTACCGGGTCAGGGCTCTCGCCCGCACGCCGGCCAAGATCGGAAATCGGCCATGGAGCGCCCATCCGGACCTGGAGATCGTAAAGGTCGACGTCCTCGACCAGAACGCTCTGACTGAGGCGTGCCGGGGATGCAGCACCGCATACTACCTGATCCACTCCATGAACCATACCAGTGAAGACTTCGTCACAACCGACCGGGAAGCAGCCTTCAATATGGTCGCAGCTGCCGACGCCGGCGGGCTCAAACGTATCATTTATCTCAGCGGGCTGGGCGAATGGCATGACTCCCTGAGCAAACATCTGAGTTCGCGGGCAGAGGTGGCTGATATCCTGAGCAGCGGCAATGTACTGGTCACGGTGCTGCGAGCAGCCATGATCATCGGCTCGGGAAGCGCCTCCTTCGAAATCCTCCGCTACCTGGTGGAACGGTTGCCGGTCATTGTCACCCCCCGCTGGGTCGATGTCCCCTGTCAACCGATCGGTGTCCGCAACGTCCTGCACTACCTGATCGGTTGTCTTGAGTGTGAAGAAACCGTCGGAGCTGTCTTCGACATCGGCCAGGACCAGGTTGTTACCTATCGCCAGCTTATGGAGATCTTTGCCGAGGAGGCCGGACTGCCGAAACGGCTGATCATCTCAGTCCCGATGCTGACACCGCGGCTGAGTTCAGCCTGGATTCACCTGTTGACGCCGGTGCCGGCTGTTCTGGCCCGCCCCCTGGCAGAAGGACTGCGCAACAAGGTCATTTGCCGCGACACCCGTATCCGCGCACTCATACCGCAAGAACTCATCGACTGCCGACGGGCGATCCACCTGGCCTTGGAACGGGTGCGCCAGCACCAGATAGAAAGTTCCTGGATCGATGCCGGCCGGATCCCTCCCTCCGAATGGAGCACGCCCAGCGATCCGAGCTGGGCGGGGGGCACATTTTACAACGATTCGCGCCAGATTACCCTGTCGGCCACCCCCGGAGAGATCTGGAGGGCGGTTGCGAGTATCGGCGGAGAATCCGGCTGGTACTATGGCGACTGGCTCTGGAAGCTGCGCGGTTATCTCGATCAGCTGGCCGGTGGGGTGGGATTGCACCGGGGGCGGCGCTGCCCCCTTGAGCTGTCACCGGGCGAGGCCCTGGATTTCTGGCGGGTAGCAGAGGTTACAAAACCAACCCGCTTGCTGCTGGTCGCCGAGATGAAGCTTCCGGGGGAAGCGACCCTTGAATTTCGCATTGAGGAAATTTCTCCCGGAGTAACCGTGCTGCAGCAGATTGCCCACTTTCTGCCGTACGGACTCCTGGGCATGTTATACTGGTACGCGGTGACCCCCTTTCACAACTTTATCTTCAACGGCATGCTGAGAGGCATGGCAACGGCGATTTCCCGGCCTGTGCTCCGTGGTCCGGAGCGCATACCGGACAGCTGAAAATGCAAACCCCTTAAAGGCTTGAATGTACCTCAAAGTATGCTAAAGTTAGCATTCATCATCGCCCGTAAAGGAATCATCCATGCCCCACTCCGAGATAGACGTCCCCGAAAAACTGCCCTTATACACCCAGCAGGAAATGGTCCCCTTTCCCTATATGGTCTTCCCGGTCTATGTCAACGACCGTGACCTGCAAACCTTTACCGAAGCCGACCAGTACGACAAGCTGGTGGCCGTGGTGCTGCGCCGGCCGCCCGAGTCCATCATCGACCAGCCGGGCGGCATCTGCGAGATCGGCACCCTGTGCCGGGTCAACCAGATCAAGAAGATCGGCGACGGCAAGTTCAAGGTAACCCTGGAGGGCATCAACCGGCTGCGCATCCTGGAGACAGAGCCTGCCGCACTCATTACCCTGGCCCACTGCGAGGTGGTGCGCGAGTTCGTCGAAAAGAACATGGTCTCCGAAGCCCTGGTGCAGAGCCTGAATGCCCTGCTGAAGATTTCCCTGTCCCACGGCAAACCCCTGCCGGACGATGTCATGAAGATGATCGACTACATCGACAACCCGGCCCGGCTGTCGGACCTGGTGGCGCTGTACGTCAATCTGCCGCTCTTGGAACTGCAGGAACTGCTGGAAACGATCGATCCGCTGGAGCGCCTCAAAAAGGTCTACGTGCACCTGACCAACGAGGTCCAGCGCATGCAGATAAAAAACGAGGTCAATACCGAGGTCAACCGCAAGGTCGGCAAGAACCAGAAGGAATACATCCTGCGTGAGCAGATGAAGCATATTCAGGAGGAGCTGGGGGAGGAGGATCCCAAGACCTCCGACATGAACGAATTGCGCCGTTTGATCGACGCGGCCGGGCTGCCGGAGGACATCAAGAAGATCGCCGACAAGGAGCTGCAGCGGCTGGAGCGGATCAACCCGGCCTCACCGGAGCACAACGTCGCCCGCACCTATCTGGACTATCTGGCCGGCATGCCCTGGAACAAGGGTACCGATGACAGCCTGGACATCATCCGGGCCGAAGAGATCCTCAACGAGGACCACTACAACCTCAAGAAGGTCAAGGAACGGATCCTGGAATTCCTGGCGGTGCGCTCGCTCAAGGACAACATGAAGGGACCGGTGCTGTGCTTCGTCGGCCCGCCCGGCGTCGGCAAGACCAGCCTGGGCAGATCCATCGCCCGCTCCCTGGGGCGCAAGTTCGTGCGCATCTCGCTGGGCGGCATGCGCGACGAGGCCGAGATCCGCGGCCACCGCCGCACCTACATCGGCGCCTTGCCGGGCCGCATCATCAAGGAGCTGTTCCGCTGCGGCGCCAACAATCCGGTCTTCATGCTGGACGAGATCGACAAACTGGGTCAGGACTTCCGCGGCGACCCTTCCAGCGCCCTGCTGGAGGTCCTGGACCCGGAACAGAACTTCTCCTTCCAGGACCACTACCTGGACGTCCCCTTCGACCTCTCCAAGGTCATGTTCATCACCACCGCCAACCAGCTCGACCCGATCCCCGGACCGCTCAAGGACCGGATGGAGGTCATCCGGCTGGCCGGCTACAGCACCGAGGAGAAGCTGCACATCGTCCGCAACTTCATCATCAAGAAGGAGATCGAGGAGAATGGACTGGCCAACTACCCGCTGGATTTCAGCGACGAGGCCATTACCAGGGTTATCGGCGACTACACCCGTGAAGCGGGCGTGCGCAACCTGCAACGCACCATAGGCTCCATCTGCCGCAAGGTGGCCAAGGAGATCACCCAGAAGCAGGAACCACGCACGATCGTTACCCCCGAGGTGGTGGTCGAACTGCTCGGACCGAAGAAGTTCCACAACGAGGTGGCGGCCGAAAGCGACCGGGTCGGCGTGGTAACCGGCATGGCCTGGACCGAGTCCGGCGGCGACATCCTGTTCGTGGAAGCCACCTCCATGCCCGGCAAGCCCGAACTGATCCTGACCGGCTCACTGGGGGACGTCATGAAGGAATCGGCCCGGGCGGCGCTTTCCTATATCGAGGCCCACGCCGCCGATTTCGGCATTGCCCCGGAGGCCTTCGAAAACCGCATCATCCATATCCACGTCCCCTCGGGCGCCATCCCCAAGGACGGCCCTTCGGCCGGCGTAACCATGGTGACGGCGCTGGTGTCGCTCCTGACCGGGAAACCGGCCAAGCGGGGCGTTGCCATGACCGGGGAGATCACGCTGACCGGACGGGTGCTGGCTATCGGGGGGTTGAAGGAGAAGGTTCTGGCGGCCCACCGGGCCGGTGTCAGAAAGATCATTGCGCCGGAGCGCAACAAGGACGATCTGGAGGACATCCCCGAGAACGTCCGGGAAGAATTGGAATTCATCTTCATCAACGAGGCCCGCGAGGCACTGGCGGTGGCGCTCTAGTTTCAAGACACATAACCCCAACCACCCCCAGCCCCTCCTTGGTAAGGAGGGGAGCTTAAAGTCCCCCTCCTGGATTAGGAGGGGCTAGGGGTGGTCAGGGTTCAGAATAAACTTCTCGTTGAATAATCCTACCGGTCAAACCTGCCCGCGCAATCCTCCTGCCCACCGCGGATCTTTTCCACCCCGTGACCGATCACCGGCCAGGCCGCCGCCAGATTCTCGACCGCGCCCTTGGGACTGCCCGGCAGATTGATGATCAGCGACAGGTGACGGATACCGGCTACTGCCCGCGACAGCGCCGCCATGGGGGTGATCTTCAGGCTTTCCTGACGCATCAGTTCGCCGATGCCGGGGATCATGCGGCCACAGACCTGCATGGTCGCCTCCGGCGTGACATCGCGGGGTGACACGCCGGTGCCGCCGGTGGTCAGGATCAGGTCGGCGATGTCACGATCCGCCCAATCCGTCAGTTGCTGTACAATCTGCTCAAACTCATCCGGGATGACATGGGCATGCACCGTGCGCACCCCGCGCTCCGCCAGCCAGGCCGACAGGGCCGGGCCGCTCTCGTCGGTCCGCTCGCCGCGCGAGCCTTTATCGCTCAGGGTCAGGATTGCCGCTCTGATATGGTTCATACCCCTTCCTCCCTGCGGTAGACACCGCTCTTGCCGCCTTCCTTGAAGAGCAGCCTGATCTCGCCGACGGTGATCGATTTGTCGCTCCCCTTGCACATATCATAGATCGTCAGGGCCGCAAGCGTCGCGCCGGTCATGGCCTCCATCTCGACCCCGGTCCGTTCCATGGCCCGCACGGTACAGCGCACGGCAATCCGGCCGGCGGACTGATCCTGTTCAAAATCAACCGCCACATGGTGGATCGCCAGCGGATGGGAGAGCGGGATCAGCTCCGGCGTCCGCTTGGCGGCCTGGATGCCAGCCAGCCGGGCCACCCCCAGCACATCCCCCTTGGCTACGCCGCCGGCCTGGATGGCCGCCAACAGCTCCGGCGACAAGCGCACGGTCGCCTCGGCAATAGCGGTCCGCAGCGTCGGCTGCTTGGCGGAAACATCCACCATGACCGCATTGCCGCGCTCATCGAAATGATTGAAGTTCATGTTTTCTCCTTGATAGCGCCCCCGTCCCCCGTTGGGAACGGTACCGGCATGCGGTCCCGGATTTCCTCTACCAGAAAAGACGAGAACCGCGGTGGACACAGTAGTCTCCCGTGGTAAAGGTGCTAACGACGGTTGGGTGCTAACCGACGCGCAGCTTTTTCGCTCGGCCGGTTGAGCGCATTGTTGGACGTGGTGGCGTTTCAATAAGCCGACCACTGACATATTTGTGTAGAACACTTGCTATCAGCGTCTGGTAGGGCATACCCTCCTCTGCCGCACGCGTTTGAACATCCTCAAGATCACGAGAAGAAAGACGAATGTTGATACGCTTGTCTTTAGTAAGTGTTGCGGCAGCACCTGCCGCATAACGGGCTATCTCATTCTTGAGATTTGGCACAGACTGCCATTCTCCCTTTTCGAAGGAAGAGAGGATGTCCTCTTCATATTTTACTTCTTCTTTAATTTTCATGGGTTGTTCCCCCTGCTATATATTTTTTAGTGGCAATTCGACTTGGTATTATCGTCTTCAAAAAAATCTCTTTGTCCGTCTCGACGAAAGGAACCACGTAGGCATACCCTCGAATCCGAACGACGTAAATGCGCTGGTTCGGATACTGTTCCGGGTTTGGGTGTAAAACAACATCGAGAAGCGCACCATGAGACATGGCTGCCAGCACTTCCTCAAAAGACACGCTGCGTTCCGATTTAAGGCGAATATTCTTTTCGGTATTCCAATTGATAGGTTTCATGATGCCATCATATCCAAAAGTGTGCCTTTTGTCTTCATGTTTTGTTTCGTTCAACGGTTTTACGGATAACCTGAGAACGAAGTAAAACGGGTCTATTCGCTTAACTGGGCGGCTTCAGCCGGTTTTACAAAAATTGTATCCCTATCGGCAACAGCAGAGACGAGAGAAAGACTAAATATTTATTCAGAGTCGGAAGAAATATTACCCATAAGTTGCCTAAGGCAATAGTCCCGGAATACGGAAGCATGAAATAGAAATACCCAAACCCAGCAAAGCTATCGTGTGGTGTTGTGAGTTCAAGTCTCCACCGGATGATGTAAATGATAACAGCAATAACTATGGAAGGGAAATACCCATAAACCAAACGTATTAACACACAGTAAATAAATGGTTGTTGTATTGAATTTTTCATTTGCCTTAATTCACCCAGCGAAGATTTAAGTGATGGTGTAATTCCTTCAACAAATTGTCAAAAATACCAGTCAAAAATTATATTCCGTTGAATGAGGCCGCGTCACCATACACAAAAGGCCCCGATCTGGAGCCTTTCATGTCACACGTATTTTCAGCCGGCCTGCGGCAGATACTGCTCAAACTGTTTCTTGTCGATCGCGCAGCGGTAGGCCTCTTCCGGGTTGACCTTTTTCGTCTTCAGCAGATCCAGCAGATGCTGGTCCATCAGCTGCATGCCATCCTTCTTGGCAGTCTGCATGATGGAGGGGATCTGGAAGGTTTTCCCCTCGCGGATCAGGTTGGCGATGGCCGGGGTGCCGAGCATGATCTCAAGGGCGGCAACGCGCCCATGCCCTTCGGCCGTTTTGAGCAACTGCTGGCAGATGACCCCTTTCAGGGATTCTGACAGCATGGCACGCACCTGCTCCTGCTGGTCGGTCGGAAACACATCGATAATACGATCGACCGTCTTGGCGGCGGTGCTGGTGTGCAAGGTTCCAAAGACCAGATGCCCGGTTTCGGCGGCGCTCATGGCCAGCTGAATGGTCGTCAGGTCGCGCATCTCGCCAACCAGGATCACATCCGGATCTTCGCGCAGCGCCGCCCGCAGGGCCGTGGCAAAGCTTTCGGTATGCTCGCCGATCTGGCGCTGATTCAAGAGCGACATCTTGTTTTCATGGATGAACTCAAGCGGATCCTCGAAGGTCAGGATATGTTCCTTGCGGGTGGAGTTGATCAGGTCGATCATGCCGGCCAGGGTCGTCGATTTGCCGGACCCGGTCGGCCCGGTCACCAGCACCATCCCTTTTTTGAAGTTGGTCATGCGGCGCACGCCTTCCGGCAGCCCCAATTCATCCGCGGAGAGGATCTTGGTGGGGATGATGCGAAAGACCGCTGCCACGCCCCGGTGGGTCATCATGATATTACCGCGGAAGCGCGCCAGATCCGGGACCGTGTAGGCAAAGTCCAGGTCCTTGGTCTCTTCGAAGTGGGCCTTCTGCTTGTCGCTGAGAATCTCGAACAGGATCGTTATAAGCTCATCATGCCCCAGCGCCTTGAAATTGAGGCGTACCATCTCCCCATGCTGACGGAAGATCGGCGGATTGCCGGTAGACAGGTGCAGGTCGGATGCGCCCTGTTCCCTCATCATTCTGAAAAGTGCATCTATCTTGGCCATGTTTCACTCCCTTGAATGAAATCGAAACATCTCGTTACACCCCAGGCCTGACGGCGGCCCGGGCAGCTACAGAATGACTGCAGCGATATATTCCTCCGGCGACACGGCGCCGTTCATGAGCAGTTTCAAGCCTTCCGCCGCAATGCCCTCATAACCGACATTCCCCAGATAGCTCTCCAGGGCGGCCACATCGCTGGACCGGTCAAATACGTTCAGAAACGCTTCATCGAATTCGATCACATCCAGCAGGAACCTGCGCGAGCTGAATCCGCTGTGACCGCAACGGTCGCAACCGGTCGTGCGGTAGAAGGCGGCCGGATGATACTCCAGCTCCATGGCAATCAACTCCTCTACCGGCGGGACGTACTCGATCCGGCATTCCGGACAGAGCAGTTGAATCCCCTTGAAGGAGATCACCCCGTTGACAAAGACCGGCAGGAAGTAGTTCTTCTGCTGGTACAGCAGCAGGTGCCGCATGACATTGCGGGTGCCGCGGATCTGCAGACCGGCCAGGACCAGCTTGCCGCGCATGGCCGCCCGGCAGGCGGCGGTAAACGGCATGCCTTCGGTAGCGTCTTCAATCACCAGGATATCCGGGGTATGCTCCAGGGCGTCCATGATAACCCTGGCCCGCTCCGTTTCGGCGTGTGGCAGCTGGATGCGCGGAAAGCGCTTGTTCATCCTGCCCGGCCCCTCGCCCAGGATGATGACGTTCTTGCCGTCGCTATCCATCTCCTCCAGCATCAGGTCGATAAAACGGTCCCGTTCCTGGGTATTGCGCGAGGCGAAGAAGGTGATGCCGTGTTGTGCCCGGGCCAGGGCGGCAAAACCGATCTCCTGGGGAGCCTGCAGGTGCAGGCCCGCCAAGCGGGACGGCACGCTGGCCGCCACATGGGGGCGGATCGTGAGGTAGTCGCCGCCATAACCGGCCAGAACCGCAACCTGGAACACGATCGGATGACAACGATAATCGAAACTCAATAGACCGCTTGTGCCGCCCTGCTCACCCTCCTGGATCAATCCGGCGCCCTTGCGGATCTTCAGGGCGACATCCGGGTAGTAGTTGCTGGCCAGGCTGCCCATCTGCCGGGAAACACCGCTGCGCCGGCCGCTGATGGCCACCACATCGCCCAACGGCTGCAATGAAAGCGCAGACAACCTATTTTCCAGGAGGTAGATCAGCAGGTGTTCCAGAAACGTGCCGCCCCCCAGATCGCCATTGATGGCATCAATGGTGGCCGCATCGAAGACCTCCGACTCGAACCCCAGGCTCTCTCTGCCGGCATTGCCGAAAAAGATGTCGATCATCTCGCGGATCTCGCGGATCAGCGCCACGGAGACATTGACCACACAGCCGGTGGCCTGTTCGATGGCCTCGATGGCAGCACGGTTGAGCGGATCGGAAATGGCGACAAACAACTCGTTGCCGGCCTTGATCATCGGTATGAAGTTATGTTTCCTGGCCAGCTGGGCCGAAACGAGACGGACCGCATCCGGATCGATACTCGCGCTGTCGAGCCGGACATAGGGCAGATCCAGTTGATTGGAGATGGCCCAGTCGATATCCTCCTGGGCGACTATGCCTAGGTTGATCAGCGCTTCGCCGAAGCGCGCCCCGCTGCGCTTCTGTTCCTCCAGCGCCGCAGCGACATCATCGCTGGTAATGATCCGGGAAGCTGAAAGTATCTCTCCCAGCGTGCCTTTTTTCATGTCGGACATGGTTCCTCCTGTTGTCAGGTGGTGGCTGTGCTAGCTGTCGTTACGGTCGCTGCGGTTTTCGAAACGGGTATGCTCACCGATAAAGGTCAGCTCGATGGTTCCCAGGGCGCCGTTACGCTGCTTGCCGATGATGATCTCGGCATTGCGCTCATGCCCCTTGCTGCAGGTGGTGTCGGGCTTGCGGCAATCCTCGCAGTAGACCGCCTCGCGGTACACGAACATGATCACGTCGGCATCCTGCTCGATGGCGCCCGACTCGCGCAGGTCGCTCATCATGGGGCGCTTGTCGGCCCGTTTTTCCAGTTCGCGGTTGAGCTGCGAAAGGGCCACCACCGGCACATTCAGCTCCTTGGCCAGCGCCTTGAGCGAGCGGGAGATCTCCGAGATCTCCTGCTGGCGGGATTCCGGGTTGTTGCTGCCCTTCATCAATTGCAGGTAGTCGACGATGACCAGACCGATATCGTGTTCGCTCTTCAGGCGGCGCGCCTTGGAGCGCAGCTCCAGCACGCTGATGGAAGGGCTGTCGTCGATAAAGATCTTGGCGTCGTGCAGGATACCGGCGGCACGGGTCAGGCGCGGCCAGTCCGAATCCTGGAAGTGGCCGGTACGCATCCGGCCGAAATCAACCCGGGCGATGGAGGCCAGAAAGCGCATCACCAGCTCCTCCTTGCCCATTTCCAGCGAAAAGATTACGGAGGGCACCTTTTTCTTGCTCTCGGCGCTGGCATACTGGGCGATGTTCAGGGCCAGGGTAGTCTTGCCCATGGAAGGACGGGCGGCGACGATGATCAGGTTGCCGGGTTGGAAACCGGCCGTCTTGTGGTCCAGATCCACATACCCGGTAGGTACGCCGGTAACATGCTCCTTCTGATCGTGCAGGTTCTTGAGGATATTGAAGGCCTCTTTGAGGACCGACTGCACCGGGACATACTGGGGGCGCGACTTGTTCTCCGAGATCTCGTAGATCTCCTTCTGGGCCTTGTCCAGCAGATCCTCCACATCGGCCTGTTCGTCGTAGCCCCGGCTGACGATCTCGGTCGCCACGCTGATCAGCTTGCGGTTGGTGGACTTCTCCTTCACCATCTTGCAGTAGTAGGCGATGTTGGCCGCCGTGGGGACATAATCCACCAGGGTCGCCAGATAGGCCGCACCGCCGATCTCTTCCAGCTCGCCGGCCTTCTTGAGCATGTCGGTCATGGTGATGAAATCGCACGGTTCGCGCAGATCCGACAGTTTCATCATGGCCAGGAAGATCTTGCGGTGGCTTTCGCGGTAGAAATCCTCCGGGGTCAGCATTTCCAGCACCCGGTTGATGGCATCGTTATCGATCAGGATGCCGCCCAGGATGGACATCTCCGCCTCCAGGCTCTGGGGGGGGAGTTTTCGAAGATCATGTGTCGTCATGTGCAGATATTCCTTTAGCAGCCGAATGGTATCCGTTATGCCACATTTTGCACAAATTTGCACACAGGGAATTGAAACCCAAAATTCAGGGGGCGCTGCCGTGGGCACCTCTTTAATGAAAAAAGCGGCGGGCATATTGACAAGAGCCGATAATACGCTAAGATGCCTAAGATTGAGCCGGGTCAGACACTGGTGGAGGTTTATCATGAAACAGGGCAGCAGATGGATCGCAGGGCTTCTGACGGCAGCTGTGCTGGGAACGGCGCTGTGCTGCGCGCCACGCACCGCAGCGGCGGCAGACGGAGATGACCAGCCGGCCCTGACCGGCCCCTCGCAGGACGACCTGAGCATGTTCTGGGATGAGAAGGAGCTGTACGTCCAGACCGCCACCCGCAGCGACAGGCCGATCAACCAGGTGGCCGAGAACATGACCGTCATCACCGCCAAGGAGATCAAGGTCATGAACGCCAACAGCGTGGCCGAGGTGCTGGCCCGGGTGCCGGGGCTCTTCGTCAATTTCCAAGGCCAGGATTATAATTCGACCTCGCTGCTGCGCATCCAGGGCTCCGAGGAACGCCACGTCACCGTGCTGCTGGACGGCATGCCGGTCAACTACCTCTCGGGCGGCAGCGCCGAGACCTCCTTTATCCCGATCAGGATCGTCGAACGGATCGAGATCATCAAGGGGGCCGCCTCCTCGGCCTGGGGCTCGGCCCTGGGGGGGGTCGTCAACATCATCACCCGCGATACCGGCGATAACGCCAGCCCCAACGGCATGCTGAGCACTTCGTACGGCGAGGCCAACTCCCGCAACCTGGACGGCGAGCTGCGCGGCAGCAACGGCCCGCTCGGCTATTACCTCTACGCCGGGCAGCAGGACTCGGACGGGCTGCGCAACCGCCGCGATTCCAGCCGCACCAGCGTCTTCGCCAAGCTGCTGCTGACCCCCACCCGCGACCTGGACATCACCCTCACGGGGGGCTACAGCGACCCGCAAATCAACTCCGGCGACCTTGGCGGCGTACAGGCCAACGTACAGATGCGCAACCGTTTTCTAAACGGCAGCGTCGAGTACCGCGCCACCCCGGAGCTGACCGTGCGCGGCGGGCTGCACCTCTTCAATGCCTATCTCGATATCCCGACCACTACCCTGCCCGGCAATGGGCTCCTGGTGCAAAACGTCAACCAGGAGCAGACCGTCGGCGGCAACCTGCGCGCCACCTGGGCGAGCGGCGTCCAGACCCTGACCGTCGGGGCGGAGGCCAGCCACGGCACCCTGGACGAGACCACCAACACCGGACCGATCTTCCAGTCGCCGCTCTACCAGTCCCTCGGTTATGGACGGCCCCCCTCCGAAACCGTCTCGCCCACCGTCGACCGCTGGGGACTCTTTGCCAACGATACCGTGGAACTGGGACCTTTCGCCGTCACCCCCGGCCTCCGCCTCGATCACGACAACATCAGCGGCTCGTTCGTCAGCCCCAGCCTGGGGGTCACCTGGGAACTGGGGGAACACACGGTGGCCCGCGCCTCGGCCGCCCGCGGTTTCACCTCGCCCCCCCTGGATTACGCCAAGGGCCAGAGCCTGTACTCCCGCTCCAACCCGGACATCCGGGCCGAGTACGGCTGGTCGTACCAGGCCGGGCTCGAATCCGGCCTGGCCGGCCTGGTCAACCTGAAGGGCACCCTCTTCCGCCATGAGACCACCAAGGCCATCTCAGCCGAGCCCATCCCCGGACAGGCGCCCTACCGGACCGTCTACAACCGCGGCGACGCCACCCGCCAGGGCTATGAGCTGGAGGCCGAGACCGTCCCGTTCTACAACCTCTCCCTCACGCTGGGGCAGGCCTACGCCCATTTCAAGGGCGAGGCCGTGCCGGCAGGCTACATCAATGCCTACTACGACAGCTATGCCTGGCTGATCGGGGTCAAGTACGACGACCGCCGCTCGTTCTCGGCCCTGCTCTCCGGCAGCTATGTCTTCTGGGATGCCAACCCCGCGGATCAGGGCCAATACACGACCTTTATCTGGGACCTGACCGCCACCAAGCGCTTCCGGACCAGCGCCACGACCACCCTGGAGTCCTTCCTGACGATCCACAACCTCTTCAGCGGCAACTACTACATGAGCCCGGTCTACCCCAATGCCGGACGCTGGGTGGAGGGCGGTCTCAGGTTCAAGTTCTGAGAGCAGCTGTCAGCGTGCAAACGGCCTCCGGGGTATCCCCCGGAGGCCGTTTTTTTTACACTCTCGAATTACGCAACGAGAAAACGTCAGTAGCTTCCGGTTAGATAATTGCAAGCCGTGAGAAGTCTGTTTTTAGCCCCCCTCCTGTATTTAAGGAGGGGCTGGGGGTGGTCAGGTTTTGGCTTTTGACTTCGTTTTTAACCATAAGATTGATGAGAATCAAAGGCAACCACCCCTAACCCCTCCTTGAAAGGAAGGAGGGGGACAAAATGAAAACACCAAACCGGACAGCGCTGAGAAATCGTGCCGTCTATTTTTTATTTTATCAGCGTGTATCTAGCGTCCATCTGCGGGTAATGCCATGTATTCAGGTTGCTTCAGGCATCCTGTTTCGTGCCCTGATAGGCCAGATCCTGCCTGACCACCCGCTCCAGCACCGTATCGTAATACTCACGGCGGCAATCCACGGCATCGATCCCGCCGCTGCGCAGCAGGGTCAGCTGGCGGCAGCCGCCGAAACAGAGCGGCAGGTAGGCGCACGCCAGGCACTCCTCCGTCTTCCAGAGCGCCAGGTTGTGGGATTCAGCGTAATCCCCGATCCCCTCGGCCAGCGAACCGATGCGCAGCTGGGGGTAGGCCATGAAGGCCGGGCACTTGAAGAACGAGCCTTCATGGTCGATCACCAGGTCGTTCTCCAACTCGACCATGCAGGCCGCCAGTTTGGGCTTGGGGGCCGGGAAGCCCCGCCTGATGGTCTCCTCGCGCAGCCAGACACCGGCCTCCATCAGCCAGGGCTCATAGGAGCAGGCGCAGCCGCTGTTGAAGTCGCTCGGGACCCGCTCCCCGGCCTTGGGGATCACCGGGGCGAAGAGTACCGTGCCGACCCGGGCCGGGTCGATGCCCCGGGCCAGCAGGTCGTCGAGCATCTGCGGGAACTGACGGTAGTTGTCGCGGGTGTAGTTGCCCCCCAGCTGCAGCGGGACGATGTCGTAGACCTCCACCACGTTGCGCATGATGGCCGCATAGCTGCCGCGGCCGGAAACAAAGGGGCGGCTTCGGTCGTGCAGCTCGGCCGGGCCGTCCAGGGTGATCTTGGCCCCGGAGAGCCCCAGGCCAACCAGCTCCGCGGCGCAGGCGCGGTTCAGCAGGGTGCCGTTGGTGACCAGCGAAAAGCTGAAGGCCACCCCCTGCTTTTCAGCGGCCGCCCTGAGCGGCCGGGCGATGGCCCGGATCAGGTCGAGCGAGAGCAGCGGCTCGCCGCCGTAGAAGGTCAGCCGGACCGGCTGCCCTTGATCTATCCGCTCGCGCCGGATGGTCGCCACCAGCAGCCCGGCGGTCGCGGCGCTCATGTAGCGCCTGCCGCGGAAGGCCGCCTCGTAGCAGTAGGGGCAGGCCAGGTTGCAATCCAGGTTGAGCACCACCGTGGCGTTGAAGGGGGCGTTGGGGCGGGGGATATCGAAGATCGTCCGCATGCGCTGCTGCTCGGCCGCCCGCTCCGGGGTCAGGATGCCGAGCCGGGTCAGGACCTCTTGCTCCTCCGCCGGCAGGCTGCCCTCGCGGGCCGCCGCCAGCAGGTCGTCCGGCAACAGCACCACGGACGAGCGGACGGTGGAATAGACCAGGTTCATGCCCGGCTGGTCCGGACAGGGGTAGATCTTCAGATAGGTAGACAGCTGCATGACGGCCCTCCGGAGGGCTGAATACCCCTCCCCCTTTACAAAAGGGGGAATGAGGGGGATTTGATTCTGAATTCTGTTGTGTACAAAAAAAGGGGGATCGCTCCCCCCTTCGGTGTTTCTATCCACTGAACCGCTATCAGATCGGCATGAGAGCCGACCAGCAACAAGCCATCATCGGGCCCATGAAGGCGCACTCGTTACCCGTTTCCAGTACTACCAGGCTGCTCTTTTTCATCTGATTGTTTCTCCTTCTCTCGTGTGATGTAGTTCCGCGGGGGACGGCTCCGTCTCCCCGTCGGTGATAACTGTTGTGTGCCCCTGTCAAGATCTGCGCGAATCCTTCATTAAAGCTGGCCGGTTATACCATACAAACCGCATTTGTCAAGCAGATAAAACCATTTTATACAATTGTGTAGATACGCTTAAGGCTCCGATATGCTTGTATAAATAATGAGTGGGCTGTATTGGAAACAGCTGCGCGACCCCACGGAATCAGCGGTGTGCCGGTAATTTTTGTCCGCCACGACACGCAAGAATTGCCTGGACTCCCAGGCGGGTAAAGTTGCCCGTTAGTGTCCATCGGCACGATATGTTCATGGCGCTGTTTTGGTTGATATTTTGTTATTTTATCCCTATAGTTGCCGGACTTTTTGATTTTCATGAGAACACGACCCATGCCCATTGCCATCCTCTATGCCGTGATCTGTACCCTGCTGATGACCGTACCCTGCCATGCGGCGGACGTACTGATCATCGCCGATGCCCAGCTCAAGCCGGTCATGGAAGTCACTCAGGGCATGCGCAAGACCCTGCACGCCTCCACCAGGACCTATTCTCCGGCCGAGGTGCATGGCAACCTGGCGGCCATACTCAAGCAAGAGGATGCACGGGTGGTGGTCGCCCTGGGGCATGAAGCGCTGGGCGAAGCGCTGACCCTGCCCCCCGCTGTCCCGGTAATCTATGATATGGTGATAACGCCGCCGGCCGTCAGCCGTCCCAATACCGCCGGCTTCTACATGGCCACCCCCGTCAGCGAGTACGCCGCCCTGCTGAGACATTACCTGCCGGCCCTGCGGCATGTGGCGGTGGTCTCCAGCCGCGACTTCCTGAACACCCTGGCCAATAACGTTTCCGCCCCGCTCAGCACTTTTCCCGTCAGGAATACGGTCGAGTTCGTCAAAAGGATCAAAGAACAGGACAACGCCGACGCCATCCTGCTGCTGCCGGATAGCGCGATCATGTCGGCGACCGCCATGCAGGAAGCCTACCTGCTTTCCTACCGGCGCCGCATCCCGCTGCTGGGGATTTCCGAGCGGCACGTCAAGGAGGGGGCCCTGCTGGCGCTGGTGGTGGATATGGCCGCTGCCGGCAAGGTGATCGGCGAGTATGCCGCCAGGGCCCTGAAGAGCGGGAGTGTCGGCCATCATCCGGCCCTGCCGCCTCGCAAGTTCGATCTGTTCATCAACCTGGATACGGCCCGCAAGATGCGCATCGCCATCCCGGATGAGGTTGTGCGCATGGCCACCAGGACCTACCCATGAACCGGCTTACCTCGAAAATAACCTTCCGCGTCAAGGCACTGCTTTTCATGATTCCGCTCCTGCTGGTGATGTCGTTCGTCCATACCTGGGAATCGATCCGGGTCGGCAAGGCGGTTATCCGCAGCGAGCTCATCAAGCGCGCCGAGGCGATCACCACCCTGGCGACCAAGACCGGTGAACTGCCGATCCTCTCCGGCAATCCCGAGCAGCTGAAAAGCACCGCGGCCTTTCTCAAATCCAATACCGAGGTGGCGGCGGTCACCTTCTATGACACGCGGATGAAACCGTTGATCCATGACGGTCAGCCGCTGACCCGGCAACCGGCCGGCCCGCCGGCAACGACGGCCCTCACCATGTCCGAGGAGCGGGACACCTTCGTCTTTTACGCACCGGTCTACACCGAGAGACTGCAATCCGATTTCGACATCATCAACGACACCGGTAGCGCGCACAGAGACCAGGAGATCATCGGCTGGATCAGGATCGATTTTTCCAAGGACTCGCTGCGCCAAAACGAGAGGGACATCGTGGCGCGCGGTGTAGCGCTGTCGCTGGTCTTTGCCGTAGCAAGCTGTATTGCGGCCTTTTTCCTGATGGGGGTGGCCACCCGTCCGTTGCGCCAGATCGTCCGGATGGCCGATGACGTATCTCACGGGGATTTCAGCGGCGAGTTCGAAATCCGGCAGCATGACGAAGTGGGCGCCCTGGCCAGATCGTTCTCCACCATGCGCCACACGATCCGCCAGGTTCTGCAGCAAACCGACGGGCTGATCAGTGCGGTGCAGGAGGGGCACCTGGACAGCCGCAGCGATGCCGACCAGTTCGAGGGCGAATGGCGCACCCTGGTCAATGGGGTTAATAATCTGGCCGGAGCCTTTGCCCAGGGGGCGCTGGCGCTGAAAAACGCCAAGGAACAGGCCGAGACGGCCAACCGCGCCAAGAGCGAGTTCATCTCCAGCATGAGCCACGAACTGCGCACGCCGTTGAACGCGATCCTGGGTTACGCCCAGATCCTCAAGCGCCAGGACAACCTGACCGGGGCCCAGCAACAACAGCTGGAGATCATGCACAGCAGCGGCGAGCACCTGCTGACCCTGATCAACGACATCCTGGATGTGGGCAAAATCGAGGCGCAGAAAATGGATATCGAGCAGCTGGCCTTCGATCTGCCGGCGCTCATGCGCCAGGTGTTCGACCTGACCCGTCTGAACGCCGAGAAGAAGGAGCTGCGCTTCCTGTATGAGGAGCAAACGCCACTGCCGCCCTATGTGTACGGGGATGAGCGCAAGCTGCGCCAGATCCTGCTGAACCTGCTCTCCAACGCAGTCAAGAACACCCGCCAGGGGAGCGTGACCCTGCGCGTGGCCTACGATCCGGCCTGTGGCGGAACCTTCCGCTGTGACGTGGCAGATACCGGCGTGGGCATACCGGCCGACAAGCTGGAGACGATCTTCGAGCCGTTTACCCAGTTGTCCGGCAGCGATCAGCTGCGCGAGGGCACCGGTCTGGGACTGCACATCACCCGCCGTCTGCTGGGACTGATGCAGGGCAGCCTGGCTGTGGAGAGTGTGGTCGGCCGGGGGAGCACCTTCCACCTGGAGCTGGCACTGCCGCCGGTAGCCGACCCGGAACAGGCGCCGGAGCAGATGGAGCAAACGGTGACCGGTTACCGCGGCGAGCGCAAACGGATCCTGATCGTCGATGACAATGTGAGCAACACCGCCATGCTGGTTTCGCTGCTGGAACCGCTCGGCTTCGAGGTCGATACCGCCTGCAACGGTGAGGAAGCGCTGGGCAGGTCGCGTGAACAACAGCCGGAGCTGGTACTGATGGATCTGGTGATGCCGCTGATGGATGGGCTGGAGGCAACCAGGCTGATGCGGGCCGACCCGCGTTTCAACCGGACCGTCATCATCGGCGCTTCGGCAACCGTGAGCAATAGCGGCCTCAATAACGAGTTCGTCAAGATCTGCGACGATTTCATCGTCAAGCCGATCCGGATTAATCTACTGCTGGAGAAGATCGGCCGCCGGCTGGGGATCGAGTGGGAGACCATGGAGATCCCGCTAGCGGCCAGGGAAACGTTTGCCGGGCTGGAGAACAACGAACTGCCGGCGCCACCGCCAGCCGAACTGGATGGGCTGCTGGATCTGGCCCTGAGGGGAGATATGCGGGGGGTGGAGGAGTGGGCCGCCGGACTGGAGCAGCAGGATGTACGTTACCGCAATTTTGCCGGCAGACTGAAGGAGCTTGCCGGAAGTTTCAGGACCAGGGCCGTTCTGGCGCTGGTTAAACGATGCCGTGGAGAAGAACTATGAGTCTCGATATACACAATGCAGCGCCTTGCGACGGCCGTAAACCGGTGATTTTGGTGGTTGACGACGACAGCAACAACCTGGCCGTGCTCCGCGATTGCCTGACGGACTTCAATTATACCGTCCTGATGGCCGAGGACGGCGAGAGCACCGTCAGCCGGGCGGATTACGCCCGCCCCGACCTGATCATGCTGGACATCATGATGCCGGGCGTGGACGGCTACGAAACCTGCCGTCGCCTGAAACGCCAGGAGAGCACCCGCGATATTCCGGTGATCTTCATGTCGGCCCTGGCCGAGACCGGACACAAGGTGCATGGCCTGGAAGCCGGGGCGGTGGATTACGTTACCAAGCCTTTCCAGCAGGAGGAGCTGCTGGCCCGGGTGGGGGTGCACCTGAGCATCCGCGACCTGAACCGCCGCCTGAAGGAAGCCAACGAATTGCTGGAGGCGCGGGTCGAGGCGCGCACCAGGGATCTGGCCATTGCCAACCGGGTGCTGGAGGATGAAATTGCCGAGCGCCAGGCGGCACAGGAGCAGCTCCAGGAACAAGCCGTGATCCTGGAGGAGAAGTTTGAAGAGTTACAGCTGGCACAGGTGGCGCTCAGCACCAGCGAACAGAAGTTCCGGGCCATCTTCGACCAGACCTTCCAGTTGATCGGCCTGACCACACCCGAGGGGCTCATGCTGGAGGCCAACCAGACCGCCCTGGCCTTCTGCGGGGCATCGGAATCCGAGATCCTGAACAAACCCCTCTGGGAGAGCCCCTGGTGGGCTCATTCCGGCGAGCAGTGCGAACGCGTCCGCAAGGCCGTGCAGCAGGCGGCAGCCGGTGAGTTCGTTCGTTTCGAGGCCACCCACCAGACCCCGGACGGGACCACCCATTATATCGATTTCTCGCTGAAGCCGGTCATGGATAGCGCAGGAAAGGTCGTGCTGCTGATTCCCGAGGGTCGCGACATTACCTCGTTCAAGAAACTGGAAGAGCAGCTCCGGCAATCGCAGAAGATGGAGGCGATCGGTACCTTGGCCGGGGGGGTGGCCCATGACTTCAACAACATCCTGACCGTCATTATGGGTCTGGGCAGTATTCTGCAGATCAAACTGAAGGACAGTGCCACCCTGCGCCAGTACGCCGACGACATACTGGTGGCGGCCGATAAGGCCGCCATGCTGACCCACAGCCTGCTGGCCTTCAGCCGCAAACAGATCATGCAGTCCCGGCCGGAGAAGATCAATGCTATCGTTTTGACCATCGACAAGCTCCTGCGCCGGGTCATCGGCGAGGATATCGAACTGCACTGCTCCCTGGCGCCCGAGGAGCTGATGATCATGGCCGATGGCAGCCAGATCGAACAGGTGCTGATGAACCTGACGGTCAACGCACGCGATGCCATGCTCCGGGGAGGGATCATCAGCATATCCACCGAGCGCCTGGAGCTGACGGAAGGGCTGCTCGACACCTCGCTCAAACCGGGCTCCTATGCCCGGATTACGGTTGCCGATACCGGCTGCGGCATGAACACAACCACCCGCGAGAGAATCTTCGAGCCGTTCTTCACCACCAAGGAGGTCGGCAAAGGCACCGGGCTGGGGCTCTCCATCGTCTATGGCATCATCAAGCAGCATGGCGGCGAGATATCGGTGTACAGTGAGGTCGGCAAAGGGACCTGCTTCAAGATCTATCTGCCGCTGATAGAAGCGTCCGAGACCGGCCGCGCAAGCTATCCGGTCCCACAGGTAGCGGGAGGCAAGGAAACGATCCTGCTGGCCGAGGACAATGACGGCGTCCGGGGTTTCATGGTCCAGGCCCTGGAGGATTACGGGTATCGCGTGATCGCGGCTCCGGACGGCGAGGAGGCACTGAGGAAATACCGGGCCAATAACGACCGGATTCAGCTCCTGCTGCTGGATGTGGTCATGCCAAAGATGAACGGGCAAGAGGTGTACGACGCTATCGTGCAGGAGGGGAAGCGGATTCCGGTGCTTTTCTCCAGCGGCTATACCGCCGATATCATCGAACAGAAAGGGATCGTGGGAGAGGTCGGTTTTCTGGCCAAACCGGTCACGGTGCAGATGCTGCTGACAAAGGTCAGGGAGGTGCTGGATCAGCGCTAATGCGACACAGCAGGATGTAAGGAGCGACAATACTCAGGCACGGGCGAAGCAGATCATATCTGCTTCGCCCGTGCTGGTTGATCCGCCCTATCGTCTGAACTCGGCTATCACCGCCGTGAGCGCCGCAACCACGTCACGGGCATCGTCCATGGTCATCTTGGGAAAGAGCGGCAGGGAAAGGATCCGCTCGGAAGCGTAGCTGGCGTTGGGCAGCTCACTATCCGGCACCGGCATGTGCTCGCGGTACCAGGCATGGTGATGAATGGCCTTGTAGTGCAGACCGCTGCCGATGTTGTACTTCTTCAGCTCTTCCATGAAGCGGTCGCGACCAATGGCCAGCTGCTCAATCCTGAGCAGCGGCGTGTACAGGTGCCAGGCGTGGCGCTGCTGGTAGGGCGCATAGCGCGGCAGGGCCAACTCGGCCACAGCGGCCAGCTCCTGATTGTAAAACTCGGCAATTTCGCGACGCCGGTCGATGAACCCGTCCAGCCTGGGCAGTTGGTGGATACCGATGGCGGCCTGGATATCCATCATATTGTACTTGAAACCGGGCATGAGGATATCGTAGTTGGGGGTGCCGCTGGCAGTAACGCGCTTCCAGGCCTCGCGGCTGATGCCATGGAACTTCATCAGCGAGACCTCTTCGGCCAGGTTCTCGTCGGCGGTGCAGACCATGCCCCCCTCGCCGGTGGTGATGTTCTTGTTGGGATGGAAGGAGAAGATCGAGATCGACTCCAGCGAACCGATGCGTCGGCCTTTATACTCGGTACCGACGGCATGGGCGGCATCTTCGATGATGGTCAGACCAAACTCCCTGGCCAGGTCAAAGAGCGGATCCATATCGCAGGACTGGCCGGCAAAATGTACCGGAATGATCGCCCTGGTACGCGGTGTGATCTTTTCGCGGATCCGGCCCACATCGATGTTGAGCGTCCCCGGCTCTATATCCACCAGCACCGGCGTACCGCCGCACAGGATGATCATGCTGACGGTCGAGGCAAAGGTCATGGGGGTGGTGATGATCTCATCCCCCTCCTTGATGCCCAGGGCCAGCAGTGTCAGGTGCAGGCCGGCGGTGGCCGAGGTCAGCGGTATCGCAAAGGGCGCTCCGACATAGGCCTTGAAGGCCTCTTCAAAGCGTTTGACCTTGGGACCGGTGGTGATCCAGCCGGATTTGAGCGAATCAACGACCTCGTTGATCTCGGCATCTTCGATGGTAGGGGTGGAAAAAGGGAGGAAGGTTGCACGCATGGTGTGTGGGATGCTCCTTGGTAATTTATTCGATAAATTAGCATATAAATTAAAAACAATAAAAGAGTCAAACTATTGTTACTTGACTAACCAAGCTAACCAAGGTAACTTCACTAACATGACAATAACACAAGAAGCAAAACGAAAAAAGACGTTTCCCATTGAGATTGAGGAAGGCCTTCACAAGGCCCTCAAATTCAAGGCGATTGAATCGGACATGACGCTCCACGCCTATATCATTGAGGCCCTTAATTCTTGGGTTCGCGAGGATTTTGCCGTCTATGCCGGCAAGGATGACGCACAAACCTCAAGCACGAGAGACAAACCATGATCGCCGCCAGTCACCTGGACATTGGCAGGATCGCGAATGAAAACCAAGCGGATGATACCCCTGTGCAGATCATCCATGGTGATGTTCGTAAAGAGCTGGCCAACCTTGCAGATGAGACGTTTAACTGCTGCGTGACATCTCCTCCGTACTGGGGAATGCGTGATTACGGCTATGAGGGGCAGATCGGCGCGGAAACCCGCATTCAGGACTATATCGAACATCTGGTCGCCGTGTTTCGTGAGGTACGCCGAGTGCTGCGCAACGACGGTACACTCTGGCTCAATATCGGCAACACCTACACATCCGGCGGCAGGACCTGGCGGCAGTCCGACTCCAAGAACGCAGGACGGGCCATGTCGTATCGCCCCGATACACCGGAAGGACTCAAGCCTAAAGACCTGATCGGCGTAGCCTGGATGTTGGCCATGGCTCTGCAGCTTGACGGCTGGTACCTCCGTTCCGACATCATCTGGCATAAGCCGAACTGCCAACCAGAATCCGTCAAAGACCGCGTGACAGTGTCTCACGAATACTTGTTCATGCTTTCAAAGAGCGAGTCATACTTCTTTGATCAGGATGCCATCAAGGAGCCGACTGCTGACGGAAAAACACGTAAAAACAAACGGAGCATCTGGAGCATCAATACCGAACCGTGTAAGGAAGCCCACTTTGCGGTTTTTCCACGGGCTTTGGTACAACCCTGTCTGCTCTCTGGTTCGCCGCTTGACGGACTGGTCCTTGATCCTTTTTTCGGCAGCGGCACGGTTGGTGTGGTGGCGGTTGAAACCGGCCGGCGGTGTGTCGGGATAGAGCTGAAGGCCGACTATGTCGAGATAGCACGGCAGAGACTGCGAAATACTGTACCGCCACTCATGCCGGATCTTACTGTTGAGGCTCCTCGAAACACCACGTTGCGTGAACGATACACGACGCCTTCATTAGGCCTTTGATCTGTAACTTTCTTTCTCCACCCCCGTCGAAATAGAGGCTGAAAAGAGCCTTGCCGTTTTCCTCCACATAGCAGTACCCCGGCTTGGGGTACTGTCTGCTTTCCATCCGCATTTCAAAGCGACCTGCCGTGGCCATTTCCAGAAGGTTTTTCGGGATTTCCACAAGCTCATAGAGATAGTCAGGCGCACCCTTGCGGAGCGCTCGCAGCACCAGAATACGGTTGATTCCCGCCAGGTTGTCCAGAAACTGCTGCCGCAGTCCGATCAAGTCGTCTGGGTTATCGCCCCATTGACCGCCGCCCAACTCCATGAATTTCGAGATGTGAAGCTTATTGAGGAGAATTCCCTTGGCCGCCTCGGTCTTCAGAGAAAATTTCTGCCCGGCAATTGCCAAGTCATGACCACGTGTACCCCGTGGCGCCAACTGGGCCGCACAACCCGATATCTTCAGTACCGTTTCCAGCGCAAATTCAAACTTGTCCTTGGAAAAAGGCTCACGAGAAAAGCTGTGATGCAGGCGCAGTATATCGCCAAAATCCACCAGTGAACCGCATGAAATGATGTCTGATTCCGGCGCCCGGCAAACCTCCCACGGTTGCGAAAACACCGCTACCACTCGATCAACCAGTTCAAGGCGATAATCGCTCAGTGCGGGAATAGCCGCTATCAGTCTTTGAATACGTTCGTTTCGGGTCATTTAGTTACCTAACTCAACTTTCGCAGAGCGAAAAATAGCATAACATATTGTTATTATTAATATAAAAGCGCCACAAACTGTGTTAAGATAGTTTTATTCCCCAACAAAACTATTAAGACAGAGAGGTGACGCTTTG
>JAJXYO010000022.1 GCA_021780495.1 Deltaproteobacteria bacterium
CCTTGCCGTTCGGCTAACGGTTCCCACCATCAGGGTCCGTAGAGGACTTGCACCTCCAAGTCACGAATCAGCTACCATGGCTGATTCGATGGGGCTTGCGCCCCACGCGCCCTGCCGGGCGCACAATTCAAAAGCCCCGCGGTTTCCCGCGGGGCTTTCCTGTTCATGACATAAAACTGTGCCGAAAGGCGGTGACGTATTCCCCCATTTCGATCAAACGGATAACGGCGGGTACCCGCTCACATTCAGGACGCCTTGACTTCGCGGGCGACACGAATCGTTTCCTGTTCCAATCCGGCAAAGACGCCCAGGGCCAGATTGATGGCCAGGCCGGCCGCGACAACGCTCCAGCCTTTATTTTTGACAGGTTCCGTCATGTCCCCGATGTCCTTTCCGGCGTTACATCTTTTGAGTAACCGCTTTTTTTGACGGTCCATTCATGCGAATGGCTGTGGCAAACTCCATCCAGAACACCAGATAGATCGAGACCATCAGAGACAGTCCGATGTTCTGATTATCCGCCCCCAGCGCCTTGGCCAGGATCGGCGAAGCAAAACCGGCCCCAAGGTTACCCGTCACCCGCTCCAGCACATAGAACACCGGCAGGGTCAACAGCGTGCCGATCACCATGATGGCAATACCGGTTGGCCGCTTGACCCAGTATTTTGGCGAAAAGCCGTACATGCGCATAAAGATGACCACCCAGATGATCCAGACCGAGTAATCCACGGCGGCATCGGGCAGAGCCAGTTTGTTTTGGACCAGCGCGACCTCCAGAACCGTGACGACGCCCAACAGGATAAACATCCAGTTGAACTTCTCATTGGCCTGGGTCTGCCACTTACGGCTATCCGGAGCCTGCGCCTCACTGGACGAGTGATTGTGGGTCCCAAGCGCCGAGAACAGGATGGCAAACCAGATGCCGGCATTATGGAACAGCAGCGAAGCGTGATTACCCGCCACATTGGCGATACGTGACATCGGATCGCGGGCGAAATCACCGGCAATCCGCATCAGAAAGAGATTAACAACCACCGAGCAGCAGATAATGACCGCAATGGTGAAGATCTTGCGCGGCAGCAGATAGGGATCGACCTTGTCGGGAAATCCGAGGATGAAGGCAAACCAGATCAGGTACATGATCAGCGGGATGCCGAAGCAGATGCCGTAGACCGACTTACCGGCAAAGTCGCCACTCTGGGCATAGATGACATATTTTTCCTTGGCGTTCGGATCGGTATTGACCGCCTTGACCACATCCTTGGGCACCTTTTTGACGTGCGGCAACAGGCCCATCGCATACCAGCCGTGATCACCCTGGGTATGATCGATAACCCAGTACTGATCTCCCATCATGTCGTCCAGACCACCAAAAAGCTGCATATTGAAGGCGGCACAGACCACACAGACCACCAGCAGCAGGATTGCGTTAGATATCTTCATCGGCATTGGTTTTCCCCCCTATTCTTTATGTGTGGTCCAGAACATGGATACAGCGTTGGCAGCAAACAGGCCATACAGCCACATGGTATTCCAGGCCGGTCCCGACCAGTGGCTGCCGTGACCGCCACCAACAACCCCGGAGGCGATTATGAATCCAATGATCGATGTGAAGGCCACCATGGCAACCGCTCTCAGAATTGCGCTGTTACGCCAGGTATGACGTTCCAGATCCTCGATCCTCTGCAACAACTCAAGCTCTCTTTCGCTCATCTTTCCTCTCCTTTGCACAGGTAATAACGATAAACAGCAGGGCAACCGCAAGAGCCAGGCTTGCGTGAAAACCGTTGAAGTTGACTGCCAGATTATAAAACATAGCTTCCTCCCGTTAATCAGATAAGGTATAAAACCTTCAACACTTGACCAGGGTATCCAGCTCACGCGGGAACCTGTCGGCCAACTCAAGGTACTTGACACACTCGGCATGACGGCCGCTGCAATAGCGGATGATCATATTTACATCGTGAGTCGAAATGTAGCCGCACCCTACGTCGCAATAATCATCGTTCTTGCCGTAAAATGGACAGATGTCTGCAATAGCCATGAGCGCCCTCTTGAATCTACGTTACAACTACAGATAGCAACGAATGCGCCAAGTCGGAATCTCCACCTGTTTCAGCTGTCATTCAAGCTAGTTACCAAGCTGACACCCACAGGCACCTGTCCACACCCTAATAATATTTGCATTTATGCGAGAGCACCCTACTGACGGCAGGTAACATTAAGATGATTATGTATACGAAAACCACCCCGAATTAAATTCAGCTTAAGCAGCAATTTTACAGTGTTGCACGTTTCAAACAGAAGCGCAGATACATTTGCAAAAATGCAAACAGCGTTTCAGGGGTGTTTTGCATTATTGCAAAAAAGGGGATTGTCATGAAGACCGACCGAATCAAATGGAATCAACGCTATGATGCGGAGGGGATGTATCTGGGCCAGCGGCCATCCCCGTTCCTGTCCCGTGAGATAAAAAGAATCCTGCGGCTCGCCCCGGGGAAACGAGCGTTGGATATCGCCTGCGGAGAGGGGCGAAACAGCATTTTTCTGGCACAGCAGGGTTTTCTGGTAACAGCGCTGGACATTTCCGAAGTGGGTCTTGACAAGGCAGCCACATGGGCCGGGCAGGAAGGTCTTCAGATTGATTTTCAGCAGGCGGACCTGGAGGGATACCGGATCACGGAGCGCTTCGACCTGATCGTCAACTTCAACTTTCTGCTCAGGGATCTGATCCCCGAGGAGCTGCGGGCGCTGTCCCCGGGCGGGCTGTTGATCATCGACACCATCATGGAATCGCCGCATCTGTCCGCAGCGCACAATCCGGCCTATCTGCTGCAAGCGGGCGAGTTACGGCGCATCTGTGAGGAGCTGGAGGGGGAAATCCTGTTCTATGAGGAACTACCGGGGGATGAGACGCCAACGGCGCGGGTGCTGTTCAGGAAATCGGCCTGAGGCGCCTCTCTTCTTCAGAGGTATGTTTTCAGTTACGCCGCACCTTCCCGGTTGAAACGACCGGAACATATGGCTTTCACGACATGATTCCGGTTGGCTTTGCCGCTCCGAACGTTTGCTCATACAAATCGGGTTAATTCCACCTGATGCTTCCACTGCAACTATTGTCTTATCAATTCAAAAGCTGTCACCAGAATAAATCCAACATATTTATCGATTGCCAAATATTAATAAAAAACAGTTAGTTGGAAGACTAAAAGTGAGAACATCGAAAAGCACATGAGAAAGTATTGCTGGATGACTTTTGGCGGTATTGCAGGCTTTATCTGGGCGGTAATATCCGGACATTCGGGAGTCGGATTGATATTGGGTGCGCTGACCGGAACTGTTTTGGGCTATCTCATCGGCATCTCACCTCCAAGCAAGCTAAAGAAAAGTAAAAACGACTTGACCATGTTCACTAATATGTTAACATTCATATCATGAAACGAATCGACTTCTATAAAACTGCTACCGGCGGATCACCAGTCGAGGAGTTTTTTGACACCCTTTTGGACAACCAAGTTAATAAGGTTTTATGGGTACTCAAACTGGTAAAAGAGCTTGATCCAGTTCCTTCGCAGTACTTCGCAAAGCTTGTAAATACTGACGATATTTGGGAAGTCAGGATTCAGATTGCTGGTAACATATTCCGGTTACTCGGTTTTATCGAAGGAGACCGTATTGTCATTCTTACCAATGGCTTTCAGAAAAAAACGCAGAAGACACCTAAACGTGAGATAGAACTGGCTGAAGCAAGAAAGCGGGAGCACCAAAGCAGGGAGGAAACAAAAAATGGATGATCTCAATCGTTACATTGAAAAACGTAAAAAAAAATCAATGGAATTTGACGAATCTTTTGACGCCGGTTATGAAGAATTCAAAATTGGCGCCATGCTCCGTCAGGCACGGGAACAGGCAGGCATAACCCAAGAGGAGCTTGCAGAGCGCGTTCACACCAGAAAGTCTGCTATTTCCCGAATTGAAAATCATGCTGATGATATTCGGCTTTCGACGCTTCGTAAAATCGCTCAAGCATTGGGTAAGCACCTTGAGGTACGAGTGGCATAACAATCAACGCAATGAAGAAAAGAACACGAGGCTATTTTCGCTGCTAACTCCGAGAATAGTCTCGTTTCGTTTCCAACTATCGGCAAGACCTGCCTAAAAACAGCCGGTCAGCCTCAGCCTCAGCCCCGTTCAACCAACAGAACCCCTATCCGGTATCCCCCCTGAACCCACCCGTGACAATCTGCTTTAGCTGGCGATACTCCTGATCCGTCAGCAACCGGTCACGGTACGCCGCTCCGGCATACACCTCGGCAAAGGCCCGGACCCCGGCATTGCCCGTGAGATCCGCGATCTCGAACAGCCCTACCCTGCCCCGCTCCGGACGCACGCCGCAATCCCGTTCGACCCTGCGGTAGAAGGCGCGCAACAGCCGTTCCTCCCGTGGAGGAAAGAACTGTTTGCGGCGTACCAGCAGCATTATGAGCCCCGCCACTCCGGCCAGCCACACGAGGTAACGCAGCAGCCCCTTCACCACCCTGCCCGGCTCAAGCCCCTGAACGTGCCTGCCGACCGTGCGGGCTATATCCACCTGACGTTCAAAGTCATAGGTTATAACCGCCCGGTTCCAGGTGTAGTTGAGCGTATCCAGCGCCATACGGATCTTGAGCAGCAGGCTTTTGCGGGTGGGCGCCCAGATGCTGCCGGCGTTCCGGGCGAAACTGCTCGGATCGACCCGCAGCCACCCCTGCCCGGCGAGATACACCTCGACCCAGACATGGGCCATATCTTCCGTGACCAGATAATATCCGCCTAGCTGGTTATATTCCCCTCCCAGGTAACCGCCCACCAAGCGTGCCGGCACCCCGGCAGCCCGCAGGATCAGGGCGAAAGAGGAGGCAAAAAATTCACAGTTACCCTGCTTACTCTCGAACAGAAACTGTTCAAGGGCATGGTCGCCGGTCGGCATACCGGTCAGGCTGTAGCGGAAGTTACCGTTGCGGAAGAATGTTTCCAGTCGTTCAAGCCGGCTGGCGTCGCTGTTGCCTTGACCGCGAATGCTGTCAGCCAGCTGTCTGATCCGTTCCGGCAGGTTACGGGGCAGCGTCACGTAAAACGGGCGGTTGATCCCGCCGGTAATGGAGAGCCTGCCCGTTGCAACCGACTCTGCGGTGTAGGCAATCCTTTTCCCGACAGTGCCCTGAAATTCATAGACGCTGTCCGGCTGGCGCTGCGAGCGCCGCAGGGTCAGGGAGGCGGGAACATCCAGGGCCGGCAGGGCACGGGAGCTGCCCGGCTCCGGATAGATGACCTGACTGATCCGCGGGCCGGAGAAGACATCGTGTTCGGGCGGTGGCACGCCGCGCAACCAGCGGCGGCCCTCGACCCGGTTAAAGACGGTGCCGCGCCAGTACAACTGCTGCTGCGTTTGAAGCGGCATCTCGGCGCGAAAGGCCAGTACCCGCGAAGTGCCGGCAACGGCACTGTTGCCCGGTTCGACCTGATCACTGAAACCGGTTGTGCGTGTCGCGGGTGCAGCCAGGAAGTTCCAGAGCGGCAGCTGGGTGCGCGGCAGCAGCGGAAAGAAGAAGATCATCAAGGGCAACGAGGCCAACGGCAAGAGCACCCCGGCCGCCAGCACCCGGCGCAGGTCGGAGCGGGCCAGCCGCAGGCGCGGATCCAGGCCGTAAAACGTCAGCAACACCAGCAAGACGGCCACCAGAAACAACATCAGGCCGAGATACGCCAGAAACAGGGGACTCAGGTCGAACAGGGAGGAAGACGCCAGACAGAAGAGGGACAGGGCCGAGATCTGCAGGTAATGACGGACATTCTTGGGACCGGCACAGCGCACCGCCAACATGATGGCGAGTACACTGATCACCGGCTGGACCGGGTTCGACCTGCTGAACTGGACGGCATAGTAGAGAAAGACCGGTACAATGGCGGCGTTGAAGATCCAGTTTTTGAGTGGCCAGACACCCCGGCGGTCCTGCCAGATGCCGGCAATCATCCCGGCGGCCAGGATCAGGCGCGGTGCTGTTTCGAGCCAGGGGAAGAGCGGTATCAGGCCGCACAGGGCGATAGCGTAGGCCAGCACAACTATGAGTAAATTAATCGAGACCATAGAGCGCCAATTCCTTCAACAGCCGGGTACGTTGCACCCGGCCCGATGCGGGCGGGATCGTCCGGCCGCCGCACGTCAATCCGACCGGCCGCTGCTGCACCCAGCGCCGCACCAGCCAGGCCGCCTGTGAAATCCGCTCCTCCACAGAATTTCCGGCCAGTTTTTCAGGATCGATCACCAGCGGCGAAACCGATTGGCGGCCGAATTCCTTGACCAGCAGGTCATCTCCACGCGCCGAGAGCTTCCAATGGATCACCCGCAGCGGCTCACGCCCCGAATAGTCGGAAATCCGTTCCAGCTCGCCGTCCTGGCCCAGTTCACGCCGTGCAACAGTGCCACTCAGGCGCGATTCCGGGCCGCTGCCAACCGCCACACCCGGCAAAAGGCGGGGATACACGATGAATTCGTCATCCAGGCTGAACGACCAGAAACGGGTAAAGAAATCAACCGGAAAGGATGAGCTGATCTTGACCGTACCAACCCTGGCGTGCCCGCGCCGGGCAAAGGTCATTTGAACGCTGGTTTCCGTAACAGAGGCGGGCGGTACCACCGGCAAGGTCGCGCCCTGGCCGTTCTCGCATTCGATGCGGATCAGAAAGGATGGCAGGTGCTGTTTATCGTTATGCAGGCGCAGACGGAAGGGGGTGGCGCTGCCGGCAAAGATTTCAACCGCCGCCAGCAGTTCGGGCCTGAGACCTTTCAGGTTGTACATCCCGGCCAACCCGGTAATGGACATGAAGGCCAGCAGACCGGAAACAATCAGGAACAGCAGATTATTGCCGGTATTGACGGCACTGAAGCCCAGCAGAAGCGTGATGGCGATATAGAGCGCCCCGGCTTTGCTGATCTTCAGACCGAAGGCAGCAGTATGTCCTTGATGATCGCGCGTAGCAGCTCCCCCCTGTGAACGGTCTCATGCTCGGGTCGCATCACCAGACGATGGCTGCAGACCGCCCCAACAATCCCTTTAACATCCTCCGGGGCAACATAATCGCGCCCTTCCAGAAAGGCGGCCGCCCGGGCGGCCTGTGCCAGGTTGATGGCCGCCCGGGTGGAGAGACCGGTCTGGATCATGGCATGGCTGCGTGTAGCAGCCACGATGGCATAGATATACCCGACCAGTTTCTCCGACAGGTACACCTGAGACACCAACCGGCGCGCCGTGCGGATATCATCTGCTTCTGCAATGGCACTCATCTCGGCGATCCGCTCACGGATGCCGCCACCAGCAATGATGTCTTTCTCCAGTTGCTCCGATGGGTAGCCGATATCCGTACAGATCAGGAAGCGGTCGAGTTGCGACTCAGGCAACAAGAAGGTACCACTCTGGTCAGACGGGTTCTGGGTGGCAAAAACCATGAACGGATCCGGCAGATGGTGGGTCACCCCCTCGACCGTCACCCTCCGCTCCTCCATGGCCTCCAGCATGGCGCTCTGGGTACGTGGCATGGCGCGGTTGATCTCGTCCAGCAGGACGATATTGTTGAAGATCGGCCCCGGCGTAAAAATGAAGCGCCCATCCTCGCGATTGAACACGGACAGCCCGGTGATATCGGAGGGCAGCAGATCGCTCGTGCACTGAACCCGGCCAAACCCGAGCCCGGTGCTGGCGGCCAGCGCCAGGGCGACCGTGGTTTTGCCCAGCCCCGGCAGATCCTCGATCAGGATATGGCCGCCACTCAACAGGGCGATCACAGACAGACGCAACACCTCTTCCTTGCCCTGCAGGTACTCGCGGGACAGGGTGGCAAGCATAGCCGTCATGGTTTGGTTTTGATGGGATTTTGTCACGCAGTGCCTCGATTTATCTTGATTTTCAAGGATACAATAGGTTATTTACTCGACTTCCCAGCTTTGCAGTATATCGTTTCAGGTTTTTCCGGAGACACCTTTCATGATTTTCAAACGGACTATTCTCAGCAAGATGCTCTCCAACGGCTTGAAAGCCGATGTGGCACTTGTCAAAGAGGATGATATTTTTCAAGCAGCCCTGTATGTCGGCGGCCGCCATATCCCCGGTCCGGCCCTGCCCCAAGCGCTCGACCCGCCCAAAGGTGACATAACCCACTGGATGGGAAACCGTCCCAGCGTAGGACTCAGCCAGGTTGAAGCCGAAAAAATCCTGCGCGAGGTTACGTTGGAGAACAGTGTCATACAACACCGCAAACTGGGCTATTGATCACACTCAACCTCCATCTGCGCCACGGTTTCCCCCACACCAGCAGCCCCCGTACACCGCACCAGCACGTGTTCTACCATACCACAGCCCGGCCCCTTTCTCCAGGCATACCTGCTTGCGTTAGGCGCCAAATTCGTGTATATCATTGAAAACATGAGTGTATACGCTATGAGGCATTGTGACCGGATTTCTCAATAACATAAAACTGCGCTGGAAACTGCTGGCGCTGGTTCTGCCTTTGGTGATCATACCGATCATCATCGTTGCCGCAATGATCGGTTATATAGCCAACCACCAGGCCTACCTGGGGGTAACCCAGGCCAGCAAGGACGATCTTCAGCATATGGTCTCCTTCACCATTGACCTGCTCGATGCCCATAATCAGGACTTTCCGCATGGCGCTCACTCGACAACCGGGACCGCGACCGATCCCCAGGAGGCAGCAGCCTTTGCGGCCCTGAAGAAGAAGATACTGGCCAAGAAGGTGGGGGCGACCGGCTATATCTTTTGCATGAACAGCACCGGCACCCTCACTATCCACCCCGACGAGGAGGGCAAGAATGTCTTCGACGCCCGTGACTCCAGCGGATTTCCCTTTATCCGTGAGATGTGCGAGAAGAAAAGAGGCTGGATCCGTTATCCCTGGAAAAACGTCGGCAGCATGACCCCGCGCATGAAAATCGTTCACTATGAATACTTTAAACCCTGGAACTGGATCGTCGCTGTCGGCTCCTACGAGGATGAATTCTACAGCGAAGCCAAAAAGATCAAGCAGCATATCATGATCAGTATGATGCTGCTGATTATCATAGTCGGCGCGGCAGCAAC
Source organism: Deltaproteobacteria bacterium (assembly GCA_021780495.1). Taxonomy (GTDB): domain Bacteria; phylum Desulfobacterota; class Desulfuromonadia; order Geobacterales; family Pseudopelobacteraceae; genus CAIPTY01. Next base: position 9,135 of record JAJXYO010000022.1, read on the forward strand.
CATGCTGGTTTTCAGAGTCTCGGCCCTCTTTACCCGCCCCATTACCCACATGATCGAGGTCATCCGCAAGGTCAAGCATGGCAATCTGGAAGAGAAAATGGCGGTTGACGGGCAGGATGAACTGGCGGAGATGGCCGGAGCCTTCAACCGCATGACCGACATTATACGTCACAACAAGGAGATGGAGGCATCCCTGGCGCAACAGGGTAAGATGGCCTCTCTGGGTGTGCTTTCTTCGGGTGTTGCCCACGAGATCAACAACCCCCTGGGGGTGATTCTCGGCTATGCCGGCTACATCGAGGGCAAAATGCCGGAAGACGACCCGAACTACAAATACATTCACGAGATCAAGCGTGAAAGCAAACGCTGCAAAAAGATCGTCCAGGATCTTCTCAGCTACGCCCGTACACCGCGGCCATCATTGGAGTTGGTTGATCTGAACCACCTGCTGACCCAGATTGTTGACTTTGCCGCCAATCACACCGACATGCGCGGTGTAAGAATTATCACAAAATTTGCACCGGCACTACCGCATGTCATGCTGGATGGCGACCAGATGCGCCAGGTGGCCATCAACCTGATCCTCAATGCCGGTGGCGCCATGCAGGAGGGTGGCGTGCTGACGGTCGCGACGGAACAATCCGATGCGGAACATGTGCAGATCGCCTTCGCCGACAGCGGTTGCGGTATCCCGCAGGAGAGTATCGAAAAGATATTCGAACCGTTCTACACAACCAAAGAGCGCGGCACCGGCCTGGGACTGGCGATCACCCGCCAGATCATCGAGCAACACCACGGAGAGATAGCTATCGAGAGTAGGCCGGGCCAGGGCACCACGGTGCGCGTGACCCTGCCGATTGAACATGAGGAGTTGTAGATGCCTGAGAAGAAACGCATCCTGCTGATAGACAATGAAGAGGGACTCTGCCGCATGATGGAGCAGATCCTGCTGGATAACGGCTACCTCGCCAAGGCCTACACCGCCCCCCGCAAGGCCGTGGATGAGTTTCGCCCCGGTGCCTGGGATCTGGTCATTACCGACATCAAGATGCCCGGAATGAGCGGACTGGATGTACTGCAAAGCATCAAGGAGCGCTCGAAGGACATCCCGGTGATCATGATCACCGCCTACGCCACGGTGGACATGTCGATCCAGGCCCTGCGCAAGGGCGCTTACGACATGCTGACCAAGCCATTTGAGCCGGATGAGTTGATCTACCGGGTCAAGAACGCCCTGCAGCAGTCCGAACTGCTCGAAGAGAATCGGGAACTGCGCAGGGAATTGGAAGGGAAGTTCTGCTTTGACAACATTATCGGGACGTCCGACATCCTGAAAAATATCCTGGTAAAAGTGGAGAAGGTCGCGGTACGCGACACCTCCGTACTCATCACCGGTGAATCAGGCTCCGGCAAGGAGTTGATCGCCCAGGCCATCCACTACAACTCGCCCCGCCACGAGCGCAAATTTATCGCCATCAATTGCGGCGCCCTGCCCGAGACCTTGCTGGAGAGTGAGCTGTTCGGCTACCGGAAAGGGGCCTTCACCGGCGCAAAGGAAAACCGCCAGGGGCTGCTGGAAGCGGCCGACGGCGGTACACTCTTTCTGGACGAGGTCGGGAACCTGCCCATGAATGTCCAGAAGACACTCCTGCGCTTTCTGCAGGAAAAGGAATTCAACCGGCTGGGTGACACCGCGCCGACACGGGTCGATGTGCGGGTCCTCTCCGCCACCAACACCGATCTGAAGCAGGCCGTCAAGAGCGGCGCTTTCCGCGAAGACCTTTACTACCGGCTAAACGTGGTCAACATCCACCTGCCCGCCCTGCGGGAACGCAGAGACGATATCCCGCTCCTGGCGGCACACTTTATCCACCTGCAGAACCAGAAATTCGGCACCCTGGTCAAGGGCTTCGACAAAGAAGCCATGCAGGCCCTCTGCAACTTTGACTGGCCGGGTAACATCCGCCAGCTTAAAAACGTTATCGAAGCCTGTATGGCCATGGAAGGGCACGATTATATCGCCCGGGACACCTTGATCCAGTTTATCGATGTCATCGCCGATGCTCATGACACCCTGGCACCGGACGCTTCGGAGCTTGGCGAAGTACCCTTCAACGCGGCCCTCGACAAATTCGAGGCCGACCTGCTGAAAGGTCTGCTGCGAAAACACAACGGACATATAGAAAATGCCGCCCGCGAAGCCGGCATGAACATGGCCACCATCTATCGCAAGATCAAGAAATACGGCATCCGCAAGGAAGAGTACAACTGACCGCCGTCTTCCCCGGCTTCAGTTGCCACCGTATCGGACAACACCAGGCGTTTAACCCCATCACAAGATGGATGAGCTTTTTGGCAATGCAGTGGTATCATTAAGAAAGCATTCATCAGAGGAAACTTCTTTGCACGGCATCATGAGTACTGACAAGGAACCATGAGCGATGACACCACTTGATATTGCCGGATTCGCGGTGCTCTTGCTCCTGGCGCTGGCCGCCGCAGCGCCGCTGCTGCGGTCGGTGCGCATGCTCCAGATCCCGCTGGCATTTTCCTTGAGCGCTGTAGCCTCACTGGCCGCCGTCGTAGCCGGGGTCATGACGGTGGCGGCCGGTTCGGTTGCCGCCGCGACCATGACGCTCGGCATTCCCGGGCTCCCCTTCCATCTGCGTCTCGATCCGCTGGCCGGGTTCTTTCTGGTGGTGATCGGTCTGCTGGGCTTCTTCGTTTCGGTCTACTCCATCGACTATGTCAAGGGGTACGGCGGCGAGCGTTCGATCACGCAGATGATAATCTTTTATACGCTCTTTCTGGCCGGGATGCTGCTGGTGGTGCTGGCGGATGACGCCTATTTTTTCCTGGTGGCGTGGGAGCTGATGGCGGCCGCCTCCTACTTCCTGGTCATGTATGAGGACGAGCGGGCCGAAAACCGGCGGGCCGCCTTTCTCTACCTGCTGATCGCCCACGCCGGGGCGATCGCCATACTGCTGGCTTTCGGCGTCATGGCGGCACAGAGCGGGGCTGCGGGCTTCGACGGCTATACCTTCGATGCCATGCGTACGGCGCACCTCTCCTCCGGCTGGGCTGCTGCCGCATTTTTCCTGGCCTTCTTCGGTTTTGCCGCCAAGGCCGGCGTTATCCCGCTCCATGTCTGGCTGCCGGAGGCACACCCGGTGGCCCCTTCCAATATCTCGGCCCTGATGAGCGGGGTCATGCTCAAGACCTCCATCTACGGCATGGTCCGTTTCGCTTTCGACTTCATCAAGGTCTTCCCCTGGTGGTGGGGGGGCATCGTGCTGGCGCTGGGGCTGGTCTCTGCGGTAATGGGAGTGTTGTACGCCCTGATGCAGCATGATCTGAAACGCCTCCTGGCCTATCACTCGGTCGAGAATATCGGCATCATCCTGATCGGGCTCGGGCTGTCGATGATCTTTGCCGCCTTCCATCTGCCTGCTCTGGCGGCTCTGGCCCTGGTGGCCGCACTGTATCACACCCTCAACCATGCCATGTTCAAGGGTCTGCTCTTCATGGGGGCCGGGGCGGTGCTGCATGCCACTCATGAACGGAACATGGAGGAGATGGGGGGGCTGATCCACCGTCTCCCCTGGACGGCGCCTCTTTTTCTGGTCGGCTGCGTCTCCATCTCGGCCTTGCCCCCCTTCAACGGCTTCGTATCGGAGTGGTTGACCTTCCAGGCCTTTCTGCTTTCTCCGGCACTGCCGCATCCGATCCTGAAACTGCTGATCCCGCTCGGAGCCGCGCTCCTGGCACTGACCGGGGCGCTGGCTGCCGCCTGCTTCGTCAAGGTCTTCGGCGTGGTCTTTCTGGGCAAGTGGCGCGGTCGTCACAAGCCGGAGCGCATCCATGAGGTCGGCTGGTCCATGCGAATCGGCATGTTCATGGCGGCGCTTACCTGCCTGCTGCTCGGGATTCTTCCGACCTGGGTCATCGGGTGGATGGATACGATCCCCGAACAGTTGTGCGGCGGCAGACTGGCGGAGTCAGCCGGGAAATTCGGCTGGATGTGGCTGACGCCGATAGCCCACGAGCGCGCCTCCTATTCCGGACCGGTGGTGTTTATCGGGATTTTGGCAGTGGTAGCCGTGACCTGGCTGCTGCTGCATGTACGCGCCACCAGTGTCAGCCGGGTGCCGGTCTGGGATTGCGGCTTTGTCAAGCTGACCCCCCGCATGCAGTACACCGCTTCCGCCTTCTCGATGCCGATCCGGCGGGTACTCGGGTTCCTGTTTGCGGTGCGCGAACAGGTTGAGATCGTGCCGCATACCAATCACCCGGCGCTGCCGGGGAGCCTGCAGTATCGCCTGAGGATCCGGGACCGCTTCTGGAACTGGCTGTACGCGCCGCAGGGGGAGGCGGCCTACTGGATCGCGCGGCAGGTCGGCAAATTGCAGCAGGGGCGCATCCAGATCTATCTGCTCTATTCGTTCGTCACCCTGATCGTGCTGCTGGTGTTCCTGGGATGAGCCTCCATCCGTTCGCCATAGAACTGCTCCAGTTCTGTCTGCTGCTTGGCCTGGCGCCCGCCTTTGCCGGGTGGGTCAAGGTGTTGAAGTGCCGGGTGCAGGGGCGTAGCGCGCCGGGGGTGTTGCAGCCGTACCGCGATATCTGGAGGCTGTTCGGCAAGGATATCGTTCTGGCTGAAAACGCGTCGTGGCTCTTCCGTTTTACCCCCTATCTGGTCTTTGGCGTCACGACCATAGCGGCCGGGATCATTCCGCTGGTCTCGGTTGACCTGCCGCTCTCGGCCACCGCCGATGTCATCGCCCTGGTGATGCTGTTCGGGATCGTCCGTTTTTTCACCGCCCTGGCCGGGATGGATATCGGCACCGCCTTTGGCGGCATGGGCTCCAGCCGCGAGATGACCATCGCCTCACTGGCCGAGCCGGCCATGCTGATGGCGGTCTTTACGGTCTCGCTGGCCAGCAACTCTACCTCGCTGACCCAGATGGTGTCGGTCATGGGGCACGCCGACTTTGTGATCCGCCCGTCGCTCGCCTTTGCCCTGGCCGCCTTTATCCTGATCGCCCTGGCCGAAACCGGGCGCATCCCGGTCGATAATCCGGCCACCCATCTGGAGCTGACCATGATCCACGAGGCGATGATCCTGGAATATTCGGGGCGCCACCTGGCCCTGATCGAATGGGCCGGGATGATGAAGCTGACCCTCTTCTTCGCCCTCGGGATCGCCTCCTTCTGTCCCTGGGGTATTGCGGCCGGCGGCGACATCGGTTCGCTGCTGCTGGCGCTCGCCTTGCTGGCGGTCAAGCTGATGGTCGGAGCAGCAGTGATGGTGTTGATCGAGACCGGCCTGGCCAAGATGCGTATCTTCCGCCTCCCCGACTACCTGGGGAGCGCCTTCCTGCTGGCGACGCTCGGCATGATCGCATTTTTCATCCTGGAGTAACGCCATGACTCACTCCCTTGCAGCCCAGATAAACAGCCTGCTGGCGGCGCTGATCCTGCTGTCCGCCTTTGCCCTGCTGGCCCAGCGCAAGATCCTGGGTCTGGTTCATATCTTTGCCTGGCAGGGTTTTTTTCTGGCGCTCAGCACCGCGGTGATCGGCTTTGCCAGCGGCGAACATCACCTCTATATTTCCTCGCTCCTGACACTCGGGATGAAGGTCTTCCTGCTCCCCTACATACTCTACAAGCTGGTACACAAGCTGAAGATCCACCGCGATATCGAGGCGGTCGTCAACATCCCGACCACCATGCTGCTCGGTATTGTGCTGGTGGTCTTCAGCTATCATCTGACCGCGCCGATCAGGGAGCTCTCCAACCTGATGACCCGCTCCACCCTGGCGGTCGCGCTGGCCACGGTCATGCTCGGGCTGCTGATGATGGTCACCCGCCGCCATGCCGTGACGCAGATCCTCGGATTTCTGGCCATGGAGAACGGCCTGTTCTTTGCCGCCACCAGCGCCACCTACGGCATGCCGATGGTGGTAGAGCTGGGGGTGGCGCTCGACCTGCTGATTGCGGCTTTCATCTTCGGCATCTTCTTCTTCCACATCAACACCACCTTTGACAGCCTGGATGTGGATCAGATGGCGAAACTCAAGGAGACGGATTGAATTTCAGACAATCTGATCTTCTGATGGGTATGATTGTATTGAATAAAAAGCAATTGTATTATGTAAAGGTACAAGACGCCCTGACACTGAGTCAGCAAAGTTGTTCGTAAAGGAGCAGAGCATGACCTGCAGAAATGTCGTGAATACGGGCGGCTACTATACTGCACGCCGATACCCAACTACATCAAGGACTACATGCCCTTGAACCAATTTGCCGCATAGGAAAATAAGATGAGCAAAGCAAAAAAAACTACAATCGATGTTTTGGGAACAACCATTACCGTATTTTCTCAGCGGGACGAGGACTACATTTCCCTGACCGATATGCTGAAAGCGAAGGACGGTGATTTTTTTATTTCGGACTGGCTGCGGAATCGCAATACCGTCGAGTTTCTCGGAATATGGGAACGTGTTCACAATCCCGATTTTAATTATGGCGAATTCGCCATAATTAAAAGCCAAGCTGGTTTGAACAGCTACAAGATCAGTGTCAAAGATTGGGTCGCCAAAACCAATGCAGTCGGTCTTAGAGCCACTACGGGCCGATACGGCGGCACTTACGCACACAAGGATATTGCATTTGAATTCGGTATGTGGATCAGTCCTGAATTCAAAATTTATATGATCAAGGAATTTCAGCGTCTCAAGGAGGATGAAAATCGCCGCCTGTCGCTCGCCTGGAATTTGAATCGTACTCTTTCCAAGCTTAACTACCGTATCCATACCGATGCCATCAAGGCGCACCTGGTTCCAGCCGCAGTTACCACCTCGCAGGCAGCCATTATTTACGCACACGAAGCCGACGTGCTTAATGTTGCCCTCTTCGGTCAGACAGCCAAACAATGGCGGGATACCAACCCTGATATGGAAGGCAACATGCGCGATTACACCACCATTGAACAATTGCTGGTGCTGGCCAATATCGAGGGAATGAATGCCGAGCTCATTCACATGGGGCTGACACAAGGGGACCGCCTCAAGCGGCTCAATGCAATAGCCATTCGCCAGATGCAGGTGCTTACCTCTGCATCGGCGATTAAACAACTCAAGGAATAAATAACCATGCTCGATACTGATACCAAACGCTGCATTGACACCGCCCGCGACATACTCGTCGGCAAGGTTCCTGACCAGAAATTGCACAATCGGAATGCGGACGCCGATTATCCCGATACCTGCCGGGTTAAGCCTACTACATCATGAAGAATGATAATAAGGGGTTCGAAATGGAAGTAAGGCTTAAGTCAATGAAGTCAACCTACTATCAACAACTTTTGGACTTTAGATTTTCCTATAAGAAAGAACCATGACAGGAATGTCCAACAAGACAGAAGCAGCGGCCAAAAACCGCCGCTGTTCTGCCAAGCCGTTCCATCTGTAAATCACATAGGTATATCAGCATGAAGAAGAAACCAAAAAAGCGAATACCCGAACAGATTGTCACCGATAGCGATGAGCATTTTGCCTATATCGCCGGATACACTGCGGGCGGCGCACCCTATGGTGTGTCTTGGGAAGAAATGGAAGCTGTTGAACGTTCCGCCGCTGCGCCGAGCACCGGCGAACCGCCACTACAGGCGACGCCGGTTTCCCTGAACGACATCGTTCAGGAGATGCAGATCCTTTTCGATACGATGACGGTCTATTTCAAACGCAGCAGTGGGGAATTCATAACGGTCACCGATGAGTATATCCATGCCGCCGAATGCGACGAATCGCTGGATGACCGACCGGAATGGGAGCAGGAGGCCATCCGAATGACCGCAGATGTCCTGGCTCGCGAGGATGACGGCGACTATGTCCCGCTACCAACACGATACGACATTCACGAATATTCCGTCATGGAACGCTTCTGTCACTCGGTCGCCAATCCGAAGATTTCGAATGACTTGTTCCGCTCCATTACCGGGAGAGGGGCGTTCCGGAGGTTCAAGGACGCCATTCGCAGGCATGGAGTCGAGGATGGTTGGTATCGGTTCAAGGATGAGGCATACAAGGAGATTGCCCTGGGGTGGTGTAAAGAGAATAGTATTGTCTGGCGGGAGTGAAGGAACCACGATATCTATATGGAGGCAGGAAATGCGGAAACCTTACCACCCCCAACCCCTCCTAAAATAGGAGGGGGGCTAAAAGCGAAACACACTATGGGACATTTATGAAACAAATAGGATACGACAAAATGCGGCAGAGAGACTAACCAGTGATACTTCTCTCCCTCCTCGGCATATCGATCCTGGTGGCGCTGATCCTGGCCTTTATCGGTGACTGGCGCTATGCACCGGAGGTCAATATCGGCGGCTCTTCTCTGACCTTCATCGTGTCGCTGCTGCTGGCACTGCAGGTTTATCACGAGGGGGGGAGCATTTCCGGCTCGACCTACTTCTTTGTCGATTACCTGAATATCTCCCTGGTCGTCCTGACCACCCTGGTCTCCACCACGACCGCCGTCTTCAGTCGCCGCTACATGCGGGTCGAGCGGGAGCATGGCAAGGTTGGCCCATGGCGGATGCGTTTTTATCATGCGATGTTTCAGCTCTTTATCTTTGCCATGCTGATTGCCCTGCTAACCAACAATTTCGGGGTCCTCTGGATCTCGATGGAGCTGGCGACGCTGGCGACCGTCCTGCTGGTGTCGCTCTACCGGACCCCGACCGCAATCGAGGCGGCCTGGAAGTATTTCATTCTCTGCGGCGTCGGGATCGCCCAGGCGCTCTTCGGTACGGTACTGCTCTATTTTGCCGCCGAACGGGTGCTGGGGGCGGGAGGCAACGCACTGCTCTGGACCAACCTGAGCCGGATCAGCGGCCAGCTCGACCCGACCGTCATGCGCCTTGCCTTCGTCTTTCTGATGGTCGGCTACGGCACCAAGGCCGGTCTGGTGCCGCTGCACAACTGGCTGCCGGACGCCCACAGCGAGGGGCCGACACCGGTTTCAGCCGTGCTCTCCGGGCTGCTGCTGAACATCGCGCTGTATGCCCTGATCCGCTGCAAGGCGCTGGTGGACGGTTCCCTCGGCAGCGGCTTCGCCGGTAACATCATGATGGGCTTCGGCCTCCTTTCCCTGCTGACGGCGGCCTTTTCCATGCTGCGCCAGAAGGACATCAAGCGCCTCTTCGCCTACTCTTCCATCGAGCATATGGGGATCGCCACCTTTGCCTTCGGTCTGGGCGGACCGATCGCCACCTTCGGCGGGGTGCTCCATATGATCGTCCATAGCCTGGCCAAATCGGCGACGTTCTTCAGTGTCGGCCATGCCGCCCAGATGCACGGCACCCAGGAGATTGCACGTATCCGCGGTCTGATTCGGGGCAATCCGGCGGTTGGCTGGGGAATGTTTCTGGGGGTAATGGCGCTAGCCGGGATGCCCCCCTTCGGGATCTTTACCAGCGAATTCCTGATCCTGACCGCCACCATGAAGGAGGCGCCGTACCTGGCGCCCCTGCTGCTGCTGGGGTTGACGGTGGCATTTGCCGCCCTGTTCCGCAAGGTGCAGCCGATGGTGGCGGGGCTGATTCCGGCGGGGCAAATGACGCTCTCAGCCGCCAATATCCCGGTCTTCCTGCATCTGGCGCTGGTGCTGCTGCTCGGGATCTACCTGCCTGGCTTCCTGGCGAACTGGTTCCATCTGGCGGTGGAGATATTGAAATGAACGATACCTCCCTTCGCGACATAATCATGACTCACTTCGGCACGAACGCAACCGTCTGCGACGGCGCTTATCCCGCAAATGTTCCGCAGATCCTGCTCCCGCGCGAGCAGTTTGAAGATGTGGGCTGGCTTATGAAGGATGCCGGTGCCCGACTGGTGGCTGAATGGGGCATTGATGAAACCCTGATGGGGCGGCAGTATGCGGTACTGGCCTGTTTTGCGCGGGAGACCGAATACCTGCTGGTGCGGTGCGCAATCCCGCTGGACGACCCCACCTTCCCCAGCCTGTCGAAAAAACAGCCCCCCGCCTTCCGCTTCGAGCGACAGATCATGAGCCTGATGGGGCTGACCCCGACCGGGCACGCCCACTCCGACCTGCGCCCCTGGATCAAGCACGAGGATTGGCCGCCTGACGCCTGGCCGCTCAGAAAGTCCTTCGATGCCGCCCAGCGGATGCCCCGTGTGGAGGGGGATTACACGTGGGTCCGGGCGGAAGGGGAAGGGGTCTACGAGATTCCGGTCGGCCCGGTGCATGCCGGGATCATCGAGCCGGGGCATTTCCGTTTTCAGGCCATGGGGGAGGATATCCTCAACCTGGAGGAGAGGCTGGGGTACACCCACAAGGGGATCGATAAGCGCTTCGAACAGCTTTCCTGGATAGAGGGGGCGCGGCTGGCCGGACGGGTGTCGGGCGACTCGACCGTCGCCCATGCCCTGACCTACAGTCGAGCGGTCGAAGCGCTGTCCGGGACGGAGGTGCCACCGAGAGCGGCCTGGCTCCGGGCGATCATGCTGGAGCGGGAGCGGATCGCCAACCACCTGGGGGATATCGGCGCCATCGCCAACGATGCCGCCTTTACCTTCTTCTTCTACCAGTTCATGCGCCTTAAGGAAATCGTGCTGCGCGGCAACCAGCGACTGTTCGGCCACCGCTACCTGATGGACCGGGTCGTGCCGGGCGGGGTTGCCGTCAATCTGCCGGAGGATGGCGCTGCCGTCATTGAGGAGGAGCTGAGGGGTTTGCTGGTGGAGTTTGAGCGGATCGTCACGATCTACGACCTGAACGCGTCGCTGGACGATCGTCTGCGCGGCACCGGGATCTTGCCGGAGGAAACGGCGCGCGAACTTGGCACGGTCGGCTTCGTTGCCAGGGCTAGCGGCCAGCCGCTGGACTGCCGCCTGCAGACGCCGTTCAGCCCGTACGACCGGTTTCCTCCCCGGATCACCGTGCTCAACTCGTGCGACGTCCACGCCCGCGCCTGGGTGCGGATCGAGGAGATTCGCGACACTGCCCGTCTGATTCGCGAGATGCTGGCGACGCTGCCGGCCGGGGACACGCAGGTGCCGCTAGAGGATGTCCCACCGGATTGCAGCGCGTTTGCCGTTGTGGAGGGGTGGCGGGGAGAGATCTGCTATTGGTTGCAGTCCAGTTTGAGTGGCGAGATCAACCGTTGTGCAATCCGTGATCCCTCCAGCGTCAACTGGCTGGCACTGGAACAGGCGATTCACGGCAACATCGTTCCCGATTTTCCGCTCTGCAACAAGAGTTTTAATCAGTCCTATTCGGGGCATGATTTGTAGGGGCGATTGCGAATGGTGCGCATACGGCCTCACAAAATCTTCTTGTGGTGAGTTGTTAGAGATGATAGCATTTTGATATCATTGTATTGATCAGGAGAAATACCATGCCTCAACTGTTGATCCGCAATCTGGAAGATGAAACCATCCAGCGTCTGAAAACCCTCGCAAAAAGTCACAACCGGTCATTGCAAGGCGAAGTGAAGCTCCTTTTGGAGGAGGTCGCCCGTCAGCCTGACGAACTCCCCTTGGCCATTGCTGAACGTTGGCAGGGATATTTTGCCGGGCGTTCCTTTAGCGATAGAACGGAGCAGGTTCGGCAGGGGAGAAGCAATACCGGTAAGCTACGCTGCTTGAAAGGAGTTGTAAGTATGCCCCACATTCACCCCGTTTCCGATCTCAAAAACAACTTGAATCACCTTACTGAAATATGCCGTAAGGAACATGAACCGGTGTATCTCACTCGAAAGGGGCACGGCGAGCTTGTTCTCATGGGGATGGAAGAGTATGAAAACTTGTTGTCAAAGTTGAAAGCCTCGGAAGAGGAAGATGCCGAAATTGAAGCATTGTGGGTAGCCGAAATTCAGGAGCGTTATCGCTCCATACAGGAGGGAACGGTTACCTGCATACCCGCTGAAGAAGCTATGAAACAGGCTCGGGAACGGATCAAACGATGAAGCTGGTCGAGTATCATCCCCAGGCGCTGGAAGAACTTATTCATGCTGCGGAGTATTACGAATCAAAGGTTGACGGGCTGGGGCAGCGTTTTCTTGACGAAATAAAAATTTGCGTGGCCGATATATCAGACTTGCCGGAACGCTGGCCATATTTTGTACTGAACGTCAGGAGACGTCTGCTTGATCGCTTTCCGTATATGCTTGTTTATCTAAATGATTCTGATCGCATATACATACTGGCGGTTATGCATCAACGGCGCAGGCCGGGATACTGGAAGAAACGGTTGAATTCATCCGTATGAGGTGCGGGGTGAGAAAGGGTTGACTCGGAATTAAGGATGATGCACCCCGAAACTCCGCACTTAATCAGTATGGTGTCCCCCGAATATCAATCCGTTATTTGCGACAACAATTGATTTTGAGGCCCCACCGCACGCGGAGGTGTTCATTGTCAAGATAGAGGAAACCACCACTGCATCCCAACCAACATTTATCCTCGATGAGGAGCGAATGATGGCTAACGTTAGTTGGCCCGCGGGGCTACTGCCAGGGACGTTTGGGCAGCAGGAAGAGGTCCAAAAAATGCTTGTGGGGTTATCAAGTTCCATCTTCGTCGCTACCTGTGCCGTGCGAGACATTAAAGCCACGTTTAACCGCTTTTTCAGTGACGATGCTGTACTTCACCGTATCTCGATGATCCTGGTGGCCTGTAACAGCCGCTCACGTCTTTTCAAAAGCGGCATTTCCCGATTGAGTGACTGGACTAAGCTTGCTAAGACCACGTTCACGCTTCAACCGTCGCGTCCAAATATTGTCCGCCGCAGACTGAAGCCGCATGAGGATGCGAAAGAATTAAACGAAAAACTGTCAAGTAAGCCTGAGGGGCCATCATTTAAGGATCATCGCGATCTCAGTGTAAGATCGATTATCGATATCCATTTATGGAACCGGGCTGGATGGACCGGAACCGCATTCGCGGATTGGGGGCCACCCCATCCGCCAGCGATTGCCTTGCTTTTCACTGACTACGACGCTGGCAAGAAGATATTCGAGCGATGGCGCGATCGTTTTGGACGAATTGACGAGGAGGAGGATATCTACCTCGCGATAGTACGCGGCATTTCTGCTGTGAATCCTGCTCACTATCGCGTGTTAATAACTTCACGCATCCGGCCCAAGGACGAGTTACCTGGCAATCAGCAAATGATAATCGCGGCACGCATAAATACCATGCACGCAGAGTCCAATGTTAACCTCGCCCGCTTCCTTGAAGCTTATGGCAGAGTCGGGTGCTATGCACTCCTTCCTGCTATCTGGAAAGGTGCCGGAGAGCCAAAGTTGCTTTCGGACCTGTCAATCTTGAAACGGAAGTTGATCGTTAAAGATGCGTCAGAAATCGCTCACAACGACATAGAGGCGATGGCACTCAATCCAAGTTGTGGTGTCGATGAGAGTTAGGCGAATTTCCAACAAGGAAGAAGCCCGGCCTAAAAACCGCCGGTGTTCTCCCGGCCCGATTGGTCGAACTTTATACTAAGAAAGCCCATCCCTAATCAAATTACAGGGTCAGGTGTCGGATCAGGCTTCCAATTTGTTAGATAGGTGCCTGACCTGCTGAAACGATTCCATAAGAACCATATCAGAAAAGGAAAACCCATGAAAAACAACCCCTCGCAAATTGCCGTGATGAACCTGGAGGAAGGCGAAGACATCTTTGCCGGACGGGTCACTCCGCACATCCCGCAGGTTGGCATATACAAGCTTCTGGCGAAGAAAAAAGCGGACGGCACGATTGAGTGGGCGCACTTCGTCCAGCGCGATAATGGTCTGAAAGAAAAAGTGATGCGCGGCACGGTGAATACTCTTGAAGAATTCGATATCCTGAATGATACCATCAACAGCAATTTGCAGAAGATTTTTGGAGTTACAATGCAGACGGCCGAGTATGATGTGCTCACATTGGACGGACAGAAAGTCTCTGATACGGTACATTGATCCGCAGGGGCGAAGCAGATCAAACCTGCTTCGCCCCTACAAAGTCCCAACTTTGGAGAGAATCTAAACCATGCTGAGAATACTGCACCAGATATTCCGCACCGGAGTCGTAACCGAGCCCCTGCCGGAGCCGGTTGAAGCGGGGCTGGTCGAGGTGGGTGGGCGGCTCGAAGAGGCGATCAGGCGGCGCTTTCACCGCAGCCTGGTGATCCGCGAGGTGGATGCCGGTTCGTGCAATGCCTGCGAGCTGGAGATCATCGCCATGAACAACCCGATCTACAACTGCGAGCGCTACGGCATCCAGTTCACGGCCTCGCCCCGTTTTGCCGACCTGCTGCTGGTCACCGGGCCGGTCTCGGTCAATATGGAGATCGCCCTCAAACGTACCTACGACGCCACTCCCACCCCCAAACTGGTTGTCGCGGTCGGCGACTGCGGCTGCAACGGCGGGATCTTCGGCGAGAGCTATGCTTCGCTCGGCGCGGTTGCCAACGTCATTCCGGTGGACGCCCATATCCCCGGCTGTCCTCCGTCACCGTTCAAGCTGCTAAACGGCATACTGCAACTGATTGACGGGCAACAGCCTCGATAATATCAACCGGAAACAGCTGGCGCTTTACTTTGCACTGACGATGATCAGAAGGATCAGAGTGATGAAGGTGTAGAGGATGTAGAGGTGCAGTTGCCCGTGCTGCAGCCTCCTGATGGGGAGAAACTTCTCGTAGATGCGGGCGAGCAGGGGCAGATAGATCCGTTCGAGGACGGCTTCGGGTACATGGCTTTCAAAATGGGGGTCGGCCGGAAATGGGCCTTTGATGTGCGGCGAATGACGTTCGGGGCGTAACACGCCGGCAAAGAGGTTCACCAGCATGGCGGCAAAGGAGGAGGCGCTGTACTGCATCCTGCTGGTGGGAGCAGGATAGCCGCAGCCCCAGGTGCTTGATGCAGTGACGGTCGAGCGGAGTAGCCGGCGTTTATACAACCACCACCCCAGCAGAGAGATGACCAGAAGTGTAACTGCCAGGATGGTTATCCACCTCAATGGCGCCAATGTAGTGAGTGCCGGTACGTGAGCCGATGGTGGCAGCCAACTGTCAACCGCTGATTCAAGTAACGGTACGACTGCTCCGGGGAAACAACCGATAATAAAGCAGATCAGCGACAGAATCGTCATGGGCAGCAGCATGGTCCACCGGGCCTCATGGATGTGAGCAGGGATGGGAGAGCGAGGCGCGCCGAGAAAGACGACGCCAATCACCTTGACGAAACAGGCGACCGCCAGAGCACCGATCAGGGCAAGCGCCGGAGCTGCGAGGGCCGTGGCAATGGCCCCGGCCCCGTTGCCGAAAACCGTGCCGTTGAAAAGCCCGAGGTAAATCAGGAATTCACTGACAAATCCGTTGAGTGGCGGTAACCCGCAGATTGCCACGGAACCGATCATGAACGATACGGCGGTCCAGGGCAAATGGCGCAGCAGACCACCCATGCGATCGATCTCCCGGGTTGCAACCGCATGGATGACAGAGCCGGCCCCCAGAAAAAGAAGTGCCTTGAAGGTGGCATGGTTCAGCACATGCAACAACGCGCCGGACATGCCCAACAGAATCAGGATGGGCGAGCCGGTGGCCGAGCCGATCAGAGCCGTGCCGATGCCCATGGTGATGATGCCGATATTCTCGATACTGTGATAGGCCAACAGCCGCTTGAGGTCATGCTGCCCCAGGGCAAAGAGCACGCCACAGACCCCCGACAGCATGCCGAGTACAATCACCAGCATGCCCCACCAGAGCGGTATCCCCGTAAAAAATGACAGGGTGCGCAGCAGACCGTAGATGCCGATCTTGAGCATGACCCCGGACATGATGGCGGATACGTGACTGGGGGCATTGGCATGAGCCGATGGCAGCCAGATGTGAAGCGGCATGAGTCCGGCCTTGAAGCCGAACCCGAACAGGGCCACCAGAAATACCGCGGTTGCCAGCGGCGCTGTGGCAGCAAGTGAAGCTGCAGCGGGGAAGGTGAAGGCGCCGGAGCTGCTCTTCAGCAGGGCGAACAGGGCAAACAGGGCCAGGGTCCCGGTATGGGTACAGATCATGTAAAGGGTGCCGGCGTCACGCACCGCGGGTGTATGATCGTCGGTGGTGAGAACAAAATAGGCGGCCAGCGCCATTATTTCCCAGGCCAGCAGAAACAGACCGGCCGAGCGCGCCATGATGACGAAGAGCATGGCAGATATCAGCAGCCCGAAAAAGAAGGTCAGTTTCCGGACGGTGCGGGGATTGCCCTGGGCAGGCCAGTAGTCCAGGGCATAGATGCTGCAGCAGGCTGCAACAATAAGGATCGGCAGGGCAAACAACGCGGTGAGCGGATCGATGCCGCATTCAGCAGGTCCGAAGGGCAGCGGCCACGTCAGCTGATAGGTAACGTGGTGGCGGTGGATCAGCGTCATGAATGCACCGGCCAGCCCGCCCGCTGCCGCAACCACCATGGCCGATGTCGCGACGCGCTGGCCATGCGCCGGGCTCAGAACGCGCAGCATGAGTGGTACACCCGAGAAGGCCGCCGTTAGTGCCGCCCCGATGAGGAGCATGGCGGACAGGCTTTCCGTCAGGCCGCCGCTCATGAGGCCGCTTTGCCGATATCGGTTTCTATTTCAAGGATAACCGCCATGATCCCCTCGGCATTGCATTGCTTACCGAGAATATCCCGCAAGCGTTGATCCCGCAAACAATAGGCCAGCTTTGAGAGCAGGTGCAGATGCATCCTGATGGTTGGCGAGATAATGGTGAAAAGCACCTGGACCGGCTTACCATCCAGGGCCCCGAAATCAACCGGTTCCGCCAGGAAGCAGAGCGCAATTTTCGGGACGGGTAACTGCACCAGGATCGGATTGCGCACATGGGGAATGGCGATACCATCACCAACCGCGGTTGTTCCCATGGCCTCGCGGGCCAGCAGTACCTGCAGGATAAAGTCCGGGTCAATATCCGGCGGCAAGTCAAGGATCGCCACGGCGTTACGCAGCACCGCTTCCTTGTCGTCACCCGGAAAACCGCAATGGATGCCGCCGGCTTGCAGCGCCTGACTCAAGGTCGGCAACGGACGGTTATCGGCATCAGGCATATTGTAGAGAGCCGGATTGACCTTTATGCCATGCTCCGTGGCCCATTCCAGCAGATCAACCGGGTTGATCTGATAATTTCCCTGGACTGACTCGGCCGGCAAATTGTCTTTCTTGATCCAGCGCACGACGGTTTTTTCATCGACATTCAGGGCCTGAGCGGCCTCGGACGGTTCAAGCAACATAGTCTTATCCCTTCGGGTATCCCGGCGTTTCTTCGATGCCGAGTTGCAGGCAAAGCGTCTTGTCTACCTGGCTCATAAGTGATTTACTGACAAAGCCCAGCCGTTCTCCAACCACGTTGGACTTGTCGATGGTAATCAGGATGTGCGAACTGATCTTGGCATCCCGCCCCAAACCATCGTCCGAAGCCGGCAAAAACGTCTCGAAATCATAGATTTTCCCCAGACTGGTAAAATTCAGCGGAATAATGGTCACGACGGATGAATACTCATTACTGATGTTATTACTGACCACAAGGCAGGGACACACCTCCGGCTCCTGCTCTCCGGCATGGGGCAGATTGACCGCATAGATACCACCGCGCTTAAACATCCCGCTTCTCCGTTACTGCAGATTCAAATTTCTTGAGCACCTCTTTGGTCTCCGCCGCAGTCGATGTATAGCCTTCTATCAGCCCTTTGTAGGCCTTCTTTTTCACCTCGTTAAGCTTTTCCCGGGCGGCTTCCTCAAGAAACTGGCTCAAGCCCCGCTGCCCATACAGGGCCTTGATATCGTCCACAATCGTGCTGGGCAGTGTGATGTTCAAGCGCGTATTCGGCATGCAGGCAATCTCCCTTGCAGATTAATACACAGTAAGCCACTGCGTGCTCAATAATTACATTGACGCATGAGAATTTATACCATATATTTACAAAAAGTGTTATATTTTTTTATGACACATAGAGTTTTATGCCGTTCTTCGATCACGTCGCCGTGACGTGATCGAAGATGGCAGGTGTGAGGTGTTCGTGTTTTCTGCCGTTGATCCGACGATCTACCTGCTGGCCGCTGCCACACTCATGGCGTTGTCGGGAGTACCGGGGCTTGCGCTGAATCGTCCTGCCTGGGGACAACATCTGGCTGCTTTTTTGGTTGTTGTTGCCGCTTTTATGGGTGAATACGCCGCCGTTGCTCTCCTCACCGGTTCTCCGGGGGTTACCTACCAGGTTGACTGGCCACTGCCGTTCGGCCCCGCCCTGCTGTCCGCCGACCTTCTCTCCGTCATCTTCCTCATGCCACTCTTCCTGGTGGCCGGTTGCGTCTCGGTATATTCGGTTGCCTACTGGCCGGCCCATAAGCATGCCAGCGCCGGGAAACTCACACTGTTTCTCGGGATCTTCGCCGCCTCAATGGTCATAGTGGTTATGGCCCGCAACAGCGTACTGTTCATAATGGCCTGGGAGATCATGGCGCTTTCAGCCTACTTCCTGTTGACGTCAGAACAGCAGAATCCCGATGTGCAGCGCGTCGGCATTGTCTACCTGTTTGCCACACACACCGGTTCCATGGCGCTGTTTGCCATGTTTTCGCTCCTGCGCGAGGCTACCGGCACATTCGCGTTTCCCCTCTCCCACTCCCTTTCCCTGCCGGTAACGGTCGCAGCGGTCGTCATCATTACCGCCCTGATCGGCTTTGGCGGCAAGGCCGGCCTTATGCCTCTGCACTACTGGCTGCCCGGTGCCCATGCCAACGCCCCCAGCCATGTTTCGGCCATGATGTCCGGCGTGATGCTGAAGATGGGGATATACGGCATCCTGCGAACCTTGTCCTTTTTTGTCGGCGTGCCGGCCTGGGTTGGCTGGCTGATCCTGCTGCTGGGCGCCTGGTCGGCAATTAACGGCATTGCCATGGCCGCCGGCCAGCGTGACCTGAAACGGCTCCTAGCCTGCAGCAGCATCGAGAATATCGGCATTATCTTCATCGGCATCGGGCTGGCGCTGGTCGGTGTGCAACTGCACGCCCCGTACCTGGTTGTATGCGGCCTCTTCGGGGCCTTCATCCATATCATCAATCACGGCCTGTTCAAATCGCTGCTCTTTCTGGGAAGCGGAGTGCTGATCCATGCTACCGGAACCCGCGAGATAGACCGGATGGGCGGGCTTGCCCGGCGCATGCCGATCACGTCTCCGCTCTTTCTGATCGGCTCGCTTGCCATCTGCGGACTGCCGCCGCTCAATGGTTTCGTGGGTGAACTGTTTCTCTACGTCGGCGCAATCAGCGATGGCATTATTGCCCCATTGCCGCTGGCGGCCCTGGTGGCGCCGGTGCTGGCTCTGGTCGGCGGATTGGCCGTCATGACCTTCGTCAAACTCTACGGGATCATCTTTCTGGGCGCTCCCCGCTCGGACGCAGCCGCTCACGGCCACGAGGCAACGGCTACCATGACCGCTCCGATGTTTCTGCTGGCAACAGGCTGCCTGGCAGCCGGTATGGTGCCGGTGCTGCTGGTGCGGCTGGTGAGCCCGGTGGTCGCTTTTTATGGTGACGTGGCCGCTCCCGCCCTGGCCCGGATTACCAGCCGGGTTCCGATTGTACCGCTCACGATTGTCAATATCCTGCTGGTGGTGCTGGTGGCGGTGATCGGGGCGGCCTACCTGTTGCGCCTGCGCAGGCTGCCCCGCGCCCAGGGCTCCACCTGGGGCTGCGCCTATCCGGTGCCGACCCCCAGGATGCAATATACCGGCACATCGTTCAGCGAGATGATGGTGAATCTGCTGGGGGCAATCGTAGCCACCAACCGCCGGAGGCCCACGCTTGCCACGGCCTTTCCCGCTGCGGGAACGCGCTTTAGCTACACCCTGACCGAAACCGTGCTGGACCGGATTCTGACGCCGGTCTTCGCAGGGGTCGGCCTGGCCTTTTCCTATCTCAGGAGGGTGCAGCATGGCCAGCTTCATATCTATGTGCTATATATCTTCGCCACGTTGTGCGTCCTGATAATCTGGCCGCATTGAGGCAGGACCGACTACGTTTTCATCTTCCGTGAGGGTGACACTTTATGACTGATATCATCATCCATTGCGCCGTGGCGCTGCTCTTCCCGCCCCTCCTGCTGGGGGTCATCGGCAAGACCAAGGCGGCCTTTGCCGGACGGGTTGGAGCGCCATACCTGCAACCCTATTACGACCTGATAAAGCTCTTTCGCAAGGGATCGGTCTTCAGCGAAACCACCACCTGGGTCTTCCGGGCCGGTCCGGTGATCACACTGTCGGCAACGCTGATCGCCGCGCTGCTGATCCCGCTCGGGCGGCATGCCGCAGTGATATCGTTCAGTGGCGATCTCATCCTGTTTGCCTATCTGTTCGGGTTGTCGCGCTTCTTCACGACCATCGCCGCACTGGATACCGGTTCAAGTTTCGAAGGCATGGGCGCCGCTCGCGAGGTGACATTTTCCTGCCTGGCCGAACCGACCCTGTTTTTCTCCCTCATCACGCTGGCGCGGATGAGCAGGTCACTGACCCTGTCCAACATCCTGACCCACCCCACCCCCGCCATCTGGCTTGCATCCGGCGCCAGCATGCTGCTGCTGGTTGGTGCGCTCTTCATCACCCTGTTGGCGGAAAACAGTCGCATACCGTTTGATGACCCCAACACGCACCTGGAATTGACCATGATCCATGAAGTCATGGTCCTGGACCACAGCGGGCCGGCCTTTGGGATCATTCTCTACGGCGCCGCCTTGAAACTGTTCGTCCTGGGAGCGGTGTTCGTCAATATCGCCCTGCCCATCGCCACCGGCAATCCCCTGATCGACTGGGCGATCTTCATCCTCGCCATGCTGGTGCTGGCGGTGACAATCGGGACGGTCGAGTCGGTCATGGCCAGATTGAGACTGGTGCGAATCCCGCAACTTCTGGTTGGGGCCACGATCCTGTCGGCCTTTGCATTGATGCTGGTATTGAGGTAACAACACGATGATAGTATTAGCTGATCAATTGCTGGTGCTGGTGATGCTGATCAACCTGGTCATGCTCGGTACGAGCCGGCTGATTTTTTCCATTCGGGCCGTCGCCGTTCAGGGGGTCATCCTCGGTGTCTTGCCCGGGTTGATTCACCCTTTTTCCTTTCACCTGACCGTTATCACGGTCGTTATTATCCTGGCCAAGGGCATCATCATCCCTTTCCTGATCAGTGATGCCGTCCGCAAGGCCCATATCAGGCGGGAAGTGGAGCCCTTTATCGGCTATGTGCCGACCCTGCTGATCGGGGCCGTTTTCACAGCCCTTTCCTTTGCCTTTGCCCAAAACCTGCCGCTCGCACCGGAACACAAGGATCTTCTGTTTGTTCCGGCCTCCATCGCAACGCTCTTAACCGGTTTTCTCCTCCTGACGACACGCCGCAAGGCAATTTCCCAGGTCATCGGCTACCTGGTGTTGGAAAACGGCATTTTCGTGTTCGGGCTGTTGTTGAGCGAAGCCATGCCGGCCATGGTAGAAGCCGGGGCACTGCTCGACCTTCTGGTAGGGATATTTATCATGGGAATTGTCATCAACCACATCAGCAGGGAGTTTTCGTCCATCGACACATCCCGCCTGCAAACCCTCAAGGAGGAGTAGCCGCATGTTGTATGCCCTTGTTCTACTGCCCTTGCTCGGGGCATTATGCGCCTGGATCGTACCGGACAACCGGCTGCGGCCCCTGGTACTGCCGGTAACCGGTACGATCCATATCGCCCTGACGGCTATCCTGTTGGGCGCTGCACCGCCACCATCCCCGGGTGGATGGATCTGGCTCGATCCGCTTGGAAAGATCGTACTGCTGTCCATCAGTCTGCTGTTTGTGGTTTGTGCATACTATGCGGTCGGCTATCTCGCCTACCGGCAGGAACGGCCCAACCGGGTGCTCTGCATGGGATTGCTGGTCTGCCTGTCAGCCATGAGCATGGTGACCATGACCCAGCATCTGGGTCTGATGTGGGTCGCTCTGGAGACGACCACCGTCTCGATGGCGCCGCTGATCTACTTCAATCACAACGCCCGTTCCATCGAAGCGACCTGGAAATACCTGCTGCTCTGTTCCGTCGGGATCGGCCTGGCGTTGCTCGGGTTGATGTTCCTGGCCTATTCAACCTACCTGGCACATCACGATGCCACCCTGTTGCTCGGGCCGCTGATGGCCTCCGCCCGCGAACTGAACCCGGCCTGGCTGCATGCGGCGGCGATTTTTCTTCTGGTCGGCTACGGCACCAAAATGGGACTGGCACCGTTGCATGCCTGGAAACCGGATGCCTACGGCGAAGCGCCGGGACTGGTGGGGGCCATGCTGGCCTGCGGCCTGGTAAACTGTGCCCTGCTGTCTATCCTGCGGGTCTACCAGATCTGCCTGGCTTCCGGCACCGAGATCCGGTTCTTTCAACAGGCCCTGCTCGGCATGGGGCTGCTCTCCATGGCTTTTGCCGCCGTTTTCATGGCCCGCCAGGCCGACTTCAAGAGAATGCTGGCCTATTCGAGCGTTGAACACGTGGGGATCATCGCTATCGGCCTGGGACTCGGCAAGGGCGCGCTATACGGTGCGCTCTTTCACCTGCTGAATAACGGCATGACCAAGGTGGTGCTGTTCCTCTCCTCCGGCAATATCCACCGTTCATATTCAAACAAGACGACCGACGTGGTCAAGGGGGCCCTGACCCGCCTGCCCTGGTCGGGAGGACTGTTTCTGGCCGGATTCATCGCCATCACCGGATCACCGCCCTTCTCGCCGTTCATCAGTGAATACACCATCGTCAGCAGCGCCTTTATCGATGGGAGATATTGGGTCGGCGGGCTGTTTCTGCTGTTCCTGGTGATTGTCTTCATCGGCATGGCCCTGACGGTACTGCCGATGGTCATGGGCGCGCCGCCGGTTGACGTCGAACCGAACGACTACAAGGACCGTCTGCTGACGGTTGGACCGCCACTCTTCATGATGACGCTGACCCTGCTGCTGGGGGTCTGGCCGCCGGAATTTCTGGTCGTGCTGCTCAAGGATGGCGCGGCCATGCTGGGGGTGCTGTCGTGACCGCTTCTTTATGCTCCATCTACAACGGCTCCTCGCTTCCGCTGGCGGACATTCCGGTGGTCGAGCCCACCCCGTTTTTGCAGGGCATTATCGACACCGTTGAGCGGGGCTGGCGCATAGTTTCGTACTTCGGCCTGCCGGACCAGAGCGGCCTGGCGCTGATATGCCTGCTGGCCAATGAGGCGGATGGTCAACTGTCCGTAACCCGCACGGCTACCGCTGATGACCACTTCCCTTCCATTGCATATCTCTGCACGCAGGCCCAGATGTTTGAGCGTGAGATTGCCGAGCAGTACGGACTGGTCTTTGACAACCACCCCTGGTTCAAGCCGGTTCGCTTCCACCGCGCCTTTCTACCCGGACGCGATGCCTGGAACAGGCCTGCGGACCAGGCGATCCGTGTGGGGGTCATGGACTTTTTCCAGGTAACCGGCGACGAAGTGCACGAAGTGGCCGTCGGTCCGGTACACGCCGGGATCATCGAACCGGGCCATTTTCGTTTCCAGTGTCACGGCGAAGAGGTCTTTCACCTGGAGATCTCTCTCGGTTATCAGCATCGGGGGATCGAAGCGGCCCT
This sequence comes from Deltaproteobacteria bacterium, assembly GCA_021780495.1. Taxonomy (GTDB): domain Bacteria; phylum Desulfobacterota; class Desulfuromonadia; order Geobacterales; family Pseudopelobacteraceae; genus CAIPTY01. The sequence goes on from JAJXYO010000022.1 coordinate 32,823, forward strand.
GATCGGCGGGCCCCAGCCGCGCACCCAGCAGGTGATGGAGACGGCCGCCGGAGACACCACCATCGGTCATGGCCAGGCCTACTGCATGGTCATGGAAACATTGGCCGGGATCAAGGTACCGCCGCGGGCCGAGGTTTTGCGAGGCATTGCGCTCGAACTGGAACGTCTGGCGAACCACACCGGCGACCTGGGGGCCATCGCGGGAGATGTGGGCTATCTGCCCACCGCATCCTTCTGCGGACGGATCAGGGGGGATTTCCTCAACATGACCGCGGTCCTCTGCGGCAGCCGCTTTGGCCGTGGTTTCCTCACACCCGGCGGTACGATCTTCGATCTCAATTCCGAGCAGCGTGACGACCTGCTCAAACGCCTGGCGGATGCGCGCCGCGACCTGACGGATGCCGTCGAGCTGCTCTGGAGCTCGCCATCGGTCATGGGACGTCTGGAGGATACGGGCCGGCTGACCAGGGAACAGGGGCTGGATCTCGGGCTGGTCGGACCGGCTGCCCGGGCCTGCGGGATCAAGCGCGATGTGCGCAATGACTATCCCTTCGGCATCTATCGCATGACCAATCTGCCGGTTGCCACGGCCTTCCACGGCGACGTCTACGCCCGGACCATGGTCAGATGGCAGGAAGCCCAGAAATCCATGGATTTTATCGAAGAGCAATTACGGCAGATCCCCGGCGGTGGACATCGTGTCACCTCAGCACCCGGCAAGGGTCTGCATCTGGCCGTGGCCCTGACAGAGGGGTGGCGCGGCGAGATCTGTCACGTCGCGGTTACCGGCGAGTCCGGCAGGTTTGCCCGCTACAAGATTGTCGATCCCTCGTTTCACAACTGGCCTGGGCTCGCCATGGCGCTGCGGGGACAGCAGATATCCGATTTCCCGCTCTGCAACAAGAGCTTCAACCTGTCGTATTGCGGGTTCGATTTATAGCATTACCGCACCTGCGAGTGTGGATTCAGCCGATTTCGTTTACGCAGCTGTCCTGTGTATCAGGATGGTGTTTTCTGACGTTACATGAGAGTGCCGAAGGAGTTGCACCATGATCAGAGAGATCGTTTCCCGCATCAAACAGGGACATCGCACCATGCCCTATCCTGCGGCACCACTGCAGATGCCGGAACGGTTCCGCGGCTATCCTGCCGCAGCATCGATCGCACGGACCGGCGAGCTGGGCAGTGAATCGGCCCACTGTCCCTATGGCGCCATTTCCCATACAGACGGGGGCTGCCTGGATTTGGGCAAATGCCTCTTCTGCGCCGAGTGCCCGGCCGGAGCCATCGAATTCACCACGGATCACCGCCTGGCCGCTACCACCAGAAAAGATCTGCTCGTCACGCCGGAAGCCGACCGCCGGCTGGCACAACCGCTTCCTCCCGACCTGCGAAAGATCTTCGGCCGTTCGCTCAAGTTCCGCGAGGTCAGTGCCGGCGGATGCAACGCCTGTGAGGCCGACACCAACGTCCTGTCAACCATCGGCTGGGACCTGGGGCGCTTCGGCATCCAGTTTGTAGCCTCGCCCCGCCACGCGGATGGGCTCTGGGTAACCGGACCGGTTACCGAAAACATGTCCCAAGCCCTGCTGACCACCTACGAGGCCATACCCAGCCCCAAGATCGTTGTCGCCTGCGGGGCCTGCGCCATCAACGGCGGGCCGTACATCGACTATCCCCAGGTCTGCAACGGTGTGGATGGTCTGATCCCGGTCGATCTCTATATCCCCGGCTGTCCGCCTCATCCCGGCACCATCCTGGACGGGCTGTTGCGCCTGCTCGAGAAGATACGATGACAGCAACAAACCCACATACGGTCTGCATGGATCCGGCGCTGAGCGGGCAACTGAAACGCGTGCTCGACGCCATTGAAGTCCTTTTGCCACAACGAGGTGGCAAGATCGACTGGAAGGAGTGCCACGCCGCCAACTGGCGGCGGCACTCCTTTTCCGGTTTCCTGGACCCGGTGCCGGACATCGAGGGGATACATCTCGACGATCTGCTCGGCATTGAAAAGCAGAAGCAGGTCCTGGTGCAGAACACCGAGCAGTTTCTGAATAAATTTCCCGCCAACAACGTCCTGCTGTGGGGTACGCGCGGCACCGGCAAATCATCGCTGGTCCGGGCGCTGCTCAACCGGTATGCCGCGGAAGGTCTGAGGATTATCCAGGTAGACAAAGACGATCTCGTTTATCTGCCCGATATCGTTGATTCGATCAAACGGGAACCGTACCGCTTCATCATCTTTTCGGATGACGTCTCGTTCGAGGTGGGCGAGGTGGGTTACAAGATGATGAAGAGCGCCCTGGACGGCTCCGTATATGCTCCGCCCGAGAACACACGCATCTACGTCACGTCCAATCGGCGCCATCTGCTGCCGGAATACGAAACCGACAACCGGGGAGCGATGCTGGTCAAAAACGAGATCCATCACGGGGAAGCGGCTGAAGAAAAGATCTCGCTTTCAGGCCGCTTCGGTCTCTGGATCGGTTTCCATCCCTTCTCCCAGGATCAGTATGTCGAGGTTGTCCGGCAGTGGGTTATGAAACTCTCGCGGCAATACGATGTTGCCCCGGTCTGGGATGATGACGGAGAAAAAGCCGCCAAAGATTGGGCCTACAGCAAGGGAGACAACAGCGGGCGCATAGCGTATCAATTCGCTACCGACTGGGTAGGAGCTGCGATGCTGAGGCATCGGCAGCCCTCATAGCGGCAAAGCTCCACCTCACTCCTGCAGCGGTGTGGCCGAGCGGAAAGAAATCGCCCCGCCTGCGCCTGCCCCCCTCCCGGAATGTATCCCTACTCCATATCGATGTTCTTGATCCCGTCCGGCCGCCAGCTCGGCGGAATAACGTGGTTACCCGCGGCCGCTTTTCCCGGCAGGAGACTGCCGTACGTCACCACCCGCCCCCCGAAACGATCATTGATCTTGTCCATGGCCTGGGTGGCAAACAGCTTCTTGCGCTCATCCTCGAAGAGCGGCAACTGTTCGGCCTGGTGTTTCAAATTGCTCAGAGTAATTCCCAGCAGTCGGACCGGCTGTTCCAGTTCGACCGTATCCAGGATGGAGAGGGCCGCCTTGTAGATCTCGTCGCTCTGGTTGATATATTTCTTCAAGGTGGTCTGCTTGCCCCAGCTGGAGAAAAAATCGGCGTAACGCACGTAGAGGTGGATCGTCCGGCCGCTGACGTTATAGCGCCTGGCCCGACTGCCGACCATCTCGCTGAGCCGCAGCAGGAAACGCCGGATCTCGGCCGGGTCGTCGATGTCCCGCTCCAGTGTGCTTGAGTGTCCGACACTTTTTACATCCTCTTCCTGGCCGAACTGTATCACCGGAGAGTTATCGATCCCCTGCCCCATCTCCTTCAGCCGTCTGCCGCTGACCCCGAACCTGCGGGTCAGCCTGGCTTCGTCGCAACGCCCCAGTTCGCCGCAGGTGTAGAGGCTCATCAGGTTGAGGTGCCGTTCCATCTTCCGGCCGATGCCGCACAGCTCCTTGATCGGCAGACTCTCCAGGACCCGGGCGACATCCTGCGGTTCGATGATGGTCAGGCCGTCCGGTTTCTGCATGTCACTGGCCAGCTTGGCCAGCAGTTTGTTGGGGGCGATGCCGATGGAGCAGGTGATGCCGAAGCTGTGCCTGATGCGGGCCTTGATCTGATAGGCGATGTTGACTGCGCTGCCGAAGATGGAAAGGGAATGGGTGACGTCCAGCCAGGACTCGTCGATGCTGAAGGCCTCGACCTCTGGGGTGTAGTCGCGGAAGATTTCGTTAATTTTAGTGGAAGTGTGGGTGTACTTGCGGTTGTCACCGACGACGATGATCAGCTCCGGGCAGCTCCGTTTCCCTTCCCAGACCGCCATGCCGGTCTTGACCCCCTTGGCCCGGGCCTCATACGAGCTGGTCGTAATCACGGTCCGCCCGTGGCCTCCGACCACGGCGATCGGCTTGCCCCGCAGGTCCGGGTTGGCCGATTGCTCCACCGAGGCAAAGAAGGCGTTCATATCGATATGCAGGATGGTTCTGTGGTTCACGGCCGTTCCGATCTGAGTGCCGCCAACGTCCAGGTCTGGTCGCCGGTATTGTAGACCAGTTCGTAGAGCGCTTCGCCATCCGACACGGCGTAATGCAGGCGCGGCACCTCGCCGATCCGGTCCTGCCAGAAATAGGTGGTCTCCCTGACCTCGTGCTTGCGCCGGTTGAGTTCGAACCACTTGGGGGTGACCTTGCCGCCGGGGGAGAATATCGCGGCTACCCGCAGGGGGATGCTGGTCGCAGGCATGAGCTACTCCACGCTGCGGAACAGGCCGACCATCTTGCCGATGATCGTCACCTCGCCCTGGCCGGGCAGGATGACTATCGGCTCGTAGTCGGGGTTGGCCGGCTGGAGCAGGATGCGGTCGTGTTCCCGGAAGAACTGCTTGAGGGTGGCGTCACCATCCACCATGACCGCCACGATCTCGCCGTTGTCGGCCACTCGCTGGGGACGGATCAGGACCGTATCGCCGGGGAGGATGCCCTTGTTGATCATCGAGTCCCCTTCCACCCTGAGGAAGTAGCAGCCGTCGCCCTTGATCAGGCTGCTGTCCACGCTCAGGTAGCCGGAGATATCCTCAATGGCGGGTTGCAGCATACCGGCCCGTATCTTGCCGACAATGGGCAGCGCGACGGTTGCAGCAGGCGATCGGGTCAGGACGATGCCGCGTGAGCTGCCCTCACGGCGGCGAAGGTAGCCCTTCTTCTCCAGGGCATTGACGTGACCGATGGCTGTGACCGTTCCGGCGGTGCCGATATGGGTGGAGATCTCCCGCAGGGTGGGAGCAGAGCCGTTGCTGTCAAGGTACTCTTTGATAAACGTATAGACCTGCTGCTGGCGGGTAGTAAGTGTCTGCATGCTCGTGCCACCTGTCATGTGATATGTATATCAAATGATAGCTGGTGATGCGGGAGTATGTCAAGGGGGGAAAATAGATCTCGTAGTGCGCTCATGGCACAGGTATCGGATTCGTGGCACGAATTGCGGGGATCCGGCACCGGTCCGGCCGCTGGCCGGATGCGGGAGTTCCGAGAATAGTCGTTTCGGCAGTATTGATCAGTGGTTTTGCTCAACGCTTTCCGGTTGCCATGATTATCCTCTTTTTTCATGGGCCTTTTTCCCATGTATCCGTTCATAGGCTTTGCAGAACGGACAGGTATCCTGCTCGACCTTCTTCACAAAGTCAAAGACCATACCCTTCTGGTGATAGCGGGCATGGAGGCAGACCGGGCAGAGCTCGCATATCTTTGCCAGGGATCTGTCCAGGGCCGAAGGTTCCGTGCTGTTCATAAATTTATCCTCTCTTCACCGGCTGCATCGAGATGCAGCCGAATACGTCCTAGATCTGAAAATGATGATTCACCTCTGCCGGTTACTCTGTCAGATGTCACAGGGCCGTTTCCAGAGCCCGGGCAAGTTGATCCGGACACGACGTATCCCCCTGGCAGGCGATCCCCTTCAATCGCCGCACCGCTTCCTCAACCGGCATTCCCTTGACCAGTGCGGCCACCGCCTGGGTGTTGCCTGCGCAGCCGTCGATAAATTGTGTGCTGACGATGATGCCGGCTTCAATCTCGATGTCGATCCGTGTGGCGCATGAGCCAACTGTTTCATAACTGACTCAACTTTCGCAGAGCGAAAAATAGCATAACATATTGTTATTATTAATATAAAAGCGCCACCAACTGTGTTAAGATAGTTTTATTCCCCAACAAAACTATTAAGACAGAGAGGTGACGCTTTGAA